>NZ_JBIVYX010000004.1:99253-147652 GCF_044759225.1 Streptomyces sp. NPDC101132
TGGTGTGGGGTGGCGGTGGTTGAGCCCGGGGTGGGGGCGGGGGTCGGGCGGCCCCCCCCCCCCCCCCCCCCGCGGGGGCCCCCCCCCCGGCCCCCCCCCCCCCCCGCCCCCTGGGGACTCCCCGGCGCCGGGCCGGGGGACGTGACGAACGACTCGTCCGGGATCAGCCGGCGAGCCTGGCGAGGGCCGCGTCGATGCGGGCGAGGGTCTTCTCCTTGCCCAGGATCTCCAGCGACTCGAAGAGCGGCAGGCCGACCGTGCGTCCGGTGACGGCGACGCGGACCGGCGCCTGGGCCTTGCCGAGCTTGAGGCCGTGGGCCTCGCCGGCGGCCAGGACGGCCTCCTTGAGGGACTCGGCGCTGTTCCAGTCCGCGGCGTCGAGCTTCTCGCGCGCCGTGGTCAGCAGGGCCGCCGGGTCGCCCTTCATGGCCTTCTCCCAGGAGGCCTCGTCGAAGACGGGCTCGGGGAGGAAGAGGAAGTCGACGTTGGCGGTGATGTCCGACAGGACGGTCACGCGGGTCTGCGCGTGCGGCGCGATGGCCTCCCAGGCCGCCTCGTCGAACTGCTCCGGGGTCCAGGGCGCGTGCGGGGCCTGGAGCCAGGGGGCGCAGGCGTCCGCGAAGGCCTTGGGGTCGAGGCGGCGGATGTGCTCCGCGTTGATCGACTCGCACTTCTTGAGGTCGAAGCGGGCCGGGTTGGCGTTCACGTCGGCCACGTCGAACTTCGCCACCATCTCGTCGATGGTGAAGAGGTCCTGGTCGGCGGAGAAGGACCAGCCGAGCAGCGAGAGGTAGTTGAGCAGGCCCTCGGGGAGGAAGCCGCGCTCGCGGTACAGGTTGAGCGAGGACTGCGGGTCGCGCTTGGAGAGCTTCTTGTTGCCCTCGCCCATGACGTACGGCAGGTGGCCGAAGACCGGGATCTCCTTGGCGACGCCGAGCTCGATCAGCGCCTTGTAGAGCGCGATCTGGCGCGGGGTGGAGGAGAGCAGGTCCTCGCCGCGCAGGACGTGCGTGATCTCCATCAGCGCGTCGTCCACCGGGTTGACCAGGGTGTAGAGGGGGGCGCCGTTGGCCCGCAGGATGCCGTAGTCCGGCACGTTCTCCGGGGTGAAGGTCAGCTCGCCGCGGACCAGGTCGGTGAAGGTGATCGGCTCGTCGGGCATGCGGAAGCGGACGATCGGGGTGCGGCCCTCGGCCTCGTACGCGGCGCGCTGCTCGTCGGTCACCACGCGGCAGGTGCCGTCGTAGCCGGACGGGCGGCCCTCGCGGCGGGCGAGCTCGCGGCGCTCGTCGAGCTCCTCGGTGGTGCAGTAGCAGTGGTACGCGTAGCCGCCGTCGATGAGCTTCTTCGCGACGTCCGCGTAGATGTCCATCCGCTGGGACTGGCGGTACGGGGCGTGGGGGCCGCCGATCTCCGGGCCCTCGTCCCAGGTGAAGCCGAGCCACTTGAGGGAGTCGAGCAGCTGCTCGTACGACTCCTCGGAGTCGCGGGCCGCGTCGGTGTCCTCGATGCGGAAGACGAACGTGCCGCCGTTGTGCCGGGCGTAGGCCCAGTTGAACAGGGCGGTGCGGACCAGGCCCACGTGGGGGTTGCCGGTCGGCGAGGGACAGAAACGTACGCGGACGGGGGTCGCGTTAGCCACGCTTGATCACCTTGTTGGTGAGAGTGCCGATACCTTCGATGGTGACGGCGACCTCGTCGCCGACGTTGAGGGGGCCGACCCCGGCGGGGGTGCCCGTGAGGACGACGTCGCCCGGGAGCAGCGTCATGGCCTCGCTGACGTGCGCGATCAGGTCTTCGACGGAGCGGACCATGTCGCTGGTCCGGCCGAGCTGGCGCTGGACGCCGTTGACCGTGCACTGGATGGTGAGGTCACCCGGGTCGAGGTCCGTCTCGATCCAGGGGCCGAGCGGGCAGGAGCTGTCGAAGCCCTTGGCCCGGGCCCACTGCTTCTCGCGCTGCTGGACGTCGCGGGCGGTGACGTCGTTGGCGCAGGTGTAGCCGAGTACGACGTCCTTCACGCGCTCGCGCGGGACCTCGCGGCACATCCGGCCGATGACGACGGCGAGCTCGGCCTCGTGGTGGAGCTCGTTGGAGAAGGAGGGGTACGCGATGGGGTCGCCGGGGCCGACCACGGAGGTGGAGGGCTTGAAGAAGGCGACCGGCACCTCGGGGACCTCGTTGCCGAGCTCCGCCGCGTGCTCCGCGTAGTTGCGGCCGATGGCCACGACCTTGCTGGGGAGCACGGGCGGCAGGAGCCGGACCTTGCTCAGCGGAACCTTCGTACCCGACAGCTCGAAGTCCGCGAACGGGATGCCCTTGATGATGTCGAGGACGAGCTCGTCGGGGGCGCTGCCCTCGACCGCGCCGAAGGCGACATTGCCGTCGATGGAGAACCTGGCGATGCGCACGGGAAGGTTTCGCCCCTCACTGGTGTGTCCGGAGTCTGGTCACACCAGGCTATCCCGGGCGGGAGGGGCGGTCCGGCGGCGCGCTTACGGAGCGGTCTGGGCGGCGGGGGCCGTCATCAGGACGGTGCGGCGGGGGTTCGCGGTCTGCGTCGGGAGGTCGACGGAGTGCTCCGGCAGCTCCGGCGCGGCGGTCAGCTCCTCGGCGTCCTTGAGGTGCGCGAGGGTGGTGCGGCGCGGGTTGGCTATGTTGCGGAACATCATCGTCGTCTTCATCGCTGTGTCGGAACCTTGTCGGTGACGGGCACCTGTCGGCGCGGTTGTCGGATTTGCCATCCCTGTAAAGGGCCAGGCTAAACATCGGAGCGCACCGGAAACTCTGGAACTCCCGCCTCCGGGCATGTGAGTTTGCTCACGAGCTGACGGGCAATTCCGACATAATCGACAGTCAAGTCTGGACCAGGAAACGGACATTGCGCCACTGAACGCGCCATTCCGCTCCCGATCATCGCGACTGGGACATGCCAACTCCGTAAGCGATTCATAAAGCTAAGTCCGATTCGCCCCGAATCACCGTCCACGTGCTGTAGCGCCGTCGACACGGGCGGTCACGGATCACGGGGGCCGGTACTCGCACCTTGTTGGAGATCCTGCACTGTGCTGGAATTCCGGGGACCGCCGCGGAATCAGCCGGCGCGCAGAGGGCGCAACTCAGCGCCGGGCGGCGGTATGAAAGGGAAAACGCGCCGGTCACCGACGACCACCATGGGGCTCGTTAGTGCCCCACGACTCGACACCGTCCCGCCCTTCACCGGAGGGACGCCTGGTCCAGAGGTTGCGACGCTAGTGCAGGGACGTTTCAAGAGGGATGGCAGCGCTGCGGCGGAGCAGGAGCCGCGCGGCGGAAACGACCGTGGCTCCTCGCCCCAGCACGCCCAGAACCTGGGGCCGGCGGCGGACGGGGCGGGTTCCGACCCCACGGCCGCGGTGAAGCCCAAGGGCAAGGGCAAGGGTGGCAAGGCCAAGAAGGCCGAGCCCAAGGACAAGGACCAGCCCCAGGGCCAGCGGATACCCGCGGCCCCCAGTGGGCCCGGCTCCCGGCTCGCCCTGCAGAACTGGCGCATCTCGACGCGCCTGGTCTCGCTGCTGGCGCTCCCCGTCGTCGCCGCCACCTCGCTCGGTGGCCTCCGTATCAACGAGTCGATGCAGGACATCGCGCAGCTGGAGCACATGCAGCTGCTGACGACGATGACCAAGCAGGCGACCAACCTCGCGCAGGCGCTCCAGGAGGAGCGCGACAAGTCGGCCGGTCCGCTGAAGAACAACCCGGACAAGCCCAACAGCCTCGTCCAGGGCGTCCGCGACACCACCGACGCCGCCTCCGCCGCCTTCATCACGGCGACCGAGGACATCGACGACGAGGACAACCGCGACGAGACGCTGGACTCGATCCGCAACAACGTCCTGCAGATCAGCCGCCAGCTCTCGGGCCTCGAAGAGATCCGCAAGTCCGCCTACAAGACGGGCGCGCAGCAGACGGTCACCGAGTACAGCCAGCTGATCACCTCGCTGCTCAGCCTCTCCCAGGACATGGCGCAGGCCACCTCCAGCCCGGAGATGATCAAGCGCACGCGCGCCCTGGCCGCGTTCTCCTCCGCCAAGGAGTACGCCTCCATCCAGCGCGCGGTCATCGCGTACTCGCTGCCCGACAGCAACACCAAGGCCGGCAAGCTGGAGGAGAACGACCGCCTCTACGCGCTGTCCGCCCAGAAGGCCGAGAGCCAGGCCCGCAAGACCTTCGACCTCGTCTACCAGGGCAAGGCCGAGGACCTGACGGAGACCCTCAACGAGGGCCACGCCGAGATCTCCAGCGCCGAGCACTACGCCCGGCGTGTGCTGGTGACGCCCGAGCAGTTCGCCAAGGAGAAGAACCGCTCCTGGATGGACTGGTACGACCAGGACGACACCAAGATCCAGGCGATGAAGCAGATCGAGCTCTCGCTGCTCGACGACATGGAGCAGAAGGCCCGCGAGCTGAAGAACGAGTCGCAGCGCGACGCGATCATCAACGGTGCGCTGGTCCTCCTCGTCCTCGGCGTCTCGCTCGTCGGCGCCTTCGTCGTGGCCCGCTCCATGATCCGCTCGCTGCGCCGCCTCCAGGACACCGCGACCCGGGTCGCCCAGGAACGCCTGCCCGAGCTCGTCAAGCAGCTCTCCGAGGCCGACCCGCAGGACGTGGACACCTCCGTGGAGTCCGTCGGTGTGCACTCCCGCGACGAGATCGGCCAGGTGGCCGCGGCCTTCGACGACGTGCACCGCGAGGCGGTCCGCCTCGCCGCCGAGCAGGCCCTCCTCCGGGGCAACGTCAACGCGATGTTCACCAACCTCTCGCGCCGCTCGCAGGGCCTCATCCAGCGCCAGCTCTCGCTCATCTCCGAGCTGGAGTCGCGCGAGGCCGACCCGGACCAGCTGTCCTCGCTCTTCAAGCTCGACCACCTCGCGACCCGCATGCGCCGTAACGGCGAGAACCTCCTCGTCCTCGCGGGCGAGGAGCCGGGCCGCCGGTGGACCCGCCCGGTCCCGCTGGTCGACGTCCTCCGTGCCGCCGCCTCCGAGGTGGAGCAGTACGAGCGCATCGAGCTGGCCTCGGTCCCGTCGACCGAGGTCGCCGGCCGCGTCGTCAACGACCTCGTGCACCTCCTCGCCGAGCTGCTGGAGAACGCCACGTCGTTCTCCTCCCCGCAGACCAAGGTCAAGGTGACCGGTCACGCCCTGCCGGACGGCCGGGTGCTGGTCGAGATCCACGACACCGGCATCGGCCTCTCCCCCGAGGACCTCGCCGCGATCAACGAGCGGCTCGCGTCGCCGCCCACCGTGGACGTCTCGGTCTCGCGCCGCATGGGTCTGTTCGTGGTCGGCCGCCTGTCCCTGCGACACGGCATCCGCATCCAGCTGCGTCCCTCCGACTCCGGCGGTACGACGGCGCTCGTCATGCTCCCGGTGGACGTCGCCCAGGGCGGCAAGAAGCCCGGTCCGGTCCCCGGTGCCCAGGGTGGCGCGCAGGGCGGTGTCCCCGCGGGCCGTCCCGGCGGTGCCCCGCAGGGCGGTGCGGCCGCGCGCCTCGCCGCCGGCGCCTCCGCCGGCCGCGGCCAGGTCGCCTCGGGCGGGCAGCGTGCCGCGCTGCCGGGCCGCGACGGTGCCGGCCAGCGTGCGCCGCAGGGCGGGCGTCCGCAGGGTCCCGGGCAGGGCCCGGGCCAGGGTACGAACGCCTTCGGCGCCGGTGCGCCGATGAGCGGTCCGCGCCCCGGTGCGGGTGGCCCGCAGGGTGGTGGCCGTCCGGCTCCCGCCCCGGCGCCCCAGGGCGGTTTCCCGCAGTCCAACGGCTTCGAGCGCCCGCAGCCTCCGGCCCAGCCGCAGGCCCCCCAGGCGCCGCAGGTCCCGCAGGTCCCGCAGGTCCCGCAGCCGGCGCGCGCCGACGCGGCCGGCCCGCAGGGCCCCCGCCCGCAGCTGCCGCCGCGCGGCAACGCACCGCGCGCCGAGCTGCCCGGCGGCCCCCAGGGCATGCCCGGGAACGCCCAGACCACCAGCTGGGGCATGGACGCCGGCCGCGGCGCCCAGGACGCCCCGCGCGGCCACGACGACCTGCAGGGTCCCGGCGCCACCGCCGAGTTCCCGCGCCCGGACTTCAACGCGCCGGCCCCCCAGGGCAACAGCACGACCGGGCAGTTCGAGCGCCCGGACGTACGCGGCCCGATGGACCCGTCCACTACCGGCCAGTTCGCCCGGCCGGACCACCAGGACCCGTCCACCACGGGGCAGTACGCCCGTCCCGGGTACCAGGACCCGTCGACCACCGGTCAGTTCGCCCGGCCCGGCCAGCAGGACCCGGCCGGCACCGCGCAGTTCGAGCGCCCGGACTTCCAGGCCCCGCGCCCCGGCGGCCCCGGCGTCGGCAGCTACGCCCCGCAGCAGGCCCCGCAGGCGGACGGCTACGGCGTGCCCGCCGCCCGCCCGGGTGCCCCGCGCCTGCCCCAGGGCCACCAGCCGGAGGCCCTGCCGCCGGCCCAGAACCCCGGTGACGGCCGCACCCCGCTCTTCGACAACCTGGAGTCGAACTGGTACCCGCAGCAGGGCCAGCAGGCCCCGCAGGGACAGTCCGTACCCCAGCAGCCGCAGCAGCAGTACCAGCCGCAGGCCCCGGCCGCGCCGCAGCGCCCGGCCGGCCCGCAGCGCGCGCAGGAGCGCGGCAACGACGCCCTGACGTCGACCGGCGCCATGCCGACGGTCAGCTGGCGCAGCTCGCCGAACGACGAGCTGATGAAGCAGGCCGAGCGGGTGCGCCAGCCCGCCGCCGGCGGCATCACCACCTCGGGCCTGCCCCGCCGGGTCCCGCGCGCCAACCTGGTCGCGGGCACCGCGCAGCAGTCGTCCGACACCCAGACCGGTCCGTCCGTCTCGCGCGCCCCCGACGACGTGCGCGGCCGTCTGACCAACCTCCGCCGCGGCATCCAGCAGGGTCGCCAGGCGGGCGGCAACGGTCCGGCGACCGGCAGCTTCCACGTCGGCCCCACTCACCAGCAGGAGCGTTAGTTGAGTTCGATGAGCCAGGCGGCACAGAACCTGAACTGGTTGATCACCAACTTCGTGGACAACACCCCCGGGGTGTCCCACACCGTGGTGGTCTCCGCCGACGGCCTCCTGCTGGCGATGTCCGAGGGCTTCCCGCGGGACCGTGCCGACCAGCTGGCGGCGGTCGCCTCCGGCCTGACCTCGCTGACCGCGGGCGCGTCCCGGATCTTCGAGGGCGGCGCCGTCAACCAGACCGTGGTCGAGATGGACCGGGGATTCCTCTTCCTCATGTCCATCTCCGACGGCTCCTCCCTGGCCGTGCTCGCCCACCCGGAGTGCGACATCGGCCTCGTGGGCTACGAGATGGCCCTCCTGGTCGACCGCGCGGGCAGCGTCCTCACCCCGGACCTCCGCGCGGAGCTGCAGGGAAGCCTGCTCATCTGACCGCCACTCCCCCGGCCGGGCGGTACTTCCGGCCGGGGATCCGGGGCAGCGCCCCGGAACCATCCCAGTACCACCGTCCGGCCGCACGCCCGTCCCCCCACCGGCCCCGTCAGACGGCACGCTGACCACTGCTGTCCAGCCCGGAGGATCAATGACCCCGCCCCCCGCCTTTCCCGACTCGTACGGTGATCAGTCGTACGCGGAAGGCGACCAGCCGCTGGTGCGTCCGTACGCGATGACCGGCGGCCGGACCCGGCCCCGCTACCAGCTCGCGATCGAAGCCCTGGTCAGCACCACGGCCGACCCGGTCCACCTCGCGGGCCTGCTTCCCGAGCACCAGCGCATCTGCACGCTGTGCCGCGAGGTCAAGTCCGTCGCCGAGGTTTCGGCACTTCTGTCGATGCCCCTCGGTGTGGCCCGGATCCTCGTGGCCGACCTGGCCGAGGCCGGCATGGTGGCCATCCACCAGCCGGGCAATGGAGAGACCGGCGGAACGCCGGACGTTACGCTGCTCGAAAGGGTGCTCAGTGGACTTCGCAAGCTCTAACGGCAGTTCTCACGCCGGGGCGACGCGCTCCACCACCTCCGCGAAGATCGTGGTGGCGGGCGGCTTCGGCGTGGGCAAGACCACGTTCGTCGGCGCGGTCTCCGAGATCAACCCGCTGCGCACCGAAGCCGTCATGACCAGCGCCTCCGCCGGCATCGACGACCTCACCCACACCGGTGACAAGACGACCACCACGGTCGCCATGGACTTCGGCCGCATCACCCTCGACCAGGACCTCATCCTCTACCTGTTCGGCACCCCCGGACAGGACCGCTTCTGGTTCATGTGGGACGACCTCGTCCGCGGCGCCATCGGCGCCGTCGTCCTCGTCGACACCCGCCGACTCGCCGACTGCTTCCCCGCCGTCGACTACTTCGAGAACAGCGGCCTCCCCTTCGTCGTCGCGCTCAACGGCTTCGAGGGGCACCAGCCCTACACCCCCGAAGAAGTCCGCGAGGCCCTCCAGATCGGACCCGACGCACCGATCATCACCACCGACGCACGCCACCGCGCCGACGCCAAGTCCGCGCTCATCACGCTCGTCGAACACGCTCTCATGGCTCGTTTGAAGTAGTCGGCGCTGTTCCGAGGAGATCCGGTGAAAAGCCGGAACATCAACTTCGCGGCGGGCTGTGTCCTTTGACACGGCCCGCCGCGGCGTTCATAACGTTTCGACAGAGAATTGCTGCGCGTCGGACACCCCTCGCATTCACACGGTGCCGCTGCGCGCACGAACCACCCGTCATTTGAGAAAGCTCGCTCCTTATGTCCGACTTATGTGGGGCTCGGAGCTCTGGAAGCGGCCGGTTTCAACTGTTTGGAACACGGCCGTTACCCGTGCTGGAATTCAACGAACTAGCTAGTAGCGCCGCCGAGAGGTTGTTGGTCGAGTGAGGCGAAGCAACGAGAGCCCCGCGGAGGAACCGGCGCGGGGCAACTTCACCCCGCCGCAGCGCGCGGCCGTGGCCGCCGCGGACCTGCCGGCCGACGAGCCCGTCCGCCCCGGCAGTCAGAGCCGGTTCTCCCCCCGCAACTGGCGTGTGCCCACGCGTCTGAACGCGATCCTGCTCATCCCGGCCCTCGTCGGCCTGGTGATGGGCGGCTTCCAGGTGAAGGGATCCGTCGACACCTGGAACGAGGCCAAGGACGCCGAGAAGACCGCCCGCGTGGTCCAGGCGGCCGCGGAGTACGGCCAGGCGCTGCTCAACGAGCGTGACCTCACCGCCGAGCCGCTCCTCAAGGGCGACCGCACCGCCGACGCCGTGGCCCAGGCCCGCTCGGCGACGGACGCCGCCAAGGAGAAGTTCGACGCCGCCGTCGAGGAGATGCCCGACAAGGCGAACCTCCAGCGGCGTCTGAAGCTCTTCCGCGAGGAGGAGCCGAAGCTCGAGGCCATCCGCAAGTCGGCGTACCTCAAGCAGATCGAGACGGCCAAGAAGAGCGCCAAGGACCTGGGCCCCGTGCCCACCGAAGAGGGTTACGTGCTGGTCCAGCACTACCTCATGTCCTTCGCCAACGAGCTGGGGCTCGGCACCGGGAACGTGACCGCCTACGGCCGCATGGTCTACGCGATCCAGCTCGCCAAGGCCGCGAACTCCCTCCAGCGCTCCATCGGCACCCACCTCCTCGTACGCCCCAACGACGACAAGGACGTCCACGCGGCCCAGCTGGTTGCGTTCTCCTCGTACGCGTACCTGGAGGAGATCGCGATCGGCGAGTACGTCTCCGCCGGCACCGAGCAGGACACGGCCAACCTCAAGGCCGTCATGCAGAAGAAGTCCGACGAGGGCGCGCAGAAGCTCCTCCAGGCCAAGCAGGAGGCCGAGAACCAGGGCGTGCCCTTCAAGGCGCCCCCGGTGGTCAACGGCTCCGCCCTGGAGGGCATGACCGAGGCGATAGCCAGCGGCGAGTCGCCGAAGGCGCTCGCCAAGGAGGGCACCAACGCCGTCTTCTGGCAGGCCGGTGCCACCGCCAAGTTCGAGGGCTACACCGAGGTCGAGAAGGACCTCGTGGCCAAGGCCGTGGACGAGGCCGTGAAGGTCGCCGAGGACGCCCGCAACGACGCCATCATCAACGGTGCGGTCGTCGTCGTGGCCCTGCTGACCGCGTTCATCCTGGCCGGCTTCATGGCCCGCCAGATGGGCCGCTCGATGCGCCGCCTGCGCGGTGCCGCCTTCGACATCGCCGAGCAGCGCCTGCCGAGCCTGGTCGACCAGCTCTCCCGTACCGACCCGGGCAAGGTCGACACCCGCGTCCGGCCCATCCCGATCGACTCCCAGGACGAGATCGGCGAGGTCGCCCGCGCGTTCGACCAGGTCCACCGCGAGGCCGTCCGGCTCGCCGCCGAGCAGGCCCTCCTGCGGGGCAACGTCAACGCGATCTTCACGAACCTCTCCATGCGCAACCAGTCGCTGATCGAGGGCCAGCTGACCCTGATCACCGACCTGGAGAACAACGAGGCCGACCCGGACCAGCTGGAGAACCTCTTCCGCCTGGACCACCTGGCCACCCGCATGCGCCGCAACGGCGAGAACCTCCTCATCCTCGCGGGCGAGGAGCCGGGCCGCCGCTGGGACCAGCCGGTCCCGCTGGTCGACGTCCTGCGCGCCGCCTCCTCCGAGGTGGAGCAGTACGAGCGCATCGAGCTGACCGGTGTCCCGGACGCCGAGATCCACGGCCAGGCCGTGACCGACCTCGTGCACCTGCTCGCCGAGCTGCTGGAGAACGCCACCACGTTCTCCTCCCCGCAGACCAAGGTCCGCGTGACCGCGACCCGTCTCCCCGACGGCCGCGTGATGGTCGAGATCCACGACAAGGGCATCGGCCTCACCGCCGAGGACTTCGCGGACATCAACCACAAGCTGGCCAACCCGCCGACCGTCGACGCCGCGATCTCGCAGCGCATGGGTCTGTTCGTGGTCGGCCGCCTGTCGGACCGGCACGGCATCCGCGTCCAGCTCCGCCCCTCGGGCGAGCAGGCCGGCACCACCTCGCTGGTCATGCTGCCGGACGCCATCACCCACGGTGGCGGTGGCGAGGGCCTGCCCGAGGACGACTTCACGGTCTCCTCGATCATCCCGGAGCAGCAGTCGTACGAGGGCGCCCCGATGCGCACCGCCGCCGAGCTCGGCTTCGACGACTCGCGGTACGACAACCCGCAGTCGCCCGGCCTCGACCCGGTCGGCCGTTCCCTCGTCCGCGAGGAGCGCCGCGCCACGCTGGAGGCCCAGGCCTACGGCGGCCAGGACGGCGGCTACGAGGACCGGCAGGGCTACCCGCAGGAGCCTCAGCCGGAGCACGGGTACCAGCAGTACCAGGGCGAAGCGGAGGGCGCGTACCACCAGGACGGCTACGGCTCCGGGTACGAGCAGCAGGACGGTTCCTACGAGCACCAGGACGCCGCGTACGAGCAGCAGGCGGACGCCGGCTACCAGGCCTACGGCCAGGACGGCTACGCCTATGCGGAAGGCGGCTACCAGGACGCCCAGACGGGCGGCCAGGAGTACGACGGCGGTTACGAGCCCCAGGCCAGCCAGGCCGAGTGGCCGGAGCAGAACACGTACCAGGGCGGCTACCAGCAGGATTACGGGACCGAATCGGAATCCCCGACCGGTCCCGAAGCCGCCCAGGACCGCGTAGGCTTCGACCGTTCGGGCACCGCCGCCGGGACCGGTCACGAGATGACCGGAGCGGGCCTGCCGCGTCGTGGCAGCCAGCAGCAGTGGCAGCCCGCACAGCAGCAAGCGGAGTCCAAGCCGTTCCCCGCTCAGCCGCAGGCACCGCAGGCGGCCGCGGACAACGGTGTGACGCCCGAGAGCGGCTGGCGCTCGCGCAACGACGAGCGCTGGCAGCAGGCGGGCAAACTCCGTGACCCGAAGGCGGGCGGGGTCACCTCGTCCGGTCTCCCTCGGCGCGTGCCCAAGGCCAACCTGGTCGAGGGCGCCGCGGAGTCGACCCCGCAGGGCGGCCCCCAGGTCTCCCGCGCTCCCGAGGACGTGCGGGGCAGGTTGAGCAACCTGCGCCGCGGTGTCCAGCAGGGACGCAGCGCGGGATCAGAGCAGTCCAGTAACACCTATGACCAGGAGCGTTAGTGTGAGCCCGATGAGCCAGGCGGCGCAGAACCTGAACTGGTTGATCACCAACTTCGTGGACAACACCCCCGGGGTGTCCCACACCGTGGTGGTCTCCGCCGACGGCCTCCTGCTGGCGATGTCCGAAGGGTTTCCGCGCGACCGTGCCGACCAGCTGGCGGCCGTCGCCTCCGGCCTGACCTCGCTGACCGCGGGCGCGTCCCGGATCTTCGAGGGCGGGGCCGTCAACCAGACCGTGGTGGAGATGGAGCGCGGCTTCCTCTTCCTCATGTCGATCTCGGACGGTTCCTCGCTGGCGGTCCTCGCCCACCCGGAGTGCGACATCGGCCTCGTGGGCTACGAGATGGCTCTCCTCGTCGATCGCGCGGGCAGTGTCCTCACCCCGGATCTGCGCGCGGAACTGCAGGGAAGTCTTCTCAACTAGCAGACAGGCAGTGCGTTTCGCGTCATCGCACCATAAGGTGCGGTGGCGCGGTGCTACAGGGAGTACTGCGTTTTGGAGTCGGAGGAGGAAACGTGACAACACCCCCAGGAGGACATCCGTATGGCGGCGCACAGCAGCCGCAGGGTGGGCACGACCAGAACCGCTTCAACTTCCCCTCCGCTCCCAGCAGGCACCTGTCGGGGCAGCCGGGCCCGTACGACCAGTCGTACGGGCAGCAGCCCCACCAGCCTCCGCACATGACGCCGCCGGCTCCCCGGCAGGCGTCGCGTGCGGCGGCGCCCAAGGCCAGCAACCCCCTGGTGCGCCCGTACGCGATGACGGGCGGCCGGACCCGGCCGCGCTACCAGCTCGCCATCGAGGCCCTGGTCAGCACCACGGCCGATCCCGCCCGGCTGCAAGGGCAGTTGCCCGAGCACCAGCGGATCTGCCGCCTGTGCCAAGAGATCAAGTCGGTCGCCGAGATCTCGGCACTCCTCTCCATTCCCCTCGGCGTCGCCCGAATCCTCGTCGCCGACCTGGCCGAGGCCGGCCTCGTCGCGATCCACCAGCCCGGCGGCGACGAGTCCGCGGGCGGCCAGCCAGACGTGACACTGCTCGAAAGGGTGCTCAGTGGACTTCGCAAGCTCTAACGGCGGAGCGGCTCGCTCCACCACCTCCGCGAAGATCGTGGTGGCGGGCGGCTTCGGCGTGGGCAAGACCACGTTCGTCGGCGCGGTCTCCGAGATCAACCCGCTGCGCACCGAAGCCGTCATGACCAGCGCCTCCGCCGGCATCGACGACCTCACCCACACCGGTGACAAGACGACCACCACGGTCGCCATGGACTTCGGCCGCATCACCCTCGACCAGGACCTCATCCTCTACCTGTTCGGCACCCCCGGACAGGACCGCTTCTGGTTCATGTGGGACGACCTCGTCCGCGGCGCCATCGGCGCCGTCGTCCTCGTCGACACCCGCCGACTCGCCGACTGCTTCCCCGCCGTCGACTACTTCGAGAACAGCGGCCTCCCGTTCGTCATCGCCCTCAACGGCTTCGACGGACACCAGCCGTACACGCCGGAGGAGGTCCGCGAGGCCCTCCAGATCGGACCCGACGCACCGATCATCACCACCGACGCACGCCACCGCGCCGACGCCAAGTCCGCGCTCATCACCCTGGTCGAGCACGCCCTGATGGCTCGCCTGCGGTAGAGCACCCCTGCACTGCTCCGGAACGCCGGAACCCTCCACGGGTTCCGGCGTTCCGCGTTTCAATGGCTCCCGGAGGTGGGGCGGGTGAGCGCCGAGGCGGCAGCGGTCGGTCTGGGTCGGGTGGTGGCGACCCGCGCGGTGGGGCTCTGGCTGGGGCCGCGCCGGCGGGACCAGGAGGGCAGGAGCGACCTGTCGGAACTGATCCGGGTCCGGGTGCCGGGGCTGCGCGCACAGCGTGGCCTCGCGCGACAGTTCGAGCAGATCGCCGACGCGGTGGCCGAGCGGCTGGAGCCGCTGCTCGCGCACGAGTTCCGCGGGCTGACGGCCGCGGGGCGCCGGGCCGCCCTGGACGCGGTCACGGACACCTTCGTACGGGCCGACCTCTCGGACGGCGCGATCATCGGCGCGGACGCCGACCCGGCCGAACTGGCCCGCCGGATCCGCCGGGCGGTGCCGGTCCCGCCCGGCCTCGACGAGCCGGCCGCCGCGCTGTTCGAGCTACTGTTCGCGGAGTGCTGCGACTGCTACGTCCGGGTGCTGAAGCGGCTGCCGGTGTACACCGAGCGGGCGGTCACGGAGCTGCTGGCCCGCGCCACCTCACTGTCCGCCGAGCTGTCGGTCGTCCTGGGGCGGCTGCCGGTCCGCTCCCTGTACTCCCCTCAGGGCGAGGGGCAGGACGAGGGCTTCCGCCGCGAGTACCTGGAGTACGTCAGCCGCTCGCTGGACGAGGTCGAGCTGTTCAGCTTCGCTGCGGAACGGGTGGCGCGGACCAGGCTGTCGGTGGCGTACGTGAGCCTCCGGGCGTCGGGCGAGGAGCAGCAGGCCTCGCGGATCCTGCGGGCGGGGGAGGACGGGGCCCAGGACCGCCAGGTCGAGGCGGTGCTCAAGGACACCTCGCGGGTGCTGCTGCGCGGGGAGGCCGGGTCGGGCAAGACGACCCTGCTGCACTGGCTGGCGGTGACGGCCGCGCGCAACGCGTTCGAGGGTGCGCTGTCCGACTGGAACGGCCTGGTGCCGGTGCTCGTGAAGCTCCGCCGGTACGCCGGCCGGGACCTGCCCCGCCCGGAGACGATGCTGGACCAGACCGCGGGTGCCCTGACCGGCCACATGCCCGCCGCGTGGGTGGACCGGCAGCTGCGGGCGGGGCGGGTGCTGCTCCTGGTGGACGGCGTCGACGAACTCGCCGCCGAGGAGCGGGGCGCGGTCCGGACGTGGCTCCGGGGGCTGTTGCACGCCTATCCGGAGAACCGGGTGGTCGTCACCTCCCGGCCGGCGGCGGCCCGGGGCGACTGGCTGCGCCCCGAGGGCTTCCGCCCCGTGCAGCTGGACCGGATGCGCCCGGCCGATCTGGTCACCTTCGTGCGGAGGTGGCACGAGGCGGTGCTGGAGCCGGGCGAGGACCTCCCCCACTACGAGCGCACCCTGCTGGCCAGCCTCCAGGACCGGCCGCACCTCCAGTCCCTGGCCAGCACTCCCCTGCTGGCCGCCTTGCTGTGCGCGCTGCACCTGAACCGCCGGGGCCGGCTCCCGCGCGACCGGATGGAGCTGTACCGGATCGCGCTGGAGATCCTGCTGGAGCGCCGCGACTCCGAGCGCAGCGTGCCGAGCGCCGACCGGGTGCGGCTCTCCCTCGCCGACAAGCTCAGGCTGCTCCAGGACCTGGCCTGGCGGCTGTCGGACAACGGCCGCAACGAGATCGCCTCCGACCGGGCGGCCGACCACGTGCGGCACGCGCTGGAGGGCATGCGCCATCTGGCCGGCGTCGACGCGGAGTCGGTGCTGGAGCACCTGGTGGCCCGCTCCGGGGTGCTGCGGTCCCCGGCCGAGGGGCGGGTGGACTTCCTCCACCGTACGTTCCAGGAGTACCTGGCCGCGGCCGACGCCGCGGCGCAGGACCACATCGGCAACCTGGTCGGCCGGGCGCACCTCGACGTCTGGTACGAGACGGTCGTGATGACGGCCGGGCACGCCAACCGCCCCCAGCGGGTCGAGCTGATGGAGGGCATCCTGGGCCGGGCCGCCGCGGAACCCCGGCACGCACGGCGGCTGCGGCTCCTGGCGGCGGCGTGTCTGGGCACGATGGACGCGGTACCCGAGGAGGTACGCGCTCCCCTGGACGGCACGCTCGACGCGCTGGTTCCGCCGCGCCGCATCGCGGAGGCGGCATCGCTCTCGATGGTGGGCACGCCCCTACTGCGCCGGCTGCCCGAGTCCCTGCACGGGCTGTCCGATGCGGAGGCGAAGGCACTGGTGAGAACGGTGACGAGGGTCGGCGGCGGAGACGCGCTGGACTTGCTGGAACGGTGGGCGGGGGACGAGCGCCCGGCGGTGCAGTGGCAACTGGGCACGGAGTGGGAGTACTTCGATCCCGATGAGTACGCCAGCCGGGTACTGCGGCGGCTGCGGCTGGAGCACGTGTGGCTCTCGCTGACCCATCCGACCCAGTGGCACGCCCTGCTCTCCCTGCCGGGGGCGCGTATGGTCGCCGTCCAGTACCCCTTCACCCGCGGGCTCGGGGCGGTGACGGAGCTGCGGGACCTTGATCTGCTCTGGATGCCCCGGCTGCGCCACGAGGCGGATCTTTCACCGCTCACCGTCCATCAGGGCCTCACCAACGTCTCCGTGTGGGGCGACGTACCCCTGCAGGACCTGGGTCCGGTGCGGGAGCTGCCGGACCTGCGCTACCTCCAGCTGCAGGAGTGGCCCTCCTTCCCGGACCTCGACGGGCTGCCCGGTCTCTCCCGGCTCAACGGCCTGGGCGTCGGCGTGCTGGACGAGGACACCGACCTTTCCTCCCTGACGGCACGACCCACCCTGGAGTTCCTGGTCGTGCAGGGAAGGGGGCGGCCCCGCGAATTCGATCACCTCGGCGCGCTCTGGAAGCTCATCACGCTGTCGCTCGCCGGGTTCGACCTGGCGGAGTGGCTGCCCTCGATCCGTTCGGCCCCGGCGCGGCTGAAGACCCTCACACTGAGCGGCTGCGTCCTCCCGGACGACCTGAGCGGGCTCGCGGTGTTCGGGCGGGCGCGGGTCACCTGTTACAACTGCCGGACGGCCGACGGCCGCCTCCCGGACCGGGATTCCGTCCCCGAGGGGGTCAGGATCCGGTTCCGTTGAGGCGGCCGTCGAAGGCGGCGGGTGTCAGCCCTGCCAGCTGTGCGGGGCGCGGAAGCCCGGGGTGCGCTCCAGGCGGCGCCAGCCGGCGGTGCTGCGGGCGGCGTTGGCGGGGGCCTCCGGGGTGGCGGCCGCGCGGGCGAGCAGGATCGCGGTGATCGCGGCCAGCTCCTCCGGCTCGGCGTGGCCCTTCTCGACGCGCAGCAGCGTATCGGTGCTCATGGGTGGCAGGTCTCCTTTACGGCGGCGGTTTGCGGGGCGGGGCGGGGTGGACTACTGGGGCGGGTTGCCGTGCTTGCGGGACGGCAGGTCCGCGTGCTTGTTGCGGAGCATCGCGAGGGCGCTGATGAGGACCTCGCGGGTCTCGGCGGGGTCGATGACGTCGTCGACGAGGCCGCGCTCGGCCGCGTAGTACGGGTGCATCAGCTCCGCCTTGTACTCCTTGACCATGCGGGCGCGCATGGCCTCGGGGTCCTCGGCCTCGGCGATCTGCTTGCGGAAGATGACGTTGGCCGCGCCTTCGGCGCCCATGACGGCGATCTCGTTGGTGGGCCAGGCGTAGGTGAGGTCGGCGCCGATGGACTGGGAGTCCATGACGATGTACGCGCCGCCGTAGGCCTTGCGCAGGATCAGCGAGATGCGCGGCACGGTGGCGTTGCAGTACGCGTACAGCAGCTTGGCGCCGTGCCGGATGATGCCGCCGTGCTCCTGGTCGACGCCCGGCAGGAAGCCGGGCACGTCCAGCAGCGTGACGATCGGGATGTTGAAGGCGTCGCACATCTGGACGAAGCGCGCGGCCTTCTCCGAGGCCTCGATGTCCAGCACACCGGCCAGCGACTGCGGCTGGTTGGCCACGATGCCGACGACCTGGCCGTCGAGGCGGGCCAGGGCGCAGATGATGTTGCGGGCCCAGCGCTCGTGGATCTCCAGGACGTCGCCGTCGTCGACGAGCTCCTCGATGACCTTGTGCATGTCGTACGGGCGGTTGCCGTCGGCGGGCACCAGGTCGAGCAGCACGTCCGAGCGGCGGTCGGCCGGGTCGTCGGTCGGGTGGACCGGCGGGTTCTCGCGGTTGTTCGACGGCAGCATCGAGATGAGGTAGCGGACCTCGGCGATGCAGGTCTCCTCGTCGTCGTACGCGAAGTGCGCGACGCCGGAGGTCTCGGCGTGCACGTCCGCGCCGCCCAGGCCGTTCTGGCTGATCTCCTCGCCGGTCACCGCGCGGACCACGTCCGGGCCGGTGATGAACATCTGCGAGGTCTCGCGGACCATGAAGACGAAGTCGGTGAGGGCCGGGGAGTACGCGGCGCCGCCGGCACACGGGCCCAGCATCACCGAGATCTGCGGGATCACGCCCGAGGCCCGGGTGTTGCGCTGGAAGATGCCGCCGTAACCGGCGAGCGCGGAGACGCCCTCCTGAATGCGGGCGCCCGCGCCGTCGTTGAGGGAGACCAGCGGGGCACCCGCCGCGATGGCCATGTCCATGATCTTGTGGATCTTCGTCGCGTGGGCCTCGCCCAGCGCACCGCCGAAGATCCGGAAGTCGTGCGCGTAGACGAAGACCGTCCGGCCCTCGACCGTGCCCCAGCCGGTGATCACACCGTCGGTGTAGGGCTTGCGGGCCTCCAGGCCGAAGCCGGTCGCCCGGTGGCGGCGCAGCTGCTCGACCTCCTTGAAGGAACCGGCGTCGAGCAGCAGCTCGATGCGCTCGCGGGCGGTCAGCTTGCCCTTGGCGTGCTGCGCCTCGGTCGCACGGTCACTGGGGCCGCGCCGCGCCTGCTCGCGGAGGGCGTGCAGCTCGGCCACGCGGCCGCGGGCGTCCGTCGGCTCGCCGGGGGTCTGGTCCACAACGGTCATGTACCGACCTTACGAAGCCGACCAAGCAAATCCCTCCGTCGGCTCTCCACAGTCTCGCGCGCCATCCGCTGTCCGGCCCGGACAGAACCGGGAGCCGCTGTGAGCGACCCACCAGTAGGGACCAAAGGCCTTTGTGGGTGTCCTACAAAACACCCCCGGACGGACGCAGGTGGTTGAAATTTGAACGAAGCGGGTCTACAGTCGAACGCGTTGGAGGTCGTTGAAGATTTAACGACCTGATCGAACCCCCCGTCCCAGGAGGACACCATGGCTCTCTTCAACCGCCGCGCCAAGGAGACCACCGGCAACGCCGCCCCCGCCGGCCACGTCAGCACCCCGCAGGTGGACCCCGCGCTCGCCGCGCTCACCGGCGACTACGCCATCGACCCGGCGCACAGCAGCATCGGCTTCACCGTCCGCCACGCGATGGTCACCAACGTCCGCGGCAGCTTCGGCGAGCACGAGGGCACCCTGCACCTGGACGGCGCCGACCCGTCGCGCTCCACCGCCACGATCGACGTGAAGACCGCGTCCGTGGACACCGGCATCGCGGACCGCGACGGCCACCTGCGCAGCGGCGACTTCTTCGACGCCGAGACCTTCCCGCTGATGACCTTCCGCTCGACCGGCGCCGCCTTCCTCGGCGGGGACACGTACCGCATCACCGGCGACCTGACCATCAAGGACGTCACGCGGCCGCTCTCCATCGACCTGGAGTTCAACGGCTCCGCCACCGACCCCTACGGCAACCAGCGCGTGGGCTTCGAGGGCAGCACCCAGATCCTGCGCTCCGAGTGGGGCCTGACCTGGAACGCGGCCCTGGAGACCGGCGGCGTCGTGGTCAGCGACAAGGTCAAGCTGACCTTCGACATCTCCGCGATCAAGCAGGCCTGACCGGCCCCACGGACGGTACGGGCACCCGGGGGCGGCACGGCGGCCGCCCCCGCCGCCGGCTAGAAGCCGCCCCCGCCGTCGAAGCCGCCGCCACCGCCGAAGTCCCCGCCCCCGAAACCGCCGCCGCCGAAGTCTCCCCCGCCGAAGTCCGACGGGCTGAAGTCGGCGCCGGAGACGTCTCCGCCCTCGAAGCCGCTCTCGTAGCCGCCGAAGTCCGAGGCGTAGGCCGGGGTCGACATCATCGAGCCGAGCATCGTGCCCACCAGCAGGCCGGGCAGGATGCCGCCGCCGAAGTAGCCGCCCGCCCAGGGGCCGTACGCCGGCCCCGCGTCGTAGTACGGGCGCGGCCCGTGCTCGGTGTCCACGGTGCGGACCATCGGGTCCCGCCCGTCGCGCAGCCGTACGGCGTCCGCGGCGCAGACCGGCACGGTGCGCACCGCACCCCCGGCCGGGGCCCAGTCCGCGTCCTCCGTGGCGGGCCCGTGACGGGGGTCGAAGAAGCAGGGCGAACGGCGCTCGGGCAGCGGCCGCCCCTCACGGCGCGCGGCCAGCACCGCCAGGGCGAAGCGGCCGTCCTCCAGCGCCTGGGTCACCCCTCGCACCTCGTCGGGGTGCCGGACCCCGGCCATGATCTGCTTGGCCCGGTCGTACGAGTCCAGGGCCCGCTCCCAGTCCGCCCGCATCGCGTCGTCCGCGCCGGGCTCGGCCGGGTGGAAGTCCAGCCGTTCGAGCTCCTCGCCGAAGGCGGTGATGTCCTCGTCGACGACCACGGCCAGCTTGCGCACGGCCTCGCGCTCGCGCTCCTCCTTCTTCCGCCGGTTGCGCCGGACCACGGCGTACGCGCCGCCGCCGCCCACCAGGGCGAGCGCCCCGATCGTCACCAGACCGGCGACCGGCACCCCGGCACCGTCCGAGCCGCCGCCGGAGTCCCAGGAGGCCGGGGCGCTGCCCCGGGTCTGGGGCAGGGCCTGGTCGACGAAGTCGTTCAGCTGGGTGGCCGCGTCGACCGGGCCGCCCGCCTTGACCGCGTCGGTGAGGTTGCGGACGGCGCGGTTGGGCATGACGCTCCGGTCCGCGCCCGCGTTGAAGCCGTCGCCGAGCCGGATGGCGTACAGGCCGGTGATCCCGGTCTCGGTGCGCACGGTGCGCAGCACGCTGTCGGCCGGGAACTCCGCGGTCGCGGGCAGGACGGCGACGAACAGCGGCTTCCCGGCGTCCTCGATCTTCTTGGCCAGAGCGTCCGCCTCGGCCCTGGACAGCTGTCCCTCGGCCCGCGGGTCGACGTACACCGGGCCCTGCTTGAGCGCTGCGGCCACGGCCGCCGGGCCGGTGGCCGGGTCCGTGGCGGCGACCGCCGCGGGAGCCGCACCGACCGCCGCGATGCCGAAGACGAGCAGCAGGGGGGCGAGTGCGCGTATCAGCCTGGTCCTCATACCTTGACGCTACCCGAACGGGTGAATTCGGGCGTTAGCGGAACATAAGGACCAGAGCCGCTTGGCGCGCTACTCCGTGGGCTGGATCCCCTGGCGGAGCAGGCCGTAGGTGAAGGCGTCGACGATGGCCTGCCAGGAGGCGGCGATGACGTTGTCGGCCACGCCCACGGTCGACCACTCCGTGACGCCGTCGGTGGTCTGGATGAGCACCCGGGTCGTGGACTCGGTGCCGTGCTTGCCCTCCAGGATGCGGACCTTGTAGTCGCTCAGCTCGAACTTGGCGAGCTGCGGGTAGAACCGCTCCAGCGCCACGCGGAGCGCGCGGTCGAGCGCGTTGACCGGGCCGTTGCCCTCGGCGGCGGCCACGATGCGCTCGCCCTTGGCCCACAGCTTGACGGTGGCCTCGTTGGCCATGCTGCCGTCGGGGCGCATCTCGGCGATGGCGCGCCAGGACTCCGTGCGGAAGTAGCGGCGGGCGCGTCCCTCGACCTCGGCGCGCAGCAGCAGCTCGAAGGAGGCGTCGGCGGCCTCGTACGTGTAGCCGGCGAGCTCGCGCTCCTTGACCCGCTCGACCACCCGGGCGACCAGGGCGCGGTCGCCGCCGAGGTCGACGCCCAGCTCCTTGCCCTTGAGCTCGATGGAGGCGCGGCCGGCCATGTCGGAGACCAGCATCCGCATGGTGTTGCCGACCCGCTCGGGGTCGATGTGCTGGTAGAGGTCCGGGTCGACCTTGATCGCGGAGGCGTGCAGGCCGGCCTTGTGGGCGAAGGCGGAGACGCCGACGTACGGCTGGTGGGTGGAGGGGGTCAGGTTGACCACCTCGGCGATGGCGTGGGAGATCCGGGTCATCTCGGCCAGGGCGCCGGCGGGGAGCACCTTGCGGCCGTACTTGATCTCCAGCGCGGCGACCACGGGGAAGAGGTTGGCGTTGCCGACCCGCTCGCCGTAGCCGTTGGCGGTGCACTGCACGTGGGTGGCGCCGGCGTCGACGGCGGCCAGGGTGTTGGCGACGGCGCAGCCGGTGTCGTCCTGGGCGTGGATGCCGAGGCGGGCGCCGGTGTCGGCCAGCACGGTGGAGACGACGGCCTGGATCTGGGCCGGCAGCATGCCGCCGTTGGTGTCGCAGAGGATGACCACGTCGGCGCCGGCCTCGTACGCGGCGCGGACCACGGACTTGGCGTACTCGGCGTTGGCGCGGTAGCCGTCGAAGAAGTGCTCGCAGTCGACGAACACCCGGCGGCCCTGCTCGCGCAGGTACGCGACGGTGTCCCGGACCATCTCCAGGTTCTCTTCGAGGGTGGTCCGCAGGGCCAGCTCGACGTGCCGGTCGTGCGACTTGGCGACCAGGGTGATCACCGGCGCGCCGGACTGGAGCAGGGCCTTGACCTGCGGGTCCTCGGAGGCCTTGCCGCCCGCGCGGCGGGTGGCGCCGAAGGCCACCAGCTGGGCGTGCTTGAACTGGATCTCCGCCTTGGCGCGGGCGAAGAACTCGGTGTCGCGGGGGTTGGCGCCCGGCCAGCCGCCCTCGATGAAGCCCACGCCGAAGTCGTCCAGGTGCCGGGCGATCGTCAGCTTGTCCGCGACAGTGAGGTTGATGCCTTCGCGCTGGGCGCCGTCGCGCAGCGTGGTGTCGAAGACATGGAACGCGTCGTCGATGACCTCTGTCGTCATGCTGATCTGACTCCTGTCGGATGAGTGGTCCGGATGCCCGGGATCCACTTGCCCCCATCGTCGCGCGCGGCCCGTCCCCCGGCAGGTGGGGCCGGGAAACGAAAAAACCCCTCGCGGGTGCGAGAGGTCTGCGCGCGGGTCTGGGGCACGATGGCCGCGCCGTGGGGTGTGTCCACGGTCAGCGGTCACTGCGGACCGGCGCGCTGCTTCCCATAATCATGGTGGATGCAAGCACGCCCGCAGTCTGACACAGCGCCGTCCGGCGCAGGGGCCGCGTCTCACGATGCGGTCTTGGTTTTGGTCACATGGCGGGCAGGCGCGGCCCGGTCGCCGGCCGGCGGGGGTGGTCCGGCCGGCAGAGGTGGTCCGGTCAGCCGGCGGCCGGGCTCAGCCCGTCCTCCAGGAACTCCCGTACGTGCGCCAGGATGCCGGCGCGGTCCAGTCCGGGCAGTCCCACGGCGAGCTGGATGCTGAAGCCGTCCAGGAGCGCGCGCGTGCGCGTGGCGAAGCGGTCGGCGTCCACCGGGCGGAACTCTCCCCGTGAGACGCCCTCGGCGAGGAGGGCGACCAGGTCGCGGTGCCAGGCGCCCTCGATGGCGGACTGCCGGTCCCGCTCCTCCGGGCCGGCTTCCTGCGACCGGTTCCAGACCTCCAGCCAGAGGGTCCAGTGCGGGTCGCGGGGGCCGTCCGGCACGTACAGGTCCACGTACGCGGCGAGCCGGTCGCGGGCCGGCTCGCGCCGGGAGAGCAGGGCGGAGCGTTCGGCGCCGAGCGCCGCCTCGCTCCACTCCAGGGTGCGCAGCAGCAGCTCGTCCTTGGTGCGGAAGTAGTAGAGCAGGTGGCCGCTGCTCATGCCGACCTCGCGGCCCAGACCGGCCATGGTGAGCCCGTCCAGGCCGCGTTCGGCGATCATCGCCATGGCGGCCGCGAGGACCTCCTCGCGCGGCGGCGCGTTCTTCCGCGCACGCGCCCCACCCGCCATGTCCGCTCCTCTTCCCTATGCCTTGGGCTGCTGCTGGGTGATGCAGTGGATGCCGCCACCCCCGGCAAAGATCGTACGTGCGTCCACGAGCGTCACGGTGCGGTCCGGGAAGAGGTTGCGGAAGATCTCGGCGGCCTCCTCGTCGCGCGGGTCGTCGAAGGCGCAGAGCACGATGCCGTCGTTGCAGATGAGGTGGTTGATGTACGAGTAGTCGACCCACTCGCCGTCCTCCTCCAGCACCGTCGGCGCGGGGATCTCCACGACCTCCAGCTGCCGGCCCTGCGCGTCGGTGGCGGCGCGCAGCAGGGCCGCGATGGTCTTGCAGCGCTCGTGGTCGGGGTGGGCCGGGTCGGGCTGGGTGTGCACCATCACGACGCCGGGGCGGGCGAAGGCGGCGACGATGTCCACGTGGCCCTGGGTGCCGTAGGTGCCGTAGTCGCCGGCGAGGCCGTACGGGAGCCAGATGGCCTTGGTGGTGCCGAGGTGGGCGTGGATCTCGGCCTCGACCTGCTGGCGGGTCCAGCCGGGGTTGCGGCCCTCGCCGAGCTGCACGGTGTCGGTGAGCAGGACGGTGCCCTCGCCGTCCACGTGGATGGCGCCGCCCTCGTTGACGAGGGCGGTGCTGTACGTGCGGGTGCCGGCGAGGTCGGAGACGTAGCGGGCGATCTTGGAGTCGTGGTCCCAGCGGGCCCACTCCTGCGCGCCCCAGCCGTTGAAGGTCCAGTCGACGGCGGCGATGCCGCCCTTGCCGTCGGTGACGAAGGTGGGGCCGATGTCGCGCATCCAGGCGTCGTCGAGCTCGCGTTCCACGATGGTCAGCTCGTGTCCTCCGCCGGCGCCGGCGATGGCGCGGGCGCCCTCGGCGTCGCCGGGGCTCACCACGAGGGTGACCGGCTCGTACGCGCGGACGGCGCGGGCCACGGCGCCCCAGGCCTCGCGGGCCTCGGCCAGCTCGGCGTCGTTGGTGAAGGTCGGGTTGGGGCTGGGCCAGGCCATCCAGGTGCGCTCGTGGGGAGCCCACTCGGCGGGCATGCGGAAGCCGTCGGCGGCGGGGGTGCCGGCAGGGTGCGTCATGGTGGGGGTCCTTCGCGGGATCACAGGAAGTACAGGCGGTTGAGGGCGATCGAGTCGGCGGCCGGGGATTCCAGGGGGCTGCCGTCGAGGGTGACGAGGCCGCTGGTGCGGTCCACGTCGACCGCTCCGACCCGGGAGTTGAGGAGCAGGTCCTTCGGGCCGATGCCGCGGGTGCCGCGGACGGCGACCCGGCGCCTGCGGGTGGGCATCCGGTCGTCGCCCAGGGCGGCGGCCGCGGCGGAGACGAAGGCGACCGAGATGTCGGCCGCGGTGGCTCCGTAGGCACCGAACTGGGGCCCGAGCACCAGCGGTTCGCAGGTGTCGGTGGCGGCGTTGGGGTCGCCGGTGACGCCGTACGCGGGGAAGCCGGACTTGAGGACCAGCTGCGGCTTGGCGCCGAAGAACTGCGGGCGCCAGAGCACGATGTCGGCGAGCTTGCCGACCTCGATGGAGCCGATCTCGTGGGCCAGGCCGTGCGCGATGGCGGGGTTGATCGTCAGCTTGGCGATGTAGCGGAGCACGCGGGCGTTGTCGTCGCCCTCCCCGTCGCCCTCCAGCGGGCCCAGCTCGGCCTTCATCTTGGCGGCCATGGCGAACGTCCGGCGTACGGTCTCGCCGGCCCGGCCCATGCCCTGGGCGTCGGAGGAGGTGATGCCGATGGCGCCCAGGTCGTGCAGGACGTCCTCGGCCCCCATGGTGCCGGCGCGGATCCGGTCGCGGGCCATGGCCGCGTCGCCGGGGAGGTCCGGCTTGAGGTCGTGGACGGAGACGATCATCCCGTAGTGCTCGGCGACCGCGTCGCGGCCGAAGGGCAGCGTGGGGTTGGTGGAGGAGCCGATGACGTTCTCCACACCGGCCATCTTCAGCACGTTCGGGACGTGCCCGCCGCCGCAGCCCTCGATGTGGAACGCGTGGATCGTACGGCCTTCGAGCACGCGCAGGGTGTCCTCGACGGACAGGCACTCGTTGAGGCCGTCGCTGTGCAGGGCGACCTGTACGTCGTGCTCCTCGGCCACCCGCAGGGCGGTGTCCAGCGCCCGGGTGTGGGCGCCCATGTCCTCGTGCACCTTGAAGCCGGAGGCGCCGCCCTCGGCCAGCGCCTCGACCAGCGGGGCCGCGTCGGAGGAGGAACCGCGGGCCAGGAAGCCGATGTTGACGGGCCACGCGTCGAAGGCGTTGAAGGCGTGCCTCAGCGCCCAGGGCGAGTTGACGCCGACGCCCCAGACGGGGCCGAACTCCTGGCCGATGATCGTGGTGACGCCGGCGGCCAGCGAGGCCTCCATGACGCGCGGGGAGAGCAGGTGGACGTGGGTGTCCACGGCACCGGCGGTGGCGATCAGGCCCTCGCCGGAGACGATCGACGTGCCCGTGCCGACGACCACGTCGACGCCGTCGAGGGTGTCGGGGTTGCCGGCCCGGCCGATCGCGTGGATGCGGCCCTCCCGGATGCCGATGGAGACCTTGCGGATGCCGAGGACGGCGTCGATGACCAGCACGTTGCTGATCACCACGTCACAGGTCTCGCGCACGGCCGCGGCCTTGAGGTGCAGTCCGTCGCGGGCGGTCTTGCCGAAGCCGGCGAGGAACTCGTCCCCGGGCTTCTGCGCGTCGGACTCGACCCGCACGGTCAGCCCGGAGTCGCCCAGGCGCACGCGGTCCCCGGCGCGCGGGCCGAAGACGGCCGCGTACTCGCGCGGGTCGATGTGGCGGCTGCCGGGGGCGCAGTGGTCGCTGTGCTTGGTGGGCCTGCTCATCGCTGTGTTTCCTCCACTCCCAGGTAGCCGCAGGCCGCGGCGCGGCGCAGGGCTTCTTCTCGGGCGCCCGGGGCGTCGAGCGGGCCGTCGACCAGGCCCGCGAAACCGATGGCGATCCGGTCTCCGCCGATCGGGACCAGGCCCACTTCCTCCTCGCCCAGGGGGTCGAACCGTACGGACGACCCGGCGGGCACGCACAGGCGCATGCCGTAGGCGGCGGAGCGGTCGAAGTCGAGGCGGGGGTTCGCCTCGAAGAAGTGGAAGTGCGAGGTCACGCTGACCGGGACGGTCGCGGTGTTGCGCACGGTCAGGCGCACCTCGGGCTCGGGAGCCGGGGTCTCGGGGCCTGGTACGACGGCGCCCGGGGCGTCGTCGCCGAGGCCCGTGGCGCCGCGGATCGGCGAGGACACCACGGCGAGGCGGGATCCGTCGTCGAAGACGGCCTCCACGTGCACCTCGGTGACCACGTCCGCGACGCCGGGCAGCACGTCGTCGGGGCCGAGGACGGAACGGGCCGCCTCGATGGCCTCGGAGAGCCGGCTGCCGTCACGGGCCGCCTCGCAGACCGTGTCGGCGATCAGGGCCGTGGCCTCGGGGACGTTGAGCCGCAGACCGCGGGCGCGCCGGGCCCGGGCCAGTTCCGCGGCACCGAACAGCAGCAGCCGGTCGCGCTCGGTTGGGGTCAGCCGCACGACGTTCCACCACACTTCCACTCGACGGGTTTAGAGCATCACTCTAACTCTAGATTTCATTGGCGTGAATCATTGACCGGAGGCTTCGAGATAGGTCACATTGAGTGTCGCTCAAAGAAGTGGAGCCAAGTGATCCGCTCTTTGCCCGCCACTCGTCGGGAAGCGTCCGTCCACGTTTCGTACTGCCAGGGAGCCCCTTCATGCCCATAGAACAGCGCGGCGTCGACACGATCCCCGACGAGGAGCGCACCAGCGGTCCCCGCGACCTCGTCTCGATCCTGCTCGGCTCGAACCTCTGCCTCGGCGTGATCGTCTTCGGCTGGCTGCCTCCGTCCTTCGGCCTCGGACTGTGGCCCTCGGTCACCGCGATCGTCGCCGGAACCCTCGTCGGAATCGCCTTCACCGCGCCGCTGGCGCTGATCTCCCTCCGGACGGCCACCAACCTGTCCACCTCCAGCGGGGCGCAGTTCGGCGTGCGCGGGCGCCTGGTCGGCTCGGTGGTGGGCCTGCTGCTCTCCCTCGGCTACACGGCGCTGACCCTCTGGATCGGCGGCGACGTGATGGTCGGGGTGCTCTCCCGGCTCACCGGCCTGCCGAACACCGGCCTCACCCGCGCCCTGATGTACGGGCTCCTGGCCGCCTGTACCGTCGTGGGGGCCGTCTTCGGCTACCGGCTCCTGCTGCGCCTGAGCAAGGTGCTGGCCATCGGCATGGTGGTACTGCTGCTGGTCGGCGTGGTGGCCTACTCCGGCGACTTCACCACCGCCGCTCCCCCGGACACCCCGTACCTGCTGGGCTCGTTCTGGCCGACCTGGCTGCTGGCCGCCGTCGCCGCGGGCCTGAGCGGCCCGGTCGCCTTCATCACGCTGTTGGGCGACTACACCCGCTACATCTCGCCGAAGCGGCACCGGTCCCGCACCGTGTACTGGGCCACCTGCGCCGGTCTGCTGGTCGGCCTGCTCGTCCCGCAGCTCTTCGGCACGTACACCGCGCTGGCCGCCCGGGCCGGCCTCGACTACGCCGGCCCGCTCGTCGACGCCGCGCCCTTCTGGTACCTCGTGCCGCTGCTGCTGGCCGCCTCCGCGGGGTCGGTGGGCAACGCCGGCCTGATGCTCTACTCCATGGGCCTCGACCTGGACGCGATCGTCCCGAAGACCACCCGTACCAAGGCCACCGTGATCGCCGCGGTCGTCGCCACCGCCTTCGTGTTCATCGGTTCGTTCGAGTGGAACGCGCAGGCCGCGATGACCTCGTTCGTCCTGCTGCTCACCGCGCTCGGCACCCCCTGGGCCGTGATCACGCTGATCGGCTTCGTCCGCTGCCGGGGCGCGTACGACCCCGACGCCCTCCAGGTCTTCAACCGGCGCTCCCGCGGTGGCGTCTACTGGTTCCGCGGCGGCTGGAACCCGGCCGCGACGGTGTCCTGGGTGCTCGGCGCCGGCGTGGGCCTGTGCGCGGTGTCCACCACGGTCTACGAGGGCCCCCTGCTGGCCCTGACCGGCGGCGTGGACTGCAGCTTCATCCTCTCCGGCGTGGTCGGCGGCCTGGCGTACGCGCTGCTGACCGCCCGCTCCTCCGCCCCCGTCCCGGCCGCCGCCCCCGCGGCGTCCGAGCCCGCGGAGGCCAGTGCCTGACCGGATCCTCACCGGTCACGGAAAAGGGCCCGCCCCCGGTTTCCTCGCCGGGGGCGGGCCCTTTTCCGTGACCGTCAACCATTCCCGCCCCTGCCGCGTCTTCGCAGGTGACCGAGGTGGGCGCCCGGAGCGGCGCGGAGCAGGGGGAAGCACGATGGAAGAGCTGGCGTACGTGGTGGGCAAGGTCGCCAAGGGTGTGGCGGAGCTGGCGTCCGTCGTCGGCGACGCCTTCGTGACCGGCGGTGGGACCCCGGAGACCCGCGCGAAGTCCACGGACGGGGACGAGACCGAGGGCCGGGGCGAGGACCCGGCCCGGCCCGGGCACTGAACCGGGTACGACGACGCAGGCCCCCGCGCGGTGCGCGGGGGCCTGCGTGCCGTCCGGGGCCCTTCGGGCCGTCCGGCTAGCCGAGCGGGTGCATCCAGCCGTGGGTGTCGGCGGTCCGGCCGGTCTGGAGGTCGAGCAGCGCCTTGCGCAGCTTCATGGTGACCTCGCCGGGCTCGCCGTTGCCCTGCGTCCACGCGGCGCCGTTGGACTTGACCGAGCCGACCGGGGTGATGACCGCGGCGGTGCCGCAGGCGAAGACCTCGGTCAGGGTGCCGTTCTCGTTGTCGCGCTTCCAGTCCTCGGTGGAGATGCGGCCCTCTTCGGCGGTGTAGCCGAGGTCGCGGGCGATCTTCAGGAGCGAGTCGCGGGTGATGCCGGGCAGCAGCGAGCCGGTGAGCTCGGGGGTGACGATGCGGTCGCCGTACACGAAGTACAGGTTCATGCCGCCCATCTCCTCGATCCAGCGGTGCTCGACGGCGTCCAGCCAGACGACCTGGTCGCAGCCGTGCTGGGCGGCCTCGGCCTGGGCGACCAGGGACGCGGCGTAGTTGCCGCCGGTCTTGGCCGCGCCGGTGCCGCCCTTGACCGCGCGGACGTAGTCCTCGGAGAGCCAGACGGAGACGGGCTTCACGCCGCCGGAGAAGTAGGCGCCGGCCGGGGAGGCGATGACCATGAAGAGGAACTCGTTGGCCGGGCGGACGCCCAGGCCGACCTCGGTCGCGAACATGAAGGGCCGCAGGTACAGGGAGGCCTCGCCGGAAGAGGGCACCCAGGCGCGGTCCTGCTGGATCAGGGCGTCGCAGGCCGCGATGAACAGCTCGGTGGGCAGCTCGGGCATGGCCATGCGGCGGGCCGAGGCCTGGAAGCGCTCGGCGTTGGCCTCGGGGCGGAACGTGGCGACGGTGCCGTCGGGCTGCTGGTAGGCCTTGAGACCCTCGAAGATCGTCTGCGCGTAGTGCAGGGTCATGTTCGCCGGGTCGATGGACAGCGGGGCGTACGGAACGAGTTCCGCGTCGTGCCAGCCGCGCCCCTCGGTCCACTTGATCGTCACCATGTGGTCGGTGAAGTGGCGGCCGAATCCGGGGCTGGCCAGGATCGCCTCGCGCTCCGCGGCGGACAGCGGGTTCGAGGAGGGCTTGAGCTCGATCGTGGGCGTCGTCATGAGTGCTAGTCCTTCACCGGTTGTGTGTGACGGACCGCGCTCACGCCGTGCTAGGACGTCCGAGCTTCCCCGCATGGCGCGGCCCCACGTTCGATTATCGCGCGGGGGCGGGCTTCGGAGAAACGGGTGAAAGCGGCCCAGGGGAGATGGTGGCACCCCCGGACCGCGCAAGAGAAGCCGCCGGGGGCTCCGAAAGGAGCGACCCGGCGGCCGTTCGCTAGGTGTGCGAGCGCCGGGTCAGCCGGCTACTCGCGCGGCGAGCGCGTCGCCGATCCGGTCCGTGGACCGGAAGGTCCCGTCGCGCTCCGCGAGGTCGGCGGAGACGGCGTCCTCGATGCGGGCGGCCTCGGCCTCGTAGCCGAGGTGGCGCAGCAGGAGGGCGACGGAGAGGATCGTCGCGGTCGGGTCGGCCTTGCCGGTGCCGGCGATGTCCGGGGCCGAGCCGTGGACGGGCTCGAACATGGACGGGAAGGCGCCGGTCGGGTTGATGTTCCCGGAGGCGGCCAGGCCGATGCCACCGGTGACGGCGGCGGCCAGGTCGGTGAGGATGTCACCGAAGAGGTTGTCCGTGACGATGACGTCGAAGCGCTCGGGCTGCGTGACGAAGAAGATCGTCGCGGCGTCGACGTGCAGGTAGTCGGTGGTGACCTCGGGGTACTCCTGGCCGACCTTGTCGAAGATGTTCTTCCACATGTGGCCCGCGTACACGAGGACGTTGTTCTTGTGGACGAGCGTGAGCTTCTTGCGCGGGCGGGAGTTGGCCCGCTCGTACGCGTCGCGCACCACGCGCTCCACACCGTACGCCGTGTTGACGCTGACCTCGGTGGCCACCTCGGCGGGGGTGCCGGTGCGCAGCGAGCCGCCGTTGCCGGTGTACGGGCCTTCGGTGCCCTCCCGGACGACGACGAAGTCGATGTCCGGGCGGCCGGCCAGCGGGGTGGCGGTGTTCGGGAACAGCTTCGACGGCCGCAGGTTGATGAAGTGGTCGAAGGCGAAGCGGAGCTTGAGCAGCAGCCCGCGCTCCAGGACGCCGGAGGGGACCGAGGGGTCGCCGATGGCACCGAGCAGGATCGCGTCGTGCTGCTTGAGCGCCTCCAGCTCCGCGTCCGGGAGGGTCTCGCCGGTGCGGTGCCAGCGCTGGGCGCCGAGGTCGTACTGCTTGGTCTCCAGCTTGACGTCCTGGGGGAGGACGGCGGTGAGGACCTTCAGGCCCTGCGCCACGACCTCCTGGCCGATGCCGTCGCCGGGGATCACTGCGAGATTGATGCTGTGCGCCATGTCGGCACCGTACTCCCTGTCCCAGCCCCTGACACGTCACGTCCACATGATGGACGGCGCGGCGTGTCAGGGGGACGGGCGCGCGCTCAGTGGCCGGTGGCGCCGCCGTTGTCACGGCGGTCGAGGGCGCGCTGCAGGGCGGCGGCGGCGTTCTTGCGGTCGGCCTCGCCGGTGGAGGAGCGGCGGACGCGACGGGCGGGGGTGGTGGTGTGCATGGTGATCGACTCCTTGAGATCACGGCACGGCACGGGCCGCGGATGAGGGGTTCCTTCAAGGCGCCGGAAGAGGCGGGGAGCAGTGCGCCGCAGGGGTTGCCTGCGCGGGGCGCGCGCTCACGGCCGCCATTCGCTGGATCAGCGAGACGTTCGGCTTCTACAAAGCTAGGACAGGTCGGGCTGTATGTCTCCGCAATTACTCGGACTTCCTACTATCTGAGACGGCGAACCGCCCGGAAGGACGCCTCCGGCGCCTCCGCCACGGCCCTTCAAGAGAGCCGAAATAGCTGGTCAGAGCACTTCTGTGCGGATGGACACCCGATTCCGGCACGGTGACGCATCCCACGCTCCGGACCGGCCCCCCGGAGGGCCGGTCCGGTGACGCGTCCGCCGAGGCCGGGCGTTACGGGCGCCGCTGCCCGAGGATGCAGAACTCGTTGCCCTCCGGGTCCGCCAGGACGACCCAGGACTGCTCGCCCTGGCCGATGTCGACGCGCCGCGCGCCGTGCGCCACGAGCCGGGCCACCTCCGCCTCCTGGTCGTCGGGCCGGAAGTCGAGGTGCAGCCGGCTCTTGGACTTCTTGCTCTCGGCGAGCCGTACGAAGTCCAGCCCCGGCATCCGGTCCGGCGCCGGGCGGATCTCGAACTCGTCGTCCGAGGAGTACACGACGACCCAGCCGAGCGCGTCGGCCCACCACTGGCCCAGAGCGGCCGGGTCTTCCGAGTGGACGATTACCTGTTCCCATTCCAAGGTCATCCGGCGAGCTTAGACCGGCCGGCGCGGGGTGGACACGCGGATTTCGGCAGCCATATTGGTTCTCAATCACACCAATTGCTCGGGAGCGGTACGGAGCCGGAGAACCCTGACAGTTCAGGGCCTCTGAGGGCCGGCCCGGCATCCGCCACCCGAAGTTAACCGATGCATTACTGCACGGATCTAGACCTTTAACGTCCGCGCCCTCACCCTTGCCTCGTCGTGCCACTGGGGCACGTGTGACGCGAAGGGCGGGGCATGACTCCCATCAGCCGCAGGGGATTCGTCGGGATCGGGGCCGGGCTCGTGGCCGGGGCGGCGGTGCCCGCGGCCGCGGGTTCCGCCTCGGCGGCCGCGCAGGCCGCGACCGGCACGATCAAGGACGTCAGGCACGTCGTCGTCCTGATGCAGGAGAACCGCAGCTTCGACCACTACTTCGGCCGGCTGAAGGGCGTACGCGGCTTCGGTGACCGGGCCGCGGTCAACCTCCCGGGCGGCTGGGGCATGTTCAACCAGCCCAACTGGGGCGGCCGCCAGTACCCGTGGAAACTCAGCGCCACCCCCGACGCCGGCGGCGCGGACGGCGAGACGCTCGCCCAGTGCAACGGCGACCTGCCGCACAGCTGGACCTCGCAGCACGCCGCCTGGAACAAGGGCCGGCTCGACAACTGGGTGACCGGCGTGGGCAACACCCGCACCCTCGGCTACCTGGACCGGGGCGACATCCCCTTCCACTACGCGCTCGCCGACCACTACACCATCTGCGACGCGTACTTCTGCTCCGCGCTCAGCGCCACCGGCCCCAACCGCACGTACCTCTGGAGCGGCCGGATCGACGCCGCCAGCAAGGACGGCGGCGAGGAGTCCGGGCTGACCTGGGAGACGTACGCCGAGGCGCTGGAGCGCGCCGGGGTGAGCTGGAAGGTGTACCAGAACGCCCAGGACAACTACGGCGACAACGGCCTGGCCTACTTCAAGAAGTTCACCGACGCCAGGCCCGGCAACCCGCTGTGGGACAAGGGCATGGCCTCGGTCCCCCGCGTCACCGGCTCCACGCCCGACGACATCGCCGCCGCCATCCGGGCCGACGCGGTCGCCGGCACCCTCCCGCAGGTCTCCTGGGTGGTGTCCAACCAGGCCTTCAGCGAGCACCCGTACGCCCCGCCCGCCGACGGCGCCCACTTCGTGGACCTGGTCTACCGGGCGCTCGCGGCGAACCCGGAGGTCTTCGACTCCACGGTGCTCTTCCTCAACTACGACGAGAACGACGGCTTCTTCGACCACGTGCCGCCGCCGGTCGCCCCGCCCGGCACCCCGGGCGAGTACGTCGACGGCGTCCCCATCGGCCTCGGCTTCCGCGTCCCGATGCTGGTGATGTCGCCCTGGACGCGCGGCGGCTGGGTCAGCTCGGAGGTCTTCGACCACACCTCCGTCCTGCGCTTCCTGGAGACCTGGACGGCGGCCCTCGGCACGCCCGCCACCTGCCCCAACATCAGCGCCTGGCGCCGGAAGGTCACCGGCGACCTGACCGGCGTCTTCGACTTCGCCCGCCCCGTGTACGGCGTGCCGGCGGGCCTCCCCGCCACCGACGAGATCATCGGCATGGGCACCTGCGGCCCGCTGCCCAACCCGGCGCCCCAGGACAACGCGCTGCCGGCGCCCGAGCCCGGCACCCGTCCCGCCCGCGCCCTCCCGTACCAGGTCAACGGCAACCTGGACCGCTTCGAGTTCGGCACCATGGGCAAGATCACCGCCTGGTTCTCGATGACGAACCAGGGCCCGCAGGCCACCAGCGCCGCGCACTTCTCGATCCACCCGCACCAGTACCGCGACACCACGGCCTGGCAGTACACGGTCGACCCGGGCGGCACGGCCACGGACTGGTTCCAGATCGGCCTGGGCAGCGGCTCCGGCAAGTACGACATCTCGATGGCCGGCCCCAACCGCTTCCTGCGCCGCTTCATCGGCGACACGAACAAGGCCGGCAGGGACTACGAGGTGGCGGCGCGCTACGCGGTCGAGCCCGGCACCGGCAAGCTCGCCGTGTACTTCAGGATCACGAACCGTTCGTCCGCCGCCGCGTCCTTCACCATCCGCTCCAACAACTACCGCTCCGACGGCCCGTGGACGTACACGGTCCCGGCCGGCGGCTCGACCGAGGACTACTTCAACGCCGTCGCCTACACCGGCGGCTGGTACGACTTCACCGTCCTGGCCGCCTCCGACGGCAGCTGGTCCCGCCGCTACACCGGGCACATCGAGACGGGGGCGCCGAGCGTCAGCGGCTGACCCGTGCCCTCCGGCCGGCGGGGCTCACGGGCGTTCGAAGAACTGCAGGGCCCCGCCCACGGAGAAGCACAGGGCACCGGTGAAGGTGCCCCAGTTGGCGAGGTTGACGTTGACCATGCTGCCGGTGGACGGATGGGTGAACGCGGCCAGGGCCGAGACCATGAAGAGCACGGAACCGAGCTGGTTCACCACGACGATCCACCAGCCCAGGTCGCGCGCCAGCACCCGGATCCGCCCGTGGCCGACCTCCATCAGGGCCAGGTGCCCGGACACGAGGAAGAGCACGCAGCCCACCACGTCGGGCACCCAGACCAACCGGTTGACCTGCTGCACGCTCAGCCCGTGCAGGAAGGAGTCGACCAGGTTCACGCCGAACACGAGCGTGCCCGCGAACAGGAGGAAGGCGCTCAGCCAGTCCAGCCGCACCGGCTCGAAGCTCCACCACCGCCAGCGGCCGGTGACCAGGCCCCGCTCGCCGACCCGGTGACGGGGCGCGTTGACCACCTGGAGGAGGGAGGCGTAACCGCCGGTGTTGAAGAACAGCCCGCCCGCGAAGTAGATCGAGGCGCTCTCCAGGGCGTCGCCCGAGCCGAACAGGGCGACGCCGGCACCCGCCGCGAACAGGGCCCCGCCGATGACGAAGGCGGTCGCGGCCAGCGCGTTGAGCCGGCGCAGGCGGCCGATCGCGACCTCGTCGGCGCGGGCCTGCCGGACGGGATCCGCACCGGGGGCACGGATGGCGAGCGCCCCCCTGCGCCGGGCCGGCCGCGACTCCCAGACCACCGTGCCGCCCTCGGGCAGCGGCCAGCTGACCCGGGTGGCGAAGGGTCCCACGCCCTCGACGTGCTGCTCAGGTTGCCCCACGGACCGAGCCTAGACCGGGCACCCGCTCACAGCACGTCGCCGTCCCGCCAGTCGAACCACAGCTCCCCCGCCGGGTCGGGCACGGCCCCGCCCGGTGGCGTCCACAGGTACGTGGACCCCTCCTCCTCCGGCAGCCGTACGGGTCCCCCGGGGCCCAGCGCCCCGATCCGCCCGGGCCACACGCTCCAGCCGCGCCCCGCGTACAGTGCGGCGCCCTCCTCGGAGGCGGACAGCGCGCCCAGTACGTACGCCCGCCCGATCACCGCCTCCAGCCCGGCCATCACGCGGCCGCCGATCCCGCGCCGCCGGCGGTCCGCCCGTACCGCGACGGCCTCCACGTACCCGGTGCGCAGGGCCCTCCCGCGGTGGAGGACCCGGCGCTGCACGACGCTGCCGTGGCCCACCAGCACGCCGTCCTCCCGGACCAGTACGTGCATGCCGCCCAGCCCGTGCTCGAAGTCCTCGTCGGAGAAGTCGCCCTCGAAGGCGTCGGTCAACAGGGCCCGGATCGCGGCCAGTTCGGCGTCCGGCAGCTGTGAGGTGTGCGCGGTGACGATGTCCACATCCGGACGCTACCAGGGCGCGCGGGGCGCCAGGAAAGGCCGGAAAGGGGCGCGCGTTCCCGAGGTCCGGGACCCGAGACTCAAGGTCATGTCGCCTACTACGCAGCCGTGGACGCCCACGCACGGGCAGCCCTACCACCCCGTCCCCTACCGGCCCGAGCGGATGCCGCGGGCGGAGTCGGTCGCCGAGGCAGCGCGCCTGCGGGCGCGCATGGACGAACGCCGCACGGTCCGGCAGTTCTCCGCCGACCCGGTCCCCGACGAGGTGGTCCGCGACGCCATCGCCTGCGCGGCGACCGCGCCCTCCGGGGCGCACCAGCAGCCGTGGACCTTCGTACTGGTCAGGGACCCGGCGGTGCGCCGGCAGATCCGGGCCGCCGCCGAGCAGGAGGAGCAGATCTCCTACGACGGCCGGCTCGGGGACGAGTGGCTGGCCGCACTGCGCCCGCTGGGCACGGACGCCGTCAAGACCCACCTCACGGACGCGCCGGCGCTGGTCGTGGTCTTCCAGCAGCGGTACTGGCTGGGACCGGACGGCACCAAGCGCAAGCACTACTACGTGGACGAGTCCGTGGGCATCGCGGTCGGCATGCTGCTGACCGCCCTCCACCTCTCGGGTCTCGCCGCCCTGATCCACACGCCGAGCCCGATGCGGTTCCTGGGCCACGTCCTGAACCGCCCGGAGAACGAGAAGGCCTTCGCGGTGATCCCCATCGGCTACCCGGCGGACGACTGCCAGGTCCCCGACCTGGTGCGGAAGTCCCTGGACCAGGTCATGACCGAGGTCTGAGCGGCCACCGGGACCGGGCGCTCGGATCACGTCACGCATGGTTTCCACGCCTGGGGGGCTCACACCATGACTCCGGCGCAATGGAGACCGCCCCCGTTCCGGACTTGGGGGTACCGGAACGGGGGCGGGGTTCGGGGGGCGTCGGCCCCGGGGCGGACCCGTGCGGGTCAGCCCATGTGCGGGTAGCCGTACTCGGTCGGCGGGACCAGCGTCTCCTTGATGGAGCGCGTGGAGGTCCAGCGGAGCAGGTTCGACGCGGCGCCGGCCTTGTCGTTGGTGCCGGAGGCGCGGCCGCCACCGAAGGGCTGCTGGCCGACCACGGCGCCGGTCGACTTGTCGTTGATGTAGAAGTTGCCCGCGGCGAAGCGGAGCTTCTCCATCGCGTCGGCCGCGGCGTAGCGGTCGGCGGCGATGATCGAGCCGGTCAGGGCGTAGGCCGAGACGGACTCCATCTGGGCCAGCATCTCGTCGTACTTCTCGTCCTCGTAGACGTACACCGCGAGGATCGGGCCGAAGTACTCGGTCGTGAAGACCTCGTTCTCCGGGTCGGTGCACTCGATGACCGTCGGGCGCACGAAGTAGCCCTCGGAGTCGTCGTACGTGCCGCCGGCGACGATGGTGCAGGTCGGGTCGGCCTTGGCGCGGTCGATCGCGGCCTTGTTCTTGGCGAAGGAGCGCTCGTCGATGACGGCGCCGATGAAGTTCGACAGGTCGCGGACGTCACCCATGGTGATGCCGTCGACCTCGGCCGCGAACTGCTCCTTGAAGCCGTCGTTCCAGATGGAGGCCGGGACGTAGGCGCGGGAGGAGGCCGAGCACTTCTGGCCCTGGAACTCGAAGGAGCCGCGGGTCAGGGCGGTCTTCAGGATCGCGCGGTCCGCGGACGGGTGCGCGACGACGAAGTCCTTGCCGCCGGTCTCGCCGACCAGACGGGGGTACGAGCGGTACTTCTCGATGTTGTTGCCGACCGTCTTCCACAGGTACTGGAAGGTCTTGGTCGAGCCGGTGAAGTGGATGCCGGCCAGCTCGGGGTGGTTCAGCGCGACCTCGGAGACGGCGATGCCGTCGCCCGTGACCAGGTTGATGACGCCCTTGGGCAGGCCCGCCTCCTCCAGCAGCTGCATCAGCAGCACGGCGGCGTGGGTCTGCGTCGGGGACGGCTTCCACACGACCACGTTGCCCATGAGGGCGGGGGCGGTGGGCAGGTTGCCCGCGATGGCCGTGAAGTTGAACGGCGTGATCGCGTAGACGAAGCCCTCCAGCGGGCGGTGGTCGCTGCGGTTCCACACGCCGGCGGAGTTGGCGACCGGCTGCTCGGCCAGGATCTGGCGGGCGAAGTGGACGTTGAAGCGCCAGAAGTCGACGAGCTCGCAGGGGGTGTCGATCTCGGCCTGCTGCGCGGTCTTCGACTGGCCCAGCATGGTGGAGGCGGCCAGCGTCTCGCGCCACGGGCCGGACAGCAGCTCGGCGGCGCGCAGGATGATCGCGGCGCGGTCGTCGAAGGACATGGCGCGCCAGGCCGGGGCCGCGGCCAGGGCGGCGTCGATGGCGTCCTGGGCGTCCTGCCGGGTGGCGTTGGCGTAGGTGCCGATGACCGACTTGTGGTCGTGGGGCTGCACCACGTCGAAGCGGTCGCCGCCGCCCATGCGCTTCTCGCCGTTGATGGTCATCGGGAGGTCGATGGGGTTCTCGGACAGCTCCTTGAGCTTGGCCTCGAGACGGGCGCGCTCCGGGCTGCCGGGGGCGTAGCTGTTGACCGGCTCGTTGACCGGCGCGGGGACCTGGGTCACTGCGTCCATGGGACTGGTAACTCCTTGACCTAGTTCTTGGTGATCATCGAGCGGACGAAGAAGAGGAGGTTGGCCGGCTTCTCGGCCAGGCGGCGCATGAAGTAGCCGTACCAGTCGGTGCCGTACGCCGTGTAGACGCGCATCCGGTGGCCCTCGGCGGCCAGCCGGTGGTGCTCCTCGCTGCGGATGCCGTAGAGCATCTGGAACTCGTACTCGTCCAGCTTGCGCCCGGCCTGGCGCGCGAGCTCCTGGGTGATGGCGATGAGCCGCGGGTCGTGGGACCCGATCATCGGGTAGCCCTCGCCCTCCATGAGGATCTTGAGGATGCGGACGTACGCCTTGTCGATCTCGCCCTTGTCCTGGTAGGCGACGGAGGCGGGCTCCTTGTAGGCGCCCTTCACGATCCGGACGCGGCTGCCGGCGGCGGCCAGACGGCGGGCGTCGGCCTCGGTGCGGAACAGGTACGCCTGGATCACGCAGCCGGTCTGCGGGAAGTCCTTCCGCAGCTCCTCGTGGATGGCGAACATCGAGTCGAGGGTGGTGTGGTCCTCGGCGTCCAGCGTGACGGTGGTGCCGATCGCGGCGGCGGCCTCGACGACCGGGCGGACGTTGGCGAGGGCGAGCTCGTGGCCGCCCTCCAGCGCCTGGCCGAACATCGAGAGCTTGACCGACATCTCCGCGGTCTCGCCGAGCTCCAGCTCCTTGAGGTGCTCGATGAGCTCCAGGTACGCGTCACGGGCGGCGTACGACTGCTCGACGGTGGTGATGTCCTCGCCGACGACGTCGAGGGTGACCTCCAGGCCCTTCTGCGTGAGGTCCACGACGATCGGGATGACCTGGTCGACGGTCTCCCCGGGGATGAACCGGTTCACCACGGGCTTGGTCACCGGAGCGGCAGAGACGATTTTGCGCATCTTGTCGCTGCGGGAAGCGGCGAGGATCACGGGACCCAGCACGGGGGCACCTCCAACGGGTGGCAGAAAGACAGGTCACCGCCCGCCGGGGCAGTGGCCGTAAAGGGAACGCAAGTAAAACCACCGTGAAACCTAAGGACCGTCTCGATCCTCGGCCATCGACAGCTGTCACGCATCCGTGGCCGCGATCTCATACAGATGTCTGAAGCAGGCCGGCCCGGGTGGGAGAATGGCTCGCGTGAAGGGCGATTACCAGGATCTGGTGGACGAGATCTCGGCGCTGCTCGGCGCCCCGGCGACCCTGGAGAACCGGGACTTCCGGCTGATCGCCTTCGGTGCGCACGACAGCGACGACGACCTGGCGATGGACCCGGTCCGCACCCGGTCGATCCTGACCCGCCAGTCCACGGCGGCGGTGCGCAGCTGGTTCGAGGGGTTCGGCATCACCCGGGCGACCGGCCCGGTGCGGATCCCCGCCGCCCCCGACGCGGGGGTGTTCCGCGGGCGGATCTGCCTGCCCGTGCGGCACCGCGGGATCGTCCACGGGTACGTGTGGCTGCTGGACGCCGAGCCGGGGCCCGACCCGGAGCAGCTGGCCGCGGCGATGGAGGTCTGCGAGCGGATCGGCGTACTGCTGGCCGACGAGGCCAAGGCGGGCGCGGACCTGTCGCGGGAGTTCCGGGCGGTGCTGACCGCGGGCCGGGGCTGGCAGCGGGACATGGCGGTGGCCGCGCTGCGGGCGGCTCTCGGGCCGGGGGCGGACGGGCTGCACGTGGTGGTGTGCGTGGCGCCGTGGCCGGGCGAGATGCCCCAGTCGGTGCCGGGGGTGGCCGCCGTGTGCGCGGCGCCGGGTCCCGGGGCGCCGGACCCCGCCGGGGGCGGCCCGGGGCCGGACGGGGCGCGGCCGGTGGACGGTGAACCCCCGGCCGGCGGCGGTGCGGCCGACCGGGCGCTGGCGCTGCTGGTCAGGCTGCGGACACCGGAGGCGCTGGGGCCCGCGGTGAACGCGGCCGGGCGGCTGCTGCCGGGCGGCGCGGGCGGTACGGGGCCGGGTGCCGGTGCGGCACCGGGCGGCCGGGCGACGGGAGTTGGGGGCCCGGGCGGCGGTACGGGGGCCGGGGGCGGCAGGGGCGCCGGGAGCGCGAAGGGGGCCGGCGGCACCGGGAACGGCCGGGGTGCCGGAACCGGTACGGGGGCGCGGGCGGCGGGAGTGTCAGCCCCGGTACGGGGCCTCGGCGAGCTGGCCGGTGCCTGGCGGCAGGCCTCGGCGGCGGCGCGGGCGGCGGTGGCGCAGCCGCGGCTGGGGCCGGTGGCGGAGTGGTCGGCGATCGGCCCGTACCGGATGCTCGCGGCGCTGCCCGCGGAGCGCGCCGACGACCCGGCCACCCGGGTGCTGCTCGGTCCAGGCAACCCCGAACTCGCCCGCACGGCCGAGGTGTTCCTCGACTGCGCGGGCCAGGCGGGGCGCGCGGCGGCGGCCCTGGGCATCCACCGGCAGACCCTCTACTACCGGCTCTCGCGCGTGGAGCAGCTCACCGGGCTCGACCTGGACGAGGGCGAGGACCGGCTGCTGCTGCACATGGCGCTGAAGGCGGCCCGGCTCCGCCCCTGACAGCCCCACGACCCGCCGCCCCGTCGAGCTGTCGACCAGTCGAGCCGTCGACCCGTCGAGCTGTCGACCCGTCGAGCTGCTGCGTCGTCCCGCGGGCCGCTCGGGCCTGCCCGGCTCCGCCCGCCTGGGGTTCGCCGCGCCTCAGTCGCCGGTCTCGCGCTGCCGCCCCTGGAACATCACCGGTCCCCCGGTGAGCGCGTCGACCGGCACCCGGGCGGCAAGCGGGCGGCCCAGGCGCACGGTGACCGTCTGCATCAGCAGCTGCGCCGTGCACGGCGCGCCCGGGTCCGGACCCGGCTTGACCGAGCCGGCCAGCACCACCGTCTCCGCCGACTCCAGCACGTCGACCTTCGCGCCGGCGTCGCAGGCCCCGTGTCCCGCCTTGAGCGTGAGGACGGTGCCGTCGGCGGAGACGCCCTCCAGCGACAGGTCGGGGGCGATCTCCTCCCGCGGGCCGATCGGGTTCTTCGGCGGTGCCGACTCGGCCACCGCGACCCGGGCGACCGGGGTGGCGTACCCCTCGACCGTGTACAGCCAGGCCGGCACGGTGGCGCGGCCACGGCTGGTGACCATGTCGAGCGAGCCGTGGCGCCAGGCCGTGATCTTCAGCGGCGGCGGGCCCTCGCCGCCCTGCTCGGCCGCCGGGTCCATCGGCAGCGCCTGCCGCGGGTCGAGCAGCCGCAGGTCGAGGGTCTTGCCGTCCGCCCACTTCACCGGCGCGGTGGACGGGATCTCCGCGATGGTGTTCGACCGCCAGACCACGCGGTGCCCGAGCCAGGCCTCCTTGTCGGCCCCGCTGTGCCAGGCGTCCTCGGGCAGCCGGGTCAGCGGCTCCAGCGGGTAGAAGCCCTCCCGCCAGGCGCGGGCCGCGGGCGACCCGTCCCAGGCGTCGGCCACCGCCCGGGACCGGTCGGCCGGGTCGGGGACCGGTCCCGGCTTGTCCTCCACGCTCCCGCCCGGGGCCGAACAGCCCGCGAGCAGCGCCGCCACCGCGCCGAACCACACCAACCGCCGCATGGTCTCCCCCTCCACCGCGCCCGGACCGGCCGGTCCGGGTCGCCGCTGTGACGCGCCCCGGGGGCGGACGGTTCCCGGACCCCGGAGGCGCCGGCCACCGGAAATCGGTTCAGTGACCGAACCGATGGGGTTAGGGTCGTGTCCATGACGCTTCCGCGCGACTACAGCGGCCAGACCTGCTCCCTCGCCCGCTCGATGGAGGTCATCGGCGAGCGGTGGACGCTGCTGGTCGTCCGCGACGCCTTCTTCGGGGTGCGCCGGTTCGGCGAGTTCGCCGCGCACCTCGGCATCCCGCGGGCGGTGCTCGCCGACCGGCTCGCCACCCTGACCGGGGCGGGGGTGCTCGCACGGGAGGCGGCCGGCACCGGGCGGCGCGAGGTGTACGCGCTCACCCCGAAGGGCGTCTCGCTCTGGCCGGCGGTCCGTGCGCTCACCGCCTGGGGCGAGGAGCACTACGGCGCACCGGCCGGGCCGCGCAGGGTGTTCCGGCACGTGGCCGACCAGGCACCGGTGGCGGCCGACGGCCGCTGCGGGGGCTGCGGGGAGCCGGTGGCACCGGCGGACCTGCTGGTCACACCGGGTCCGGGGCTCGCTCCGCCCGGAGCGGGCGGGGACGATCCGGTGACCGCCGCCCTGCGCGCACCGCACCGCCTGCTGACCCCGCTGCGACCCTGACCAGGCCCCGGCACCACCCGCGGATGCCGCCGCACCGCTCCCGGCGGCCGCCCCACTCCCCTGCCGCGCACCCTGCATCCGGGACGCGGCGGCACCCACGACGAAAGGCTGACCCGCATGCGCATCCTCGTTGTCGGCGCCGGAGCCACCGGCGGATTCTTCGGCGCCCGCCTGGCCGGCTCCGGGCGCGACGTCACCTTCCTGGTCCGGCCGGGCCGGGCCGCCGCACTGCGCGAGCGCGGGCTGCGCCTGACCGGCGTGACGGAGGAACTCCTGCCCGCTCCGCAGCTGGTGACGGCCGGTCATCTCGACGGCCGGTACGACCTGGTGCTGCTCTCCGTGAAGTCGACGGCGCTGGAGGAGGCGGTGGCCGCCCTCGGACCCGCGGTCGGCCCCGGCACGGCGATCGTCCCGATGCTGAACGGGATGGCCCATCTGGACCTGCTGGAGCGGGCGTTCGGCCCGGAACCGGTGCTGGGCGGCGTCGCCAAGGTGGTCACCACCCTCGGCCCGGAGGGCGAGATCGTACGCATGGCCCCGCTCGCCCACCTGGCCCTCGGCGAGCGGGACGGCCGCGACTCGGCACGCGTCGAGGAGATCCGTACGGCGCTGGCCGGCGCCGGCGTCGACAGCCCGCCGACCCCGGACATCGTGGCCGCGATGTGGCACAAGTGGGCCTTCATCAGCACCATGGGCGCCCTGACCTGCCTGGTGCGCGGCAGCGTGGGCGAGGCGGTCGCGGCCCCGGGCGGCCCGGAGCTGGCCCGTGCGGTGGTCGCGGAGGCCGCCGCGGTGGCGGCGGCCGCGGGCCACCCGCTCCCGGCGGCCGAACGCGAGGCGACCACGGCCGTGGCCACGCAGCCCGGTTCGCCGCTGACGCCCTCGCTCTACCGGGACGTGCTGGCGGGCGCGCCGACCGAGGTCGAGCACATCTTCGGCGACCTCACCGCCCGCGCCCGGGCGCTCGGCGTGGCGACGCCGCTGCTGGACCTGGCCACGCTCCAGCTCCGCGTCCACCAGGCCCACGCGACGGCCGCCTGACGAGGACGCCGGCCGGTGCCGGCCCGGGGCCCGCTGCACCGCCCCGGGCCGGGCCGGCACGCACCGCCCGGGCCGTCAGCCCTTGCCCAGCACCCCCTCGGCAGCCCGGCGCAGGCCCTCCGTGAGGTCCTCCGCCGTGGCGGCCGAGGCCGGGTCGAACACCCACTGCAGCATCAGCCCGTTGAGCAGCGCCTGGTAGAAGGCGCCGAGCGTCCGCAGGTCCGCCTCCTCCAGCTCGTCCTCCGGGATGCCGGTGAACATCGAGACCAGCCCCCTGCGGCCCTCGGCCTGCGAGGCCGCGAGCAGCTCGCGCAGCTGCGGCAGCCGGTCGCCGTTGAGCGCGACCTCCATGCTGGCCGACCACACGGGCCGGTTCTCCTCCTCGCGGCGCAGGAAGTTCTCCCAGACGGCCCGGAACCGTTCCAGCGAGCCGTCCGCGCCCTCCCCCGCCGGGTCGAAGCCCTCGCCCATCCGCTCCATCAGCGCGATGAACGCCTGCGTGAGCAGCGCGTCCTTGGAGCCGTAGTGGTAGCCGATCGAGGCGAGGTTCGCGCCGGACGCGTTGACGATGTCGCGTGCCGTCGTCCGGACGAACCCCTTTTCCAGCAGGCACTGCTTCGCGCCTTCGAGCAGATCTTCACGGTGTCCCATGGGGCAGAGCCTAGCGCCGTTTCCGTACAGGCGTCATAGACAATCGTTCTAGACAGACGTTTATGACGCCTGTACATTTGCCGCCATGACGAACCCCGCCGCGCACCTCGCCGGGCGCAAGGAGTGGACCGCGTTCACCGTCCTCCTGCTGCCCCTGCTGCTGGTCTCCATGGACGTCTCCGTCCTCTACTTCGCCATCCCGGCCATCTCCCGGGACCTCGCCCCCACCGCCACCGAACAGCTGTGGATCTTCGACAGCTACGGGTTCGCCCTCGCGGGCCTGCTGATCACGATGGGCTCCCTGGGCGACCGCATCGGCCGCCGCCGGCTCCTGCTGGCGGGCGCCGCCGCGTTCGGCCTGGCCTCGGTCGGCGCGGCGTACGCCCACAGCGCCGAGATGCTGATCGCCGCCCGCGTCCTGCTCGGGATCGGCGGGGCCACCCTGATGCCCTCGACCATGGCACTGGTGCGGAACCTGTTCCGGAACGACGCCCAGCGCAGCAAGGCCATCGGCATCTGGTCCGCCGCCATGGCCGGCGGCATCGCCCTCGGCTCGGTCCTCGGCGGCCTGCTGCTCAACCACTTCTGGTGGGGTTCGGTCTTCCTCGTCAACGTGCCGGCCATGGTGCTGCTGCTGGTCCTGGTCCCGGTGCTGGTGCCGGAGTTCAAGGATCCCGCGCCCGGCCGGTTCGACCTGCTGAGCGTCCCGCTCTCCACGGGTGCCGTGCTGCCCGTCGTCTACGGGCTCAAGGAGACGGCCGCCGAGGGCTTCCAGGCCGGGTACGCCGCCTGCGTCGCCGCCGGCCTCGCCATCGGCGCCCTCTTCGTCCTGCGGCAGCGCCGGCGCGAGGACGCCATGATCAGCCGGGCGCTGTTCCGCGCCCGGGGCTTCGGCGCCGGCGTCACCCTGAACACCCTGGCCACCTTCGCGATGATGGGCTCCGCCTACTTCACCACCCAGTACCTCCAGTCGGTGCTCGGCATGGGCGCGCTGGAGGCGGCCCTGTGGAGCCTGGCGCCCTCGGTGGCGGTCGGCGCCGCGGCCCCCGTCGCCACCGCGCTCGGCGGGCGGGTGAACCGCGCGTACGTGATCGCCGGCGGGTTCGTCACCGCGGCCGCCGGCTTCGCCGTGTTCGGCCTGGTCGGCACCGATTCCCTCTGGCTCCTGCTGACCGGCGCGGCCGTCCTCGCCTCGGGCATGGTCGCCGTCATGGCCCTGGTCTCCGACCTGGCACTGTCCGCCGCCCCCGCCGAGAAGGCCGGCTCGGCCGCCTCGCTGCTGGAGACCGGCCAGGAGTTCGGCGGCGCCCTCGGCATGGCCGTGCTGGGCAGCGTGGGCACCGCGGTCTACCGGGCCGACCTGGACGGCGCCGCCCCCGCGGTACGGGAGACCCTGGGCGGCGCGGCGGCCACCGCCGGGCAGCTCGGCGGGGAGGCCGGCGAGGCCCTGCTGGCTGCCGCCCGCACCGCCTTCGTGCACGGCATGCACTACGCCGCCCTCGGCGGTACGGCGCTGCTGCTGGCCGGCGCGGTGCTCGCCCCGGCCCTGCTCCGCCGGGCGGCCGACGCCCCGGCCCCGCGGCCCGCGGCGGACGAGCCCGCACCGGCCGGTGCGGCGCGCTGACCCCCCGTAGCGGAGGCGGGAGGCCGCAGCCGGCAGCAGCAGGGGAACGCGAGAAGGGCCCGGGAGAACCCGGGCCCTTCTCATGTCCTGTCACACCGGACGGTCGCTCAGCTGAGGTTCACCGAGCGGGCTGAGGTGGCGCCGATCTCCTCGGAGATCTCGGCCAGCACGGCCGGCGGGACGGTGTCGTCCACGGTGAGCACCGCGAGCGCCTCGCCGTGCTCCTCCGCACGCGCCACCTGCATGCCCGCGATGTTCAGTCCGGCCTCGCCGAGGATCCGGCCGACGGTGCCGACGACACCCGGGCGGTCCTGGTAGCGGAGCACCACCATGTGGTCGGCGAGCGAGAGGTCCACGTCGTACTCGCCGACGCCGACGACCTTCTGGTGGTGCTTGGGACCCGCGAGGGTACCGGCGACCGAGACCTCCTGGCCGTCGGAGAGGGTGCCGCGCACGATCACCACGTTCCGGTGGTCCGGGGACTCCGAGGTGGTGGTCAGGCGGACCTCGACGCCGCGCTCCTGCGCGAACAGCGGGGCGTTGACGTAGGACACGGTCTCGTCGACCACGTCCTCGAACACGCCCTTGAGCGCGGAGAGTTCGAGCACCTTCACGTCGTGCTGGGTGATCTCGCCGCAGACCTCGACGTCGAGGCGCACCGCGACCTCGCCCGCGAGGGCGGTGAAGATGCGGCCGAGCTTCTCGGCGAGCGGCAGGCCCGGACGGACGTCCTCGGCGATGACGCCGCCCTGGACGTTCACCGCGTCCGGGACGAGCTCGCCGGCGAGGGCGAGGCGCACCGACTTGGCGACGGCGATGCCGGCCTTCTCCTGGGCCTCGTCCGTGGAGGCGCCGAGGTGCGGGGTGCAGACGACCTGGTCGAGCTCGAACAGCGGGGAGTCCGTGCAGGGCTCCTTGGCGTACACGTCGAGGCCGGCGCCGGCGACTCGGCCCTCCTTGAGCGCCGAGTACAGCGCGGCCTCGTCGACGATCCCGCCGCGGGCGGCGTTGACGATGCGGACGCTCGGCTTGACCTTGTGCAGCGCCTCGTCCCCGATGAGACCGATGGTCTCGGGGGTCTTGGGCAGGTGGACCGTGATGAAGTCCGCGACCTCGAGGAGCTCGTCCAGCGTCAGCATCTTGACGCCCATCTGGGCGGCGCGCGCGGGCTGCACGTACGGGTCGTACGCGACGACCTTCATGCCGAAGGCGGACATCCGCTGGGCCACCAGGACACCGATGCGGCCGAGGCCGACGACGCCCAGGGTCTTCTCGCTGAGCTCGACGCCCGTGTACTTGCTGCGCTTCCACTCGCCGTTCTTCAGGGCGGTGTTGGCCTGCGGGATGTTGCGCGCGGTGGCGACCAGCAGGCCGCACGCCAGCTCGGCGGCGGTGACGATGTTGGAGGTCGGGGCGTTCACGACCATCACGCCGGCCTTGGTGGCGGCGGACACGTCGACGTTGTCCAGGCCCACACCGGCGCGGGCGACGACCTTCAGCTTCCCGGCGGCCGCGATGGCCTCGGCGTCCACCTTGGTGGCGGAGCGGACCAGGATCGCGTCGACGTCCGCGATGGCGGGCAGCAGCTCCGCGCGGTCGGCGCCGTTGACGTGGCGGATCTCGAAGTCAGGGCCGAGCGCGTCCACCGTGGCGGGCGACAGCTCTTCGGCGATGAGTACGACAGGTTTCGAGCTCACGTGGGTCCTCACAAATCCAGTGCGGACGGCCGTCCCGACGGCCGCATGCGGTGGAGGGGGTAGCCGCGTGGAAGACGCACGACACTGTGGGCCTGACGCGTATGTGTTGAGCAGTGTAGTGGCGGAAGCCGGATCGTTTTCCGCCTGTCCGGAAGGATCACCCGTCCGTGGTTGGACGGCGTGGACAAGCCACGCTACGGGAGGTCCACATTCCGGCACGGCGGGGGCGGGGCGCGGTCGTGCCCGCCCCGCCGCGGTGGATGCGCTGACCTACGGGTGCCCCCAGCAGTAGATGGGTCGCAGCGTGTTTCCGGGGGTGGACAGCGTGTGCTGGG
>NZ_JBIVYX010000004.1:147662-200418 GCF_044759225.1 Streptomyces sp. NPDC101132
GTACCGCGGTTGTTTACGCGGCTGTGCTGAACTGCTCCCGGGGCGGGGTTGGGCGGGGGTCCAACACCCCCCCCGGGGGGCCCGCCCCCCGCCCGGGGGGGGGGGGGCCCCGCGCCCCCCCCCCCCCCGCCGCGGAGGATCAGCTCTCCTCGCTGTCCACCCAGCTCATGAGCTTGCGCAGCTTCTTGCCGGTGGTCTCCAGCAGGTGCTCGGAGTCGGCGTCCTTGTACTCGTTGTACTTCTTCAGACCGCCGTGGTACTCCTCCATCCAGGTCTTGGCGAAGGTGCCGTCCTGGATCTCGGCGAGAACCTTCTTCATCTCGGCCTTGGTGGCGTCGGTGATCACGCGCGGACCGGTGATGTAGTCGCCCCACTCGGCGGTCTCGGAGACCGACCAGCGCATCTTCTCCAGGCCGCCCTCGTACATGAGGTCCACGATCAGCTTCAGCTCGTGGAGGCACTCGAAGTACGCGATCTCCGGCTGGTAGCCGGCCTCGGTCAGGACCTCGAAGCCGGCCTTGACGAGCGCGGAGGCGCCACCACAGAGGACGGCCTGCTCACCGAACAGGTCGGTCTCGGTCTCCTCGGTGAAGGTGGTCTTGATGACGCCGGCGCGGGTGCCGCCGATGCCGGCCGCGTACGACAGGGCCAGGGCGAAGGCGCTGCCCGTGAAGTCCTGCTCGACGGCGGCGATGCACGGAACGCCGCGGCCCTCCTCGTACTGGCGGCGGACCAGGTGGCCCGGGCCCTTCGGGGCGACCAGGGCGACGTCGACGTTGGCCGGGGGCTTGATGAAGCCGTAGCGGACGTTGAAGCCGTGGCCGAAGAAGAGCGCGTCGCCCTCCTTCAGGTTGTCCTTGATGGACTCCTCGTAGACCTGGGCCTGGATCGGGTCCGGGGTGAGGATCATGATGACGTCGGCCTCGGCCGCGGCCTCGGCGACGGAGACCACGCGGAGACCCTGCTCCTCCGCCTTGGCCTTGGACTTGGAGCCTTCCTGCAGGCCCACGCGCACGTCGACGCCGGAGTCGCGCAGCGACAGCGCGTGGGCGTGGCCCTGGCTGCCGTAGCCGATGACCGCGACCTTGCGGCCCTGGATGATGGACAGGTCGGCGTCGGACTCGTAGAACAGCTCGGCCACTGGAAAATCTCCTTGGTCTTGGTGCGTTGCGTCCCACCGTACGGCGGGGAGGGAAGTACGGGTCTACCGGTCTCGGTATACGGGCTCGGGGGGCCGGGCGCCCGTCAGGGCACCCGGCGAGCCGCGGGTTCGGCGCTCGCGGTGGGGCGCGCGGGGATCAGGCGCTGCGGTCGAGGGCCCGCAGGCTGCGGTCCGTGATGGACCGTCCGCCACGCCCTATGGCGATCGTGCCGGACTGGACGAGCTCCTTGATGCCGAAGGGCTCCAGCATCTTGAGCATGGCCTCCAGCTTGTCGGCGCCGCCCGTGGCCTCGATGGTGACGGCCTCCGGGGAGACGTCGACCGTCTTGGCGCGGAACAGCTGGACGATCTCGACGATCTGCGAGCGCGTCTCGTTGTCGGCGCGGACCTTCACCAGGACGAGTTCGCGCTGGATCGCGTTGGACGGCTCCAGCTCGACGATCTTGAGGACGTTGACCAGCTTGTTGAGCTGCTTGGTGACCTGCTCCAGCGGGAGGTCCTCGACGTTCACGACGATGGTGATGCGGGAGATGTCGGGGTGCTCGGTGACACCCACCGCGAGGGAGTCGATGTTGAAGCCGCGGCGGGAGAACAGGGCGGCGATCCGGGCCAGGATGCCGGGCGTGTTCTCGACCAGGACGGAGAGCGTGTGCTTGGACATGTGAGTCGTTCTCTCTTTCGCTCTTCGCTCAGTCGTCTTCGTTGTCGCCGAAGTCGGGACGGACGCCCCGGGCGGCCATGACCTCGTCGTTGGAGGTGCCGGCGGCGACCATCGGCCAGACCATGGCGTCCTCGTGGACGATGAAGTCGATGACGACCGTACGGTCGTTGATCGCGTTGGCCTCGGCGATGACCTTGTCCAGGTCGGCCGGGTCCTCGCAGCGCAGGGCGACGCAGCCCATGGCCTCGGAGAGCTTGACGAAGTCCGGGACGCGGGTGCCCTTGCGGGGCGCGACGGACTCGCCCAGCTGGGAGCCGACCGTCTCGTGACCGGTCTCGTCCGCGTGCAGGACGGTGTTGGAGTACCGCTGGTTGTAGAACAGCGTCTGCCACTGGCGGACCATGCCCAGCGCACCGTTGTTGATGATCGCGACCTTGATCGGGATGTTGTTCAGCGCGCAGGTGACGAGCTCCTGGTTCGTCATCTGGAAGCAGCCGTCGCCGTCGATGGCCCAGACGGTGCGCTCCGGCTGGCCGACCTTGGCGCCCATCGCGGCCGGGACCGCGTAGCCCATGGTTCCGGCGCCGCCGGAGTTCAGCCAGGTGCGGGGCTCCTCGTAGTTGACGAAGTGCGAGGCCCACATCTGGTGCTGGCCGACGCCGGCCGCGTAGATCGTGCCCTTGGGCGCGAGCTGGCCGATGCGCTCGATGACCTGCTGCGGCGAGAGCATGCCGTCCTCGGGCAGGTCGTAGCCGAGCGGGTAGGTGTCGCGCCAGCGGTTGAGGTCGTTCCACCAGGCGGAGTAGTCGCCGGTGTGGCCCTCGGTGTGCTCCGCCTGGACGGCCTGGATCAGGTCGGCGATGACCTCGCGGGCGTCACCGACGATCGGGACGTCGACCGGCTTGTTCTTGCCGATCTCGGCCGGGTCGATGTCCGCGTGGATGACCTTGGCGAAGGGGGCGAAGCTGTCCAGCTTGCCGGTGACGCGGTCGTCGAAGCGGGTGCCCAGCGCGATCAGCAGGTCGGCCTTCTGGAGGGCGGTGACGGCGGTGACCGCGCCGTGCATGCCGGGCATGCCGACGTGCAGCGGGTGGGTGTCGGGGAAGGAGCCCAGCGCCATCAGCGTGGTGGTGACCGGGATGCCGGTCAGCTCGGCGAGGACCTTCAGCTCGGCGTTCGCGCCGGACTTCATGACGCCGCCGCCGACGTACAGGACCGGGCGCTTGGCCTGGACGATCAGCTTCGCGGCCTCGCGGATCTGCTTGGCGTGCGGCTTGGTGACCGGCCGGTAGCCGGGCAGGTCCTGCGACGGCGGCCAGCTGAAGGTGGTCTGCGCCTGGAGGGCGTCCTTGGCGATGTCGACCAGGACCGGGCCCGGACGGCCGGTGGAGGCGATGTGGAAGGCCTCGGCGATCGTCTTCGGGATGTCCTCGGCCTTGGTGACCAGGAAGTTGTGCTTGGTGATCGGCATCGTGATGCCGACGATGTCCGCCTCCTGGAAGGCGTCGGTGCCGATCGCCTTGGAGGAGACCTGGCCGGTGATCGCGACGAGCGGGACGGAGTCCATGTGCGCGTCGGCGATCGGGGTGACCAGGTTGGTCGCGCCCGGTCCGGAGGTCGCCATACAGACGCCGACCTTGCCGGTGGCCTGGGCGTACCCGGTGGCGGCGTGGCCCGCGCCCTGCTCGTGGCGGACCAGGATGTGACGGACCTTCTTGGAGTCCATCATCGGGTCGTACGCGGGGAGGATGGCGCCGCCCGGGATGCCGAAGACGGTGTCGCACCCCACCTCTTCGAGAGAACGGATGAGGGACTGCGCACCCGTGACGTGCTCGATCGCAGCGGTCTGCTGTCCTCCGGTACGGGCCCGCGGCTGCGGATGGTGGGCCCCGGTGGCCTGCTCGGTCATCGGCAATCTCTTCTCGAAGCTGAGGGTTTTTGCGAGGATTCGGGTTTTGCCAGTGCAACAAAAAACCCCTCGTGCCGGATGGCAAGCGAGGGGAGCGCGTCGGGTGCGTTGAGCGGGGACATCGTGGTCCCAGCTTCAGCCGACGCGCTTTCCAAGTACGAGAATTCGGGTGCGCATGGCACTGACCCTCCCTCCGCCGGGAGGGGGATGTCAAGTGGGTGGGATGGACGTCTCACTATTTGAGCCCCTATGGAGGCCTCCCGGGACGCCCCGCGTGCCGCCCGCCATGGCGGGAAGGGCGATCCCGCCGGGTACTGGGAACGTACCGCGGACCAGCGCCCTGCGCAGCCGGTATTCGTCCAGAGGCCCGGAGAAGGCCATTCCCTGGCCGTGGGTGCAGCCCATGGCGCGGAGGGCGAGGACCTGCTCGGGGAGGTCCACCCCGTCGGCCACGGACTGCATGCCCAAATCATTTGCGATGCGCAACAAACCAGCCGTGATCTTGTGCAATCTGGCCGATTCCACCACCCCCTCGACCAGCCCGCGGTCGAGTTTCAGCACGTCCACGGGGAGCCGGCGCAGGGCGCTGATGGCCGCGTAGCCGCTTCCGAAGCCGTCCAGGGCGATCCGTACGCCGAGCCGCCGCAGCGCCACCAGGCGGCGCTCCAGCTCGTCGAAGGGCACCCGGGGGTCGCTGTCCGCCAGCTCGATCACGAGAGCGCCCGAGGGCAGCCCGTGCCGGGTCAGCAGGGCCTCCACCGAGGCGGGGGACGCCCCGCCCGCACCCTGGTGCGGCACCCCCAGACCGAGGAGCCGCTGGGCGGACATCCGCACGGCCACCGGCACGTCGTGGCCGGCCTGATGGCGCTCGGCGGCCTGCACCACGGCCTCTTCGAGGAGCCAGTTGCCCAGTTCGGCCGTACGGGCGGCGGCGCCGCCGGCCAGTCCAGCGCCCTCGGCACCGGAGCGGTCCTCGGCGGCCTCGGTGACGCGCAGGAACTCGGCGGGGGTGAAGAGGATCCCCTGGGCGGACCGCCAGCGGGCCTGGGCGGCCACGGAGGTGATCTCGCCGCCCGCGAGGGAGACGACGGGCTGGTGGAGCAGCGCGAACTCGCCGTCGTCGAGGGCGGTGCGCAGGCGGCCGGCCAGCTCCGCCCGGCGGACCACCTCGGCCTGCATCTGGGGGGCGTACAGCTCGACGCGGTCCTTGCCGCCCGCCTTGGCGCGGTACATCGCCAGGTCGGCGTTGCGCATCAGGTCCGAGGGGGTGATGCCGGGGTCCGCGAAGGCGACGCCGATGCTGGCGGCGACCCGGACCTCGCTGCCGGCGATGAGGTACGGCTGGGACAGGGTGGTGCGCAGCCGGTCGGCGATCTCGTGGACGAGGTACTCGCGGGCCGAGCGGTCGCGGCTGCCGTCGCCCATGATCAGGGCGGCGAACTCGTCGCCGCCGAGGCGGGCCGCGGTGTCGCCCGCCCGGACCGAGTCCTGGAGCCGCCGGGCGGCCTCGACCAGGAGTTCGTCGCCCGCCTGGTGGCCGATGGAGTCGTTCACCGCCTTGAAGCCGTCGAGGTCGATGAAGAGCACGGCGGTGCTGTGGTCCCCGGAGCGGCGGCCGGTGAGGGCCTGGCGGACGCGCCGGGTGAACAGGGCGCGGTTGGGGAGGTCGGTGAGCGGGTCGTGCTCCGCGCTGTGCTGGAGCTGGGCCTGGAGGCGGACCCGCTCGGTCACGTCCCGGCTGTTGAAGATCAGACCGCCCTGGTGGCGGTTGACGGTGGACTCCACGTTGAGCCACTCGCCGCTGCCGGACTTGAACCGGCACTCGATGCGCGTGGTGGGCTCCTCGGCGGGCGGGGCGGCGAGGAAGCGGCGCACCTCGTGGACCACCCTGCCGAGGTCGTCGGGGTGGATCAGGCTGGACAGCTCGGTGCCGACCAGCTCCTCGGCGTCGCGGCCGTAGACGCCGGAGGCGGCGGGGCTGACGTACCGCAGTATCCCGGTGGGCGCGGCGATCATGATCACGTCGCTGGAGCCCTGGACGAGCGAGCGGAAGTGGTTCTCCTTCTGCGCCAGCTCCTGGGTCAGGGCGATGTTGTCGAGCAGCATGATGCCCTGGCGGACCACGAGGGCGAGGACGACCGTGCAGCCGGTGAAGACCACCACCCGGTCGACGCGGCGCCCGTCCACCACGTTGTACAGGATCCCCAGGGTGCAGACGGCTGCGGCGAGGTACGGCGTGAGGGCCGGCAGCGAGCCGGTGATCGGCCGGCTGTGCGGGCGGGGGGCGCCGCGCGGGTGGCCGCCCGGCTCGCCGTACGCCATCCTGCGGGCGCCCCACGGCGCGTACGCCAGCAGCAGCGAGCCGGCGAACCAGCCGGCGTCGAGCAGCTGGCCCGAGCGGTAGCTCTCGCGCAGCAGCGGAGAGGTGAACAGGGCGTCGCTCAGCACGGTCAGCGCGAGGGCCGCGACGGCGGTGTTGACCGCGGAGCGGTTGCTGGCCGACCGCCGGAAGTGCAGGACCAGCACCATCGAGACGAGGGCGATGTCCAGCAGGGGGTAGGCCAGCGAGAGGGCCGCGCGCGGGACGCTGCCGGCGCCCTCGGAGGTGGCGCTGCGCGCGGTGTGGGCGAGGGCCAGGCTCCACGAAAGGGTGAGCAGCGAGCCGCCGATGAGCCAGGAGTCGAGCGAGAGGCAGACCCAGCCGGCCCGGGTGACCGGGCGCTTGGCGAGGACCAGCAGGCCGACGATGGCCGGCGGCGCGAAGCAGAGGAAGCAGAAGTCGGCGAGGGACGGGCTGGGCACCTCCTCGCCCAGCACCACCTCGTACCAGCCCCAGACGGCGTTCCCGCACGCCGCCATGAGGGAGGAGAAGGCGAAGAGCAGCCACGCGGGCCGCTCCCGGCTGGGGTTGGAACGCGCGTAGCGGAAGCAGGACACCGCGGCGAGGAGGGCCGCGACGCTCAGTCCGAAGTCGCCCATGAAGAGGGCGACTTCCTCCGATCCCCAGCCGAAGGCGGCACCCACGGCGTACCCGGCGCAGACCGCCGCGAGGAGGAGCTGGGCGAGCAGGCCCTTCCCGCCGCCGGAGACCGGCGGCGGCTGGGTCAGGAGCGCCCCGGGGGCACTCACCGGGGCTCCGTCACCGGCGTGGCCGGTTTGCGTGCGCGCGGATCGCTTGTCCATTGGCCGTGCATCGCCCGTCGCCCCCCAAAGTGTCCGATCACTCCCCAGCGCCGTACGTTCTCGGCGCAGTCCCCTTGTTCCGGACGATACACCAGTTTCGTCACTCAGGGACATAGGTTCTCTACTCTCCGTTACCACCAGGGGAGTTACGGATAGCGGACGCACCCGGACGGGTGCGGAGCGTGCCCGGCCGGACTCACTCCGTGATCAGCACGGTGTTCTCCACGGGCTCCCCCGCGGCGAACCGGGTGAGCTGCGCGGCGAGCAGCCGCTTGGCGCGCGGCTCGAACGCCGAGGTGCTGCCGCCCACATGAGGCGTGATCAGGACATGGGGAGCATGCCAGAGCGGGTGGCCGGCGGGCAGCGGTTCCGGGTCGGTCACGTCGAGCGCGGCGCGCAGCCGGCCCGACTCCAGCTCCACCAGCAGCGCCTTGGTGTCCACGACCGGGCCGCGGGCGACGTTCACGAGCAGGGCGCCGTCCTTCATCCGGGAGAGGAAGCCGGCGCCCGCCAGGCCCCGGGTCTCGGGGGTCAGCGGCGTGGAGAGGATCACCACGTCGGCCGCCGGGAGCAGCTCCGGGAGGTCCGCCAGGGCGTGGACGGGACCACGCGGGCAGGTGCGGGCCGAACGGGCGACCCTCGTCACCCCGGCGCACTCGAACGGGGCCAGCCGGTCCTCGATCGCGGCGCCGATGGACCCGTACCCGACGATCAGCACCTGCTTGTCGGCCAGGGCCGGGTAGAAGCCGGCCCGCCACTCCTCGCGGTCCTGGCCGCGCACGAAGCCGGGGACGTCGCGCAGGGAGGCGAGGACCAGGGCGAGGGTCAGCTCGGCGGTGCTCGCCTCGTGCACGCCGCGCGCGTTGCACAGCCGTACGCCCGGGCGCAGGTGGTGCAGGCCGGGCTCCACGTGGTCTATCCCGGCGGACAGGGTCTGCACCACGCGGACCGCGGACATGGCGGGCAGGGGGCGGACGGCGACCTCGGAGCCCTTCATGTACGGCACCACGTAGTACGCGCAGTCGGCGGGGTCGGCGGGGAATTCGGGCCCGCCGTCCCAGAAGCGGTAGGCCAGGCCCTCGGGCAGGCCCTCGATCTCGTCGGGACGGAACGGCAGCCACACGTCGGTAGTCATGATCAGGAGGCTATGCGAACCGGCCACGGTCGCAGCGGTTAGTTTGGGATGGCTGCCGAGGGAGGGGTACGAGCGGGTGGAGCGCAGGACGATCGGGGCGCCCGGGCTCGCCGTGGGCGCGATCGGGCTCGGGTGCATGCCGATGAGCTGGGCGTACACGGAGTCGCGGCGGCACGGGGAGGGTTCGCTGCGCGCGGTGCACGCCGCCCTCGACGAGGGGGCGAACCTGCTCGACACCGCCGACATGTACGGGCCGTTCACCAACGAGCTGCTGCTGGGGCGGGTGTTGAAGGAGCGGCGGGCCGAGGCCTTCGTGTCGACCAAGTGCGGACTGCTGGTCGGCGACCAGCACATCGTGGCCAACGGGCGGCCGGGGTACGTCAAGCGGGCCTGCGACGCCTCGCTGCGGCGGCTCCAGACGGACGTGATCGACCTGTACCAGCTGCACCGGCCGGATCCCGAGGTGCCGGTGGAGGAGACCTGGGGGGCGCTGGCGGAGCTGGTGGGCGCCGGGAAGGTGCGGGCGCTGGGCTTCTGCGCGGTGGGGGCGCGGGCCACGGCCCCGCGGGCGACGGGTGTACGGGGGGCGGGTGCGCGGGCGGCGCGGGGGCCGGGGCGGCCGGGTGCCGGGGCGGCCCGTTACGAAGTGACGATTCGCCAGCTGGAGCGCGTCCAGCAGGTGTTCCCGGTCAGCGCGGTCGAGGCGGAGCTGTCGGTGTGGTCGCCCGAGGCGCTGGAGACGCTGCTGCCGTGGTGTGCCGCGCGCGGGGTGGGGTTCCTGGCGGCGATGCCGCTGGGCAGCGGTTTCCTGACCGGGACGCTGACCCCGGGGCAGGGCTTCGAGCGGGAGGACGTACGGGCCAGGCACCCGCGCTTCACCGCGGAGGCGATGGCGGCGAACCAGCCGCTGGTGGCCGGGCTGCGGCGGGTGGCGCTGCGGCACGGTCCCGAGGTGACCGCGGCGCAGGTGGCGCTGGCCTGGGTGCTGGCGCAGGGGCCGCACGTGGTGCCGGTGCCGGGGACCAAGCGAGAGCGCTGGGCGGTGGAGAACGCGCGGGCGGCACGGGTGCTGCTGACGGCGGCGGACCTGCGGGAGATCGCGGCGCTGCCGGGGGCCGTGGGGTCCTGGGACTGAGGTTCCGGGTTCCCGGACCGGGGGTTCGCGGGGCGGAGGCCCGGGGCCGGGATCACGCGGTCCGTGGGGAACTTCCGGAGTGGGCGCGGCGGTTGTGGAGGAGTGCACGGAGACGCGCGGTGCGGGAGCGACCCGTGCGAAGCGGCTGCCGTGGGCGCCGGACGTTGTCCATGATGGAGACGGGGCAGGCGCGTACCAGGGCGGGCGGAAGGAGCGGGTCATGCGCGGGAACGGCAGGGGCAGGGCGGGAGCGGTGGCGCTCGCGGTGTGCGGGGTGCTGCTGACGGGCGGCTGCTCGGGCGGCACGGGCCCGGCGGCCGGGCCCTCGCCGGGCGGGGGCTCCTCCCCCACGGCGGGCGGCGGCACCACGGCGCGGCCGTCCGGTGCGCCGGCCAAGGGCTCGGTGACGGTCGGGCGCGAGGTGGCCAAGGGGCTCGGGAGCCCGTGGGGCGTGGCCCCGCTGCCGGACGGCGACCTGCTGGTGGCCTCGCGGGACGAGGGGACGATCACCCGGGTCGACGGCGAGACCGGTGCGCTCACCGTGGTCGGCGAGGTGTCGGGCGTGGCTCCCGGCGGGGAGGGCGGGCTGCTCGGGCTGGCGCTGTCCCCCTCGTACGCCTCGGACCGCCTGGTCTACGCGTACTTCACCACCGAGTCGGACAACCGGATCGCCCGGATGATCTACGACGACCGCAAGCCGCGGGGGCAGCAGCTGGGCGCGCCCGACACGGTCCTGCGGGGCATCCCCAAGGGCATGATCCACAACGGCGGGCGGATCGCGTTCGGCCCGGACGGGATGCTGTACGCGGGGACGGGCGAGACGGGGAACACCGGCCTGGCCCAGGACAAGGAGTCCCTGGGCGGCAAGATCCTGCGGATGACCCCGGACGGCGACCCGGTGCACGGCAACCCCGAGGCGGACTCGGTGGTGTACTCGTACGGCCACCGGAACGTGCAGGGCCTGGCCTGGGACGCGGAGAAGCGGCTCTGGGCGGCGGAGTTCGGGCAGAACACGTACGACGAGCTGAACCTGATCGAGCCCGGGCAGAACTACGGCTGGCCGCTCGCCGAGGGCAGGGCCGGCAAGCCCGGGTACCGCGACCCGGTCGCGCAGTGGACCACGGACCAGGCCTCTCCCAGCGGGATCGCGTACGCCGGGGGCGCCATCTGGATGGCGGGGCTCCGCGGCGAGCGGCTCTGGCGCATCCCCCTGGACGGCACCCGCGCCGCGGCAGCGCCCCAGGCCTTCCTGACCGAGAAGTACGGCCGGCTGCGCACGGTGGTCGCCACCGGCCCGGACCGCCTGCTGCTCTCGACGAGCGAGACCGACGGCCGCGGCACCCCGGAGCAGGGCGACGACCGCATCGTGGAGCTCACGGTCCGCTGACGCCGGCCCGCGGGGCGGGGCTCCCGGGCAGGCGGTACGCCGGGCGGGGGGTCATCCCGCTGGACGAGCGGTCGCTGGACGCCCCTCAGGGCCCGGCGCCCCCGGGCGCCCCGCCGGGCGAGGGGCCCGGTTGTCCCTGCGTGCGAGGGCACCGGGGCGCCGCTCCGGGCGAGAGCCCCGGGCGCCGCTCCGGGCCGGGGTCCCGGCCCGGTCCGAGGGGTTCGGGCTAGCCGGCGGCTACCCCCTGCGCCGGGGTCTCGCGGGGGAAGAGGCGGAGGCGGTGGGCCAGGGCCGCGGCTTCGCCGCGGCCCGTGACGCCCAGCTTGCCGAGGATGTTCGAGACGTGGACGCTCGCGGTCTTCGGGGAGATGAACAGCTCCTCGGCGATCTGGCGGTTGCTGCGGCCGGCCGCGACCAGCCGCAGCACGTCCCGCTCCCGGCTGGTCAGGCCGAGGGCCCCGGCCGGGTCGACGGCGGGCTCCGGCGCGGCCGGCGGCTCGTCCTCGGTGAGCGCCAGCCGGGCCCGCTGGGCCAGCAGCGCCAGGTCCTCGCGCAGCCGCCGGGCGTTCAGGCCCTCGGCCGCCCCGTGGGCCGCGCGGAGCGCCGCCGCCGCCTCGCCGCGGTCGCCGCCCTCGGCCAGCAGGGCCTCAGCGCGCCGGTGCCGGGCCCGCGCGAGCAGGTACGGGCGGTCCAGCGGGCGCAGCGCCGCCTCCGCCTCGGCCCAGTCGGCGGGGGTGTCGCGGTCCTCGGCGCGCCGCAGCTCGGCCCGTACGTACGCCGCGTGGGCGGCCCACACCGGGGCCGCGGCGGCGAGGGTCCTGGCCTGGGTGCGGATCAGCTCCAGCGCCTCGGCCCGGCCGGCACCGGCGGCGGGCAGGCCCCGGGCGTCGGCCTCCGCCGAGGCGGCGGCCAGCAGCAGGGGCCAGGAGTAGCGCTGGTGACCGGGCGGCATGCCCTCGGCCACGGCGCGTACCAGCTCGGCCCGCACGTCGAGGATGCGTCCCTCGGCGGCCGCGACGCCGAGCGCGAGGCGGTACAGCGGGATGCGGTACTGGGGCTGCCGGTCGTGGCTGCCGAAGTGCTCGTGGGCGGCGGCCAGCTGTGCGGCGGCCTCGGCGAGTTCGCCGCGGGCCAGTGCCAGGTGGGCCAGCCGGGAGGCCGCCGATCCGCGCGGCTTGGCGCTCTGCGCGGAGCGCAGCGCCTGGCCGGCCGCCTCGGCCGCCTCCTCCCAGCGGCCCAGGCTGTAGAGGGAGTCGGCCAGGTTGCCCTGGACCCAGGCCTCGGAGTCCCGCAGCCGGTAGCGGCGGACCAGGTCGATGCCCCGCCGGGCCACCCCGACCGCCTCGGTCGACCGGCCCTGGCTCTCCAGCTGCGAGGACAGGTTGATGTGGGACCGTGCGGCCAGCACCGACAGCTCCAGCGCGGTGGCCCGCTCCAGGACCCGGTACATCTCCGCGATGCCCGCGGCGGGGTCGCCCGCGTCGGCGACGAGGGAGCCGAGGGTGAGGCGGGCGTTCAGCTCGACCTCCTCCGCGCCGACCAGCCGGGCCACCTCGACGGCGCGCTCGGCGGTCGCCAGGTTCTCGGGTCCCGGCTGGTGCAGCATGCCCCAGCCGGCCGCGAAGGCCAGGACCTCGGCGTGCACCTGGGAGGGCGGCATGCCGCGCACCAGCTCCTGGGCGGTGCCGAGTTCCTCCCAGCCGTCGCCGCGGGCCAGCCCGATGACCAGCTTGGAGCGCTCGGTCCAGAACCACGCCGCGCGCAGCGGGTCGTCCTCCTCCTCCAGCAGCCGCAGGGCCAGCTTGGTGATCTTCAGGGCGCGCTCGCGCTCGCCGCCGTACCGGGCCGCGACCACGGCCTCGGCCAGCAGGTCGAGGCGGCGCAGCGGGGTGGTGGCCGGGTCGCAGCCGCACGGCGGGTAGACCTCGGTGTAGTCCGCCGGGCGGAGCGCCCCGCGGACCTCGTCGGGGGCGCTGTCCCACAGGTCCATGGCCCGCTCCAGCAGCCGCAGCTGCTCGGAGTACGCGTGCCGGCGGCGGGCCGCCACGGAGGCCTCCAGCACGGCGGGCAGCGCCTTCGCCGGGTCGTGGGCGTAGTACCAGTAGCTGGCCAGCCGGATGACCCGCTCCTCCGCCCTGACCAGGGTGTCGTCGGCCTCCAGGGCCTCGGCGTAGCGGCGGTTGACCCGGGCGCGCTCGCCGGGCAGCAGGTCGTCGCTGACGGCCTCGCGGACCAGGGAGTGCCGGAAGCGGTAGCCGTCGCCGTCGGGGGTGGCGAGGAGGATGTTGGCGCCGACGGCCGCGCGGAGGGCGTCGATCAGCGCGTCCTCCGACATCCCGGACACCGCGAGGAGCAGCGGGTACTCGACCGTGGAGCCGCCCTCTGCGACCAGCCTGGCCACCCGCTGGGCGGCCTCGGGGAGCACCTCGACCCGGACCAGCAGCAGGTCGCGCAGGGACTCGGTCAGTCCGGTGCGGCAGCCGCTCTCGTCGCAGGCCACCAGTTCCTCGACGAAGAAGGCGTTGCCGTCGGAGCGCGCGAAGACCCGGTCGACGAAGGCCTCGTCCGGCTCGGAGGACAGGATCCCGGCGAGCTGGCGGCGCACTTCTGAGCGGGTGAAGCGGGAGAGCTCGAGCCGCCGGACGGTGCGGAGCCGGTCCAGTTCGGCGAGCAGGGGGCGCAGCGGGTGGCGGCGGTGCACGTCGTCGGCGCGGTAGGTGGCGGCGATCACGAGCCGGCCGCCGGCCAGGGTGCGGAAGAGGTAGGCGAGGAGGTGGCGGGTGGAGGTGTCCGCCCAGTGCAGGTCCTCCAGGACGAGGACGACGGTACGGTCCGCGGCGAGGCGTTCCAGGAGGCGGGCGGTGAGTTCGAAGAGGCGGGCGGTGCTCTCCTCGTCGTGCGGGCCGCGGGGGGTCTCGCCGAGTTCGGGCAGGATCCGGGCGAGCTCGTCCTCCTGTCCGGCGGCGGCCGCGGCGAGCTCCTCGGGCAGCCGGCGGCGCAGGGCGCGCAGGGCGGTCGAGAAGGGGGCGAAGGGCAGTCCCTCCGCCCCTATCTCCACACAGCCGCCGACGGCGACGACGGCGTCGCGCCGGCCGGCCTCGGCTATGAACTCCTCGGTGAGGCGGGTCTTGCCGACGCCCGCCTCACCACCGATGAGCAGGGCCTGCGGCTCGCCGGTGGCGGCGCGGGCGAGTGCGTCGGTGAGCAGGGCCAGTTCGTCGGCCCGTCCGACGAACACCGGGCTGACGGATCTGGTTTCCACGTCGCCGAGCATCGCACAGTGATCCGTGCGCGCGGCAGTGGGTGGCGGCGGGGTTCTCATGCGGCGTCACCTGGGGTGCTGCGCCCGGTGCCGGCTAGGCGGCGCGGGTGAAGCGGTGGCGGGCGGCCTCGGCCTTGACGGCGGTGCGGGCGGCCTTGCCGCGGCCGGCCCTGCGGTACTCCTCGGCCTGCCGGACGCGGCGGTACTCCTCGGCCTCGCGGAGCAGTTCGGCGCGGCGGAGGCTGGCGATCTCGTACTCGAACATCTCGTTCTCCCCTGGAGGTTCTTCCTGGTCACGGCCCGTTCGTTCCGTGTGATCCAAGATTCGCCTCCCAGGGGGTGCCGCCACATCGGGCGACTGCCGCATCTGCCGGGGGCGGGGTGCCTTAGGCGGGTACGCCGGGTGCCCGCCCCGGCCTAAGCACCCGCCGGACAGGCCTTAGGGAGCCGTGGGCAGGGGGGCGAGGACGTCGAAGTACATGAGGACGGCGACCAGCAGGCCGAGCAGGCCCAGGCCCACGGCGCCCCAGGAGACGGCCCGGACCCAGGCGGGGAGGGTGCGGCCGGGCACGCCGAAGGCCGGGCGGAGGAGGACGGCCGTGCCGACCAGCAGCGCGAGGACCGCGAAGACGCCGTTGACCAGGGCGGTGAGGTGCCAGGCGTCGCCGTAGAGCGCGGAGATCTTCTCGGCGGTGGAGGCGGCGGTCTGGGACTCGATCTGGCCTATGAGGGTCTGGCGCTCGGCGGCGACGCGGGAGACCCAGGTGCCGGTCAGGGCGGAGACGCCGAGTCCGGCGGCGACGACGGCCGCGGCGCCGGCCCCGGCGCCGGTGTACGGGGCGTCGGCCTCCGCGTCCGGGTCGGCGGGCAGCAGCTCCTCGTCGGCGTCGCCGTCCTCGTCGAGGGCGTCGAGGAGGTCCGCGTCGGGCTTCTCGCCCACGACGGGGTCGGCGTCCTTCGGGCCGGGTCCCGCGGTCCCTGCGGGGGTGCCGTCCGCGGTGGGGTCGGTCGGGTCGGCGGGGGCGGTGGCCGCGTCGGCGTTCTTGGTGTCCATGGCGGGCACCGTAGGCGGGGATTCTGAGATCTTCCTGAGAGGGGGCCCGCGGTGTCCGGGCCGTGGCCCGGACCGGGCGCGGCGGGTCAGGCGCTGGGCTCGGGGCGGGGCAGGGGTTCGGGGCGGGGGCGGGCGACGGGGGCTTCGGCCGGCACCCCGGCCGGGGGCCACTCGCGGGCGAGGACGGACCAGACCTCCAGGTCGTGGCGGAAGCCCCGGTGCAGGTGGGCCTCGCGCAGCACGCCCTCGCGGGTCATGCCGAGGCGGCGGGCGACGGCGCTGCTGGGGGTGTTGTCCGCCGCGCAGACCCATTCGACCCGGTGCATGCCCCGGCCCAGGAAGGCCCAGTCGATCAGCGTCCGGCAGGCCTTGCTGACCAGCCCCCGCCCGGCGCCCGCGGGCTCCAGCCAGCAGCCGATCTCGCAGGTGCCGGTGGTGGTGTCGAAGGTCCGGTAGAGCACCCCGCCGACCAGCGTGCCGTCGAGCCAGATGCCGTACAGGCGGCCCTGGTCGGCCGCGGCCTTCTCGGCGAAGGAGCGCAGCAGGCTCCGCGCGCCGTCCAGGTCGGCGGCCCGGTCCGCGAAGCCGATGTACTGCCCGATGTACTCCCGGCCGCGGTCCACGTGGGCGAGGAACTCCTCGGCGTGCCAGACCTCCAGCGGCTTGAGCTGGGCGTCTTCGGCGAGCGGGATCGCGAACATGCGGGCTGGTCCTCGGGGTGGGCGGGTACGGACGGTGGAGCGGCCCGGCGGCGTGCGCACGTACCCGGCGTACGTACGCATCCGCGCGGCCGGCGCGGGTACGGGCGTCCGCCGCCCCCGGGGGCGGCGGGCCGCGGCGTACCGGCTAGCGGCCCGCGGGCGTCGTCACGGCGGAGTCCGCGTCCCCGGCGCCGTCGGCACCGTCGTCCGCGCTCTTCCGCTGCCCCGGCAGTGTCGCACGTGTGGCGCAGTCCGGGGGCTCGATGCTGATCTTCGGCAACCGGCGGTCCAGCCAGGCGGGCAGCCACCAGTTCGCCCCGCCCAGCATGTGCATCAGGGCGGGCACCAGCAGCGTGCGGAGCACGAAGGCGTCCAGGGCGACGGCGGCGGCCAGGGCGATGCCGAACATCGCGATCAGCCGGTCGCCGCTGAGGACGAAGGCGAGGAAGACGGAGATCATGATGACCGCCGCGGAGTTGATCACACGGCTGGTCTCGGCGAGGCCGACGCGTACGGCACGCCGGTTGTCTCCGGTCTCCAGCCACTCCTCGTACATCCGGCTGACCAGGAAGACCTGGTAGTCCATGGAGAGCCCGAAGAGCACCGAGACCATGATCACGGGCAGGAAGGGCTCGATGGGCCCGGCGCTGCCCAGCCCCATCAGCTCGCTGCCCCAGCCCCACTGGAAGATCGCGACGACGATGCCGAAGGAGGAGGCGACGGCGGCCACGTTCATGGCGGCGGCCTTGAGCGGGATGCCGATCGAGCGGAAGGCGAGCAGCAGCAGGAGGCAGCCGAGGGCGATGACCACGCCCACGAAGAGCGGCAGCTTGCCGACGATCACCTCGGCGAAGTCGTCGTAGCCGGCCGTGACGCCGCCGACGTGCACCTCCAGCGTGGTGCCCTGCTCGGCCCAGGGGATCACGTCGTCGCGCAGCCGGTCGACGAGCGCGCTGGTGGCCTTCGACTGCGGCGAGGAGTCGGGCATGACGGTGAGCACGGCGGTGTCGCCGCTGCGGTTGAAGACGGCGGGGCCGGCGGAGGCAACGCCCTCGGTGGCGCGTACGTGGTCGCCGAGCATGTGCAGGGCGATGCGGTCGCCCGCGTTGTCCATGTGGGCGACGAGCGTCAGGGGGCCGTTGACGCCGGGCCCGAAGCCCTCGGCCAGCAGGTCGTAGGCCTGGCGGGTGCTGGAGGCGGCGGGGTTGTTGCCCTGGTCGGAGGTGCCCAGGTGGAGCGAGAGGGTGGGCAGCGCGAGGACGGCCATGACCACGGCCGCGACGGCGCCCAGCAGCTTGGGGTGGCGCTCGACGAAGGCCGACCAGCGGGCGGCGAAGCCCGTGGTGGTCTCGGGCTGGGGGCCGTGCTCGGCGAGCCTGCGGCGCTCGCGGCCGGAGAGGGCGCGCATGCCGATGTACGAGAGCAGGGCGGGCAGCAGGGTCACGGAGGCCGCGACGGTGAGCACCACGGTGAGGGAGGCGGCGATCGCGACGCCGTTGAGGAAGTTCAGGCGCAGGATCAGCATGCCGAGCAGGGCGATGCAGACCGTGGCGCCGGCGAAGACGACGGCCCGGCCGGTGGTGGCGACCGCGTTGCGGGCCGCCTCCTCGACGGGCAGGCCGCGCTTGAGGCCCTTGCGGTGCCGGGTGACGATGAACAGCGCGTAGTCGATGCCCACGCCGAGGCCGATCAGGGTGCCCAGCATGGGCGCGAAGTCCGCGACCGGCATCAGGTGGCCGAGCAGCGTGATCCCGGAGTAGGCGGTGCCGACGCTCACCAGGGCGGTGGCGATCGGGAGCGTGCTGGCGGCGAGGGAGCCGAAGGCCAGGAACAGCACGACGCCGGCCACGACCACGCCGATGACCTCGGCGAGGTGGGCGGTGGGCGCCTCGGTGAGCCCGACGGCGCGGCCGCCGAGTTCGATGCGTACGTCGTCGGTCTCGGCGGCCTTGGCGGTGTCGACCACGGCCTGGGCCTCGGACCGCGGCACGGCGTCGGCCGGCTGGTCGAAGGTGACGACGGCGTACGCGGTGCGGCCGTCGGCGCTGATCTGCGCGGCGCCCTCGAAGGAGTACGGGCTGGTGACGGAGCCGACGCCGGGCAGCTCGGCTATCTCGTCGAGGGTCTGGCTCATCCGCTGCTCGACGGAGGGGGTCCGGGCGGTCTGGGAGGGACCGGTGCGCCAGACGACGGTGTCGGTGTCACCGCCCTGGCCGTGGAAGCCCTTGCGGAGCAGGTCGGTGGCCTTGCCGGACTCGGTGCCCGGGACCTCGTAGTTGTTGGAGTAGGCGGAGCCCGCGAAGGCCGCCGCCGCGGTGGTGCCGCCGAGGGCGATGAGCCAGAGCAGGACGGCGATGAGGCGATGCCGCATGCACCACCGTGCGATTGCTGCCAACGGGCTCTCCTGGTGGTTCGGATCTTTACGGGAGGGGCCCGGCGCAAAGAACGGAACGAGTAGGTTTTCGACCTGCATCGCCACGATGTCAGCGTTTGGTGATCGTTGGCCCGTTTCGTGTGCATCGTCACAGCGGCCGACGGGGTTGGATGACCTTGGTCATGGGCAGTGTGCCCGACCTTCGGCGGCCCTCGGGGACCCTGGTCACCCGGGCGGGGGACGTCAGCGCCTGGTGTTGAGGAACCCCACGACGACCGAGCCCCACCAGCACAGCTGCGAGACGAGACCGGTGGCGCCGGCCCAGATCAGGACCCCGCGCCCGGGCGAGGCGAGCCGGCGGGTGAGGAGACCGGCCTGGAGGCCGTTGACGGTGAGCAGCGCGACCATCACGAGCTTGGCGCGGGTCAGCGGGGAGCCGAGGTCGGGGTGGAGCATGAAGCCGCTGGCGACGAGCCCGGCGAGGCCGGCCCAGATGGGGGCGTGCAGCCGGCCGATGACGGCGAGGGCCTCGTCGAGGGAGCAGCGGCCGAGCAGCCAGAGGCCGCCGTACCAGTCGGCGGCGAGCACGGCGCCGAAGCCGAGGACCAGGGAGGCCAGGTGGACGAAGAGGGCCGCCTCGTGCAGGACGGGGTCGGTGCGGACGTGGACCGAGAACCAGAGGCCCCCGGTGAGCACGACCAGGGCGGCGAGCGAGGCGGCGGCGACCGTCCACCACGAGTCGTGGAGGCGCGTGGGTCTGAGCCGGCCGGGAATGGTGCTGGCGGGTACGGCGGACACGGGCAACTCCCTGACGAACCTGAAAGACAGGTAAGGCTTACCTAAGACATAAGGACGGCGTCAAGGCGTGCCCGCAGAGCGGACGGAATCATTCCACCGTTGTTACCTGCGGGTTTCCGGATCAGGCACCGCATATCCGGGCACCGAGGGCCACCTGACGGTCAGCACCACGGAGTCCTCCTCCGCGTACCAGGAGTGATCCACGCCACGCCCCCAGACCACGTAGTCGCCCTGCTCGGCGAGGACCACGCTGCGGCCCGGCAGCTCCAGCCGGAACCGCCCGCTGATCAGCACCTGGAGCGCCACCCGCCCCTCGCCGCGGACCCACTGGGCCCGCTCCTCGCCCCGCGGGTGGACGCCCCACTTGATCTCGACGTCCTCGCTGTGCCGGACGTCGCCGGGGTCCTTGAAGTGGCCGAGCAGCCACCCGCGGTCGAGCGGGGCGTCCTTGCCGGCGTTCCCGACGTACACGTTCTCCGTGGCCTCGATGTCCATGGACCGGAGGCTAGGCCCTGTCTTTCGGATCAGGCCGGATCAGGGAGCGGGGTCTGGTGCGTGCGATCGCAAGGCGGAGGAGGGAGTCAACGCGGAGCGTTGGCGACCGACGACAACGCGGCGAGCGTGCGTGCCAGGCCCCGCGAGCCCGGCGTGATCCGAAAGACAGGGCCTAAACCGATTGCCGGGGCGGGCGGGCGGTGCTGAGGTGGGCCGCATGACTTTCGATCACGCACACGCCCTGGCCCTGTACGACGAGGAGATGCGGCGCGGCGCGCTCCCCGAGGGGCCCGACGGCCTCATCGAGCGGAGCGGGGCCGTCGTCCGCCACACCGGGCCCGTCCCCGGCTGGAACGGCGTGATCTGGTCGGACCTCGACGAGACCACCGCGGACGCGGTCATCGCGGAGCAGGTGGCGCACTACGCGGCCCGCGAGGGCGGCGCGGGCGTGGAGTGGGAGTGGAAGCTCTACGACTACGACCGCCCGGCCGACCTGGCCGACCGCCTGCTGGCGGCCGGCTTCGAGGCCGACGAGCCCGAGACGCTGATGCTGGCCCCGGTGGGCGCACTGCCCCTGGACGCGGAGCCGCCGGCGGGCGTACGGCTGGAGGCGGTCACCGACGAGGCCGGCGTGGAGCTGATGATGGAGGCCCTCGGGGCGGCCTTCGGCCGGGACAACCCCCAGGTCCGCCACCTGATGCTGACCCAGCTCCGGGAGCAGCCGGAGGTACTGGCCGCCGTGGTCGCCATGGCGGGCGACCGCCCGGTCAGCGCGGCCCGGCTGGAGCTGCTGCCCGGCGCGTCCTTCGGAGGCCTGTGGGGCGGCGGGACCGTCGCGGAGTGGCGCGGCAAGGGCATCTACCGGGCGCTGGTCGCCCACCGCGCCCGCATCGCCGCCGAGCGCGGGGTCCCGTACCTCCAGGTGGACGCGTCCCCGATGAGCCGGCCGATCCTGGAGCGGCTGGGCTTCACGCCGGCGGCCCGGATCGTGGCGTACAACTGGCACCCGGCGGGCGGAGCGGACGCCCGATGACCGCCGGAGCCGGCCCGGGCGGCGCGGACGAGCGGGCGGACTCCGGATCCGAGGCACCGGCCGAGCAGGCGGACTCCGGACCCGGGGCACCGGCCGAGCGGGCGGACTCCGGCACGGCGACACCGGCCGGGCGGGCGGAACCCGGCTCCGGGGCACCAGCCGGGCGGGCGGAACCCGGGTCCGAGGCACCGGCCGAGCAGGCGGAACCCGACTCCGGGGCGCCGGACGGGCGCGTCGCGCCGCCGCTCACCGGCGGGGAGCGCGAGACGCTGCGCGCCTTCCTCGACTACCACCGCGCCACCCTGGCGCTCAAGTGCGAGGGCCTCACCGACGAGCAGCTCCGGCAGCGCTCGATGCCGCCCTCGACCCTGACCCTGCTCGGCCTGGTCCGGCACATGGCGGAGGTGGAGCGCACCTGGTTCCGCCGGACCGTCAACGCCGAGGACCTCCCCCTGCGCTGGTCGCCGGACGGCGACTACCAGGCGGCGTACGACGCCACCGGCGCCACCCGCGCCGAGGCCTTCGCGGCCTGGCAGGAGGAGGTGGCCCACGCCCGCCGCATCGAGGCCGCGGCCGCCTCCCTGGACGTCACCGCCCACAACCGCAACTGGGACACGGAGGTCTCGCTGCGCCTGGTGATGCTCCACCTCATCCACGAGTACGCCCGCCACAACGGCCACGCGGACTTCCTGCGCGAGGGCATCGACGGGTCGGTGGGCGCGTAGCGGGCGGGCCGGGGCGGTGCGGCGGGGCCCGGTGGCGCGGGCGGTCAGGTGCGGGTGAGACGCATGGTCCAGTTCACCGCCCAGGTCTGCCCGCCGTCCGTCGAGAAGGACTGTTCCCAGTGGGCCGCGTCCCCGGTGATGCCGGACCAGACGAAGCGGACGCGGACCGGGCGGCCGTCGTAGGTGTCCTCGCCGTGGAAGAGGCCCACGCCGTCCGGTCCGAAGCTCCCCGTCACCGGCGGGAAGAGGGTGCCGGTGCGGCGGCTCGCCCAGTACAGGGACCACAGGCCGGTCTGCCGGTCGTACAGGCGCAGGGTGAGCCCGCCGGAGCCGAGGGTGGGGAACTCGATCTCGTCGAAGCTCGCGCCGCCGTCGAAGTGACGGGTGCCGCGGCTGGTGGCCGGGAACTCCTCCCACCCGCTCGCGGGGTCGAGGAAGTCCCTCAGGCGGCGGTTGACGACCCGCCAGTCCCCCGCGAGGAAGTCGAAGTCCGTGGGGGCCGGATCGGGCGTGGCGGCGGTCCGGGGCGCGGGGGTCCCGGGCGTGGTGGTCCCGGGCGCGGGGGTCCCGGGCGTGGTGGTCCCGGGCGCGGGGGTCTCGGGGGTCTCGGGCGTGGTGGTCCGGGGCGTGGTGGTCCTGGTCATGGGTGGACCGTAGGACCGCTCCCCTGACAGCCTGTGTCAGTGAAGTCCAGCCGCCTGCTCTCGATCATCCTGCTCCTCCAGACCCGCGGCCGGCTGACCGCCGACGAGCTCGCCGCCGAGCTGGAGGTCTCGCCCCGCACGGTCTACCGCGACATCGAGGCCCTGCACGCCGCGGGCGTCCCGCTGTACGGCGACCCCGGCCACCACGGCGGCTACCGGCTGCTCGACGGCTACCGCACCCGCCTCACCGGCCTCAACACCCCCGAGGCGCAGAGCCTGTTCCTCGCCGGGCTGCCGGGCGCGGCCTCCGCCCTCGGCCTGGGCGCGTCCCTCGCCTCCACCGAACTCAAGCTGCGCGCCGCGCTCCCGCCGGGACTGCGGGCCGAGGCCGACCGGATGCGCGCCCGCTTCCACCTGGACGCGCCGGGCTGGTACGCGGAGGACGACGACCTGCGCCACCTCCCGGAGGTCGCCGACGCCGTGTGGGCCGGCCGGACGCTGCGGGTGCGGTACCGGCGGTGGAAGGAGCCGACCGACGTGGACCGGGTGCTCGACCCGTACGGGCTGGTGCTGAAGGCGGGGCGCTGGTACCTGGTGGCGGCGCCGGGGCCGCGTACGTACCGGGTGGACCAGATCCTGTCGGTCACGGTCACCGGGGACGCCTTCGAGATCCCGGCCGGCTTCGACCTGGCGGCCCACTGGGGCGCCGCGCAGCGGGACTTCCACGCACGGCTGCGGCAGGGCGAGGCGACGGTGCGGCTCGCGCCGGGGGCGGCGGCGCGGCTGACGGGTACGGCGGCCAAGGCGGCCGCGGAGACCGGCGTACCGGAGGCCGACGGCTGGACCAGGGCGGTGCTGCCGACGGAGTCGCCGGAGCAGGCCCTGGCCGCGTTCCTCGCCCTGGGGCCGGCGGTGGAGGTGCTGGGCCCGCCGGAACTGCGGGCGGCGCTGCGGGAGGCGGCCCGCGCCACGGCGGCGCTGTACGAGGGGCCGGCGGCGGAGGCCGCGACCGCGGGGGCCCTGACCGCCAAGGCCCGTACGGCGCAGGCCGGTGCGGCGCAGGCCCGTACCGCCGGGACCCGTACGGCCGAGGCCCGTACCGCCCAGGCCGGTACCGCCCAGGCCCGTACGGCCCGGGCCGGTGCACCCCGGAACCCCGGACCTCAGGCCGCTCGCCAGTAACCCAGCGCGTTCACCCGCTGCTTCGGCAGGCCCAGCTCCTTGCGGACGAAGCCGGTGAGCGTGCGGGTGGTGGCCGCGTCGCAGGCGAGCCACACGTACGCCTGCTCGGGGTCCCCGACCAGCTCCGGCAGCTCCGCCCGCACCCGGTCGACCAGCGCGCTCCCGTCCCGCGGCACCCGGCGCAGTTCGTGCCGCCCGGCGTCCGCCCGTACCGGCAGCTCCTCGTCCGAGCCGTGCTGGGTCTCGAACCAGATCGTGGCCGGTACGTCCGCGTGCGCGTCGAGCAGCGAGTTGATGGCCGGCAGGGAGGCCGGGTCGCCGATGACCAGCAGCCGCGGGGGCGCGGGCGACGGGGTCGTGAAGCCGGTGCCCTGCACGGTGGCCTCGATGGTGTCGCCGGGCTCGGCCGCGCGCGCCCAGTCGCTCGCGACCCCGTCGTGCAGGGCGAACTCCAGGGAGAAGGTGCCGGCGGCGGGGTCGGGATCGACCAGGGTGTACGCGCGCTGGTGCGGCCGCCCGCCGTCCTGGAACCACAGCCGCACCCACATCGTGGGGTGCAGGGCCCCGCCGACGGCCGCGAGCAGCCCGCCGTCGCTCATCCGCACCCGGCGGTAGTGGTCCGTGACGTCCTCGGCCCCCGTCACCGTGAAGACGAAGTCCTTGCCGCGCAGCAGCTTGAGGACGACGTGCTCCCAGCCCTTGCCAACCCCCACCGTGGGTCCCTTCCCCTGGCTGCCGCCCCCACGGACGGCATGCTTACACTTAGGCCAGCCTAACCTAATGCACCCGGGGAGCAGTGTGAGTACCGAGGTCTACCGGGACGCCTGGGGCATCCCGCACCTTCGCGCGTCCGACACCCGTGAACTCGCCTTCGCCCAGGGGCGCGTGACCGCACACGACCGCGCCTGGCAGCTCGAAGTGGAGCGCCGCCGCGCCCAGGGCACCACCGCGGCCTTCCTCGGTGCGGAGGCCGTCGCCTGGGACCGGTTCGCCCGGCGCTCGCGCCTGGACGACACCGCCCGCCGCTGCTTCGAGGCCCTGGACCCGGAGACGGCCGCCTGGGTACGGGCGTACGTCGACGGCGTCAACACGGGCATGCCGCAGGGCGCCGCCCGCGACCCCCGCTTCGCGGAGACCGGGCTGCGCACCGAGTCGTGGGAGCCCTGGGTGCCGCTGGGCATCTGGCTGTCCACGCACATCCTGTTCGCCGGCTTCCCCACGAAGCTGTGGCGGGAACGGGTGGCCCGCGCGCTCGGCCCGGAGGCGACCACGCTCTTCGCCACCGACGGCCCCGGCACCTCGGGCAGCAACGGCTGGCTGGTGCCGGGCGACCGCACCACCACGGGCGCCGCGATCATCGCGGGCGACCCGCACCGCTTCATCGAGGACCCGGGCGTCTACCAGCAGATCCGCCTCTCCTGCCCGGAGTACGACGTCCTGGGCCTGGCGGTCCCCGGCGTCCCCGGCCTCGCCCACTTCGGCCACACGGGCACCGCCGCCTGGGCGATCACCAACGCCATGGCCGACTACCAGGACCTGTACCGCGAACGCCTGCGCCGGACCGGCAGCCTGGTGGAGGCGCTCGGCCCGGACGGCCGCTGGGAGTCCGTACAGCACCACACGGAGACCATCGAGGTCGCCGGCGCGGACCCGGTGACGGTGGAGGTCCTGGAAACGCCGCGGGGGCCGGTGGTCATCGGCGCGGACGAACCGGTGGAGGGCGTGACGGGGGCCGGCGTCGCGGAGCCCGGAAGCGAGGGGGCCGGGGGCACGGGAGGCACCGGAGGAACGGCAGGCACCGCAGACACCGCAGGCACCGAGGAGGCGGTGGCGCTCCGCTACCCGCCCCGCGTCCGCGACGACCTCGGCTTCGCCGCCCTCCCCGCCCTCCTCCGCGCCCGCACCGTCGCCGACATCGACCGGGCCTTCGACGGCTGGGCCGAACCCGTCAACGTCGTCCACGCGGCCGACACCGAGGGCGGCCTGCTGCACCGCGTCGCCGGAGCCGTCCCGCTCCGCCCCCGCGCCAACAGCCTGCGCCTCGTGCCGGCCTGGGAGCCGGAACACGTCTGGCAGGGCTGGGCGGAGACCCCGTCCGAGCCGGTCCAGGGCTTCGCGGTGATGGCCAACGCCCGCGGCATCGCGTCACCACTGGGCGTGGAGTTCGCTCCCCCGCACCGCGCGAACCGCATCCGCGACCTCCTCACCGGCTCGGCGGACTGGTCCGGCAAGGACATGGCGTCGATCCACACGGACACCCACCTGGCCTCGGCGGCCCCGCTGCTGGCGCTGACGAAGGAACTCACCGGCCTCTCACCGGAAGCCGAGGCCCTCCGCGACCGCCTCCTCACCTGGAACCACCACATGGCGGCGGACAGCAGCGAGGCGGCCCTCTTCGCATCGCTCCGCACGAACGTCATCCGCCGCATCGCCGCCGACCCGTCGCTGGCCGCCCTCTCGGCCCTCCCCACGGGCCCGGAGGTCTTCCACCCCTGGCTCTACCTGGTCCCCCGCGTCGGCTACGCCCTCGAAGGGATCCTGGCCACCGACCTCCTCCCGGACCTGGACCGCCCGGCCCACGTCCGCGCGGCCCTGGAAGAACTGGCGGCAACACCCCTGCCGGACACCACCTGGGGCGACGTCCACGTCCTCACCCCCTGGCAGGCCCTCCCCGACCCCGAGGCCACCTGGCCCGGCCTGGCCGGCGACCACGACTGCGTCCTGGCCACCTCCAGCGTCCCGGGCGTGACCGACCGCACCGCCCGCGGCCCGGCCGCCCGTTACGTCTGGGACCTCGCCCGCCGCGAGGACAGCCTCTGGGCCGTACCGCTGGGCGCCGACGGCGTCCCTGCCGGCCCCCACCACCGCGACCAACTGCCGCTCTGGGCACAGGGCGAGCTCGTACCGGTCGTCACCGACTGGACCCGTCTCACAAAGGAATCCGAATGACCTCCCCCACCACCCCCGCCGCCCCCACCAGACCCGCGGTCTTCACCCGGCACGTCGACGGCCTCGGCACGGTCACCGTCTCCCCTCTGGACCCGGCGGCCGACTCCCCCCTCGTCCACTCCTGGGTGACGCAGGAGCGGGCCCGCTTCTGGGGCATGCGCGAGGCGAGCCTCGAACTCGTCCGGGAGATCTACGAGGACGTCGACCGCCGCACCACCCACCACGCGTTCCTGGTCCGCCTGGACGGCACGCCGGCCGCGCTCTTCCAGACGTACGACCCGGCCGAGGACCGCATCAGCGAGTGCTACGAGGTCCAGCCGGGCGACATCGGCATCCACCTGATGCTGGCCCCCTCGGACGGCCCGGCCGTACCCGGCTACAGCGGCAAACTCCTGGGCGCCCTCACGGAGTTCACCCTCTCGGGCGGCAAGACCCGCATCGTCGGCGAACCGGACGCCTCGAACACCAAGGCCATCGCCCGCCTCCGGCGCACCGGCTTCGAACTGGGCCCGGAAGTCGAACTCCCGGAAATCGACCTCCCGGAGGTCTACCTCCCGGCGAAGCAGGCCCGCCTCTGCTTCCTCAACGCGCAGCGCTGACAAGGAGTGACGATCGCTGGCGGCCCATGTCCGGCCCAAGACGGCCGTCTGTCGCCGTGGGGCAGGAGCGCGTAGCGATCTGTGGCGGCTTGTGAAGGAGCACAGACGGCCCGGAGGCCGCTGAGACGGGCTGGGGGCCTACGGACGGGGACGCGTCCGCCCCGTGGGGCGAACCGGCCCCCCTGTGCGGGGCCGGGCACCCGGTACCGGAAGGCATGAAGTGTCCCCCTGGCCGTTCCTTCGGGGTTGTCCGCCGAGGGTCTTTGCTTCCGGGGCGGGGTGTTCTGTCAAGGGTGGAACGAAGTGGAATCGCCGCAGGCGACGCGACGAAGGAGCGCCCTTGACAGGGCGCCCCGCCCCGGAAACCCTCGGTCGGCGGACGGCCCCGGATGGGCTCAGTTCCGTGACGCCGGTTCAGGGGATACCGCGCCCCTGCCCGCGCACCGGCACCGCCCCCGCCCCCGCCCCCGCCCCGACCACACCCCGACCCCGGCCAGCCACCTCCCCGAGACCGTCCCCGAACGCGCAGGCGCCCCGTGCCGGTCACCGGGACCGGTACGGGGCGCCTGTCGCCAAGCTGGGCCAGGACGTGGGCGTCAGGCCTCGACGCCCAGCTTTTCCAGGATCAGTTCCTTCACGCGGGCCGCGTCGGCCTGGCCGCGGGTGGTCTTCATGACCGCGCCGACCAGGGCGCCGACCGCGGCGACCTTGCCGCCGCGGATCTTGTCCGCGATGGCCGCGTTGCCGGCGATGGCCTCGTCCACCGCGGCACCCAGGGCGCCGTCGTCGGAGACGACCTTCAGGCCGCGCTTCTCGACGACCTCGTCCGGCGTGCCCTCGCCGGCCAGCAGGCCCTCGATGACCTGGCGGGCCAGCTTGTCGTTGAGCGAGCCCTCGGCGACCAGGGCCGAGACCCGGGCCACGTCGGCCGGGGCGACGCCCAGCTCGTCCAGGCCCTTGCCCGTCTCGTTCGCGTTGCGCGCCAGCTCGCCCATCCACCACTTGCGGGCGGACGCCGAGTCGGCACCGGCCTCGATCGTCGCGACGATCAGGTCGACCGCACCGGCGTTGAGGATCGACTGCATGTCGAACTCGCCGATGCCCCACTCCTCGCGGAGCCGGTTGCGGCGGACGCGCGGCAGCTCGGGCAGGGTGGCCCGGAGCTCCTCGACCCACTCACGGCTCGGCGCGACCGGCACCAGGTCCGGCTCGGGGAAGTAGCGGTAGTCCTCCGCCTCTTCCTTCACGCGGCCGGACGTCGTGGAGCCGTCGTCCTCGTGGAAGTGGCGGGTCTCCTGGATGATCGTCCCGCCGGACTGGAGGACGGCCGCGTGGCGCATGATCTCGAAGCGGGCGGCCCGCTCCACGCTGCGCAGCGAGTTGACGTTCTTCGTCTCGCTCCGCGTGCCGAACTTCTCCGTGCCCTTCGGCATCAGGGAGAGGTTCACGTCGCAGCGCATCTGGCCCATCTCCATGCGGGCCTCGGAGACGCCGAGCGCCTTGATGAGCTCGCGCAGCTCGGCGACGTACGCCTTGGCGACCTCGGGGGCGCGCTCGCCGGCACCGACGATCGGCTTGGTGACGATCTCGATGAGCGGGATGCCGGCGCGGTTGTAGTCCAGGAGCGAGTGCGAGGCGCCGTGGATGCGGCCCGTCGCGCCGCCCACGTGGGTGGACTTGCCGGTGTCCTCCTCCATGTGGGCGCGCTCGATCTCGACGCGGAAGACCTCGCCGTCCTCCAGCTGGACGTCCAGGTAGCCGTTGAAGGCGATCGGCTCGTCGTACTGGGAGGTCTGGAAGTTCTTCGGCATGTCCGGATAGAAGTAGTTCTTCCGGGCGAAGCGGCACCACTCGGCGATCTCGCAGTTCAGCGCGAGGCCGATCTTGATGGCGGACTCGACGCCGATCGCGTTGACGACCGGGAGCGAGCCGGGCAGGCCGAGGCAGGTGGGGCAGGTCTGCGAGTTGGGCTCGGCGCCCAGCTCGGTCGAGCAGCCGCAGAACATCTTGGTCCTGGTGCCGAGCTCGACGTGGACCTCAAGACCCATGACGGGGTCGTACGCGCCCAGCGCGGCCTCGTACGACAGGAGTTCGGTGACGGTCACGGTGAAACTTTCCCTCTCAGCCCAGCAGAACGTCGTCGTCGCCGAGGCGCCGCAGCTCGCGGTACAGGATCGCGAGGCCGGTCACGATGGCGGCGGCGGACACCACGGCGTCGACCAGCTTGAGCGTGTCGTTCTCCAGGCGGGCCTTCTTGACCTGCTTCACGACGCCGATCGCACCGAAGGCGGTGGTGCCGATGGACAGGTAGGTGCCGGACTTGGACTTCTTGAAGCCCTTGGCCTTGGTCAGTGCGTTGCTCACAGCGACGGTGCCTCCTCAAGCAGCGGGTGACCCCAGCGCTCGACGAAGGCGGCCTCGACGGCGGCACCGACCTTGTACAGGCGGTCGTCCTTCATCGCCGGGGCGATGATCTGCAGACCGACCGGCAGACCGTCCTCCGGCGCCAGGCCGCAGGGCAGCGACATGGCGGCGTTGCCGGCCAGGTTGGTCGGGATGGTGCACAGGTCCGCGAGGTACATCGCCATCGGGTCGTCGGCGCGCTCGCCGATCGGGAAGGCGGTGGTCGGGGTCGTCGGGGAGACGATCACGTCGACCTGCTCGAAGGCCTTCTCGAAGTCCTTCGTGATGAGCGTGCGGACCTTCTGGGCCGAGCCGTAGTACGCGTCGTAGTAGCCGGAGCTGAGCGCGTACGTGCCGAGCATGATCCGGCGCTTGACCTCGGGGCCGAAGCCGGCCTCGCGGGTGAGGGCCGTGACCTCCTCGGCGGACTTGGTGCCGTCGTCGCCGACGCGCAGGCCGTAGCGCATGGCGTCGAAGCGGGCGAGGTTCGAGGAGCACTCGGACGGCGCGATCAGGTAGTACGCGGCGAGCGCCAGGTCGAACGACGGGCAGTCCAGCTCCACGATCTCGGCGCCGAGCTCCTTGAGCAGCTCCACCGACTCGTTGAACCGCTGGACGACGCCGGCCTGGTAGCCCTCACCGGCGAACTGCTTGACGACGCCGACGCGCATGCCGGCGACCGAGCCGTTGCGGGCCGCCTCGACGACCGGCGGGACCGGGGCGTCGATGGAGGTCGAGTCGAGCGGGTCGTGGCCGGCGATGACCTCGTGCAGCAGGGCCGCGTCGAGGACCGTACGGGCACAGGGGCCGCCCTGGTCGAGGGAGCTGGAGAACGCCACCATGCCGTAGCGGGAGACGCCGCCGTAGGTCGGCTTCACGCCGACGGTCGCGGTGACGGCCGCGGGCTGGCGGATGGAGCCGCCGGTGTCGGTGCCGATGGCGAGCGGGGCCTCGTACGACGCCAGCGCGGCGGAGGAGCCGCCGCCGGAGCCGCCGGGGATGCGGGTGAGGTCCCACGGGTTGCCGGTCGGGCCGTACGCGCTGTTCTCGGTGGAGGACCCCATGGCGAACTCGTCCATGTTGGTCTTGCCGAGGATGACGACGTCGGCCTCCTTCAGCTTGCGCGTCAGGGTGGCGTCGTACGGCGGGATCCAGCCTTCGAGGATCTTGGAGCCGACGGTGGTGGGGACGCCCTTCGTGGTGAAGATGTCCTTGAGCGCGAGCGGGACGCCGGCCAGCGGGCCCAGCTTCTCGCCCTTGGCGCGCTTCTCGTCCACGGCGCGGGCCTGCGCGAGGGCGCCCTCGCGGTCGACGTGCAGGAAGGCGTGGACCTTCTCGTCGACGGCCTCGATGCGGGCGAGGTGGGCCTCGGTGACCTCCACCGCGGTCAGCTCGCCGGAGGCGATCTTCGCGGCGATCTCGGCGGCCGTGAGCTTGATGATGTTGCTGTCCGTCATGGTCTTAGTCCTCCCCCAGGATCTGCGGCACCTTGAAACGCTGCTGCTCCTGGGCGGGAGCGCCGGAAAGCGCCTGCTCGGGGGTGAGCGACGGACGGACCTCGTCCGCGCGCATGACGTTCGTCAGCGGCAGCGGGTGGGAGGTCGGGGGTACGTCTTGGTCGGCGACCTCGGCGACGCGGGCGACCGCGCCGATGATGTCGTCCAGCTGACCGGCGAAGTGGTCCAGCTCGTCGCCGGACAGCTCCAGACGCGCCAGCCGAGCGAGGTGGGCGACCTCCTCGCGCGTGATGCCAGGCATGCAGCGATCCTCTGAGGGTGGTGAGTGTGTAGTTTCGGGCCCAATCCTATGGGGCCCGGCCCCCCGGCCACGAAACGGTTTGGCGCGGCCGGGGGTCACGGCACCCGCGGGAGACCGCCGCGGGCCCGCCCCGGAAGGCGGAACGGGCCCGTTCCCGGCGTCAGGAGATCGTGCGGGTGGCCCAGGTCGAGGAGACCTTGACACGGTTGCCGAAGGTGCCGCGGCCGGTGCCGGGGTTGAGCCAGCCGACGCCCGCGGAGTCCTTCGAGAAGAGGTCGGCCCGGCCGTCGCCGTTGAGGTCGCCGGCCCCGATGACCTGCTTGTACGTCGAGCCCCAGTCCCGGAAGACCAGCGCGCGCGTGCCGAGCTTGCCGGTGCCGGTGCCGTAGTAGCGCCACAGCTCGCCGTGGGCGTCGCGGGCGAGCACGTCGCCGTGCCCGTCCCCGTTCAGGTCACCGGCGCCGACGACCTTGGTGTACGCGTTCCAGCCGGGCCCGATCTTCACGCGCGAGGCGAAGCCGGCGCTGCCGTTGCCCGCGAGCAGCCACAGGTTCCCGGTGGCCTTCTCTCGGGCCAGCAGGTCGGCCCGGCCGTCGCCGGTGAGGTCGCCGGGGGCGGTGAGCACGTCGTACCCGCGCCAGTCGGCGCCGGCCTTCGTGTACGGGGACGTGGGCGCGGGGAGGCGGCCGGCCGGGGTGCGGTACATCCGGGCCTCGCCGCCGGGCAGCACGGCCAGGACGTCGTTGAGCCGGTCGCCGTTCAGGTCGCCGAAGGCGGTGAAGCGGGTGCCGGCGGCCCAGCCGGTGGTGACCGAGCCGGTGTGGAGGGAGCCCTTGGTGAGGTGCCCCGCGCCGTCGCCCTCGTACCGGGTGAGGGTGTCACCCGTCAGGGACAGCACGTCGGCCTTGCGGTCGTCGGAGAAGTCCCGGAAGCGGGGGGTGGGGCGGGTGGTGCCGGAGGCGGCGTACAGGGGGCTGCTGTAGGAGCTCCAGAGGGCGGCCGGCCGGCTGCCGGAGACGGTGAGGACGCCGGTGACCACGTTGGCGTACTGGGCGGCCGGGGTGGTCGTCAGCGCCTTGGGCGCGGACCAGCCGTCGCGGGTGCGGAAGGCGTGCACGTAGCTGTACGAGCCCTTGCTGCGGTAGACGGTCCAGCCGGCGTGCACGGTGCCGTCCGCGCCGACGGCCGCGCCGACCACGCCCCCGTACGGGTAGCGGTCGTCGGCCTGGGCGAGCGACCAGGTGCCGGTGGCGGCGTCGCGGGTCGTCGAGAGCACCCGCTTGGCGTCGTACGAGGCGGCGACCAGCGTGACGTCGCCGTTCGGGCCCACGAGGGGGCGGGGCAGCGTGCGCGGGGCGTTGGTGCCGGTGAAGGAGGTGACCTCGGGCGCGGTCCAGTCGGCGCCGGGGGCCGGCTTGCGGGAGTACCGGATGGCGTGGTCGGCCTCGTAGTACCCGATGTGGTTCCACACGAGGGTGAAGCCGCCGGCCGGGTGGGCGTCCAGGCGGAGCCAGCCGGGGCCGGTGCCGACGAGCGGGGCCGCCTCCTTCGCCTGGCCCCATTCGGAGGTGCCCGCCGGGAGCTCCATGATCCGGGAGTGGTACTCGATCGGGATGACCTCCGTACCGGGGGCGGCGGCGCCCGCGGCGGGAACCGAGTCCTTCGGGGACCCGGCGGGGGGCGCGTCACGCTGCATGTCGTCGAGGTTCCACACGACGGCGGCGTTGCCGTCCTTGTCGACGGCGCCGGAGAGGCCGGTGAGGTACCACTCGCCGCCGAACTCGCCGTCCCCGGTGTCCTTCACGCTGTCGAAGATCCGGGGCTGGGACCAGTCGCCGCCGGGCGTGGCACGCTCGGTGATGCGCAGCTGGATGCTGCCGTTCTGGGGCTCCTCGCCCCAGACGGCGACGAGCCGTCCGGTGGCGCTGCCGAACACGCGGGGCGCGATGACGTACGAGCCGAGGGTGGTCACCGTGGTCACGGCGGACCAGGTGGTGGCGCCCGGGGCCAGGGTGGCCGCCTTGAGCAGGTACTGACCGCCGTCCTGCGGCTCCAGCCAGGAGGCGACGAAGGAGCCGTCGCCCTGCGGGCTGAGAGAGACGAGCGCGGCGTAGGCGTTGGTGGTCAGCTGCCGGGTGACCCAGGCGGTGCCGCCCGCGGGCCGCAGCATGACGGTGAGGGTGCGGACCCCGCCGACCGTACCGGCCGGGTCGGTCGCCCGGCCCCGCAGCCCGATCAGGGCGCCGTCGGCCCGGGTGTGCAGTCCGACGGCCTCCTCACCGGCCGCGGCGACCTCGGCAGCGCTCCCCCAGACGCCCGGCTGGACGGCGTCGGTGGCCACGGCGACGGGTCCGGCGAGCGCGGCGGGTACGCCGGCACCGAGGACCAGGGCCGGCCCGAGCGCGAGTACGCAGGCACGACGAAGCGAATGCATGTTCAAGTGGAGCCCCCCGGTTCGAACTTCATGCGAAGTGGCTGGATCCTAACCGAGCCGGATGACACCCCTACCGCCCGGTACCGCCCGCGCCCGAAGCCGCACCGCGTGGAGACCGCGCCGAGGCCGAGTGGGGCGGGGCCCGCACTCCCCCGCACCCCCCTACGCCCCCTACGGCCCCTGGATCTCCGAAGCCGCCAGCTCCGCCGTGATGTCGGCCGGCCGGCGCCAGCCGTGTTCCCCGCGGGCCAGCAGCCAGGCGGTGGCCTCGGCGGGCGGCATGGCGGCGGCGACGAGCCAGCCCTGGACCGCGTCGCAGCCCAGGTCGCGCAGCCGCTCCCAGGTCTCGTCGTCCTCGACGCCCTCGGCCACCACGAGCAGGCCCAGCGAGTGGGCGAGGTCGACGGTGCAGCGGACGATCTCGGCGTCCTGGGCGTCCACGGCCAGCCGGGCCACGAACGACCGGTCGATCTTCAGCTCGCTGACCGGCAGGCGGCGCAGGTGGACCAGCGAGGAGTAACCGGTGCCGAAGTCGTCGAGGGACATCTTCACGCCGTGGCCGGTGAGCCCCGCCATGGTGTCGGCGGCCCGCTGCGGGTCCTCCAGCAGCACGTGCTCCGTTATCTCCAGCTGGAGGGAGCCGGCGGGCACCCCGTGGCGGGCCAGCCGCGCGGCGACCGCACCGGCGAAGCCGGGGGTGTGCACGTCCCGGGGCGAGACGTTGACCGCGACCGGCACCTTCAGGCCCTGGGCCCGCCACCGGGCGACCTGGGCGAGGGCGGTCTCCAGCACGTACTCGGTGAGGTGGGGCATCAGGCCGGAGGTCTCGGCGATGGCGATGAACTCGTCCGGGGGGACCCGGCCGCGCTCCGGGTGCACCCAGCGGACCAGCGCCTCCAGCCCGGCGACCTGGCCGTCGAAGCGCACCTTGGGCTGGTAGTGCAGCTCGACCTCGCCGGCGTCGAGGGCGCGGCGGAGGTCGCCGAGCAGGCCCAGCCGGTCGGGGGTGTTGCTGTCGCGCTTGGACTCGTACACCTCGACGCCGGTGCGGTCCCGCTTGGCCTGGTACATCGCCACGTCGGCGCGCCGGAGGAGGCCCTCGGCGTCGAGCGCGTGGTCGGGGAAGACCGCGAGGCCGGCGCTGGCCTCCAGGACCAGGGTGAGTCCGTCGAGGTCGAGCGGCGAGGACAGCTCGGCGACCAGGTGACGGGCGACGCGCTGGGCGCTGGTGGTGGAGTCGGCGACGGGCAGGAGCACCGCGAACTCGTCGCCGCCCAGCCGGGCGGCCTCGGCCTGGCCCGGCAGGGCCTTCTGGAGGCGTTCGGCGATCTGGAGCAGCAGCCGGTCGCCCGCCAGGTGCCCCAGCGTGTCGTTGACCGCCCGGAACCGGTCCAGGTCGATCAGCACAAGAGCGGACCGGGTGCCGATACGTTCAGCCTCGTCCAGCGCCGACCAGGCGCGCTCCAGCAGCCACTGCCGGTTGGGCAGGCCGGTGAGCGGGTCGCGCAGCTGCTCCTCGGCCCGCGCCCGGGCGATCCACAGCGTGGAGTCGAGGGCGATGAGCGGTACGGCGAACAGCGGCAGCAGCACCGGCAGGCTGGTGGCCACCACGCAGATGAGCGGGGCGATCCCCAGCAGGGCGATGGCGACCAGCCCCTGACGGACCATCGCGGTCCGGGCCACCGTCGGCAGCCCGCCGCCGCGGGGGGTCAGCGCGAACCACAGCAGCACCCGGGTCACCAGCAGGTACGCGATGGCGACGAGGGTCACCTCGGGGACGGCGGCGGCGTCCCAGAAGGCGGGGAGCCAGGGGTCCTCGACGGTCGGGGACTCGCCGAAGGCGGCGAGCACCAGGGCGCCCGCGCCGATGCCGAGCACGTCCACCGAGCCGTGCAGCAGGCCCTGTCGCCAGCGGTGCCTGCGGGCGGCCCCGACCAGCGAGACCACCGCGAGGCTGACCAGTCCGGCCGGCACCCAGCCGTAGAGCAGCAGGACGCCGAGGGTGAGGGCGGCGCCGGAACCGGTGCCGCCCCACCAGCGGTCGCGGCCGAGGGCGACGAGGTGGCCGACGATGATTCCGGTCAGCAGGGCCAGGCACCAGCCCACCGTGCCGCCCGGGAAGAGCGCCTGGCCGTCGCCGATGCCCAGCACGATGCCGGCCGCGAGCACCAGGGCGGCGGCCGTCACCACGGCGACGGGCAGCGCCTTGCGCCGCCCGTCCCCCGTCTCCAGCGGATGGGTCTCCGGTGTCCTGGAGCCCAGGACACCGAACCTGGCCGCCCGTCCTGACGGGATCAGGTCCCCGCCGAATTCTGGTGACGGGTCGGCGCTTTCGGTGGGTTTCATGCCCGTCCCTCTCACAGCCGGCGATGCCGATGCCTGGGGGCACCTCCCAGCGGCAGCTGGGGGATGTCCCGATGTCATGCCATCACGGCTGGAATTGCACCACGCAGCCGTGCACGACAGGCGCACCCCTCAACAGTAGGCCGCAGGAAGCTCCCAGGGGCAGCGGTCGGCGGCGGTTGCCCGAATGCGCCCCAGCCATCCTCATCAGTACGGTATCCGCCGAACGGGTGAGATTGGACCAGCACCCCCCTGTCACCCATCCGATGATCCGACAGGCCACCGCCGGCTGACCACCCCTCCGCTTCCTCCGGTTCCCCCCTTTACCTACCCCGCTCCTCCGCTCTTCTCCCTATTCCCCCTCAACCGGAAGAGCCGCCTCGCGCGCGGCGTCGGCGCCCTGCTCCAGAAGGATGGCGAAGCCCGCCTCGTCGAGCACCGGCACCTTCACCTGCATCGCCTTCTCGTACTTCGAACCGGGGTTCTCGCCGACCACCACGAAGGAGGTCTTCTTCGAGACGGAGCCGGTCACCTTGGCCCCGCGGCTCTGCAGCGCCTCCTTGGCGCCGTCCCGGGTGTACGAGGCCAGGGTGCCCGTCACGACCACCGTGAGGCCCTCCAGCGGGCGGGGGCCCTCGTCCTCGCCGGCGCCCTCGTCCTCCATCCGGACGCCCGCGGCGCGCCACTTGCGCAGGATCTCGCGGTGCCACTCCTCCTCGAACCACTGCTTGAGCGAGGCGGCGATGGTCGGGCCGACGCCCTCGACCGCGGCCAGCTCCTCCTCGCCCGCCTGCTCGATGCGCTCGATCGACCGGAACTCGCGGGCCAGCGCCTCGGCGGCCACCGGGCCGACGTGACGGATGGACAGCCCGGTGATGATCCGGGCCAGCGGGCGCTCCTTGGCGGCCTGGATGTTGGCCAGCATCGCCAGGGTGTTGGTCTTCGGCTCGCCCTTCTGGTTGGCGAAGAAGGTGACCACCTTCTCCTCGCCGGTCTTGGGGTCGCGCTTGGGCAGTCCGGTGTCGGGGTCGAGCACGTACGACTTGATGGGCAGCAGCTGTTCGACCGTCAGGTCGAACAGGTCGCCCTCGTCGCGCAGCGGCGGCTCCGAGGGCTCCAGCGGCTGGGTGAGGGCCACGGCCGCCACGTACCCGAAGTTCTCGATGTCCAGGCACTTCCGCCCGGCGAGGTAGAACAGGCGTTCGCGCAGCTGGGCGGGGCAGGAGCGGGAGTTCGGGCAGCGCAGGTCGATGTCCCCCTCCTTCATCGGGCGCAGCTCCGTGTCGCACTCCGGACACCGGGCCGGCATCACGAACTCGCGCTCGGTGCCGTCCCGCAGGTCGGTGACCGGCCCGAGGATCTCGGGGATCACGTCACCGGCCTTGCGCAGCACCACCGTGTCGCCGATGAGCACGCCCTTGGCCTTGACCACGTCCTGGTTGTGCAGCGTGGCGAACTCCACCTCGGAGCCGGCCACGGTCACCGGCTCGACCACGGCGTACGGCGTGACGCGCCCGGTCCGGCCGACACCGACCCGGATGTCGACCAGCTTGGTGTTGACCTCCTCCGGCGGGTACTTCCACGCGATGGCCCAGCGCGGGGCGCGCGAGGTGGTGCCCAGGCGGCCCTGCAGCGGGATCTCGTCGAGCTTGACGACCACTCCGTCGATCTCGTGCTCGACGGAGTGGCGGTTCTCCCCGAAGTAGGCGATGAACTCGCGCACTTCGGCGAGCGAGCCGACGACCTTGTTGTGCCGGGCGGTGGGCAGGCCCCACTCGTGCAGCAGCTCGTACGCGTGCGACAGGCAGTCGATCTCGAAGCCGTCGCGCGCGCCGATGCCGTGCACCACCATGTGCAGCGGGCGGGTGGCGGTGACCTTGGGGTCCTTCTGGCGCAGCGAACCGGCCGCCGCGTTCCGCGGGTTGGCGAAGGGCTTGTCGCCGGCCTCGACCAGCCGGGCGTTGAGCTCCTCGAACTTCTCCATCGGGAAGTAGACCTCGCCGCGGATCTCCACCACGGCCGGGATCCGGTCGCCCTTGAGGCGGTCCGGGATCTCGGCGATGGTCCGCACGTTCGGCGTGATGTCCTCGCCGGTGCGGCCGTCGCCGCGGGTGGCCGCGCGGGTCAGCCGCCCGTGCTCGTACGTGAGGTTCACGGCGAGGCCGTCGACCTTGAGCTCGCAGAGGTAGTGGTAGTCCGGGGTGCCGACGTCCCGGGCGACGCGCTCGGCCCAGGCGGACAGCTCCTCGTCGTCGAAGGCGTTGTCCAGCGAGAGCATCCGCTCGCGGTGCTCGACCGCGGTGAACTCCGTCTCGTACGCCCCCGCCACCTTCTGCGTGGGCGAATCGGGCGTGCGCAGCTCGGGGTACTGCTCCTCCAGGGCCTCCAGGGAGCGCAGCAGCCGGTCGAACTCCGCGTCGCTGACGACCGGCTGGTCCTTCACGTAGTACCGGAAGCGGTGCTCCTCGACCTGCTCGGCCAGCAGCTGGTGCTGCTCGCGCACCTCCGCCGGTACCGTGTCCTGCTGTTCGGCTGCCATGCCCCTGGTCCTCCCGTATCGATCACTCAGGGTTGTCGGCGAGGGATCTCGCCGCCCTGACGCAGTGCGCCATGGCCGCGCGGGCGTAGCCGGGCGAAGCGCCCGCGAGACCGCACGACGGAGTGACCACGACGGACTCCGCCAGAGTCCCCGGGGCCAGCCCCAGCCTGCGCCAAAGCTTCCTGACCCCCATGACGCTACCGGCAGGGTCGGACAACGCGGTGTCGGTGCCCGGCACCACTCCGGCGAAGAGTTTCGTGCCGCCTTCGACGGCCTCCCCGATGGCGTCATCCTCGCGCTCGGTGAGCAGCGAGAAATCGAACGACACGCCCGTGGCCCCGGCCCGCCGCAGCAGCGCGAAGGGCACGCCGGGCGCGCAGGAGTGCACGACCGACTCTCCCGCGTGGACGGCGAGGAGGTCGCGCAGGGCGCCCTCGACGACCTGCCGGTCCACGGCCCGGTACGTGCGGTAGCCGCTGGCGGTCTTCACCTGCCCGCGCAGCACGGCCGTCAGCGAGGGTTCGTCGAACTGGAGCACGATCTCGGCGCCGGGCACCCGCCTGCGCAGGTCGGCCAGGTGGTTCCGCAGCCCCTCGGCCAGGGACCCGGCGAGGTCGCGGCAGGCGCCGGGGTCCTGGAGCAGGGCCTCGCCGGTGCGCAGCTCCAGGGCGGCGGCGAGCGTCCACGGGCCCACGGCCTGGACCTTGAGCTTCCCCTCGTACCCCTGGGTGAACTCCTCCAGCGCGTCGAGGTCCTCCCCGAGCCAGGACCTGGCCCGCTTGGTGTCGCGGCCGGGCCGGTCGCTGACCCGCCAGCCGCTGGGCTCCACGTGGGCGTACAGGTCGACCAGCAGCCCGAGGGAGCGGCCGATCATGTCGGCGCCGGGCCCGCGGGCGGGCAGCTCGGGCAGGTACGCGAACTCCTCGAAGGTGCCGGTGACGGTCTTCGCGGCCTCGCGGGCGTCCCCGCCGGGCAGCGACCCGACGCCGGTGGCGCCTCCCCCGTACCCGGTCATCGGCCGGGCCGCACGGAGAGGTCGTTGACCTCTGCGTCGCGCGGGAGGTCGATCGCCATCAGGATGGTGGTCGCCACGGACTCGGGGTCGATCCAGCGGGCGGGGTCGTACTCCTTGCCCTCCTGCGAGTGCACCTTGGCCTGCATGGGGCTGGCGGTGCGGCCGGGGTAGACGGAGGTGACCCGGATCCCGTGGGCCTTCTCCTCCTGGCGGAGCGAGTCGGCGAGGGCCTTGAGGCCGTGCTTGGAAGCGGCGTACGCACTCCAGTCGGCGTGGGCGTTGAGCCCGGCGCCGGAGTTCACGAAGACCACCTGGCCCTGGGAGGCGCGCAGGGTGGGCAGCAGCAGCCTGGTGACCTCCGCGGGGGCGATCAGGTTGACGTTGAGCTGCTGGTGCCAGGTCTTCGGGCGCAGCTCGGCGACCGGGCCGAGGTCGACGATGCCGGCGACGTGCAGCAGGGAGTCGAGGCGGTCGGGCAGGGCCTGGTGGGAGAAGGCCCAGGAGAGCCGGTCGGGGTCGGCGAGGTCGCCGACGAGCGCGCGGGAGCCGGGGTAACGGGCGGTGAGCTCCTTGCCGCGGGCGGCGTCGCGGGCGAGCAGCACGAGGTCGTCGCCGCGCTCGTGGAGCCGGCGCGCGACGCACGCGCCGATGCCCGAGCCGGCACCGGTGATCAGGTGAGTAGCCATACCGGACATGCTCGCATTCGGGGGCGCGGCGTCGTACGCGTGGACCGGACCCGGTGGGTCCGGTGGGGCGGGAGTGGCCTAAAGTCCGTGGGCCCGCTCCGCGGGGGCGGGAGCACGGCTCAGGGGAGGATTCATGAGGATGCGCCGGGAATGGGCGGCACTGGCGGTCGCGGTGGCGGCGGTGGCCGGTTCCGTGGTGACGGCGGGGCCCGCCGCGGCGGCGAGTGCGTCGGGGGTGCACGAGGCCGATTTCAACGGGGACGGGTACAACGACCTGGTCATCGCTGCCCCCGCGGCGACGGTCGGCGCCAAGTCGGGCGCGGGCTACGTGGCCGTCGTGCCGGGCGGCGCGAACGGTCCGGTCACGGCCCAGCGCAAGGTGATCAGCCAGGCGACGGAGGGCGTGCCGGGCGATCCGGGGAACGAGGACTGGTTCGGCTACTCGCTGGCGACCGGTGACTTCAACGCCGACGGGTTCTCCGACCTGGCGGTGGGTGCTCCGTACGACCGGACGGGCACGGTGGCCGTCAGCCAGGCCCCCGGTTCGGTGACCGTGCTGTACGGCAGCCCTGCGGGCCTGGTGAAGGCGGCGCGGATCATGGGCACGACCAAGCAGTTGGGCCTCGCGGTCACCGCGGCCGACATGGACGGCAACGGCCGCCCGGAGGTCGTCGCCAGCGAGTACCGGCTCTACCCGGAGGGCGGTCTGCGCCGCTTCACGGTCACCAAGGGCGGCACCACCCTGACGCGGACGGCCGACTACACGACCTTCGGCGTGTACGGGCTGGCTGCCGGCGACGTGGACGGCGACGGGCGCGACGAGGTGGTGGCGCAGTTCGGCAGCCTGGGCGACGTGCCGATGCTCGGCGTCTTCCACGGCGGGAAGCTGTCCGACAGCTCCGCGTGGTGGCCCGAGTCCCCCGGTGAGGGCGGCTCCGACGCCGTCGTGGGCGACCTCGACAAGGACGGCAGGGCGGAGATCGTCGTCGGCCGCCGGAACGCAGCCTGGTACGCGCCCGGCGGCGACGTGGCGATCTGGAAGGGCCGTACCGGCGGCATCGCCGACGAGCCCGACCGAGTCATCACCCAGGCCACCGCCGGTGTGCCCGGGACCGCGGAGGACGGCGACGGCTTCGGCACCTCCGTCGCGCTGGGCGACCTCGACGGCGACGGCCACCTCGACCTGGCCGTCGGGGCCGGGCGGGAGGACAACGGCACCGCGGTGGACGGCGGTTCGGTCACCGTGCTGCGTGGCAGCGCGACCGGGATCGTCACCGCCACCGGCGGTGTGGTGCTGACCCAGAACTCCACGGGCGTCCCGGGCACCACCGAGGCGCGGGACCAGTTCGGCTCGGCCGTGTCGCTGATGGACTTCACCAAGGACGGGAAGGCCGAGCTGACGGTGTCCTCGCACGGCGAGGACAACAGCGCCGCCGAGTGGCCCTACTACGGCGACGGCGTCGTCAACGTGCTGCGCGGCACGGCCACCGGGGTCGGCACGACCGGCGGGCTGTCCCTCAGGGCGGCCACCTTCGGGTCCACCCCCGGCGGCAGCCCCTTCGGCTGGGCGATCGGCCGCTAGCGGCAGCACCGGAAACGAACCGGTGGCCCGCCGGGGCGTCGAGACGCTCCGGCGGGCCACCGTCGTTCCGCGGGTGGGGACTTACCGGGTGGTGTACGCCCGGAAGACCTTCACCTCGGCGGTGTTGCCCTGCTTGTCGGTGACGACGGCGCGCAGCGAGACCGCCTTGCCCTTCGCCGGGTTCCGGACGCTGACCGCGCCGTCCTTGACGGTCAGCTTCTTCCAGGTGGTGCCGTTGTCGAAGCTGACGTACACGGCCAGGGACTTGAGGTTCGAGCCCTTGGCGCTGCCCTGGACGGTGACCGGCACCCGGAGGGTGCGGCCGGCCGGGGCGGTGCTGTCGAGCGCCAGCTCCGGGGTGAAGCGGACCACCGAGGCCGGCAGCTTGGTGAACTCCGCGGTCTTCTTGGACCGGAAGGTCCAGGAGGCCTCGACCCTGCTGGTGGTGCGGGCGATGGCCTGGCCGCGGTCCAGCGTGGTGGTCAGGCGGTAGTCCGCGCTGCCGGCGGGCAGCTCGAACGGCTCCGCGTAGCCGAACGGCGTCTTGGTGCGGACGATCTCCTTGCCGTCGCGCAGCAGGACCGTGGAGCCCTTGGTGAACGCGGTGTCGCCCTGGTGGCCGGCGCCGTCGGTCAGCAGCGGGAAGTAGCCCATCAGGTGGTTGCCGTCGCGGTAGATGCCGGTCTCGTCGCTGACGCTCGGGCCGAAGACGCCGGTGTTGAAGGTCTCGCGGTAGGTCTTGCCCGCCTTGTATGCCTTCTGCGTGCCCCACCAGCCGCCCTCGCGGATCGGGAAGCCCTGCTCGTCACGGCCGCCCAGCTGGTCGAAGTCGACCTCCCACTTGACGTCGCCGATGACGGCGAGGCGCAGGGTGGCGGTGGCCGGCAGGCGGCGCGGGATGGAGATGGAGGTGGAGCCGGAGCTGCCGGGCAGCGTGCCGAAGGCGCTGAGCGCGCCCTGCTTGCCGGGCAGCGAGGTGCCCTGGGCGACCTTCACCGTGGCGAGCTCGGAGGCCTTGACGTGCCGGGTGAAGCCGTTGGCCAGGCGCTTGACCTTGCCGCCGACCGTCATGTGGTACTCGGTCGTCGGGCCCTCGGTCCAGTGGGAGTCCCAGGTCTGGACGACCGTGGTGCCCGCGGGGACGGCGCCGCCGCGGTGTGCGGTGCGGAAGCCCTTGTACGAGTCGAGCCACCAGCCGAAGCCCCAGCCGGAGTCGCCGGCGGACACCTCGAAGCCGGGGGCGGCGAACTCGCTGGTCGCGATGGCGGACGGGACCGTGATGTCGACCGGCTTCGTGGTGCGGGCGTCGATCGTGACGGTGCCGTTCTTCCCGACCTTCAGGACGGGCTGGGCGACCCAGCTGACGCCCTTCGTGAAGTCGCGCGGGTCGTGCACGAAGGAGCTGCTGAGGATGTAGTCGCCCTTGGGCAGGCGGACCTCGGAGGTGCCGGAGGGGTCGAACAGGTTCAGGAAGAGGTCCTGCCCGAGGCCCGAGGTGCCGGCCAGCATGGTGTTGAAGTCCTTGGCGGGCTTGCCGTCCCGCGCCAGGTGCTTGAACTTCACGTCGTACGACTCGACTTCGCGGTCCACGGCCGCGGCCGTGCGCACGGTGGTGCCGCCGCCGGTCGCGACGACGTACGCGGAGTACGAGCCGTCCAGGGTGCCGCCGATCCGCGTGTCCGCGGTGAGGTCGACGGAGGCGGTGCCGCCCGCGGGGACAGTGACCTGCCGGGCGCCGAGGGCGAAGAAGCCCGCGGGGGCCGGCTTGCCGTCGGGGCCGGTCGCGGTGGCCTTGAGGTCCAGCGTGACGGGCTGGGTGCCGAGGTTGCGGTAGGTGACCTTCTTGGTGACCGGCTTGTCGTCGGTGTGGGGCCACTGCTGGCGGCCGAAGCTCACCGACACGGGCTCGGCGATCACGTTCTGCTTGATGGCGCTGCCGACGGCGATGCGGCCGCTGCCCTGCTGGAACGGGGTGTACTTGCCGGGCTTGGTGGAGGCGGTCAGCACGCCCTTGAGCTCGGCGCCCTTCCACTCCGGGTGCTGCTGCTTGAGCAGCGCGGCGGCGCCCGCGACGTGCGGGGTCGCCATGGAGGTGCCGGAGATGGTCAGGTAGCCCTTGGGGTTCTGGCCGACCTCCTTGTCGATGACGCTGCCGGGCGCGGCGGCCGCGGTGATGTCGACGCCGGGGGCGGTGACGTCCGGCTTGACCGCTCCGTCGCCGACGCGGGGGCCCTGGCTGGAGAAGCCGGCCAGGCGGTCCTTGTCGTCGACGGCGCCGACGGTGAGCGCGGCGTCCGCGCTGCCCGGGGAGCCGACGCTGGACGGGGCGCCGTCGTTGCCGGCCGCGATGGCGAACAGGATGCCCTTGTCGGCGCTGAGCTTGTTGACGGCCGCTTCGAGCGGGTCGATGCCGGGCTGGTCGGTGCCGCCGAGGCTGAGGTTGACGACGTCGGCGCCCTGCGCGGCCGCCCACTCCATGCCGGCCACGATGCCGGAGTCGTCGCCGTACCCGCTGTCGTCGAGGACCTTGCCGTTGAGCAGCTTCGCGCCGGGCGCGACGCCCTTGAACTTGCCGGCGGAGCCGGCGCCGGTGCCGGCCGCGATGGAGGCGACGTGCGTGCCGTGGCCGAAGCGGTCCCCGGCGTCGGCGGCGGCGGTGAAGTTCTTCTCCGCGACGACCTGTCCGGCGAGGTCGGAGTGGGTGGCGTCGACACCGGTGTCGAGCACCGCGATCTTGACGCCCTTGCCGTCGTAGCCGGCGGCCCAGGCGGCCGGGGCACCGATCTGGCGGGTGCTCTTGTCGAGGCTGGCCTTGCGGACGCCGTCGAGCCACACCTTGGCGATGCCGGAGGCGGTGGTGCGGTACGCGGTGCCGGCCTGCGGGTCGGTCAGGGCCTCCCAGACGGCGGCCGCGCCGCGCTGCGGGGCGGTGACGGCCTCGGCGTTGAGGGAGGTGAAGGTGCGGCGCACCTCGCTGCCGGGGGCCTGGCGGAGCCGGCCCTTGGCCGCCGGGGCGGTGCCGTTGTACTGGACGATCAGCCGGATGCCGGCGCGGCGGGCGGCCTGGTACTCGGGGCGGCTCAGCTCGGTGACGTCGAAGAGCCGGGCGTCCAGCTTCCCGCTGTCGATCAGGCGCTGTGCGTCGTACGGCACGACGCGGACGTGACCGTTCACCCGCTGCACCGAAACCGGCACGTGCTCGCGGCCCTTGGCGCGCTCGATGCCGACGGGCTTGCCCTTGGCGTCGACGACGACCTTGTCGCCGGTCAGCAGCGCGATGCGGGTGGTCGCCTGGACGGGGGCGCCGCTCGGGGCGGCGAGGTCCCCGGCCCCGGCCGGCACTGCGGCGGCCGGGGTGGTCAGCCCCGCCGCGAGTGCCACGGTGGCGGCGGCGGCCACGAAGGCCGCTCCCGCCCGGTTGAGTTGACTGCGCACGTCATCCCCCCTGGATGATGAGGTCATCTCACGGGGGAACGGAATGGCCCCCCGGCATACGCAGTATGTGCGTAAGCGATCAGATTGCTCAACAGAGTGGCCGGATTAGGCGGTTGGGACGACTGAGGTGACGCCACTCTGGCGCGATCGTCTTGTTTGGACGGTCCGCCGCGGGGCGACAATCGAGGTGAAGCGCCGGTAACCGGGGGGTACTTGTGTGGATCACCTATTTCGCCGTTGCCGCACTCCTGCAGGCCGTCCTGTGCGTGCGGCACCTCAGGGCGTACCGCCGGCTCCACCCGCAGCCGGCCCGGCCGCGCCCTGAAAGCCCTCCGACCGTCTACGAGTTCGCCTACCTGAAGGGCGGACCGTCCCGGGTCGCGGAGACGGCGATCGGGGCCCTGTTCCTGACCGGCCGGGTGACCGTGACGGCCCCCCGATGGCTGGAGATCGCGAGCGATCCGCGGCCCGGCGACCCGGTGCAGTGCGCGGCCGTCGACAGCCGCGGCAAGGGCAGCGCGACCCGCAGGGCGGGCCGGGCCCTGCACGGGGTGACCGGGGACGTGGCCCGGTCGGCCGCGGTGGCCGCGGTGGCCGACCGACTGGTGGCACAAGGGCTGGCGCAGGACCAGAAGGCCCTGCCGGCGGCCAGGAGCGCGGCCGGCCTGCACGCCGCGGCGCTGGTGGCGACCGCGCTGCTGGGCATCGCGGCCGTCACGCACGAGGCACTGTCGCGGCGCCCCGCGGTGCTCCCCGTGGTGGCCTTCACGACGCTGCTGGTGGCGGGGACCGTCGTGGCGGCCATGAGCGCGCCGCTGCGGGGCAGCCATCCCACGCACCGGGGCCGGCTGTGGCTGCAGCGGTACGGAATCCACACGGTCACGCCGGACCCGGGGATGGTGCGGGTCAGCACGGACGTGCTGTCCCTGGCCGCGGTGGCGCTGGCCGGCCTCGTGACGATGCGGGGCCTTTCGGCGCTGTTCGCTTCCGAGACGCCGGTGGCGCACACCTCGGCCGCCGCGGACGGCTCGTCGGGTGGCGGCGGGGGCGGCTGCGGGGGCGGGGACGGCGGCGGTGGGGGCTGCGGGAGCAGCTGCGGAGGCGGCTGCGGGGGCTGCGGAGGCTGACCCACGGGCCCGGCCCGCCCGTACGGGCCACCGTGCCGCCCGGTACGAGGCCCGGCACGCCCGGTACGAACCCCCGCGCGCCCGGTACGGCGACCCGCGCGCCCCACCCGGCCGGCCCGCGCCCGCTCAGACCCCCACCGCCTCCCTGGCCTGGAAGGTGCGCCGGTAGGCGATCGGCGAGACGCCGAAGGCTGCCCGCATGTGCTGCCGCAGGGAGTTGCCCGAGCCGAAGCCGGACCGGTGGGCCACCAGGTCGACCGGGAGGTCGCTGGTCTCCAGCAGCTGGCGGGCCAGTTCCAGCCGCTGGGCGGTGAGCCACTGCACCGGCGTCATGCCCACCTCGTCGCGGAACCGGCGGGTGAAGGTGCGCAGGCTCATCCCGGCCTGCGCGGCCAGCTCGGCGAGGGTCAGCGGGGTGTCCAGCCGGTCCATGGCCCAGGCGCGGGCCGCGGAGGTGGTGGCCACGGTCGGCTCGGGCACCGGCCGCTCGATGTACTGGGCCTGGCCGCCGTCGCGCCAGGGCGGCACCACGCAGAGCCGGGCGGTGAGGTTGGCGACGGCACTGCCGTGGTCGTGGCGGATCAGGTGCAGGCAGAGGTCCACGCCCGCGGCCACCCCGGCGGAGGTCAGCAGGTCGCCGTCGTCGACGAACAGCACGTCCTCGTCGAGCTTCACGCGCGGGAAGGCCCGCCGGAACCTCTCCGCGTCCACCCAGTGCGTGGTGGCGGGCCGTCCGTCCAGCAGGCCGGCCGCGGCCAGCACGTGCGAGCCGGTGCAGATGGACACCAGCCGGGTGCCGGGCCTGATCCGGGCCAGGGCCGCGCTCAGGTGCTCCGGCAGCGGGCCGCCCTCCAGCAGCTCGTCCATGGCGTGGGTGGGCGGCACGATCACGGTGTCGGCGGTCTCCAGGGCCTCGGGCCCGGCCGTGACGCCGACGGTGAAGCCCGCGTCACTCGTGACCGGACGGCCGTCGGCGGTGCACACGACCACCTCGTAGAGCTTGCGGCCGCCCGGTCCGTAGGCGTTGCCGAAGACCCGGGAGGGGATCCCGAGCTCGAAGGGGGGCACGCCCTCCAGGGCGAGGACGGCGACGCGGTGCCTGGTCTCCATGGCCAGATTCTGTCACATCATGGCTATCCGGCCATCACCACACGGGTCCCCGCCGCCCCATGCTGAAGTCACGCCGCCGGACGAGCGGCCCCCCCGACCAGGGTTTTTCTTTCCAAGGAGCAAGCAATGCGTGCAGTCGTCGTCAGCCAGTGGGGCGGTCCCGAGGTGCTCACCGAGGTCGAGCTGGCCAAGCCCGAGCCCGGCCTGGGCGAGGTCCTCGTCCGCGTCCACGCCGCCGGCGTCAACCCGGTCGACTGGAAGACCCGGGCCTCCGGCGCCCTGATCGCCTGGGGCGGGACCCCGATGACCGGCTGGGACGTCTCCGGCACGGTCGAGGCCGTGGGACCGGGCGTGACCCTCTTCCAGCCGGGCGACGAGGTCTTCGGCATGCCGCGCTTCCCCTCCCAGGCGGGCGGTTACGCGGAGTACGTCACGGCACCGGCCCGGCAGTTCGCCCGCAAGCCCGCCTCCCTCACCCACCAGCAGGCCGCCGCGCTGCCGCTGGCCGCGCTGACCGCCTGGCAGGCGCTGAACGACACCGCGGGGCTGCGGGCCGGCCAGCGGGTGCTGGTGCACGCCGCCGCCGGCGGTGTGGGCCACTTCGCGGTGCAGATCGCCAAGGCCCTGGGCGCGTACGTGATCGGCACGGCCAGCGCCGGCAAGCACGACTTCGTACGCTCCCTCGGCGCCGACGAGGTGGTCGACTACCGCAGCACCGCCTTCGAGGAGGTCGTGGCGGACGTCGACGTGGTGATCGACTCGATCGGCGGCGACTACGGCGCCCGCTCGCTGAAGGTCCTCAAGCCGGGCGGCACGCTGATCACCCTCAACGGCCCGGACGACATCCCGGCCGGCGCCGAGGGTTTCCGTACCGGCTGGACCCTCGTCGAGCCCGACTTCGCGGGCATGCAGGCCATCGCCGCGATGGCCGAGGAGGGCAGCCTGCGCCCCGAGATCGACACCGTCCTGCCGCTCGCCGAGGCCGCGAAGGCCCACGAGATCGGCGAGCGCGGCCGCACCACCGGCAAGATCGTCCTGTCGGTGGTGTGAGACGCCGGGCTCAGACGCCCGCGGTGGCCCTGGTCGTGGCGGCGATGGTCGCGGAGCCGACCACGCGCGTGCCGTCGTACAGCACGATCGCCTGGCCGGGGGCCACACCGCGGACCGGCTCGGCGAACCGCACCCGCAGCTCCCCGTCCACGACCTCGGCGAAGACCTCGGTCTCGCCGCCGTGGGCGCGCAGCTGCGCGGTGTACGTGCCGGGGGCGGCCTCGCGGGCACCGCACCAACGCGGCTTGATCGCCGTCAGGGCGGAGACGTCCAGGGACTCCTTGGGCCCGACCGTGACCGTGTTGTCCACCGGCGAGATGTCCAGGACGTAGCGCGGCTTGCCGTCCGGGGCCGGGTGGCCGATCCGCAGGCCCTTGCGCTGGCCGATGGTGAAGCCGTACGCGCCGTCGTGGGTGCCGACCTTGGCGCCGGATTCGTCGACGATGTCGCCCTCGGCCCTGCCCAGCCGCTTCGCGAGGAAGCCCTGGGTGTCGCCGTCGGCGATGAAGCAGATGTCGTGGCTGTCGGGCTTCTTGGCCACGGCCAGGCCCCGGCGCTCCGCCTCGGCGCGGATCTCGCCCTTGGTGGTGACCGTGTCGCCCAGCGGGAAGAGGGCGTGCGCCAGCTGCTTCTCGTCCAGCACGCCGAGGACGTACGACTGGTCCTTGGCCATGTCGGAGGCGCGGTGCAGCTCCCGGCTGCCGTCGGGCAGCTCGACGATGGTCGCGTAGTGGCCGGTGCACACCGCGTCGAAGCCGAGGGCGAGGGCCTTGTCGAGCAGCGCGGCGAACTTGATCTTCTCGTTGCAGCGCAGGCATGGGTTGGGCGTGCGTCCGGCCTCGTACTCCGCGACGAAGTCCTCGACCACGTCCTCGCGGAAGCGCTCGGCCAGGTCCCAGCAGTAGAAGGGGATGCCGATCACGTCCGCGGCGCGGCGGGCGTCGCGGGAGTCCTCGATCGTGCAGCAGCCGCGGGCCCCGGTCCTGAAGGACTGCGGGTTCGCGGACAGGGCGAGGTGGACACCGGTCACGTCGTGGCCCGCCTCGACGGCGCGGGCGGCGGCGACGGCGGAGTCCACGCCGCCGGACATGGCGGCGAGTACGCGGAGGGGACGGCGCGGCTGCGGGTTCTGAGTCATAGCACCCACCAGAGTACGGGGGGAACCGGATCCGGAGCACGGACGTTCTTCTTCCGCGAGGGGGTGGTGCGGGTGGCACGCAGGAAGCGCGGGCCGGCGCGCAGGGCTCTGCTGGTCACGGCCCTGGGTGTGCTGGTGGGGGCCGGGGTGGCCGGGCGCGACGAGATCTCCCGCGGGTACTGGATGCTCCCGGGGGTGTCCAAGCCGCGCAAGGCGGGCGAGCTGGACCACAAGGGGGCGGGCTGGACGGCGGCCTCCCCCGCGAACTGGCGGATGGCGGACCGGCCGGCCGACTACCCCGTGGACCGGATCGTGGTGCACGTCACGCAGGGCGGCTTCGAGGGCTCGGTCAGCGCCTTCCGCAACCCCTGGCACAAGGCGTCGGCGCACTACATCGTCCGCGGGGACGGGCACATCGAGCAGATGGTGCGCGAGCTGGACGTGGCGTTCCACGCCAACAACCGCTCGGTGAACGAGCGCAGCGTGGGCATCGAGCACGTGGGCTTCGTCGACCGTCCCAGGGACTTCACGCCGGCGATGTACGCGGCCTCCGCGCGCCTGGCGGCGGACATCTGCGCCCGGTACGACTTCCCGGCGGACCGCCGCCACATCATCGGCCACAACGAGGTCCCGGGCGCCGACCACACGGACCCGGGCCCCCACTGGGACTGGGACCGCTACATCAGCCTGGTGAGGGCGGAGCTGAAGCGGCGCGCCGGCTGAGTCGGCCGGGCCGCCGCGTCAGCTGAGGCCGGCCGTGCGGGCGCGGGCCACCGCCGGGCCGATGGCCGCGGCGAGGGCGGCCACGTCCTCCTTGGTGGAGGTGTGGCCCAGCGAGAAGCGGAGCGTGCCGCGGGCCAGGTCCGCCGGGGTGCCGGTGGCCAGCAGGACGTGGCTGGGCTGGGCGACGCCCGCCGTGCAGGCGGAGCCGGTGGAGCACTCGATGCCCTGGGCGTCGAGCAGGAGCAGCAGGGAGTCGCCCTCGCAGCCGGGGAAGCTGAAGTGGGCGTTGGCCGGCAGCCGGTCGACCGGGTCGCCGCTCAGCACCGCGTCGGGCACGGCGGCCAGCACGGCCGCGACGAGTTCGTCGCGCAGCGCGCCGATCTCGGCGGCGAAGTGCTCGCGGCGTTCGGCGGCGAGCCGGGCGGCCACCGCGAAGGCGGCGATGGCGGGTACGTCGAGGGTGCCGGAGCGGACGTGCCGTTCCTGGCCGCCGCCGTGCAGGACGGGTACGGGCGTCTGGTCGCGGCCCAGCAGCAGCGCGCCGATGCCGTAGGGGCCACCGATCTTGTGGCCGCTGACGGTCAGCGCGGCGAGCCCCGACGCGGCGAAGTCCACGTCCAGCTGCCCGACGGCCTGGACCGCGTCGGAGTGCATCGGTACGCCGAACTCGCGCGCCACCGCGGCCAGTTCGGCGACCGGCAGCACGGTGCCGATCTCGTTGTTGGCCCACATCACAGTCGCGAGGGCCACGTCGTCCGGGTCGCGCTCCACGGCCTCGCGCAGGGCTTCGGGGTGCACCCGTCCGTACCGGTCGACGGGCAGGTACTCCACGCGGGCGCCCTCGTGCTCGGCGAGCCAGTGCACCGCGTCCAGCACCGCGTGGTGCTCGACGGGGCTGGTCAGCACGCGGGTGCGGGCGGGATCGGCGTCGCGGCGGGCCCAGTACAGGCCCTTGACCGCGAGGTTGTCGGCCTCGGTGCCGCCGGCGGTGAAGACGACCTCGCTGGGCCGTGCCCCGAGGGCCTCCGCCAGGGACTCGCGGGCCTCCTCGACGGTGCGGCGGGCCCGGCGGCCCGCCGCGTGCAGCGAGGAGGCGTTGCCGGTGACGGTGAACTGGGCGGTCATCGCCTCGGCGGCCTCCGGGAGCATCGGAGTGGTCGCGGCGTGGTCGAGGTAGGCCATGGTTCCCCGATTCTACGAGGGCCCGGCGGCCGCCTTGACCCAGGTGCGCGGCGTACGGGCGGGACGACGGTACGCCGGTCCGCCGCACGCCGCGTCGCGCCCGGGCCCCGCCTCAGCCGCGCGGGGCGCGGGCCAGCTGCCGCGACTGGGCCACCAGGCGGTCCGTACTGTCCCAGACCTCGGCGTCCTCCTCCAGGAATCCACCGGCCATGTTCCGCGTCGTGATCGAGACCCGGAGCGGGCCGGGCGCGGGGCGGCAGCGGATGTGGGTGGTGAGCTCGACGGTGGGCGCCCAGCCGATCAGGCCGAGGTCGAAGGCGGTGGGGGGCAGCGCGTCCACGGCGAGCAGCAGCGAGAGGGGGTCGGCGTCGCGGCCGTCGGCCAGGCCGAACCAGGCCCGCATCTCGCCCTTGCCCGAGGGGGCGCCCAGGGCCCAGCCCGCGGTGGCCGGGTCCAGCCGGAGCGCGAGCCGGTCGACGATGGCGGAGCTGCCGGGGATGGGGGCGGGACCCATCTCGGGGCCGAGGCAGTGCTCGTACGGGGGCATGGCCGGCGGCTTCGCGCTGGTGCGGACGTCGTCGCTGAGCGCGCCGAGGTCGCCGTAGGAGGCGAGGACGCGGATGCGCTCGACCTCGGCGCCGGTCTCGTCGTACTGGAAGAGGGAGGCCTGGCCGGTGGAGAGGGTGTTGCCGGTGCGGACCTGCTGGGTGCGGATCACGGCGGGGCCGGGGACCGAGGAGGTGAGGTAGTGCGCCGAGACCGTGACGGGGTCGCGGTGCGGGAGGGCCTCGGAGAGCGCCCGCCCCACCAGGGCCAGCAGGTAGCCGCCGTTGACGGCGCTGATGATGGTCCACCCGGCGGAGAGTTCCGCGTCGAAGACGCCCGGTTCGGCCGCGCCGCGGGGCGTGAGCCGGGTGTCCCGGTCGAACTCGCTGTCGCCGATCGTTGCCTGAGCTGCTGCCTGTGCCATACATCCAGCGTACCGCCGGTAGCTACTAAGCGGTAGCTTTCCGTGTTACGGCTTGGCGTGCTCCTCCTCGGCCACCTCCGAGCGGCGGTTCCAGGCGCGCGGGGCCTGCCAGTGGAAGCGCATCGCGAGCAGCCGGAAGACGAAGGCGGTCACGGCGGCGATGGTGCTGGTCACCGCGTTGAGGGCGTCGAAGTTGAGGAAGAGGGCGACCATGCCGGCGCCCACCATCGCGGGTACGGCGTACATCTCGCGGTCGCGCAGCAGCGAGGGCACCTCGTTGGCCAGCACGTCGCGCAGCACACCGCCGCCGACGGCGGTGGCGAGGCCCAGGGCGGCGGACTGGGTGAGGCCGAGGCCGTACTCGTAGGCCTTGGTGGTGCCCGTGACGCAGAAGAGACCGAGGCCGGCCGCGTCGAGGACGCTGACCAGCCGGTTGATCCTGGCCACCTCGGGGTGGAGGAAGAAGACGAAGGCGGCGGCGACCAGCGGCGTGATGAAGTAGCCGAAGTCGGTGAACGCGGCGGGCGGGATCGCGCCGATCATCAGGTCGCGGAAGAGGCCGCCGCCGAGCGCGGTGACCATCGCGAGCATCGCGATGCCGAAGATGTCGAAGTTCTTGCGGACCGCGAGCAGGGCGCCGGCCAGGGCGAAGACGAAGATGCCGACCAGATCCAGTGCGTGCTGGAGGGTCGGGTTGAACAGATCGTGGTACAGGGACACGGACACATTCTGCCGGTCGGTTCCGGCCACGCCCGTGCCGAGGTGGGGGGGGGCCCGGGGCGCCCCCCCCCCCCCCCCCCCCCCCCCCCCCCCCGGGCGCGGGCCCCCCCCCCCCCCCCGCCGGGGGGGGGGGGGGGCCCCGGGCCCCCCCCC
>NZ_JBIVYX010000004.1:200428-419952 GCF_044759225.1 Streptomyces sp. NPDC101132
GGGGGGGGTTTTTTACGTGGGTTGTTCCCGGACCCCCCCACGGGGGGGGGGGCGGGGGCCGCCCCCCCCGGGGGGGGGGGGGGGGGGGGCGGGGGCCCCCCCCCGGCCCCCCCCGCACCCCCGTCTACTCGGCGGCGTCCACCGCCTCCGGCAGCGCCGGGTCGCCCGGGGCCTGGTCCGGAGCGTTCTCCGGGTGGTGGCAGGCGACCTGGTGGCCGGTCTTGAGCGCCAGCAGCGGCGGCTCGGTGGTCTTGCAGATCTGCGTGGCCTTCCAGCACCGGGTGTGGAACCGGCAGCCGCTCGGCGGCGAGATCGGCGAGGGCACGTCGCCCTTGAGCAGGATGCGGCCGGTCTTGGCGCCGCGGCGCTTCGGGTCCGGCACCGGCACGGCCGACAGCAGCGCCTTGGTGTACGGGTGCATCGGCGCCTCGTACAGCGACTTGCGGTCGGTCAGCTCGACCATCTTGCCGAGGTACATGACCGCGATGCGGTCCGAGACGTGCCGGATGACCGACAGGTCGTGCGCGATGATCACGTACGTGAGGCCCAGCTCGTCCTGGAGGTCGTCCAGCAGGTTGACCACCTGCGCCTGGATCGACACGTCGAGGGCCGAGACTGGCTCGTCCGCGACCACGAGCTTCGGCTTGAGCGCGAGCGCGCGGGCGATGCCGATGCGCTGGCGCTGGCCGCCGGAGAACTCGTGGGGGTAGCGGTTGTAGTGCTCCGGGTTCAGGCCCACGAGGCTGAGCAGGCGCTGGACCTCCTGCTTCAGGCCGCCCTCGGGCTCGATGCCCTGGAGCTTGAAGGGGGCGCTGATGATCGTGCCGACCGTGTGGCGCGGGTTCAGCGAGCCGTACGGGTCCTGGAAGATCATCTGCACGTCGCGGCGCAGCGGGCGCATGCCCGAGACGCCGAGGTGCGTGATGTCCTTGCCCTCGAACTCGACCTTTCCGCCGGTCGGTTCGAGCAGCCGCGTGATCAGCCGGCCCATGGTCGACTTGCCGCATCCGGACTCGCCGACCACGCCGAGGGTCTCACCCGGGTAGACCTCGAAGTCGAGGCCGTCGACGGCCTTGACCGCGCCGACCTGGCGCCGCAGCAGCCCCTTGTTGATGGGGAAGTGCTTGGTCAGACCGGAGACCCTCAGCAGCGGCTCGGGCGAGGCGGTGGCCTGCGCGGGGACGGTGGCCGCGTCCGTCTTCTTCATGTCGGTCACAGCTTCGGCGCAATCTCTTCGGTCCAGATCCGGGTCCGCTCCTCCTGCGACATGTGGCAGGCGGACCAGTGCTTCGTCCCGTCGTCCGTCAGCTCGGGCCGCACGGTGCGGGTGACCCCGCCCTTGGGCACGTCGGCGTACGGGCAGCGCGGGTTGAAGGCACAGCCGCTGGGGATGTTGATGAGGCTGGGCGGCGAGCCCTTGACCGGGATGAGCCGCTCGGTCTGGTCGCGGTCGATGCGCGGCATGGAGCCCAGCAGACCCCAGGTGTAGGGGTGCCGGGGCTCGTAGAAGACCTTCTCGGCCGTGCCGCGCTCGACGCACCGGCCGCCGTACATCACGAGGATGTCGTCGGCCATCTCGGCGACCACGCCGAGGTCGTGCGTGATCATGATGACCGCCGAGCCGAACTCCTTCTGGAGGTCCCGGATGAGGTCGAGGATCTGCGCCTGGACGGTGACGTCCAGGGCGGTGGTCGGCTCGTCCGCGATCAGCAGCTCGGGGTTGTTGACCAGACCCATGGCGATCATGGCGCGCTGGCGCATGCCGCCGGAGAACTCGTGCGGGTACGCGTCGACGCGCTTGCCCGGCTCGGGGATGCCGACCCGGTCGAGCATCTCGATCGCACGCTTGCGCGCGGTCTTCTTGTCGACGTCGTTGTGGTTCCGGTACGCCTCGACGATCTGGGAGCCCACCGAGTAGTACGGGTGCATCGCGGACAGCGGGTCCTGGAAGACCATCGCCATCTTGCGGCCGCGCAGCTGCCGTACGTCGTCGGCGTCGGCGCGCAGCAGCTCCTGGCCGTCCAGCCAGATCTCGCCGGAGATCTGCGGGCGGTTGCGGCTGTGGCCGGTCCGGTGCAGGCCCATGACGGCGAGCGAGGTGACCGACTTGCCGGAGCCGGACTCGCCCACGATGCCGAGGGTCTTGCCGCGCTCCAGGTCGAAGGAGAGGCCGTCGACGGACTTCACGATGCCGTCGTCGGTCGGGAAGTGGACCTTGAGGTCGCGGACCGAGAGGAAGGCCTCCGGGCGGGGGCCGGCCTGCTCGGGGATGCCGACCGGGCCGGTGGCGGTTCCCGCGACCTGGGCGCCTTCGTTGTTCAGCGGGGTCTCGGTCACGTCAGCCTCACGCGCGGGTCTACGACGGAGTACATGATGTCCACGATCAGGTTGGCCATCACGATGAAGAAGGCGGCGACCAGGGTCACGCCCATGATCACGGGCAGGTCGCCCTGGCTGATCGCGCCGACCGCGGCGGTGCCGAGGCCGGGGAAGTTGAAGGTCGACTCGGTGAGGACGGCGCCGCCGAGCAGACCGCCCAGGTCGAGGCCGACGAGGGTGAGGACCGGGGTCAGGGTGGAGCGCAGCGCGTGCTTCCCGATGACCACGTTCTCCTTGAGGCCCTTGGCGCGGGCCGTCCGGATGTAGTCCTCGCCCAGGACTTCGAGCATGGTGGCCCGGGTGATGCGGGCGTACGTCGCGGCGAAGAGGAAGGCCAGTGTGATCCAGGGCAGCAGCATGCTGTTGAACCAGGCCGCCGGATCGTCGACGAGCGGCGCGTACTCACTCGCGTCCAGCCACTGGAGGGAGTAGACGAAGATCGCGGTCGCCAGCATGCCCGTGAAGTAGATGGGCAGGGACACGCCGGCCAGGGCACCGATCATGGTGAACCGGTCCCAGATCGTGCCTCTCCTGAGTGCGGAGATCACGCCGGTGAGCACACCGCCGATGACCCAGAGGATCACCGCTCCGCTCGCGAGGGAGAGGGTGACGGGAATGCGGTCGAGCAGCATCTCCCACACCGGCTGCTCGGCCTTGAACGAGTAGCCGAAGCACGGCGCGGGGCAGTGCGTTACCTCCGTGCCCTGGTTGTAGTCGCGGCCGGCGACGATGCCCTTGAGGAAGATTCCGTACTGCTCAGGGATGGACTTGTCGAAGCCCATCTTGACGCGGATGCCCTGAAGAGCCGTTTCGTTGGTCTCGCGGCCGGCGTACATCAGAGCCGGGTCGCTGCCGGTGATTTTCGGCACCGCGAAGAAGATGCCGAAGGTGACCGCGGAGACCACCAGCAGCGTGGCGACGACATTGAAGAGCCGCCGAATGAGGTAGACGAGCACTGCAGTCGGCCGCTCGGGCGGGCGGCCGCCGTCCCTTGTGGGGACGGCAGCCGCCGCCTGCGGCCTTCACCTGCCCTTCGAACTAGCGCATGTGTGGTGAAGGCACATGTCCTGCTGTTACTTGACGACACCCACGGTGGCGAGGTCGATCTTGCCCATCGACTCGTTGAAGTAGACGTTCGTCAGGCGCGGGTTGTGGTAGACGAAGGCCTTGTCGAAGTTGATCGGCAGGTAGAGCGCCTTCTCCATGACCTTCTTGTTGATGTCCGTGTAGAACGGGGCGGCCTCTTCCGGGGTGGCGGCGTCGGCGGCCTTGTCGAACAGCCCGTTGACCTCGGGGTCGTTCAGCATGGAGTAGTTGTTGTTGCCGTTCGGCAGGATGAAGCTGCCGTCGACCAGCGGCTGCAGGAAGCCGGAGCCGGAGTTGTAGTCGGCACCCCAGCCCATGACGATGATGCCGTAGCCCTTCTTCTTCACGTTCTCGGGCGAGCCGATCGTGGAGGAGGAGAGCTTGCCGTCGTACTGGTCGATGGAGGCCTCGATGCCGACGGCCTTCAGCGACTCCTGGAGCGACTCGGCGGTCTTGACCTCGGCGGCGCGGTTGTTGCGGACCGCGATCGTGGTCTTGAAGCCGTTCGGCTGGCCGCAGGCGGCCAGGGCGGCCTTGGCCTTGTCGACCTGCGGGGCGCCACCGGTCAGGCCGTACGGGTCGTACGACTTGTCGGAGCCCGGGATGCCCGGAGGCAGCATGTTCGCGCCGAGGTCACCCGAGGTCGGGCCGCCGCGGGCGGTCTGCAGGGACTTCGGGTTGGCCGCGTAGATGACGGCCTTGCGGCACTCGATGTTGTCGAACGGCTTGACCGTCTGCGGGAAGACGAAGTAGCGGATGTAGCCCGTGAACGGGTTGTCCGCGTTCTTCTTCAGCTTCGGGTCCTGCAGGATCTTGATCTTGGCGGCCTGCTGGACACCGGTGCCGTCGACGGCGAGGTCGATGTCGCCGTTGAGCAGGCGCGCGTCCATGTCCTCGGCGTTGGTGGTCACCGTGAACGAGACCTTGTCCGGCAGACCCTTGCGGATCGTGTCGGTCTTCGGGTCCCAGTTCGGGTTGCGCTCGAAGGTGGCGCCCTTGCTCGCGGTGAAGCTGGTGACCTTGTACGGGCCCGTGGAGATCGGGGCGTTGGTGTACTTGGCGCCCGTGTCCTTCGCGGCCGGGACCGGCGAGGAGGACGGCATGGCCAGCAGGTAGGAGAAGTCCGAGTTCGGCTTCGCCAGGTTGAAGACGATGGTCTTGTCGTCCGGCGTCTGGACCGACTTCAGACCCATCTTGTTGGGGTCCTTGTCCTTGTACGGGCCGGGGTACTTCTGGCCCTGGTCAAGGACGTCGATCAGGTAGGTCGGACCGCCGGAGAGGACGTCCTGCGCGAAGACGCGCTCGATGCCGTACTTGATGTCCTTCGAGGTGATCGGCGTGCCGTCCTCGAACTTCACGCCGTCCTTGAGCTTCAGCGTGTAGGTCTTGCCGCCGTTGCTCAGGACCGGCAGGGCCTCGGCGAGGTCCGGGACCAGCTTGGTGCCGTCCTTGCCCGGCTTGCTGTCGTACGCGAGCAGCTGGCGGATGTAGAGGCGCTGCAGGTTCCAGACGAAGCCGTAGTAGGCACGCGCCGGGTCGAGGTAGTCGACGTCCTGGGGCGACCAGAGCTTGAGCTCGCCGCCCTTCTTGTCGGACGGGTTCACGACACCGGTGGTCGCGGCGTTGAACGCGGCGTTGGAGGAGCCGCCTTCCTTGCCCTTGCCTTCATCCGAGCCGCCGCCGCACGCGGTGGCCGTGAGGGACAGCGCAGCCACCGTGGCGGCGATCGCGACTGCCTGCTTTCTGCGGATCACTGTGTTCCAACCTCCAGGAATGGATTCAGGTGAATCAGGTGAAACGGTTCAGCTGCCCTTGGGGTCGAGTGCGTCACGCAGCCCGTCCCCGAAGAGGTTGAACGCCAGGACGGTGAGGAAGATCGCGACACCGGGGACCACCATCGACATGGGGTCCGCCTGGTAGAGGGGCAGCGCGTCGGAGAGCATCTTTCCCCAGGAAGGGGTGGGGGGCTTGACGCCCGCGCCCAGGAAGCTCAGGGCCGCCTCGGTGAGGATGTTGGTCGGGATGATCAGCGTCGTGTAGACGAGGATCGGGGCGACCAGGTTGGGGAGCAGTTCCTTGAAGAGGATGTAGCCGCGGCCGGCGCCCAGGGAACGGGCGGCCTCGACGTACTCCCGCTCGCGGAGCGAGATGGTCTGGCCGCGGACGATGCGTCCGATGTACGGCCAGCCGAAGAAGCCGATGACCACGATCAGCACGCCCATCCGGACGCCCGTGCCGGTCAGGCCCCACAGCTCGTTGGGGACCACCGAGACCAGCGCGATCGTGAACAGCAGCTGCGGGAAGGCGAGCAGCAGGTCCATCGTGCGGCTGATGGCCGCGTCGACCCAGCCGCCGAGGAAGCCGGCCAGGGCTCCCAGGATGCTGCCCAGGACCACGGAGACGAACGCGGCGAGGAAGGCGACGAGCAGCGAGATGCGCGAACCGTAGACGATCCGGCTGAAGACGTCGCGTCCGTTGGTCGGCTCGACGCCGAGCAGGAAGTCCGAACTGATGCCGCCGAAGGCGCCCTTCGGGATGCCCAGGTCGGGGTCGAGCATGTCCTCGTGGAACTCGTTCGGCGGGTGGCCGAGGAGGCTGACGATCTGCGGTGCGAACACCGCGACCAGGATCAGGAAGATCACGACGAAGCCGCCGGTCAGGGCGACCTTGTCGCGCTTGAGGCGCATCCACGCGATCTTGCCGGGCGAACGACCTTCGATGGCCTTGGCAGGGACTTCGGCGGCGACGGCTGCGATCTCGTCCGCGGCTGTGTCGTGCAGTGGTGCCGTCATCGTGGTGGGGACCCCTCTCGGCCGACGGGTGGCCGGCCCATGCCCGCCGCTGTAGCGGCTTGGTTCACATCGGTGTCGCTGATGGTGCGATTGCTGGCTGATGTTGCTGCGTGTGCTGGCTGGAAAAGGGCTGCTGAAGTGCACGTGAAGAGCAGGTGGTTGCAGGTTCGCAGCTCTTGGTGGGGGGAGTCTTCAACGGTCGCGCGATCACCCGCCAGACCCGACGGGGATGTGATGCGCAACCGTGATGTGGCTCGATACCTTCCGTTATCCGGACCAAGCGCGCGGCTCAGCGGAGCAACACCGGCCGATCGGCGCGGATCGGACATCGGGCCCAACTGCCCTTTCGGGTGCGCTTTTTGGGCGGAACCAACCGCCCGGAGCCGGACATACGGCAAAGGCCGCACCGATGCGGATCGGTACGGCCTTCGAGATGCCCGTCTCACATTCCGGCCACCCGGCAGGCGGGGCACCGGACCGGCGCGGGGGCCGGGCGGGGGTCAGTACGCCGGGGCGTGCGCCTCGCGGTCGTAGAAGGGGCGGGCCTGCGCGCGCAGCCACATCGCCACCGGATCGTGCTCGTCGGCGAGCGCGACGGTGGACACGGGGAGCCCGTCGGGAACGGCGGAGACGGCCCGGCGCATCATGTCCCGCACCGACTCGACCGCCGGCGCGGAGGTGTCGTAGAGGTCGAGGCCGATCGCGAGGTACGGGGTCCCGAGCGCCGGCTGCACCCAGGCGCGGCGCAGCGAGCGGACGGCGGTGGTGCGGTGCGCGTGCTGCGTGAGCAGGGCGTAGAACTGCGGGAGTTCGATGGCCGGCTCGGAGATCCGCAGCGGGCCGGCCGGCATCCGGTCCAGGCCGGTGGCGATGCGCCGCAGGTCGGCCCACGGGACGCCGAGGCCGCCGCCGCTGGCGTGCGGGTTGAGCCAGATCCCCCAGCGCTCGGGGTACAGGGAGCGGGCCACCTCACGGCCGCTGACCACCTCGTACGCGCGGTTCCAGCCGCTGGCGGCGAGTTCCGCGGCGGAGGTCACGCAGGGCGCGTAGCCCAGGCCCTCGACCTCCATGCCGCCGTACTGGGCGTCGGGCGACCCGGGCCGGCCGTGCCAGAGCAGCATCCACAGCTGCCCGTCGGCCAGCGCCTGGAGCAGCGCCTCGTAGGTCTCGTAGCGCCCGGGCGTGACCTGGCGCAGCATGTGCTCGACCTGGCCTGCCGCGGCCGTGCCTGACGCACTCACCCGGTACCCCTCTTCGTCCGCCCGACGTCACGCGTGTCGGCCGCCCGGCGTCCGGGTGCGGCCTGCAACGGAAAACAGCTTACGGTCCCCGCTGCCGCTCAGGGCAGGTAGAAGGGGCGTACGCGCTCCAGCATCCAGTCGCCGACCGGGTCCTGGGCCACGTCGAGGAGCAGCAGGTTCACCTGCCAGGCCGGCCGGACCCGGGCCAGGGCGCGGCCGAGGGCCTCCATGGGGGCGTTGCTGTCGGCCAGTTCCCAGTTCAGGAACTGCACCCCGATGAAGAGGACCGGGTCGCCGCCCTCGATGCTCGCCAGGCAGCGGCGGGCCGAGGCGACCACACCGGTGGCGCGGAACTCCTCGCCGGCCGCGGCGAGGAAGTCGACCGGGTCCTCCTGCCAGTCCGGTTCGAAGAGCCGGACCCGGCCGCCGCTGGCGGGGCCGTCGAGCGCGGTGCGCCCGGCGCGGCACAGCTCGGCGACCGCGGGGGGCGGCAGGGGGACGCCGACGGCGCCCTCGGGGTTCACGGCGATGCCGAGCTGCGGGGGCAGGCCGCGGGCGAACTCGACCGCGGGGGCCACGGTGAAGGGCATCTGGGGGCCGGCGCACTGCTCGAACTGCTGCTGGGAGCTGTAGACGGGCACGTAGGGGGCGCCGTCGAGCTCCAGGGTGGGCAGCCGGAGGCTGGGGCTGTCGGGTCCGCCGCCCTCGGGCAGCGGGATCCAGAGCTGGCTGCGGCCGAGCACCTCGACGATGCGGCCGCCCGCGCCCGGGTTGCCGAGGGAGGCGCCGAGGGTCTCCTCGAGCTCGTTAGCGGGCCACCCGTGCCCGGCCAGGCCGGCGCCGCCGTAGGTGCCGTCGTGCGTGCCGCTGGTCATGTCCACCCCGGTCGTCCTCTCCGCGTGCCGCCCCGACCCTACCGGTCCCGGGCCCCGGGCGGCCGCCCGTCATCCCCCGAAGCCCACCCGCGTGAGACGGGCTGCCGCGGGACGGTCGAGGAGCGTGACCGAGGCGCAGCCGGCCGGCGGGCCGCCGCCCTCGGCGGTGGAGAGGAGGCGGGCGACCGTACGGCGGTGGCGCAGGAACGCGTACGCGGAGACGCCGCGGCCCCGCGCGGCCTGGCCGGACAGCGCCTCCTCGGGGCTCGCGTCCAGCAGCAGCAGGTGCAGGCCACGGCCGCGCCGCCGGGCGGCACGGGCCAGCAGCCCGCGGACCCAGGCCTGCGTGCCGCAGTCGTGGACGACCAGGCTCTCGCCGGAGCGCAGGGCCCGCCAGAGGCCGGTGTAGTGGGCCGCCCTGACCACGGGGCGGTAGACCGCGTACGGCAGGAGGGCCGGCATGCGCCGCTCCCAGCGCTCGCGCACGTCCTGGGAGTCGATGCCGCGCCCCGCGACGGCCCGCTTCATCAGCGTGCTCTTGCCGCTGCCCGGCAGCCCGGAGACCACCACCACGTCCCCGGCGGCGAACTCCAGCCGGGCCGGGCCGCGCGCGCCCGTACCCCGCAGGTCGCAGACGCCCTCGGGACCGGGGCGGACCACCGTCCGCGGCGGCAGTGCCCGGGACGCCTCGCGCGCCCCCGGCTGGGCCGGTACGGCCGGAGCGGCGGCCGGCACCGCGGGGACCGCGGCCGGCACCGCGGGAGCCGCCGCCTGGGCCGCGGGAACCGCCGCCGGCGCGGCCGCCACGCGTCCGGCAGCCTCCGGGGCCTCCCCGGGGCCCGCCGGTGCAAGGCCCTGGCCTCCCCCGGCGCCGCCGGGTCCGGGGCGCGCGGTCGCCCCGGGGCCGCCCGCTCCGGGGCGTGCCCCGTCCGGCAGGGCACGCGCACCGCCCGCCACCGCTCCGAAGATCCGCACAGTGCTCGCCTCCCCTGGGGGCCCCTCCCGGCGGAGGCCGGGAGGAAGGGTCACGGGACCCTTGCCCACTGAGTGTAAAGAGACGGTAATCCGACCGCCCCGGTTCCGTCCGGGACCCGTCCCCCCACTCGCCCCGCGGTCCCTCCGCGGTCCCCCCAGCCTCCCACCGCCGCCCGCTCCGGTCTCCCCCTTGTCCGCCCACTGACCGCCCGCTGACCGCCCGCTGACCGCCCGCGGGTGATTCCGCCGGGCCCCGGGCCCCCCGTTCCCGGCGGACGCGTGCAATGATGTGCGCGCCAACTCCATACAGGCCGCTTGAATCCGCGCGGGAGAGTGCCGGGCACCGCAGTCGTACGACCGCCGCCCCGGACGCCGAAGGAGCAAGACCCTCCCTTGAATCTCTCAGGCCCCGATACCGCGCGGGCGAGGCACATCTGAAAAGCGAGCCCGGCAGGCACGTCCACCGCCTGTCCCCGGCTCCACCCAAGGTGCAAGTCACCCCGCAGTCGCCTTACGTTCGTACGGGCGTGCGGTCGTGACGAACCTCTCAGGTTCCGATGACAGATGGGGAGGAACGTCCTTCAGTCACTCATGCGGGCCTGCCCTGGGAGCCACCCCTATGACGAACACCCCCCGTCTGACCGCCCTCGACGCCGTGCACCGCTCCCTCGGTGCCACGATGACCGACTTCGCGGGCTGGGACATGCCGCTGCGGTACGCGAGCGAGCGCGACGAGCACAACGCCGTGCGCACCAAGGCCGGCCTCTTCGACCTCTCCCACATGGGCGAGATCACCGTGACCGGCGCCGAGGCCGTGAAGGTCCTCGACCACGCGCTGGTGGGCAACATCTCCACGGTCGGCGTGGGCCGCGCCCGCTACACGATGATCTGCCAGGAGGACGGCGGCATCCTGGACGACCTGATCGTCTACCGCCTGGGCGAGACCGAGTACATGGTCGTCGCCAACGCCTCGAACGCCCAGGTCGTCCTCGACGCGATCACCGAGCGCGCCGCCGGCTTCGACGCCGAGGTCCGCGACGACCGCGACGCGTACGCGCTGGTGGCCGTCCAGGGCCCGGAGTCCCCCGGCATCCTGAAGTCGCTCACCGACGCCGACCTGGACAACCTGAAGTACTACGCGGGCCTGCCGGGCACCGTCGCCGGTGTCCCCGCGCTGATCGCCCGCACCGGCTACACCGGCGAGGACGGCTTCGAGCTGTTCGTCAAGCCCGAGCACGCGGTCGAGCTGTGGAACGCGCTGCTGAAGGCCGGCGAGGGCGTCGGCCTGGTCCCGGCGGGCCTGTCCTGCCGCGACACCCTGCGCCTGGAGGCGGGCATGCCGCTGTACGGGCATGAGCTGACCACCTCCCTGACCCCCTTCGACGCGGGTCTCGGCCGAGTGGTGAAGTTCGAGAAGGAGGGCGACTTCGTCGGCCGCGCCGCGCTGGAGGCCGCCGCCGAGCGCGCCGCGACCAACCCGCCGCGCAAGCTGGTCGGCCTGATCGCCGAGGGCCGCCGCGTCCCGCGCGCCGGCTTCTCCGTGGTCGCCGACGGCCAGGTCATCGGCGAGGTCACCTCCGGCGCCCCGTCCCCGACGCTGGGCAAGCCGATCGCCATGGCGTACGTGGACGCCGCGCACGCCGCGCCGGGCACCTCCGGTGTCGGCGTCGACATCCGCGGTACGCATGAGCCGTACGAGGTCGTGGCCCTGCCGTTCTACAAGCGGCAGAAGTGACGATCCCCGCCCGGGAATCCGTCGCGGCGTTCGTCTCACCCTCCAAGACATCCGTTCATCAGCAGTCCCCCGCATCCAGGAGAATCAGGTCATGAGCAACCCCCAGCAGCTGCGTTACACCAAGGAGCACGAGTGGCTGTCGGCCGCCGAGGACGGCGTCGCGACGGTCGGCATCACGGAGTTCGCGGCCAACGCGCTCGGTGACGTCGTCTACGCCCAGCTCCCCGAGGTGGGTTCCACGGTGACCGCGGGCGAGACCTGCGGCGAGCTGGAGTCCACCAAGTCGGTCAGCGACCTGTACTCCCCCGTCACCGGCGAGGTCGTCGAGGCCAACCAGGACGTCGTCGACGACCCGGCCCTGGTGAACAGCGCCCCCTTCGAGGGCGGCTGGCTGTTCAAGGTCCGCGTCTCCGAGGAGCCGGCCGACCTGCTCTCCGCCGACGAGTACACCGACTTCGCGGGCTGAACCGACCGAGGGATCCTGATGTCTGTTCTGAACACTCCCCTTCACGAGCTGGACCCGGACGTCGCGGCCGCCGTCGACGCCGAGCTCCACCGCCAGCAGTCCACCCTCGAGATGATCGCCTCGGAGAACTTCGCTCCGGTCGCGGTCATGGAGGCCCAGGGCTCGGTCCTGACCAACAAGTACGCCGAGGGCTACCCGGGCCGCCGCTACTACGGCGGCTGCGAGCACGTCGACGTGGTCGAGCAGATCGCGATCGACCGCATCAAGGCGCTGTTCGGTGCCGAGGCGGCCAACGTGCAGCCCCACTCGGGCGCGCAGGCCAACGCCGCCGCGATGTTCGCGCTGCTGAAGCCGGGCGACACGATCATGGGCCTGAACCTGGCCCACGGCGGTCACCTGACCCACGGCATGAAGATCAACTTCTCCGGCAAGCTCTACAACGTGGTCCCGTACCACGTCGGTGAGGACGGCCAGGTCGACATGGCCGAGGTCGAGCGCCTCGCCAAGGAGTCGAAGCCGCAGCTGATCGTCGCCGGCTGGTCCGCGTACCCGCGCCAGCTGGACTTCGCCGCCTTCCGCCGCATCGCGGACGAGGTCGGCGCGTACCTGATGGTCGACATGGCGCACTTCGCCGGCCTGGTGGCCGCGGGCCTGCACCCGAACCCGGTGCCGCACGCCCACGTCGTCACCACCACCACGCACAAGACCCTGGGCGGTCCGCGCGGCGGTGTCATCCTGTCGACGCAGGAGCTGGCCAAGAAGATCAACTCCGCGGTCTTCCCGGGTCAGCAGGGCGGTCCGCTGGAGCACGTGATCGCGGCCAAGGCGGTCTCCTTCAAGGTCGCCGCCTCGCCCGAGTTCAAGGAGCGCCAGGAGCGCACCCTGGCCGGCGCGAAGATCATCGCCGAGCGCCTGGTCCAGGACGACGCCAAGGCCGTCGGCGTGGACGTCCTCACCGGCGGCACCGACGTGCACCTGGTCCTGGTGGACCTGCGCAACTCGGAGCTGGACGGCCAGCAGGCCGAGGACCGCCTCCACGAGGTCGGCATCACGGTCAACCGGAACGCGATCCCGAACGACCCGCGGCCGCCGATGGTCACCTCGGGTCTGCGCATCGGCACGCCGGCGCTGGCCACCCGCGGCTTCCAGGCCGAGGACTTCACCGAGGTCGCCGACATCATCGCGGAGGCCCTGAAGCCCACGTACGACGCCGAGGCCCTCAAGGCCCGCGTGTCGGCGCTGGCCGCGAAGCACCCGCTGTACCCCTCGCTGTAAGCGGACCCGCCGCCGCGTGCGGCACGTGAGCGGGCCCGGCCTTCGGTTTCCACAGGCCGGGCCCTTCTCATGACCAACGTCCCTGGTGGATGCGTCCTCTTGCCTCTGAAAACACCAAAAAACGGCAAATAAGCTCCGGATAAAGGCATCCCGTCAAGGACGACAGGCAGGCACCCATGGACATGAGCGCGGGCAACCGGAAGGGACTCAGTCTCTTCGCCCTGGTCATGATCGGCATCGGCTCGATCTTCGGCTCCGGATGGCTGTTCGGCGCCGGTACGGCGGCCCAGGTGGCCGGCCCCGCGGCGCTGGCGGCGTGGGTGATCGGGGCGGTCTTCATCGGGATGATCGCCATGTCGTACGCCGAGGTGGGCGCCGCCTACCCGATCCCGGGCGGCATGGCCCGCTACGGCCACATCAGCCACGGCCCGGTGCTGGGCTTCATCACCGGCTGGGCGGTCTGGATCGCGGTGGCCTCGCTGATCCCGATCGAGTCGATCGCCGCCACGCAGTACATGTCCTCCTGGAGCTTCGGCTGGGCGAAGGACCTGGTCGACGCGCAGACCCACCAGCTGACCGCCTTCGGCATGGGCGTGGCCCTGGTGCTGACGGTGCTGCTGTGGCTGTCCTGCTACTGGTCGGTCCAGCTTCTGGCCAAGATCAACTCCCTGCTCACCCTGGTGAAGTTCGCCATCCCGGTCCTCGCGGTGGCCGCGCTCGTCGCCTCGGGCTTCCACACGGAGAACTTCTCCGCCCACGGCGGCTTCGCCCCCAACGGCTGGACGGCCGTCCTGACCGCCGTCACCACCTCGGGCGTGGTCTTCGCCTTCAACGGCTTCCAGGCCGTGGTCAACCTCGGGGGCGCCGCCAAGAACCCCGGCCGGGCCATCCCGGTCGCCCTGGTCGGCGCGCTCTCCCTGGGGCTGGTGATCTACCTCGCCCTCCAGGCCGCCTTCCTGGGCGCCGTACCGCCGGAGCACCTGGCGGAGGCCGGCGGCTGGGCCGGGGTCAACTTCAACTCGCCCTTCGCGGAGCTGGCCCAGCTGCTGATGATCCACTGGGTGGTGGTGATGCTCCAGTTCGGCGCCTTCATCTCCCCCGCCGGCTCCAACATCGCCAACGTGGCCTCGGCCGCGTACATGGTCCAGAACCTCTCCGAGACCGGCTTCTTCCCGAAGAAGCTGAAGGAGACCCACCCCGTCTACGGCACGGCCCGCCCGGCCATGTGGATGAACCTGGGCTTCTCCGTGCTGCTGCTGGTCACCGTCGGCCACAGCTGGAAGACCCTGGCGCCGATCATCTCGGCCGCCATGGTCATCTCGTACCTGATCGGACCGGTCGCGGTCGGCGTCTTCCGCCGCACCAAGCCGGACCTCCCCCGCCCCTTCCGCCTCCCCTTCGCCCGGGTGCTGTGCCCGCTGACCTTCGTCTTCGCCGCCTGCGCGCTGTACTGGTCGAAGTGGCCCAACACCGGGATCGTCACCGCCCTGACCCTGGTCGCGGCGCCCATCGCCGCCCTGGTCCTGACCCGCAGGGGCCGCCGGAACCTGACCGAGCAGTTCGCCCCGGCGTGGTGGATGGTCGCTTTCCTCGGCACCCTGTCCCTGCTGTCCTACCTGGGCAGCACCGAGTTCGGCGGCACCGGACGCATCCCGGGCGGCGTGGACGTCGCCCTGGTCGCGGTCGCCGCACTCGGCCACTACCACTGGGCCGTCCACGCGGGCGTCAAGGCCCACCGTGCCGGGCTGCCGGGCCCGGACCCCGTCCTCGACGGCGACACCGCCGCCGGGGAGCCCCGGGCGACCGGGCAGCGCGAACGTGAGCTGTCCCACGCCTGACCCCCAGAGACCGTCCGGCAGGCGAGCTGTTCACCCACACGGGTTAGGCTCGTCTGTCGGACAAAATCCGCACACATCCCCATCTCCTGCCCCCTCCACGAGCAGACAAAGGAGTCCGACCCGTGGCCATCTCCGTGTTCGACCTCTTCTCCATCGGCATCGGTCCGTCCTCCTCCCACACGGTCGGCCCGATGCGGGCGGCCCGGATGTTCGTGAACCGCCTGAAGAAGGACGGCGTCCTCGCCCAGACGGCGTCGGTGCGCGCGGAGCTCTACGGCTCGCTGGGCGCGACCGGGCACGGCCACGGCACCCCCAAGGCCGTCCTGCTCGGCCTGGAGGGCTACTCGCCCCGCACCGTCGACGTCGAGAAGGCCGACGACGAGGTCGAGCGCATCCGGCAGAACGGCCGGCTGCGGCTGCTGGGCGCCGAGATAGGGGACGTCCACGAGATCGCGTTCGACGAGCCGAACCAGCTGATCCTGCACCGCCGCCGCTCGCTGCCGTACCACGCGAACGGCATGACCCTCTTCGCGTACGACGAGTCCGGCGCCCCGCTGCTGGAGAAGACCTACTACTCGGTCGGCGGCGGCTTCGTCGTCGACGAGGACGCGGTCGGCGAGGACCGGATCAAGCTCGACGACACCGTGCTGAAGTACCCCTTCCGCACCGGCGACGAGATGCTCCGGCTGACCCGCGAGACCGGCCTGTCGATCTCCTCGCTGATGCTGGAGAACGAGAAGGCCTGGCGCACGGAGGAGGAGATCCGCGAGGGCCTCCTGGAGATCTGGCGGGTCATGCAGGCCTGCGTCCAGCGCGGCATGTCCCGCGAGGGCATCCTCCCCGGCGGCCTCCGGGTCAAGCGCCGGGCCGCCTCGACGGCGCGCCAGCTGCGCACCGAGGGCGACCCGATGATGCACCGCAGCGAGTGGACCACGATCTACGCGATGGCGGTGAACGAGGAGAACGCGGCCGGCGGCCGGGTCGTGACCGCCCCGACCAACGGCGCCGCGGGCGTCCTGCCGGCCGTCCTGCACTACTACATGAACTTCGTGCCGGGCGCGGACGAGGACGGCGTGGTCCGCTTCCTCCTCGCGGCGGGCGCGATCGGCATGCTGTTCAAGGAGAACGCCTCGATCTCCGGCGCCGAGGTCGGCTGCCAGGGCGAGGTCGGCTCGGCCTGCTCGATGGCGGCGGGCGCCCTCGCCGAGGTGCTGGGCGGCACTCCGGAGCAGGTGGAGAACGCGGCCGAGATCGGCATGGAGCACAACCTGGGCCTGACCTGCGACCCGGTCGGCGGCCTGGTCCAGATCCCGTGCATCGAGCGCAACGGCATGGCGGCGGTGAAGGCCGTCACGGCGGCGAAGATGGCGATGCGCGGCGACGGCAGCCACAAGGTCTCCCTGGACAAGGTCATCAAGACCATGAAGGAGACCGGCGCCGACATGAAGATCAAGTACAAGGAGACCGCCCGCGGCGGCCTCGCGGTCAACGTCATCGAGTGCTGACCTGACCGTCGCGCCGACGACGGCAGGACGCCGAAGGGGCGGTACCCGGATCCTCCGGGTACCGCCCCTTCTTCCTGCCCGGACCGTGCAACCGGACGGGGGGTGCCGGGTGTCTTCCGTAGTGACACCACTGTCCCCACATCCGGAGAATCGGGGGACTCAATGCCTCACCGTCACTTCAACCGCCGGCGCCTCGTGGCCGTGGCCACGGGTGTCGTCCTCACCGCCGGGATCGGGCTCGCCGTACCGGCTTCCGCGTTCGCGCAGTCCCGCGCGGCCGCTCCCGCCACGACCACCGCGACGCAGACGCCGCTCGTGGTCAACGCCCGCTGGGGCGGGCACTGCACGTACGACCGGATCGTCATCGACATCAAGGGGTACATCCCGACGACGACGGTCAAGCGGGTCTCCGAGCTGCGCTACGACGGCTCGGGCAGGCTGGTGCCGCTCGCCGGGCGGTACTTCCTGGAGGTCAGGCTGACGCCGGCCGCGGCGCACAACGACGCGGGCCAGTCCGTCTACAAGGGCCCGAAGCTTCAGAAGATCTACCTGCCGAAGCTCAAGGGCATCGCCCTGACCGGCGACTACGAGGGTGTCGTCACCTTCGGCGCCGCGTTCAACACCTATCCGAACTACAGCACGTTCAAGCTCCACAACCCGGAGCGCTTCGTGCTGGACGTGAAGCACACCAACGTCTGCTGAGCGCTCCGGCACGACGGCGGGGTGCGGGGTGAGGGGCCGGGCGCGTACGCGTCCGGCCCCTCGCGCGTCCGGCGGAGGGGAGGCCGGGTTGTGGCTGCTCCACACGGGCGATTAGGGTCAATGGGCCTTGGTGTACGGGAAACCGGTGTGAAACCGGTGCGGCCCTCGCCACTGTGATCGGGAAGTCCGGCTCCACTCCGCGAGGAAGCCACTGGGCTGCCGCGGCTGACCGACCGCGCGGCCCGGGAAGGCGGAGCCCGGGCATCAGCACCCGTGAGCCAGGAGACCGGCCAGGGCGCGTTGTCCATCCACGAGGTGCTGGAGAGGTCTCCCCCACTCATGCATATTGCCGAGGGGTTTCTGCCCCCCTTGCACGCGGCCGCCTGGGGCGCCGCGTCCGCTCCCTTCGTCGTCCACGGGGTCCGCGCGCTGACCCGTGAGGTGAAGGCGAACCCCGAGAGCACGCTGCTGCTCGGCGCGTCCGGAGCGTTCACTTTCGTCCTGTCCGCCCTGAAGATCCCTTCGGTGACGGGCAGTTGTTCCCACCCCACGGGCACCGGGCTGGGCGCCATCCTGTTCCGGCCGCCGGTGATGGCCGTGCTGGGCACGATCACCCTGCTGTTCCAGGCGCTGCTGCTGGCCCACGGGGGCCTGACCACGCTGGGCGCCAACGTCTTCTCGATGGCCATCGCGGGCCCCTGGGCCGGGTACGGGACGTACCTGCTGCTCCGCAGGACCGGCGTCCCGCTGATGGTGTCCGTGTTCTTCGGAGCGTTCGTCGCGGACCTGAGCACGTACTGCGTCACGAGCGTCCAGCTCGCCCTGGCGTTCCCCGACCCGGGCACCGGATTCGCGGGCGCGCTCGCCAAGTTCGGCGGCATCTTCGCGCTCACCCAGATCCCGCTCGCCATCAGCGAGGGGCTGCTGACGGTTCTCGTGATGCGGCTGCTGTCGCAGTCGAGCAAGGCGGACCTGCTGCGCCTCGGGGTGCTCAGGGGGGCCGGCGCGGGATCCGGCAGCCAGTCCGGTGCGGCCGCGGAGGTGGCGCGATGAGCCGTAACGCGAAGATCAACTCCCTGCTGCTGCTCCTGGTCGCGGCGCTGGCGGTGCTGCCGCTCGCGCTGGGGCTGGGCGAGGGCAAGGAGGAGCCGTTCGCCGGCGCGGACGCGCAGGCCGAGGCGGCGATCACCGAGCTGGAGCCGGACTACGAGCCCTGGTTCTCGCCGCTGTACGAACCGCCGTCGGGCGAGATCGAGTCGGCGCTGTTCGCGCTCCAGGCGGCGCTCGGCGCGGGCGTGCTCGCGTACTACTTCGGGCTCCGGCGGGGCCGGCGGCAGGGCGAGCTGAAGAGCGCCCTGCGGGCCGCGGGGATGCCGCGGGAGAGCGCCGCGGGCGACGCGGCGGAGCCGGCCGGCTCCGCCGGTTCATCCGCTCCGTCAGGTTCCGTCGGTTCCGCCGGCTCCGCCGGCTCGGCCGGTCCGGGCGCGTAGCCGGTGCTGCCCATCGACGCGGCGGCGCACGCGAGCCGCTGGCGCCGCCGCCACCCCCTGGAGAAGGCCGTGCTGGGGCTCGGGCTGACCGTCTCGGCGGTCTGCCTGCCGCCCTGGCCCGGCGGCCCGGTGGTGGCGGCGGCCGCGCTCGCGGTGCTGCTCGGCCCGGCCGGGGTGGCGCCCCGCCGGCTGTGGCGGGCGTTCCGGATCCCGCTGGGCTTCTGCTTCACCGGCGCGGTCCCGCTGCTCTTCCAGGTGGGCGGGGACGCCGGCTGGGTGTCCCTGGCGCCGCACGGCCCGGTGGCCGCCGCCGAGCTGCTGCTGCGCACCTCGGCGGCCTCGCTGGGGGTGCTGCTGTTCGCCTTCACCACGCCCGTCTCGGACGTGCTGCCGCGACTGGTGCGGGCCGGGGTGCCGGCGCCGGTCGTGGACGTGGCGATGGTGATGTACCGGATCAGCTTCCTGCTGCTCGACTCGCTGGCCCGGATCCGGCAGGCGCAGGCCGCCCGGCTGGGGGCCACCGGGCGGGCGGCGGCCTGGCGTTCGCTGGCCGGGCTGGCGGCGACCTCGTTCGTACGGGCCTTCGACCGGGCGGCGCGGCTCCAGTCCGGGCTGGCCGGGCGGGGCTACGACGGGACGCTGCGGGTGCTGGTGCCGGAGGCCGCTGTGTCGTGGCGCTTCCTGGGGGCCACGGGTGTACTGCTGGGCGCGGTCGTCGCGCTCACCTTGGGTGTGGAGGGGCGGTGGCTGTGATGCCGGTCGTGGAGCTGGTGGCGGCGGGGTACGCGTACGAGGACGGGCCCGCGGTGCTGGCGGACGTCGGCTTCGGGATCCCGGCCGGCCGCGCCCTGGTGCTGCTGGGCCGCAACGGCGCGGGAAAGACCACGCTGCTGCGGCTGCTGAGCGGGGGGCTGCGGCCGGGCTCGGGGGAACTGCGGCTGGACGGCGAGCGGGTGCGGCACGACCGCGCCGGGCTGACCCGGCTGCGGACCTCCGTACAGCTGGTGACGCAGGACCCGGACGACCAGCTGTTCGCGGCGTCCGTGGAGCAGGACGTGTCCTTCGGACCGATGAACCTGGGCCTGCCCGAGGAGGAGGTCAGGGCGCGGGTGGCGGAGGCGCTGGCCGCACTGGACATCGAGGCCCTGCGGGACCGGCCCACGCACCTGCTGTCCTTCGGGCAGCGCAAACGGGCCGCGATCGCCGGGGCGGTGGCGATGCGCCCGCGGGTGCTGATCCTGGACGAGCCGACGGCCGGGCTCGACCCGAACGGCCAGGAGCGGCTGCTGGCCGCGCTGGGGCGGCTGCGGGAGCTGGGCACGACGGTGGTGATGGCCACCCACGACGTGGACCTGGCGCTGCGGTGGGCGGACGACGCCGCGGTGCTGGTGCCCGGCGGGGTACGGACGGGCCCGGTGGCCGAGCTGCTGGCGGACGCGGAGCTGCTGGCCGCGGCCGGGCTGCGGCTGCCGTGGGCCACGGCGGTGGCCGGCCTGCTGCGGGAGCGGGGGCTGCTGGCGCCGGACGCGCCGGTCCCGCGTACCCCCGAGGCCCTGGCGGCCTGGGCGGCGGCCGCGCTCTGACGCGGAAAAATAGGATGTCGGCATGTCCTTGCCGCACGCGATCCTCACCGCCCTGCTGGAGAAGCCCTCGTCCGGCCTGGAGCTGACCCGGCGGTTCGACCGGTCGATCGGCTACTTCTGGTCCGCGACGCACCAGCAGATCTACCGCGAGCTGGGGCGGCTGGAGGAGACCGGCCTGATCAGGGCGCTGCCCTCGGAGACCCCGGCGCGCGGCCGGCGCAAGGAGTTCGAGGTGCTCCCGGCGGGCCGGGAGGAGCTGACCCGCTGGGTGGCGGAGAGCCAGGACCCGAAGCCGATCCGGGACCCGCTGCTGCTGAGGCTGCGGGCGGCCGGCGTGGTGGGGGTGGACGGCCTGGCGGCCGAGCTGCGGCGCCACCTGGAGCTGCACGAGCGCCAGCTGGCGGTGTACGAGGCCATCGAGGAGCGGGACTTCCCGCCGGGGCGGCGCACCGCGGACGAGGACCGGCTGCGGCGGCTGGTGCTGCGGGGCGGCATCGAGCTGGAGACGTTCTGGCTGCGCTGGCTCTCCGAGGCGCTGCCGGAGGTCTCCGGCATGGACGGCGAGGAGTCCTAGGGCGTCGGGCCGGCCGGCGGGCGTCCGGACATGCGTGCGCCCCGCCCCGGGATTGGCGCCCGCGAAGGGGCCCGCGGGCCCCGGGGGCGGGGCGCGACGGCTCGGGTCACTTGTTCAGGGCGTCCCAGAACTCGTCGAAGCTCATGCGGCCGTCGTGGTTGGCGTCCTTCGCGGCGATGACGGCCTCGGCGACCGGGCCGGTGACGAACGGGTCGCCCATCAGGGCCATGGCCTTCTTGAACTCCTCGGCCGTCACGAAGCCGTCGCCGTCCACGTCGAACTTGCCGAAGGTCTCGCGTGCGCTCTCGATGTCCGCCACTGGGATCCACCCCTTTGCTGGTGCTTGTTAGACCGGGCAAGGTTAGCGACCCCCCGCCCGGTCCCGGCACCCCGGGGGACGGCAGCGCCCGCACGGGGCCCTACCGGAAGATCCCCGTGTGGCCGAGCGAGTAGCGGCCGGGCTGCGGGTAGACCGCCAGGCCGTGGGGGCCGCCGCCGACCGGGATGCGGGCGAGCTGCTTGCCGGTGGTGGTGTCGACGGCGTACACCTCGCCGTCGTACCGGCCGGAGAGCCACAGGACCTTGCCGTCCGCGGAGACGCCGCCCATGTCGGGGCTGCCGCCGTCGGGCAGCACCCACTTCTTGGTGAGCCGGTTCTTCGGGAAGTCGAAGACCGAGATCGTTCCCTCGCCGCGGTTGGAGACGTACATCTCACGCGAGTCGCGGCTGACGTACAGGCCGTGGCAGCCCTTGCCGGTGGGCAGCAGGGTGGGGGTGGTGAACTTCTCGCCGTCCAGGACCCACATGCCGTGCGCCATCATGTCGGCGACGTAGAACGTCTTGCCGTCCGGGGAGATCTTCACGTCCTGCGGCATGGCGCCCTCGAAGGGGATCTTCTGCTGGCCGACGACCTCCATCCTCTCGGTGTCGACCTTGAGCAGCTCTCCTGAGAACTCGCAGGAGACGATGAAGTAGCGGCCGTCCGCCGAGAAGTCGGCGTGGTTGACCCCGTAGCAGCTCACGGGCACGGTCTTGACCCGGTCCATGGTGTGCGGGTCGCGGAAGACGAGCTCGCGGTCCATCGAGGCCATGACCACCGCGTACTTGCCGTTGGGCGTGAAGTACAGGTTGTAGGGGTCGTGCACCTCGACCGGTTTGCCCGCCTCGCCCGTCGCGGGGTTGATGGGGGTCAGCGTGTGGCCCCGGTTGTTGTTGACCCAGAGGGTCTTCAGGTCCCAGGAGGGCACCACGTGCTGCGGCTGGACGCCCACGGGGATGGTGTCGACGACCTTGTAGGTGACCGGGTCGATCACCGAGACCGTGTTGGAGGTGGTGTTCGGCACGTAGACCCGGGAGGGGAAGTCCTTGACCACCGGCGAGAGCCTGCCGGGCCGGTCGGCGGCGTAGACGTCGTTCGGGTCGAGCAGGGGTGGCATCCCGGCCAGTCCTGCGGGTGCCGCGGGCACCGCCTTCGCGGGCCGGGCGGGGCCGTTGGAGCCGACCGCCTCGGGCCCGCCCTTCTCGGCCGGTGAGGTGCACCCGGCCAGGGCGGCGAGGGCCAGGCCGGCCAGCGCGGCGGCGGTCTTCCTGGTGAGGAGGGGGGTCATGGGGTCAGCAGCTCCGTGGTGGTCACCGCGCGCAGTCCCCGGCGCGCGAGTTCTTCGAGGAGGGCGGGCAGCGCGTCGACCGTGTCCGCGTAGCCGAGGTGCAGGCTCACCACCGATCCGTTGCGGACCGTCCCGGTGACGTTGCGGATGACGGCCGCGGCGCCGGGTGAGGTGAAGTCGAGGGAGTCCACGTCGTACGAGAGGACGTGCGGGTACCCGGCCCGGGCGGCCAGCCGCTGGACGAGGGGGGTGGCGTGGCGGGCGCGCGAGGGGCGGAACCAGCTGCCGATGGATCCGGTGAGGCGGCGGAGCCGGTCGGCGCAGGCGGTGATCTCGGCGTACGCCTCGGCCTCGGGCATGGCGCAGACGTCGAGGTGGCGCTGGGTGTGGTTGCCGAGTTCGTGGCCGCCGTCGAGGATCCGCCGGGCGAGTTCGGGATGGGCGTCGAGCCAGGTGCCGACGGCCAGTACGGTCAGCCGCGCGTCCGCCCGCTCGGCCTCGCGCAGCACCGCGTGGGCGGTGGCGGGGTCGCCGTTGCCGTGGAAGGTGAGGGCGACGCGGGCGGCGCCGCGGGGGCCGTGCTCGATCTGGGCCGGCAGGCCGGGGAGGGAGCGGGGGGCCGGGGCGGGGGTGCTGCGGGGCTGGGGGGCGGCGGCCTGGCGGGCGCTGGGGCGGGCCGGGGCGGGGCGGCCGTCCCCGCAGGCGGTGAGCGCCCCCGCGGCGAGCGCGGCGGCGGCGGCCCGCAGGGCGTCGCGCCGGTCCGGTGATGAAACCACCAGCCCATTTAAGGGCCAGTGCGCCCCAAAGATAACGATTGACCCAATTCGGGACGTTTGACGGGGCCGGTCGGCGGGGCGCACAGGCCCTAAAGGATCAAGGATTCTCCCGCCCGCATCGATACTTATTCATCGATTACGAGGCACGTGGCCCAACTCACCTAGGATTTAGGTGGAAACTCTCACTACTTACACACTTATGTCCCGTTTCGGGACTTTTGGCATCCGAGGCCTCTTCTGACATAGTCGGAGCCACGACTTCCCGTTGACCCGAGCGAGGTCGCCCGCCGCCGAGGACCACACCCCTTCCGGTCCTCGGCGCACTCACGAAGCCCCCGCAGCGCCCCACCCCGGCGACAGGGGGCTTCTGCGTATCCGAGGCCGGCCGTTCGGCGGGCTCGCTAGGCTCGCCGGAATGGACGACCGCACCCGGCCCGTACTGCTGCTGGCCGCACCCCGCACCTCCACCGCCGAACTCATCGCCACGGCGGCCGCCCGGCGCGGATACGACGTGACCGAGCGCGCGGCGAGCGCGCAAGGGCGCAGAGCGCACTGGTACGGCGGCCCCCGCGCGGCCGCACGCCTCGCCGGCCCTCTGGGCCTCGGGCTGCTCGAACCGGCCGACGACTGGCTGACGCGCGTACCGGGCGCCCTCCTGCGGCGCACCATACGGCTCACCACCCTCGCCGAGGCCCGCGCGCTGCGGGGACGGCACTTCGTGAAGCCGCCCTCGGCCAAGATTTCCCGGCTGCCCGCGGCGGTCCACGACGACGGGACCAGCCTGCCCCCCGGGCTCGACGGCTCGACGCCGGTCCTGGTGAGCGACGTGGTGGAGTTCGCCGCGGAGTACCGGCTGTTCGTCCTCGACGGAGAAGCCGTCACAGGCAGCCGCTACGCCGTGTACGGGCGCCTCGACCCGGCGCCGCTGGACGCCGCGAGCCGCGCGTTCGCCCGTACGGTCATCGACGCGACCGCCCCCGGCCTGCCCAGCGCGGTGTGCCTGGACATCGGCCGGCTCACCGACGGCGGCTGGGCGGTGGTCGAGGCGAACATGGCGTGGTTCGCCAACTGTTACGCCGCCGAGCCGGAACGCGTCCTGGACACGGTGCTCCGCGCAGCGGGCCCGATGGCCGCGGTCACCGACCGGGACAGACCGCACCTGAGCGGAGCTTCCCCGATCTAGCCGGGGTGGCGGTCGGCCACGCGCATTTCGAACCAGGTGTTCTTGCCGCGGGGTAACAGGTCGGCGCCCCAGCGGTCGGAGAGCTTGTCGACCAGGAAGAGGCCGCGGCCGCTCTCGTCGAGTTCGTGCACCGGCATCAGACACGGCAGGCCGCGCGAGGGGTCGCGCACCTCGATCCGGATCCAGCCGCGCCGCCGCAGCATCCGCAGGCCGAAGGAGCGGGCCCCGGTGTGACGGACGGCGTTGCCCACGAGCTCGGAGACCAGCAGCACGGCGTGCTCGGCCACCTGGGGCGAGAGCCCCCACTGGCGGACCACCACGCACTGGGTCAGCCGCCGGGCGGTCGAAGCGGATTCCGGACGGGACGGCAGCGTCACTTCCGCCTCGGTGGGATTGCCGTACAACTCCAGCGCCCGCAGCCCCTGTTCGTCCTCCAGGGCCGCCGAAAGACGTACGGCGGAAGCGCTTTCGCGCTGCCGCGGCTGCTCCACACCCTCCAGGCCCGCCATGCACCCATCATGGAGGGCCGGACCCTTCCCGCGTGCCGTTCCCCGCGAAAAGACCCCCTCGGAACGATGCGTTCCGAGGGGGTCCTTGGCATGTGCCAACGGCAAGCTTCACATCGCGAAACGGGCCCTGACCTGCGATGACTCACCGTTTAGCGATCATCACCGTGAGTGGATCTCCACGATTTCTTAAGGTTCCTTTAAGTCCTGGCTAATCCACCCACAGGGGTGGCGCGGGGTGGCTCAGACGAACTTCGCCTTCCCGGGGCCCTCCTCGACGAAGCTGCGCATGCCGATCTCGCGGTCCTCGGTGGCGAACAGCGCGGAGAACCAGTTGCGTTCGATGGTCAGGCCGGTGTCGATGTCGGCCTCCAGACCGCCGTCCACCGACTCCTTGGCCGCGCGCAGGGCGATGGCCGGCCCCTGGGCCAGCTTCGCGGCCCAGGCGAACGCCTGCTCGTAGACCTCGGCGGCCGGGACGACGCGGTCCACCAGGCCGAGGGCGAGCGCCTCGTCCGCCTTGACCATGCGGCCGGTGAAGATGAGGTCCTTGGCCTTGGACGGGCCGATCAGGCGGGCCAGCCGCTGGGTGCCGCCGGCGCCCGGGATCAGGCCGAGCAGGATCTCCGGCTGGCCGAGCTTGGCGTTGTCCGCGGCGATCCGGTAGTCGGCGCACAGCGTCAGCTCGCAGCCGCCGCCGAGCGCGTACCCGGTGACGGCCGCGACCACCGGCTTGGGGATCCGGGCCACCGCGGTGAAGGAGTCCTGCAGCGCACGGGACCGGGCGACCATGGCCGCGTGGTCCATCGTCTGCATCTCCTTGATGTCGGCGCCGGCGGCGAACACCTTCTCGCCGCCGTAGAGCACGACGGCCCGGACGTCGGTCCGGGCCGTCGCCTCCTCGGCCAGCTCGCGCAGGGCGTCCTGCGTGGCGATGTCCAGCGCGTTCATCGGCGGGCGGTTCAGCAGGATGGTGCCGACGCCTTCGGAGACTTCGAGAGAGATGGTCATACGGGCAGGTTAGTGCCCGTTAACGGGGTGGGGGCAAGCGCCCGGGAGTGTCAGGAAACCCACTCCGACCACGGCATGTTCCAGCCGTTGAGGCCGTTCTCCGGGGCGATCTGCTTGTCCTCGGAGTTCTTCACGATCACCACGTCGCCGATGATCGAGTTGTCGAAGAACCAGGCCGCCGGGGCCTTCTCGTCCCAGGCGCCGCGCACGTCGCGCAGGCCGACGCAGCCGTGGCTGACGTTCTCGCTGCCGAAGGTGGAGCCGGGGGCCCAGTAGTTGCCGTGCACGAAGGTGCCGGAGTTGGACAGCCGCATCGCGTGCGGGACGTCCTTGATGTCGTACTCCCCGCCGAAGCCCACGGTGGCGCCGTTCATCCGGGTCACCTTGTACTTCTCGCTGATCACCATCTGGCCGTTGTACGTGGTGGTGGCCGGGGCGCCCGCGGTGATCGGGACGTTCTTCAGGACCTGGCCGTCGCGGACCACCGTCATGCGGTGGGACTTGGCGTCGACCGTCGAGACCTGGGAGCGGCCGATGGTGAACTTCACCGTGCGGGTCTGCTTGCCGTACACGCCCTTGCGGCCCTCGACGCCGTCGAGGTTGAGCTTGACGGTGACCTTGGTGCCCGCCGCCCAGTACTTCTCCGGACGGAAGTCGAGCCGGTCGTTGCCGAACCAGTGGCCCTCGATCGGCACCGACGGCTCGGCGGTCACGGTGATGGCCTTCTCGACGGCCTCGGGGTTGGTGATGCCGCGGGTGAAGTTGATGGACACCGGCATGCCCACGCCGACGGTGGAACCGTCCTCGGGGGTGTAGTGGCCGACGAAGGTGTTCTTCGGGGTGAGCGTCGTGAAGGTGATGTCCTTGGCGGACTCGCGGCCGGCGCTGTCCTTGGCGACCGCGTGCACCTTGTACTCGGTGGCGGCGCCCAGGTGGCGCTCGGGCTCCCAGCTCGTCCCGTCGGCGGCGAGCCTGCCCTCGACGGGGTTGCCCTTGGTGTCGGCCACGGTGACCGTGGTGAGCTTGCCGTTGGCCGCGGTGATCTTCAGGATGCCGCTGGTCGCGACCTCCTTGGCGCCGTCGGCCGGAGTGATGGTGACGACGGCCTGCGAGGCCTCCGTACCGCTCTTGCCGGCGCCGCCGCCCTTCGGGTCGTCACCGCCCTTGCCGCCCGCGGCTCCGCCGCTGCACGCCGAGGTGAGCAGCAGGGCCGCCCCCAGCACAAGGGCGGACAGTCCGGTGCGGGCACGGCCCCGCCGCGTGCGCGACTCCCCCGGTATCGGCTGCACGTTCACGCTGTTCTTCTCCCCAGGTCCCCTGTCCCCCGCGCGCGGACAGTCGCGCGCTTGGCGCAAGGTAACCACACCGGAGGGTGACGATCGGACACGGCCGTGTCACCGTTCCGTCCCAACCGGTCGGAGGAGGGCGGCCCCCGGGGAGAACGGGGGCCGGGGTCAGTCGGCGGTGCCCGGTTTGGTGCCCCACACGTAGATCCGGTCGCCGATGGAGAGCAGGTTCCACAGGGCCTTGGCGTCGGAGAGGAACAGGTTGACGCACCCGGCGCTGCCGCCTCCGTCGTAGAGGTCGTCGAGCCGGCCGTGCAGCGCCTGACCGCCGTCGAAGAACTGGGCGTAGGGCATGGGGGCGTTGTCGTAGAGGCTGGACTTGTGGTCGATGTTGCGCCAGTACACCTCGTGCCAGCCGGACCGGGTCTCCTGGGTGTCGCGTCCGGTGCGGATGGGCACGGGGGCGAAGACGATCTTCTTGCCGGTCTGCACCCAGAGCAGCTGGCGGTCCATGTCGATGCAGGTGACGCGGTGCTCGCGGACCGGGCAGCGGCCGGCGGCGTTGGGGTCCTTGCGGGCCTTTACGGCGGTCATGGTGCGGTAGGTGGCGAGGTCCGCGTAGCCGTCGGCGGGCTCCAGGCGCTGCTGCTGCTGGAAGGCCCTGATGGCCTCGCAGTCGGCGGTGGACTGGCGGCCGTCGACGGTGCGGCCCAGGTAGGCCTCCATCGGGCGCTGGTACGGGCCGGTGCGCGCCCGGCAGGGAGCCGCGGCGGGGCCGGTGGCCGGGGCGGAGCCGGTGGCCCCGTCCGCCAGGGCCGGGGCGGCCGGGATGAGGGTGAGTGCCGCGAGGGCCAGGGCCCCTGCCAGGGCTATCCGGGAAGTCAAGCCGTCCTCCTCGTCCCCCCTGCTGAACACGGAACGGGGTGTCCCGTCCAGTGTCTGCGCACGTCCGGCGGTGGCGCCGGGGCGGGTGGTCCGAAGCGGTGACGGCCGAACCGGTGACGGTGACCGGGCGGTTCAGCGGGCGGGGGTCCTGCGGGCGTCCTCGCCGCCGCTCTCGATGGGTTCGGTGCGCGGGTGGGAGAAGTAGACCCGGACCAGTTTGGGCGGGGCGCTGCCGCTGCCGAGCCGTACCGGGCCCTTGACCGTCTGGTCGGGCAGTTCGTAGCCCTCGGAGATGTCGACGGAGCGGACGTAGTAGTCGCTCTTGGGCAGGCCGGTCCACTCGCAGATGCCGTTGCCGTCGGTGGCGCAGTCCGGCAGGACCTCCCGGTCGGCGCCCGGGTCGCGGGTCTGGAGGCCGGGCTTGCCGTTGCTCTCGACCCACAGCTCGAAGACGGATCCGGGCACCCGGTCGCCGTTCTTGGCGTCGCTCGCGACCACGCGGACGGTGCCGGCGAAGGCGGCCGGACCGGCGGGGGGCTTCTGACCGGCCGGGGTGGCGGGGGCGGCGGGCTTTCCGGCCGGCGGAGCCGGGGGCTGGACATCCGGCCGGGCGTCCGGCCGGCCGGACGGGTCGTCGGGTCCGCCGGCAGGGCGGCCGGGCAGTGCGTCGGGTCCGCCGGCCGGCTGTTGGCCCGGGGGACGGACGGCGGCCGGTGCGACCACCGGGCCGGGTCCTTCGGAGCCCGCCCCGCCGGCGCCCGGCCCGTCCGGCACCGGGCAGGCGGCGAACGCCTGGGGCGCGGCGGCCAGCAGGGCGCAGGCCGCGAGGCCGAGGGCCCGCAGCCCCGCCGTCCGTGCGGCGGCTGTCCTTCCGGGGACCGTCCTCGGGGTCATGGCTCTCCGTCCGTTGCCTGCGGCTCGTCCCGTGCAGGGCCAGGGTGGACGGGAGCCGGCGGGGGCGGCCGCTCGACACTCCCCCGCTACGGCATTCCGGTCAGACAATCACTCTCAGGTGAGGGCCGATCCGGCGACCCAGTCCGCCCACGAGAGGTTCCAGCCGCCCAGGCCGTTGTCCGGGGCGACGGTCTTGTCCTTGGAGTTGACGACCTCGACGACGTCGCCGATCAGGGTGCGGTCGAAGAACCAGCCGGCCGGGGTGTCGGAGCCGCCGCCCTTGTCGTCCCGCAGGCCCACGCAGCCGTGGCTGGTGTTCAGCGAGCCGAAGGTGTCCGGGGAGGCCCAGTAGTTGCCGTGCAGGAAGGTGCCGGAGGTGGTCAGCCGCATGGCGTGCGGGACGTCCGGGATGTCGTACTCGCCGCCGAACCCGACGGTCTGCCCGTTCATCCGGGTGACGTCGAACATCTCCATCACGACCATCTTCCCGTTGTAGGTGGTCGTCTTGGGGGCTCCGGCGCTGATCGGGACGGTGGACAGCACCTCGCCGCCGCGCCGCACCACCATCGTGTGCTCGGCCGCGTCCACGGTGGAGATCTGGGAGCGGCCCACGGTGAAGCGGACGGTCTTGTTCTGGATGCCGTACGAGCCGGGGGCGCCCTCGACGTCCCGCAGCGCCATCTCCACGCTCACCTGCGTGCCGGGCTTCCAGTACTCGCGGGGCCGGAAGTCCAGCCGGTCGTCGCCGAACCAGTGCCCGGTCACCTCGACCGGCGGCTCGGAGGTGACCGTGATGGCGCGCTCGACCTCGGCCCGGTTCTCGATGGAACGGTTGAAGTTGAAGGAGACGATCATCCCCGTGCCGACGGTGGAGCGGTTCTCGGGCTTGAAGTAGCCGATGAAGCGCTCCTCGGGCACGTAGGTGGTGAAGCTGGTGTGCCGGGCCTGGCGGCGGTTGTGGCCGTCGAGGGCCACGGCGTCCACGGTGTACTTGGCGGCCAGCGCGAGCCGTCCGGCCGAGGGGTCCGGGCTCCAGCTCAGCCCGTCCGCCGCGATGGACCCGCGTACGGGCTCCTCCTGGGCGTCCTCCACCTTGGTGACCACCACCCGCTCCAGCCGGCCCTCGGGCACGGTGACGGTCAGCGGACCGTCCGCCGGCACCCCCTTGGCCCCGTCCGCCGGGGTGACCCGGATGGCCTCGTGCGGCGCCAGGGCCTTGCCCGGCAGCTCGACCTCGACGCCCCCGGCCCCCGTGGAACCCGAACACCCGGCCAGTACGGCCACCAGCCCCGCCCAGGCCACCACGGCGGCCAAGCCCGCCCCTGCCCGCCTCTTCGCATCTCTCACGACCGTCCCAACGACCGCGGCCCTCCGGGGGAAACGTGAGTGCGGGGCGAGTTGCGGGCATGACAGGGAGAAGGACCAGACGGGGGCGGGACGCGGCCGGGACGCCGCGTCCCCTCCGCGGGTACCCAGAGCCGCGGGAGGCCGGAGAGTGTCGAGCGCAGCGGAGCGGGAGGCGGCATCGGCGGCGCGGGGCGGACAGTCCTCGCCCGTGCCGCGGGTGAACGGAGCGGTACGGGAGGAGGTGCGGGACGGACGCCGCGACGACGGGCGGCCCGAGGAACGGCGGCCCGGGGAGCGGCGGTGGGCGGAGCCCGGGCCCCGGCGCGCGGCGCCCGCCGTGCCGGGGCCCGCGGTGTGGCCGGGGGCCCCGACCCCGCTGGGGGCTCGGTACCGGGTGGGCCCGGACGGGGTGGCGGGCACCAACTTCGCGCTGTGGGCGGGGGGCGGCGCGGAGGCGGTGGAGCTGTGCCTCTTCGACGAGCAGGGTGGTGTGGTCACCGAGACGCGCTGCGCGCTGCCCGAGCTGACGCACGAGATCTGGCACGGCTTCGTGCCGGGCGTGCGGCCCGGCCAGCGGTACGGCTTCCGGGTGCACGGGCGCTGGGACCCGTGGACGGGGTCCCGGTTCAATCCGGCGAAGCTGCTGCTCGACCCGTACGCCCGTGCGGTGGACGGCGACTTCTCGCTGCCCCCCGAGGTGTACGGGCACGTCCGCGACTGGCCCCAGCAGTACATCGCCGACACCGTCCGCGACGACCGGGACTCGGGCCCGTACGTCCCGAAGGGGGTGGTGGTCCACGACGACGACGACTGGTCGGACGACGTCCGGCCCAAGACCCCGTGGGCCGATTCGGTCATCTACGAGCTGCACGTGCGCGGCTTCACCATGCGGCACCCCGAGGTCCCGCCCGAGCTGCGCGGCACGTACGCCGGGCTGGCGCACCCGGCGGCCGTCGCCCACCTGACGCGGCTCGGGGTGACGGCGGTGGAGCTGCTGCCGGTGCACCAGTTCGCGCACGAGGACCACCTGCTGCGCCGGGGCCTGCGCAACTACTGGGGCTACAACTCGATCGGCTACTTCGCCCCGCACGCGGGCTACTCGGCCTCCGGGACGGCCGGGCAGCAGGTGGGCGAGTTCAAGCGGATGGTGCGGGCGCTGCACGCGGCCGGCATCGAGGTGATCCTCGACGTGGTCTACAACCACACGGCGGAGGCCGGGGAACTGGGCCCCACCCTCTCGCTGCGCGGCATCGACAACCGCGGCTACTACCGCCTCCAGTCGGACCAGCGCCGCTACGCCGACTACACCGGCTGCGGGAACACCCTGCACGCGGGCCGCCCGCACGTGCTGCGGCTGATCACCGACTCGCTGCGGTACTGGGTGACCGAGATGGGCGTGGACGGCTTCCGCTTCGACCTGGCGGCGGCACTCGCCCGGTCCATGCACGACGTGGACATGCTCTCGCCGTTCCTCGCGGTGATCGCCCAGGACCCGGTGCTGCGCCGGGTGAAGCTGATCGCGGAGCCCTGGGACGTGGGGTCGGGCGGCTACCAGGTGGGGGCCTTCCCGCCGCTGTGGACCGAGTGGAACGACCGGTACCGCGACGCGGTGCGCGACTTCTGGCGGGGCGCGCTGCCCGACGTACGGGACCTCGGGTACCGGCTGTCCGGCTCCAGCGACCTGTACGCGTGGGGCGGCCGGCGCCCGTACGCGTCGGTCAACTTCGTCACCGCCCACGACGGCTTCACCCTGCGCGATCTCGTGAGCTACGAGCACAAGCACAACGAGGCGAACGGGGAGGACAACCGCGACGGCACGCACGACAACCGGTCCTGGAACTCCGGCGCCGAGGGCGAGACGGACGACGCGCGGATCGCCGCGCTGCGCCGCCGCCGGCTGCGCGCCCTGGTCACCACCCTCCTGCTGTCCACGGGCGTGCCGATGCTGACGGCGGGCGACGAGATGGGCCGCACACAGGGCGGCAACAACAACGCGTACTGCCAGGACAACGCGGTGAGCTGGGTGGACTGGTCGCTGCTGGAGGACCCGGGCTGGCGGGAGCTGTGCGCGCTGACCGCCCGGCTGACCGGGCTGCGCCGGGCCCATCCGGTGCTGCGGCGGCGGGCGTTCTTCTCGGGGCGGCCGCAGGAGGCGGACGGGCTGCGGGACCTGGCCTGGTTCACGCCCGCGGGTACGGAGATGACGGAGCGGGACTGGTACGCGCCGGCCGCGGCGGTGGGCCTGTTCCTGTCCGGCCGGGACATCCCCGGACGGGACGCGCGGGGCCGGAAGGTGACGGACGACAGCTTCCTGGCCCTGCTGCACTCGGGTGACCGGCCGCTGTCCTGGACCCTGCCCGGGCCGCCGTGGGCCTCGGGGTACGAACTGGTGGTGGACACCTCGCGGGAGGACCAGGCGGAGGCGCCGGGCGACCGCCACCGGGGCGGTGCGGCGGTGACGGTTCCGGCGCGGTCGGTGCTGCTGTGGCGGGTGACCGGGTGAGGCCCGATATTCGCTGTCCGATGTCAGGAGCGATCCGTAGGCTCGCCCCTGATGTCTGCCCTCGATACCTCCCCCGCAGCCCCGTCCGACGCCCCGGCCGGGGCCGGTTCCCCTGATCCCGCGCCGCCCGAGCGGTCGGCGGTCCGCACGCTGCTGCGCCTGTGGCCGTACGTGCGGCCGGTCAGGGGACGCTGGCTGCTGGCCGTGTTCATCGCGATCGTCGCCTCGTGCGTCGGGCTGGTCATCCCGCTCGTCCTGAAGTGGCTGGTCGACGGCCCGGTGGCGGCGGGCGACACCCGCGGGGTGTGGCTCGGCGCGCTGGCCGTGCTGGCGCTCGGCGTCGTCGAGGCGCTGCTGTTCGGCTTCCGGCGCTGGCTGGTGGCCCGGCCTCTGTCGCGGGTCGAGGCCGACATGCGGGCGGACCTGTACGCGCACCTCCAGCGCGTGCCGGTGGCGTTCCACGACCGGTGGGCGTCGGGGCAGCTGCTGTCGCGCGGCACCACCGACCTGATGCTCCTGCGGCTCTTCCTCGCCTTCCCGCTGACCTTCCTCGTCGTCAACGGCGTCACCGTGGCCGTGGGATGCGTGATCCTGCTGGTGCAGGAGTGGACGCTGGGGCTGGTGCTGCTGACCCCGGTGGTACCGCTGGTGGTGCTGTGCGGGGTGTTCGAGGCGAGGTACTCGCTGGTGGCCCGGCGCTCCCAGGACCAGGTGGGCGACCTGACCACGGTGGTGGAGGAGAGCGTCCTCGGCATCCGGATCGTCAAGGGCTTCGGCCGGCACCGCAGCCAGGCCCGCGCCTTCCGCGAGCTGTCCGGGCAGCTGCGCGGCACGGAACTGGCCAAGGCCCGGCTGCTGGCGAACATCTCCGCGGTCATCACCACCCTGCCCGAACTGGCGATCGGCGCGGCCCTGGTGCTCGGCGCGGTGCGGGTCGCGGACGGGGACCTGACCGCCGGCACGCTGGTGGCCTTCCTCTCCACGGCGCTGGCGCTGCGCTGGCCGGTGGAGTCGATCGGCTACCTGCTCGCCATGAGCCAGGAGGCCGCGACCGCCACCGAGCGGTTCTTCGAGGCGATGGACGCGGACCGCGAGGACGGCACCGCCGAGTCGGACGAGGGGACGAAGGGCGGGGACGCCGGGGCCGGGAGCGGGCGGGCCGGGGACGGCCGGGCCGGGGACGGGCCCCGCGAGGACGGGCTGCGCGAGGACGGGCTGCGCTTCGAGGGCGTCAGCTTCCGCTATCCGGACGCGGAACCCGGCTCGCTGCCCGTGCTGGACGGCATCGACCTGCACATCCGGCCGGGCGAGACGATGGCGCTGGTCGGCGCCACGGGCAGCGGCAAGACCACGCTGACCGCGCTCGTGCCGCGGCTGCACGAGGCGGACTCCGGGCGGATCACGCTGGACGGCGAGGACATCACGGCGATGCCCCGCGAGCGGCTGCGGTCGCTGGTGTCGGTGGCCTTCGAGGAACCCACCCTGTTCTCGGCGAGCGTGGCGGAGAACGTCCTGATGGGCGGGCCCGAGCTGACCCGTGCCCTGGAGACCGCACAGGCCGGTTTCGTGCACGACCTGCCGGAGGGCGTGCAGACGCAGGTCGGCGAGCAGGGCCTGAGCCTGTCCGGCGGCCAGCGGCAGCGGCTGGCCCTGGCCCGGGCGGTGGCCGGCAGCCCGCGCTTCCTGGTGCTGGACGACCCGCTGTCGGCGCTGGACGTGCACACCGAGGCGCTGGTCGAGGCCGCGCTGCGGCAGGTGCTCGCGGACACCACCGCGCTGGTGGTGGCGCACCGCCCGTCGACGGTGCTGCTGGCCGACCGGGTGGCGCTGCTGTCCGGCGGCCGGGTCACCGCCGTGGGCACGCACCAGGAACTGCTGCGCGACAACGCCGAGTACGCCTGGCTGATGTCGGGTACGGGGCCCTTCGGGGCAGAGGGGGACGAACGATGACGGCGGTGCCGGAGGGCGACGCCTTCGACCGGGACGAACTGGACGCGCCGCCGGGCGCGACGCGCGCGCTGCTGCGGGACCTGGTGGCCGCGCGGCGCGGGATGGTGGCGCTGGCCGGGCTGCTGCTGGTACTCCAGCAGGCGGCACGGCAGGCCGGGCCGCTGCTGGTCGCGTACGCGATCGACCGCGGGGTGCCCGCGGTGCGGGCCGGCGGCCACGGTCCGCTGCTCGCGGTGGCCTCGGGGTACCTGGTGTGCGCGCTGGGCGCGGGGGCCTTCGAGTACGGCTTCATCCGCGCCGCGGCCCGGGTCAACCAGGACGTGCTGCTCGACCTGCGGGGCCGGATCTTCCGCCACGCGCAGGCGCTGAGCGTGGACTTCCACGAGCGCTACACCTCGGGGCGGCTGATCTCCCGGTCCACCACGGACGTGGAGTCGCTGCGGGAGCTGCTCAGCGAGGGGCTCCAGGAACTCCTGTCGATGCTGCTGTCCTTCGTGTTCATCGGGTCGATGCTGCTCTGGCTCGACCTGGGGCTCGGCGCGGTCGCGGTGGCCAGCTTCGGGCCGCTCGCGTTCTTCGTGCGGCGCTACCGGCGGCGCTCGCAGGTCATCTACTCGGCCCGGTCCACGGCCACCGCCTCGGTGATCGTGAAGTTCGCCGAAACCCTCAACGGCATCCGCCCGGTGCGGGTGTTCCGGCGCGAGCGGGCGAACGAGGCGGAGTTCCGTACGCTCAACCGCGACCTGGAGGTGCGCAACGGCGACGCCCTGGTGGAGATGGCCCGCTACGTGGTCCGTTCCCGGCTGACCGCCAACACCGCGGTGGCGGCGATCGTGCTGTGGGGCGGCTACCGGGTGGCGACCGGGTCGCTCGACCTGGGCGTGCTGGCGGCGTGCGTGCTGTACCTGCGGCGGCTGTACGAGCCCATCGACCAGCTGGCGATGTTCCTGAGTTCCTACCAGTCGGCCTACGCCTCGCTGGAGAAGATCGCCGGGCTGCTGGCGCAGGTGCCGTCGGTGCCGGAGCCGGCCGCGCCGCGGGAGCTGCCGCCCAGGGACGCCGCCCACCCGGGCCGCGAGGTGGTCTTCGACGGGGTGAGCTTCGGCTACCGCACGGGCGGCGAGGTGCTGCCCCGGTTCGGGCTGCGGCTGGCGGCCGGCAGCACGGTCGCCGTGGTCGGGTCCACGGGGGCGGGCAAGTCGACGCTGGCCAAGCTGCTGGCGCGGTTCTACGACCCCTCCGAGGGCCGGGTGCTGCTGGACGGCACGGACCTGAGGGAGCTGTCCACCGCCGAACTGCGGCGGGGGGTGGTGATGGTGACGCAGGAGGCGTTCCTGTTCTCCGGGAGCGTCGCGGAGAACATCGCCATCGGCCGGCCGGACGCGACCCGGGCGGAGATCGAGCAGGCCGCGAAGGCGATCGGCGCCCACGACTTCATCAGCGCGCTGCCCGACGGCTACGACACCGACGTGCGCAAGCGGGGCGGCCGGATCTCGGCGGGGCAGCGGCAGCTCGTGGCGTTCGCGCGGGCCCTGCTCGCCGACCCGGCGGTGCTGATCCTCGACGAGGCGACCAGCTCCCTCGACGTGCCCGGCGAGCGGGCGGTGCAGCGGGCGATGCGCACCGTCCTGGAGGGCCGGACGGCCGTGGTGATCGCACACCGGCTGTCGACGGTCGAGATCGCGGACCGGGTCCTGGTCATGGACTCGGGCCGGATCGTCGAGGACGGGACGCCCGCCGAACTGATCGCGGGCTCCGGCCGGTTCGCCGATCTCCACCGCGCCTGGCGCGACAGCCTGGTCTAGGCCGTGCCGCCGGGCGGTCTGCCGGCCCTGGGCGGGGCCCGGGCCGGGCGAGGTCTGCCGTCGTGGACCCCCGTGCCACGACGGTGGCGACGTCCGCTGGGGATCCCGCCCGAGCCGGGGTGCCCGTGTGTGGCGGGCACCCCGGGGTTCGTGGGGGGAACGGAACCAGCCGGAGACCGGGGGGCGGCCGTATCCGGCTGTTCGTCGCGGAACAGACATTGACACGGGCTGCCCGGAATCACGACACCTTCCGGCTGTCCCGGACGCCGGACAACTGTCCTGCCTGGTCAGCGGGTGTCCGGATATGCGCCGCGTCCCGTGCGGGCGGCCGCAACGTCCGGAACTGGCCTTGTCCGGGGAGGCCGCTCGGGCAGGATGAGCCGCATGGAGCAGATCCACCGGGAGCCCGCACCCCACGAGGCGGGTGACGCGGCCGGGTTCGTCGACCTCATGCGCTCGCTCAAGGACCGTTCGGGGTACACCTACCGGCAGTTGGAGGAGCGGGCGGCGGAGCGCGGCGACGTGCTGCCGCGGTCGACGCTCGCGTCGGTGCTGGGCGGTCGGACGCTGCCGCGGCCGGAGCTGCTGGCCGCGTTCGTACGGGCCTGCGGTGACGAGGACCGGATGGACGAGTGGGTCGGCGCGTGGGCCGGGCTGGCCGGCCAGCAGGCCGTGGAGGCGGGGTCCGGGACCACGGCGGTGCCGCCGGCCGGAGGTCCCGTGCCGGGCATACCCGGCGCGTCCGGTGCCTCCGTGCCGGACGCGGGTACGGGCGGAGCGGAGCCGGCGTCCCGGCGGGAGTCCACCGCACGGATGCGGGCGGCCGGTACGGCGGGCGGGGCTCGGCGGACGCTGCCCTGGCGGCTGAACTGGCGTACCGCGGCGGCGGCCCTGGTGACCGCGGCCGCGCTGACCGCCGCGGGGATGCTGGCCGGCCAGGAGTCCTCCGGCGGGGACGCGGAGAGCGGGTCCGCGAGCGGTGCCGGGAGCACGGCCGACCCGGTGCTGCCCACCGGCTGGGTGCAGATCCATCCGGCCGGGGCGCGGTCCCTGTGCCTCACGGACGGGCGGGTGCGCGACCGGAGGTACACCCCGCTGGTCGCCGTACAGCGTCCGTGCGCGTCGGTCGGGCCCCAGAACACGCTGCTCCACCCGCTGGGCGGGGACCTGTACGAGATCCAGTGGCACCACCCGGACTACGGCAAGGGCTGCCTGCGGGCACTGACCGAGGCGGACGGCGCGGGCGGCACCGGGCTGCTGGAGCCGATGGACGACTGTTCGCGGGGCAGCCGCTTCCACGTCGAGCCCTCGGGGCCGCGCGGGGACGGGGTGTACGTGTTCCGCGTCGACGGCCAGGGCTGTGTCGGCATCAGGGGTGCGGGCCGGGAGGCCGGGACCGAGGCCGTGATGGAGCGCTGTACGGGCAAGGGCGGCCAGCTGTTCACCATCGAGGCGGTCAGCTGACGGCACCGCGGGCGGGCCGGGCCCGGCGACCGCACCCGCGGACGGGCGGCGTCCGGCCGGCGGCAGGGGCCGGGTTCAGCCGTTCTCGACGCGCAGCAGCATCCGCTTGAGCAGGGCCGACACGGCGGCCTGCTCGTCGGCGTCCAGGGGTTCGACCATCGCGTCCTCGGCCACGCCGCGCAGCCGCATCGCCTCGTCCCAGCGGGCGTGGCCCTCGCCGGTCAGCTCCACGTCCACCCGGCGCCGGTCCTCGGTGCCGCGCAGCCGGCGGACCAGCCCGGCCTTCTCCAGGGTGTCGAGCCGCCCGCTCATGCCGGCCGGGGAGAGCAGGAGTTCGGCGGCGAGTTCGGAGGGCGTGGCCCGCCAGGGGGCGCCGCGGGAGGCGAGGCGGTGCAGGGTCTCGTACTCGAAGAGCTGGAGCCCGACCTCGGCGAGGGCACGGTCCTTGGCCTGGTTCACGTGCTTGGCGAGCATCTGGATGCGGGTGACGATCTCCTCGACGCGCTCGTCGAAGGGCGCCTTGCCGCGCCAGCGGGCGATGTGCCGGTCGACCGAGTCCTCGCCCTGCGGCTCCTCTTCCATGCGGCCCATTATCGGGGCCGGCGGTGCCGGGCCCGCGTGGCACCCTTTTATTTCGTTGACGAATGATTCGGTGCCGAAATACTTTCCGTGTCATGACCACGATGACCCCGCGAACGTGGCGGCTGCTCACCGGCCGCACCTTCGCCTCCTTCGCCACCGCGCTGATCCCCACCACCCTCACCCTGGCCGTGGTCCGCACCGGTTCGGCCGGCGACCTCGGCCTGGTGCTGGCCTGCGAGCTGCTGCCGATGCTGCTCCTGCTGCCCGTCGCGGGCGTGGCGGCCGACCGGTTCCCGGCCCAGCGGGTGGTGCTCGCCGCCGACCTGGTGCGGGCCGCCGCGCAGTTCGCCACCGGCGCGCTGCTGCTGGCCGGGCCCGTGCGGGTGGCCGAACTGGCCGCGCTGGCCGCGGTGACCGGAGCCGCCGTGGCCTTCGGCACGCCCTCCACGCACACGCTGGTGGTGGCCGTGGTGACCGAACCCGAGCGGCTGCTGCGGGTCAACGCCCGGCTGGGGGTGGCCACCGGGCTGGCCCAGATCGCCGGTCCCGCCTCGGCGGGTGCCCTGATGCTGGCCGTCGGACCGGGCTGGTCCTCACTGCTGACCGGCGCCCTGTTCACCCTCTCCGCGCTCACCCTCGGGGGGCTGCGCACCGCGCGTGCCGCGCGCCCTGCCGTACGCACCGGCTTCGCCGCGGAGTTGCGCGAGGGATGGGCCGAGACCCGGCGGCACCCGTGGTTCCTGGCCAATGTGCTGGCCCACGGGGTCTGGCACCTGGCGGCCGGGCTGCTGCTCACCCTGGGTCCGCTGATCGCGGTGGAGTCCCTGGGCGGCGCGGCGTCCTGGGTGGCCGTCGCCCAGGTCGGCACGGTGGGCATGCTCGCCGGGGTCTGGGCCGCCGGGAGGCTGCCGGTCCGCAGTCCGCTGGCCTGGGTGGCCGTGGGCGCCGCGGTGTACGCGCTGCCGCTCGCCGCCCTGGCGCTGCGGCTGCCCGTGCCGCTCACCGCCACCGCCTACTGCCTGGGGATGTTCGGCCTCGGGGTGCTCAGCCCGCTGTGGGAGACCGAGATGCAGCGCCGGATCCCGGGCGAGGCCCTGGGCCGGGTGGGCTCCTTCGACGCCCTGATCTCCTTCGCCTCGCGGCCGTTGGGGCTCGCCGTGGCCGCGCCGCTGGCCGCCGTGACGGGGACCGCCGCGCCGCTGCTGGTCGCCGCCGTCCTCGTGGCCGCCGCCAACCTGTCCGTCCTGCTGCTTCCGGACGTTCGTGAACATCCCGTGAAGGAAAACGGACTCGCCCTGCGATGATGTGCGCCGAAGCGGGCGGTTCGGACCCGCGTTCTACCGAGGGGATCGGGTGCGATGGGCAGAGTCGGGACCGCGCTGCACGAACTGCGCGGGGCGCAGAAGTCCGCGAAGGGAGTGTCGCTCTACTCCCGGTTCGTGAACCGGCCGGCGGGCCGCTACCTGGCCGCGGGCTCGTACGCGCTGGGGCTCACCCCGAACCAGGTCACGCTGGTGAGCGCCGCGTTCAGCTTCGCCGCGGTGGCCGCGGTCGCGCTGAGCGCGCCGTCGTGGGGGCTGGGCGTCGCCGTCTGGGCGGCGCTCGCGGTGGGCTTCGCCTTCGACTCGGCCGACGGGCAGCTCGCCCGGCTGCGCGGCAGCGGGAGCGCCGCGGGCGAGTGGCTGGACCACGTGGTGGACTGCGCCAAGCTCACCGCGCTGCACACCTGCGTGCTGATCGCCTTCTACCGCTTCCCCGAGGCGTACGGCATATCCGGCGACGGCGGCGAGGCCTGGCTGCTGGTGCCGCTGGGCTTCCAGTTCGCCGCGATCGTCACCTTCTTCGGCGGGCTGCTGACCGAGAAGCTCAAGCCGAAGCCCGCCCCGGGCAGCGCCGCCGCGGCGCCGTCCACGCTGCGCGCGGTCGCGCTGCTGCCGGTGGACTACGGGGTGTTCTGCCTGGTGTTCCTGCTGCTCGGCGGCGGTGGGCTGTTCCGCTGGGCGTACGCGGCGCTCGGGGCGGTGGCCGCGCTGTTCCTGGTCGCGTTCCTCGCCAAGTGGTTCCGGGAGCTGAGCGCCGTCAAGCGGTGAGCCGGGGCCCGGTGCGGTCCGCCGCCCGGTGGCCCGCCGGGCGGCGGACCGGCCGCGGCGGGCGGACCCGGCCGGTCCGCGCGGCCCGGCGCGGTCCGGCGGGTGGTCAGCGCAGTTCGGCGGTGAGCGGCGGCTCGGCCGCGAGCGGCTGCGAGAGCGCGTCCAGGGCGCGGCGCAGCTGCGTGCTGGACGTGTGCACGGTGTACGGGAAGTAGACGACGTCCACGCCGACGGTCGCGAAGTCGGCCTCCAGCTTGTCGCCCTTGGGCGTGCCCCGCCAGTCGTCGCCCTTGAAGATCACGTCGAAGCGGACCTGCTTCCAGGTCTCCAGCTTGTCCGGAACCGTCTCCACGAAGGCCGCGTCCACGTACTTGACGCTGCGCACGATCTCCAGACGCTCCACCAGCGGGATCATCGGGCGGCGGCCCTTGGCCAGTTCGGCCATCTCGTCCGAGACGACTCCGGCGACGAGGTAGTCACACTGACTGCGCGCGTGGCGGAGGATGTTGAGATGCCCGATGTGGAACAGATCGTAGGCGCCCGGGGCGTAGCCGACCCGGTACGGCTTGCGCACGGACGAACCGGCTTCGGACATGTCTCGCTCCGTCATCGATAACCCCCCAAAGGCCGCACTCCCCAGTGCGGCGGATTATCAGACGATAGCGTGCACGTTCCGCACCGTGCGGGTGAACGAATAGGGTGGCGGCCGCGCCACCCAGGGGGGAAGGGGACCTTCAGTGTCCATATCCGGCCGCAGAACACTGCTTCTGGTGTCCACGAACTACGCACCCGAACACGCCGGAATCGGCCCATACGCCACGCAGATCGCGGAGCACTGGGCCGGTCTCGGCCATGACACCCACGTCTTCGCGGGCATGCCGCACTACCCCTCGTGGTCGCTGGACCCGCAGTACAAGGGGGCGTTCCAGCGCACCGAGAAGCGCGCGGGCGTCACCGTCCACCGGCGCAGGCACACCGTGCCGGGTCGCCAGACCGCCGTCAAGCGGGCGGCCTTCGAGGGGTCGATCCTGGTGCACGGCGCCGTGGCGCCGCCGCGGATGCCGAAGCCCGACGCGGTCCTCGCGCAGATGCCCAGCCTGGCCGGCGGCGTGCTGGCCGCACGGCTCGCCGCGCGCTGGAAGGTCCCGTACGTCCCGGTGGTCCAGGACCTGATGGGCGCGGCCGCCGCGCAGAGCGGGATCAGCGGCGGCGACAAGGCCGCGGCGCTCGCCGCCAAGGCGGAGGCGTACGCGCTGAAGCGGGCCACCCTGGTCGGCGTGATCCACGAGACCTTCGTGGACAAGGTCGTCGCGATGGGCGTGGACCCCAAGCGCATCCGGCTCGTCCCGAACTGGTCGCACGTCGAGGTGCCTTCGGCGCCCCGCGGCGAGACCCGACGGCACATGGGCTGGGCGCCGGACCAGACGGTCGTGCTGCACTCCGGCAACATGGGCCTGAAGCAGGGTCTGGAAGTCCTGGTGGGCGCGGCCCGGCTGGACCCGCGGGTCCGCTTCGTGCTGATGGGCGACGGAAGTCAGCGTTCCGCTTTGGCCGAACTGTCCGCTGATGTACCCAACCTGGACATCATCCCCCCTGCCGAGGACGGAAAGTTCCCGGATATCCTCGCCGCGGCGGACGTACTCGCTGTCACGCAGCACGCGGCCGTCCTGGACATGAGCGTGCCGTCCAAGCTGACCTCCTACTTCGCGGCCGGGCGACCGGTCGTCGCGTCGGTCGCGGCCGAAGGCGGCACCGCCCAGGAGGTCGAGCGCTCGGGCGCCGGTGTGCTCGTGGCACCGGAGGACCCGCGCGCCCTGCTCAAGGCCGTGCACGCACTGGCCGACGACCCGGTCACGGCCGACGAGCTCGGCGCCGCGGGCCCGCGCCACGTGGCCGCGAACCTCAGCCGCGAGGCGGGCCTGGCCCGGATCGACGCACTGATAGACGAAGCACTTGGGGGACCCCTGCCGTGACGGAGACGAACCGGCCCGCCGCGGCCGTGACCGCGGGCGAGGACGAACCAGACCTTCTGAGGGACCAGTTCCGGCAGCTGACCCGCTACCGGCGGATCCTGCTCGGCGGCATCGGCGTCGGCCTGGTGGGCGGCGCGTGGCTGGGCATCACCTCCGCAGACACGTACGTGGCCAGCTCCGACGTGGTGCTGCGGGCCCCCGCGCTCAACCCGTTCGACGCGAACGGCTCCTCCCCCGACAAGCTGATCAACATCGGCTCGGAGCGGCAGGCGGCCCTCGGCAACGAGGTCGCCAAGAACGCCGCCAAGGACCTGGGCCTGGCTGACGACGAGCTCGGCGCCCTGCGCCGGGGCCTGCAGGTCACCAACCCGCCGCAGACCCTCGTGCTGCGCTTCACGTACACCGCGAGCTCGCCGCAGCAGGCCGCCAAGCGGGCCAACGCGATGACCGAGGCGTACCTGAAGAACCGCCAGGCCTCCTACGAGGCCCAGCGGGACAACATGGTCAAGGCGAAGAAGAAGCAGGTCGCGCCCATCGCCGAGCGCATCGAGGACCTGAACAAGGAGATCAGCCGGACGCCCGACGGCCCCGGCCGGGACACGCTCTACACCCAGAAGGCCGAGGCGGCCAGCACCAAGGGCAGCATCGACGGCGACATCCAGAAGCTCGGCTCGCTGGACATGTCCCCGGGCCGGATCACCAACACCGCCACGCCGCCCAAGGCCCCGGACGGCCCCGGCCTGATCATGTCGCTGCTGATCGGCGGCGCGGTCGGCCTGGCCATCGGCCTGCTCGCGGCCTGGGTGCGGCTGGTCTTCGACCCCGCGCCCCGCTCCGACGGCGACGTGGCCCGCGCCCTGCGCGCGCCCGTCCTCGGCAACCTGCCGCGCGACCGCACCGGCGGCGGGCCGCTGCTCGCGGCCGGCGAGGCGGACCCGCGGCTCGCCGAGGAGTACCGCTCGGTGGCCTTCCGGCTCGCGTACGACGCCCGGTTCGCCGACCGGCGACGGCTGCTCGTGGTCGCCCCGCGCGGCTCCAGCGAGACGGCCGCCGCGGTCGCCGTGAACCTCGCCGCCTCCTTCGCCGAGACCGGCAAGGACGTGCTGATGATCGAGGCCGACCTGCGCACCCCCGTGCTGGCCAGCCAGCTGCGCACCGACACCGGGGCCCGGCCGCGCTGGAGCAGCCAGATGTCCGGGGGCGCCGAGACCGAGTGGCCCGACGGCCGCCAGCTCGTCGTGGACGCCGGCGAGTCCGGCTCCTTCGACCTGATCCCCGGCGAGAGCGTGCGCAACGTCGCCCGCGCCCTGACCTCCCAGCGGGCCTCCCGCCTGATCTCCGAGGCCGACTCGCCCAACTCGACCGTGGTCGTGCTGGCCCCGCCCGTGCTCTCGTACGCCGACGCGCTCGCGCTGGTCGACCGCGTCGACGGCGTCCTGGTGGTCTGCGCCCCGCGCGCGGTGCACCGTACGGACCTGGTCCGCATCCGCGAGCTGATCAGCGGCGCGGGCGGCACGGTGCTGGGCGCGGTGCTGCACAGCGCGCTGCCGGCCGACAAGAAGGGCGGCCGGAAGGGCGGCAAGGGTGCCGGCCGGCACCCCGAACCCCCCGCACCCGCCCCCGCACCCCCGCGCCGGCAGCACGTGCCGCCGCCGTCCGCCGCCGACCGCGAGCGGGAGCAGGTCCGCAACGCCGAGCGGGTGCCGGACCCCACGCAGCACATCCCCGGCGACGGCAGTGACACGGTCGCCCTGCGCATGGTCCGCCCGGGCGAGCGGTGACGGCCGCCCCCGGCGCGATACCGGGGCCCCGGACCGACGGACCGGCGGACGGGGCTCCCCGTGAGCCCCGCCGGCTGGTCGCCGTGGTCTCGTCCGTGCTGGACCAGGCCGCGTCCAGCCTGACCAACATCCTGGTCCTGGTGCTGGCCGCGCGGCTGTCGTCCGCCGAGGGCTTCGCCGCGTTCTCGATGGTCTACGTGGCCTTCAGCGTGCTGCTCGGACTCAACATGGCGTACGTCGGCCAGACCGTGGTGCTGGAGCGCGGCGCCGGGACCGGCGCGGTGTGCCGGTCCGCGGTGGCCTTCACCGCCCTCGGCTCGCTGGCCGCCGGCGCCCTGACGGCGGCGGCCGGGCTGCTGGTGCCCGGGCCGGCCGGCGGGGCGTTCCTCGCCCTGGGCGCCGTCCTCCCCCTGGTGCTGAGCCAGGACGGGCTGCGGTACTGCTTCTCCGCCCTGCGGCAGCCGCACCGGGCGCTGGCCGCCGACTCCGTACGGCTGCTGTGCGTGCTCGGCGCGCTGGCCGCCCAGCCGCAGGGCGCCTCGCCGGCCCGGCTGGTGCTGGTGTGGGGTCTGTCGGCGCTGCCGGCGCTGGCGCTCGGCCTGTGGCTGCTGCGCCCCTTCACGGCGGGCGCGCGGGCGGACGTACGCCCCTACCTGCGGCGGGGTCACCTGGGCCGTCGCTTCGTGGTCGAGTTCGCCGTGGGCAACGGCTCCAGCCAGCTCGCCGTGTTCGGGCTCGGCGTGCTGGCCACCCCGCTGGCGGTGGGCGCGCTGCGCGGCGCGACCACCCTCTTCGGGCCGCTGAACGTGCTGTTCAACTCCGCGAACGCCTTCGGGCCGCCGCTGCTGGGCCGGTTCCGCGGCAAGCGCGCGGTGGTCCGCGCCACGCTCGGCCTCGGCGGGGTGCTGGCGCTGGTGGGCGCGGGGTGGGGTGCGGCCCTGTACGCGCTGCCGGACCGGCTGGGCCGCGAACTGCTGGGCGACACCTGGGACGCGGCGGCCGCGCTGCTGCCGGCCACCGGGGCCCAGTACGCGGTGATGGGGCTCGGCACGTGTGCGCTGCTGACGCTGCGGGTGCTGAGTCCCCGGGCCACGCTGTCGGTGCAGGTCGTCTTCTCGCTGCTGTCGGTGGGCTTCCTGCTGGGCGGCTACGCGCTGTTCGGCGTGGCCGGTGCGGCGTGGGGGCTGGCGCTGGGCTCCGCGCTCAAGGCGGTGGCCGCGTGGTGGCGCGTCTCCCGGACGACCCCGGTTGCCGATGCCGGTTCCGGGCCGTCCGGTTCCGGGCCGTCCGGTTCCGGTGAGGCTCCCGGGCACCCCGCCCCCTCCCCGGCCCAGGGCTGACCCCGCGTCCTGGGCCGCCCTGCGGGGCAGGTTCCCCGCCCCCGCTCCCGCTCACCGGCGCCCCGGCCCGGCCCCGCGCCCGAGGCGGCGGCGAGACCGGAGGCGTCCGGGACGGCCTGGGCCGGCCCCTTCCGGCGTGCGGGGAGCGGAGGTGTGCAGGCGGCCCCCGCAAGGTCCGGGCGGGGGCACGACCGCTACGGCGTGGGGCGGCGCAGTCGCCTCAGTTCGCGCTGGAGCGCCCACGCGTCCGCGACCGGCCCCACGTGCGCGAGCTTGTCGGGGTTGAGGACCATGCGGATCGCCTGCACCCGGCCGCCCAGCACGTCCAGCGCCATCGCCTGGACCACCCTGCCCTCCCGGTCCCGGAAGAGCGCCCCCGGCTGGCCGTTGACCTCCCGCGGCTCCAGCGTGACGTCGATCTCCGCCAGCCGCGGGAACACGGCCGCCAGCAGCCGGGCCACGTTGTCCGCGCCCAGGACCGACCTGGCCAGCTGCGGCGCCTTGCCCCCGCCGTCCCCGGTCATCGCCACGTCGGCGGCCAGCAGGTCCTGGAGCCCCGCGACGTCACCCTCGCGGAGGGCGTCGAAGAACCGGGCCGCGAGTTCGTCCCGCTCCCTGCGGTCCGCCTCGAAGCGGGGCCGGCCCTCGCGCATGTGCCTGCGCGCCCGGGACAGCAGCTGCCGGCAGGCCGGCTCCGAGCGCCCCACCGCCCCGGCGATCTCGTCGAAGCCGAAGGCGAACACGTCCCGCAGGACGAACACCGACCGCTCCAGCGGGGTGAGCCGCTCCAGCAGGAGCAGCGCGGCCATCGACAGCGAGTCGGCCAGTTCCGCGGAGCGCGCCGGGTCCTCGTAGGGGTCGGCGAGCAGCGGCTCGGGGAACCACGGGCCGACGTACTCCTCCCGCCGGACCCGCGCGGAGCGCAGCACGTCGATCGACAGGCGCGTCACCGTGGTGCACAGGTACGACTTCACCGACGCGGGCCGGGTCGACGACCGGTCGTACCGCAGCCAGGCCTCCTGTACGGCGTCCTCGGCCTCGGTGACGCTGCCCAGGATCCGGTACGCGATGGAGAACAGCAGCGGCCGCAGCTCCTCGAACTCCTCGGTCTTGTCCATGTCCTGCCTCCCCCTCGGGTCCCCGCCGCCGATCAGTGGAACTGGCCCGGCACGTAGTCGCCGGCCGGCTGCTGGGTGATCACGTTCAGCCTGTTCACCATGTTCATGAAGGAAACCAGGACCACCAGGGCGGTGAGCTGCTCCTCGTCGTAGTGCCGGCCGGCCCGTTCCCAGACCTCGTCGGGGACGCCGCCGGCGCCGTCGCCGACGCGGGTGCCCTCCTCGGCCAGTTCCAGCGCCGCGCGCTCGGCCTCGGTGAAGACCTTGGCCTCCCGCCAGGCCGCCACCAGGTTCAGCCGTACCGCGGTCTCACCGGCGGCCGCGGCGTCCTTGGTGTGCATGTCGATGCAGACGGCGCAGCCGTTGACCTGGCTCACCCGCAGGGCCACCAGCTCCTGCGTCGCGGCCGGCAGCGCCGACGCCCTGAGCTCCCGGCCCGCGGCCATCAGGTGCTTGAAGGCCTTGGGGGCGTTCGGGCCGGTGACGAAGTCCAGTCGCGCGTCCATGGGGTGCTCCTCCGGTGTGGTGTTCGGCTACACCCACGGGACGGCCGGACCCCGCTCCCCGTGACACGGCCGGAAGGTGAGCCGCGTCACACCGGCTGCGGTTGCCCCCGCCCGGGGTCCGGCGGCCCGGTGGGGCCGCCGTCGTCCCCCGGGTCCTCGGGGGGCTCGGGTTCCGCCGCCGCGCGGAGGGACGTGTGGACCGCCCAGACGACCGAGACCAGGGGGACCGCGACCACCGCGCCGACGATGCCGGCGGCGATGGTGCCGGCGACGACCGAGATCGCGACCACCAGCGGGTGCAGCCGGACCGCCCAGCTCATCACCAGCGGGTGCAACAGGTGGCCCTCGATCTGCCCGATGACCACGATGAGCGCGACCACGATCCCGGCCACCAGAGGTCCCTTCGACGCCAGCGCCACCACCGCGGCCACCGCCAGCGCCACCGGCGAGCCGATCAGCGGCACGAAGGCGGCGAAGAACTCCAGCAGCGCCAGCGGCACCGCGAGCGGCACCCCCAGGAAGTACAGGGCGATGCCGACCAGGAGCGCGTTGACGGCCGCCACCAGCACGATGCCGTGGGTGTAGCCGGTGAAGGTGCGCCAGGCGGCCTCCCCCGCCACGCCCCAGCGCCCGCGCACCCCGTCCGGCAGCTGCCCGCGGTACCAGGCCCACATCCGGTCGCCGGAGTACGTGAAGAACACCGCGGAGAACAGGGCGAGGGCCAGCACCGTCAGCACGTGCACCAGCTGGCCGGCACCGCTGAGCGCGGTGGACACCAGCGTCGACCGGTGGCTCGACAGGTACTCGCCCAGCCGGGCCTCCAGGTTGCCCAGCGCCTGCGGGTCCACGTGGAACGGCGGCCGGGACAGCCACTCCTGGATGCTGGCGAGCCCGTCGCGGAACTCCCGCGCCAGCGTGGTGCGCTCCCCCGCCACCGCCTCCCCCACGAAGGCGAGGAGCCCCAGGACCAGCGCGATGCTGCCGAGCATCGTCAGGCCCACCGCGAGCCCGCGCGGCAGGCCGCGGGCCACCAGGTCGGCGACCGGCCGCAGCAGCGCGGTGACCACGAGGCCGAGGAACAGGGCCACGCCGATCTCGTGGAAGCGGCCGAGGACGGCGAAGACCGCGTACACGGCGGCGCCGACGACGATCAGGCGCCACGCGTACGCCGCGGCCGTGCGCAGGAGCGGTGACACCCGGGGCTGCATGCCCTTGGACGTACCACCGGGGGCCGGGCCCGCCACGCCGCCGGTCCGAGGTTCCCCCGACCGGGGGGCCGTACGGGCGACCCGCGCCGGGCCGTCCGCCCCCGGGAGCCGGCGGGCCCGAGGCTGGACCCCGTGTCCCTCGTCCTCCCGGTCGTCTTCGCCGTGTTCGCCGCCTTCAGCAACGCGGCCGCCACCGTGCTCCAGCGGCGGGCGGCCCTGACCGTGCCGCAGAGCCGGGGCTTCCGGCCGGGCCTGGTCCTTGACCTGCTGAAACGGCCGCTCTGGCTGGGCGGGATCGCGGCGGTCATCGCGGCCGGGGCGGGCCAGGCGCTGGCCCTGGCGACCGGCCCGCTGTCGCTCGTACAGCCCCTGTTCGTCCTGGAGCTGCCGCTGGCCCTGCTGATCGCCTCGCTGTTCGCCCGGCGGCCGCTGCCGGGCGCGCTGTGGCTCGCGGTGGCCGCCGTGGTGGCCGGGCTCGGGGTCGCGATGGTGGCGGCCTCGCCGGACGGGAACCGTACGCACGTGCCCCTGGACCGGTGGGTGCCGGCGCTGGCCGGCTGCGCGGCGGCCGTGTGCGCGCTGGCCGTGGCGGGGCTGCGGCGCCCGCCGGGCCGGGCGCGCGCCGGCTGCCTGGGCGCGGCCACCGCGATCTGCTACGCGGTGACCGCGGCGCTGATGAAGTCGGCCGTGCACGTACTGGACGAGCGCGGCCCGGGCGGCTTCCTGACGGCCTGGCAGACGTACGCCTTCGCGCTCACCGGGATCGCCGCGCTGCTGCTCCTGGAGCACGCCATGCAGGGCGGCCCGCTGATCGCCTCGCAGCCCGCCCTCACCCTGGGGGACGCGAGCCTGAGCCTGCTGCTGGGGGTGCTGCTGTACGAGGAGCACGTGCGGGCGGGCTGGTGGCTGGTCCCGGAGCTCGCGGGGCTGGCGCTGATCGTGACCGGGGTCCTGTCCCTGTCCCGCCGCTCACCGGAGGAGGAAGCGCCCGCAAGAGCGCCGGAATAGGGTCGCCGGGCGGGACGCGGCTGCCTACGCTGGCCCGTCATGAACACGCTTGAGGTGATCCACGACGTCCCGGTCCTGCTCTGCTCCGCCGAGGGTGCGCCCGTACGCGGCGAGGCCGACGCGCTCGACCTGATCGGCGAGGCCTGGTATCAGGGGGCGCAGTGGGTGGTCGTGCCGGCCGGGCGGTTCGACGACGCGTTCTTCCGGCTGCGCACGCGGGTGGCTGGGGACATCGTCCAGAAGCTGGTGAACTACCGCATGGGGATGGTGGTGCTGGGCGACGTCTCCCGGCACACGGAGGCGAGCGAGGCGCTGCGGGACTTCGTCCGCGAGTGCAACCGCGGGAGCCAGACCTGGTTCCTGCCGGACCTGGACGCGCTCCGCGCCCGGCTCGCCGGCTGACCCGCCGGCGGAACGGGCCGTTGCCGGACCCGCCGGCGGAACGGGCCGGAGCCCGCACCGGTGCGGGGGCCGGCTCCCGTGCAGCGGCCCGGACCCCGGCGGGGCGTCAGCGCAGGGTGCGCTTGTCCTGGCGGTGGGTCATGACCAGGGCCAGGCACAGTCCCGCGATCGCCACCCGGCCCGAGGCCTGCAGGAGCGGGCCGCGCAGCAGGATGAACGAGTAGCCCGCGACCAGCGGGACCACGACCGAGATCAGGCTGCCCGGGGGCGACCGCCGGGTGGCCCGGCGGGCGTACCTGCGGTCGACCCGGGCGGACGCGTACCCCAGGCCCAGGAGTCCCGCGCCCATGCCGACGGGGCCGAAGTCCAGCCACAGCTCGGCCCACACCGGCGAGGAGAGGTTGGTGTTGACGGTGCCCATCCACTGGCCGACCATCACGCCGGTGTCGCGCGGTTTGCCGGGCCAGACCGAGCGCGGCACGATGAAGAACACCGAGCCGGCCAGCTGGCGCCCGTAGAAGTGGCCTGGGCCGGAGTCGGCGAAGGTGATGGTGTTGGCGAACATGCCGACCTGGTCGTAGTCCTTGAGCGCCATGGGCTCCAGGAACGAGGTCGTCTCGACCGGCTTGTAGTTCTTCTCGTCGTACCGGAACCGGTCGGCGAAGGGGAAGATCAGCAGCGCGGCGATCACGCCCATGCTGAGCGCCACCCGGTACATCGCCGCGCTCACCGGGAAGACGGTGAAGAGCAGCGAGAACATGACCGTCATGAACCAGTAGCGCGGGTTCGAGATCGGGTTGTTGACGATCACGTTGAGGACGGCCAGCGCCGCCGTGGTGGCGATGACCGACGGCATCCGGCGGGCGCGCGTCGACGTGACCATCCAGCGGGTGTACATCAGCAGGGCCAGCAGGGCCGGCACCGTGCCGAAGCCGCGCAGGAAGGCCTGGCCCGCCTGGCTGTCGTCGGCGGAGACGCCGGCCTCCTCGATGCCGGCGATGATCTCCTGCCGGCTGCTGAAGAAGACGGCGGGGCCGCCGAGCTTGAGGATGAACAGCGCGGAGCAGGCGAAGGCGATGACCGTCAGCAGCTGGAGCCGGCGCCGGTGGACCATCACCGGCTGCTGCTCCTTCTCCGTGCGGCGGTCGGGCCGGCTGCGGGCCAGCAGCGCGCCGACGTCGAAGGCGATGCAGCCGAGCAGGATGAGCGCGATGGCCTGGGTGAGGTCGGACCGGGGGCCGACCACGGGGGTCGGGACCTGGCCCAGTACCGCCTGCGCGAGGGGGGCCACGCCCAGCGCCATGTAGACGAAGAGCCAGAAGGAGCCCTGGAGCAGCTTGCGGCGGCTGGTGAGGATCATGCCGGAGAGGCGGGCGCCGGCGTACATGGTGAGGGCGAGCTGGAGCCAGAAGGCCGCGTCCCGCACGCCGGCCCCGGACTGGGAGGCGATGAACAGCGGGAGGAAGACGGTGAACCCGAGGGCCAGCGGCACCGACAGGGCGCGGGAGAGCAGCGTGCGGGGCGTGGTGACCTTGCCCCACTGCGCGTCGTCGGGCTCGTCGCGTCCGCGCGGCGGTACGGGCGGCCGGGGGCCGGACCCCCAGGGCGCGCCCGGCGTGGGTCCCTGTATGTCTGTCGCCGCCACCGCGCCCCCACCCCTGTCGTGCAATTCGGCCCGAAGTCTAGTCAGCGGTGCGCGGAGCGGCGATGGGCGGTCCGCCGAACCGATAATGTGAACGCCCGGTGCCAGGGGGGTGCCGGTGGGGGTGAATCGATGCGTGATCTCCCGGCCTTCACGCTGGCCGGTTACGACAAGGGCCGGGGCAAGCTGACCCAGGCGCTCTGGTTCGCCGTGATGAACACGGTCTTCATGGCCTGGTTCACGCCGGCCCGGGTGCGGGTGGCCCTGCTGCGCGCCTTCGGCGCCGAGATCGGTACGGGCGTGCTCATCCGGCACCGCGTCCGCGTCCTGTGGCCCTGGAAGCTCCGCATCGGCGACCACACGTGGATCGGCGAGGGCGCCTGGCTGCTGAACCTGGAGCCGGTCACCATCGGGGCCAACGTGTGCGTGTCCCAGGAGGCGCTGCTGTGCACCGGCAGCCACGACCACCGGGCCGCCGACTTCCGCTACCGCAACGCCCCCATCACCGTCGAGGACGGCGCCTGGATCGCGGCCCGCGCCACCGTGCTCGCCGGGGTCACCATCGGCCGCCACGCGGTGGCCGCCGCCGGGTCCGTGGTCCACCGGGACCTGCCCGAGCTGACGCTGCAGACCATGGACGGGCGCCGCCGCGCCGTCGACGAGCCCAAGTGAGGGTCCACCAGTGAGAGTCCTGCACGCGGTCACGCTGCATTCCCCCACCCACGCCTTCGGCGGCCCCGTACGGGTGGCCCTGAACCTCTCCAAGGGCCTGCGCGCCCGCGGCCACGAGGCCGCCCTCGTCGCGCTCGGCGAGGGCTTCGACGACCCCTGGCCCACCGAGGTCGAGGGGGTGCCCGCCCGCCTCTACCCGGCCCGTCGGCTGCTGCCGCTCGGCTTCAGCGGGATGACCTCGCCCGCGCTGCTGGCCCGGGCCGGCCGCCTGGTGCGGGACGCGGACCTGGTCCACGTGCACCTGGCCCGCGACCTGGTGACCCTGCCGGTGGCGCTCGCCGCGCTGCGCGCCGGCAAGCCGCTGGTGCTGCAGACCCACGGCATGGTGGACCCGAGCGGGAAGCTGCTGGCCAAGGTGCTGGACGCGGTCGCGGTGCGCCGGCTGCTGCGCGGCGCGGGCGCGGTGCTGTACCTGACGCCGCACGAGCGCGAGGCGCTGGACGCGGTGGTCGGCGGCACCGGGCTGGCGAACACGGTACGGCTGGTCAACGGCGTGCCGGCGCAGGACGAGCGGCCGCCGCTGGCCGGCCCGCCGCGGATCCTTTACTCGGCACGGCTGCAGGCCCGCAAGCGGCCGGTGGACTTCGTCCGGGCGGCCGCGCTGGTGCGGGAGCGGGTGCCGGACGCGGAGTTCGTGGTGGCCGGTCCCGACGAGGGCGAACTGGCCGCGGTGTCCGAGGCGGTCGGCTCGCTGGGGCTGGACGACTCGGTCTCCGTACCCGGGGCGCTGACCAGCGCTCAGGTCCTCACGGAGCTGCGGCGGGCGCACGTGTACGTCCTGCCGTCGGTCGACGAGCCGTTCCCCATGTCGGTGCTGGAGGCCCTCGCCGTGGGCGTGCCGGCCGTGGTCACGCACTCCAACGGCCTGGCGCGCGACATCGCCGGCGCCGGTGCCGGGCGCGCGGTCGAGCCGGGCCCCGAGGGCGTGGCCGCCGCGGTGCTGGAGCTGCTGGACGAGGCGGCGAACCGGGACGCGTCCACGGCCGCCCGCAAACTGGCCGCGGAGTCCTTCTCGATGGACGCGGTGCTGGACACGCTCCTGGACACGTACGCGCGGGTCGCGGCGTAGGACGCGGAGAGGGCCCGCACCCCCGTGCGTGACACGGCGGGTACGGGCCCTCTGCGGTGTGCGGGAGGGAGCCGGGACGGCTACGCGGGGATCCAGGCGTAGCAGCCGGTGGAGACGAACTCCGCGGTGCCCGCGGGGATCTTCGCGGTGATCTTCTCGCCGGGCTTGGTGCCCAGCTCGGGGCCGGCGGCCAGGCTCTTGCCGGAGCTGCTCCGGGCCTGCCAGGTGCAGCTCGCCGTCGGGGCCGGCGCGCGGTAGGTGCCCGGCTCCGGCCGCTTGCGCGTGCCGTCCCCGAAGCCCCGCTCGGCCGCGGCCAGCACCGGCTTCTGCTCGGGGCAGAGGTACGGGATGGCCTCTTCGGCGGCCGGGATCTCGCCCGCGACGATGGAGGCCACGGCGGCGTCCTTGTCGTGCTTGGCGGTACGGGCGACCCGCTGGCAGGCCTCCTGTCCGGTCTGGAGGACGGCCGCCGGGTCGGTCTTCTCGGGCACCCGCCCGCTCAGGTACTTCTTCTCCTGCGGGGTGAAGGACCCGGTGACCGGCTTGAGCGAGTCGTCCGGGACGACCGGCCCGGTGGGCTTGGCCGCGGGAGGCACCGTCGAGGGCTCGGCGGTGGGCGGCTCCGGCGCGGAGGAGCTGGCCGGCGGCTTGGCGTTGGCGGTGCCGCCGTCGGCCTTGTCGCCCGAGCTGCAGGCGGTGAGCGTGAGGGCGGCGGCCAGCAGGGCCCCGGCCGCGACGCGTCGGTTCAGGTGACGCATGAGGTGCTCCAGGTGTGTCGGTGCAGGTGCGGGGTCCGGCCTGGTGGGCCGGACCCCGCACCCTCGTTCACTCGGCCGTTACGGCTGGCCGAAGGTGAGGATCAGCTTCGGCGTCCCCTCGTTGGCCGTGGACTCGGAGGACCACAGCCACAGCGGGTCGCTGCCGTTGCTGGTCAGCGCCACGCTGTACTCGCCGCCCAGGACGGCCGACAGGGCGGCCTTGTCCAGGTCGACGTTGTGCACGGCGGAGCCGTCGGCGATGCCGCCGATGGTGCCGAGCACGGTCGCGCCCAGCGCCGGCTTGGTCTTGTACGAGGTGGTCGCGCCGCTCCAGGTGCCGGTGACCGGGACCACGGAGACGGTGTCGGCGGTGCCGGCGCCCGTCTGGGTGGTGGTCTTGATCTGGAGGGAGGCGGTCTTCAGGACCTGGCCGGCCGGGGCGGCCGGGAGGTTGAAGCGCAGGTAGGTCTCGTACAGCGAGCCGCTGCCGCGGACCGCCATGGAGGTGGTGGTGCCGTAGCTCGCGCTGGGGGCACCCTGGTTGACGTAGGTGTCCTCGGCCGCGGAGACCTCGGTGACCGTCTCGGTCTGCGCCTTGGCCAGGTTGTAGTGGTTCTGGGCCTGGGCCTGGGTGAGGGCGGTCGGGTAGACCGCGGTCTCGTCGAGCTGGCCGGCGAAGAAGTTGCTCGTCGGGCGGTTCGGCCAGCTGGCCAGGTTGTCGCCGCCGACGTGCCAGTAGCCCGCGTAGGCCTGGTGCGTGGTGACGTTCAGGGTGCCCTTGTTCTGGCCGTCGACGTACAGGGCCATGCCGCTCGGGCCCTGGGTGGCGACCACGTGGTGCCACTTGTTGTCGTTGTACGAGTCGAACAGGCCGGTCGTGATGGTCCGGGTGGAGCCGTTGTAGACGCCGAAGACCAGACGACCCGAGTTCGTCATGTAGATCTGCTTGTCGTAGCTGCTGCTGTTGCGGGTCGTGTTGTTGCCGAACCCGATCAGCTTGCCGCCGCGCGTGGTGCCGGTCTTGAACCAGGTCTCCAGGGTGTAGGCGGAGCCCACGGTCTGGCGGCGGTCGCTGTGCAGCTGCTCGTCGGTTCCGTTGAAGCCGATGGCCGTGCTGGTGCCGGAGATGGCACCCGGGGCCTGGCGCAGGGCGGGGGCGTTGATGTGCAGACCGCTGGTGTTGCCGTTGGACGAGTCGGCCACGTAGGGGGTGACCGCGTCGTCGTAGCGCCAGTACAGCTCGGCGCCGTCCTGGCGGACCTGGTTCGGGTACGCCTGGACCGAGGCCGGGACGGTCACGGTGGAGGCGGTCGACAGGGCGCTGGTGTTGCCCGCGGCGTCGGTGGCGGTCACCCGGTAGGTGTACGAGTTGCCGGCCTTGACGGTGCTGTCGGTCCAGGAGGCCTGCGGGCGCTCCCACTCCAGGGACTCGGCGGTGACGGTGGCGACCGGGGTGCCGGAGCCGTTCCGGTAGATCCGGTACGTCAGCTTGCTGTCGTCCTGGTCGTAGCTGGTGCGCCAGCGGACCTGGGCTTCGCCGGGCTTGACGGAGGAGGCGCTGGCGACCGGGGTGGTCGGGGCGCCGACGTCGCCGGTGGAGGCGAAGCGGGTCAGGCCCATCTGCGGCTTGCCGTTGATGAGGGTGAACTCACCGCCGACCCACATGTACTTGACGTCGTTCTTCTCCGCGATGGCCATGACGCGCGGGCCGATGCCCTCGCCGATGCCGTCGTTGGCGTTGGGGTGCCAGCCGAGCTTGCGGGGGCTGCGGACGTAGCCGTCGACGGGCGCGGGGGCCGCACCCTCGTGGTTGGTCAGCTGGGCCAGCAGGAAGTTCCGCTTGCCGTCGGGGAACTGGAGCTCGGTGGAGCAGTCGTGCGCGTGCGAGGAGCTGTAGAGCACGCCCTGGTACGGGAGCACGAACTGGGTGGCGCCGAGGCAGCGGTCGCGCCACTTCTCGGAGAAGTCGCTCAGGCGCAGGCCGATGCGGCCGTCGAAGACGCCGCCGCCGGAGCCCTCGTTGCCCGTGTAGAAGCCGCCCTCGTCGTCGGTGGCGATGTGCTTGACCACCGAGTTCGTGGGGATGTAGCCGTTCGCGTAGCTCTTCGTGACGGCACCGGTGGTCGCGTTGACCACGGCCAGCGCGTGGCTGTTGGCGCCGTTGACGGAGAAGAAGTCGCCGCCGATGATCACGTTCGCGCCGTCGGGCGTGACGGCGATGGCGCGGCCGGGCTCGTCGGCGTTGGCCGTGAACGGCTTCAGGGCGCCGGTGGAGGCGTCGACCGCGGCGAAGCGCTGGCGGGTCGCGCCCTCGACGGTGCCGAAGTCGCCGGCCGCGTAGAGGGTGTCGTCCGTGACGGCGAGCGCGCGGACGGTGGCCGGGAAGGCCGGGTGGAACGCCGCCTTGGGGGTGCAGCTCTCGATGTCGATGGCCGCGACGCTGCTGACCGGGACGTTGTTGACGGCACCGAAGTAGCCGCCCGCGTACAGCGTCTTGCCGTCCTTGGAGACGACGAGCGCGCGGACCGTCGCGGAGCCCTCACCGACGGTGAAGGACAGCGCGCAGTCGGTCGGCGCGCCGGTCGCGGCGTCCAGCGCCACGAAGTTGACGGCCTCCTTCTCGGTGCCGCTGCCGCCCTCGGGCGGGGTGACGGCGGAGAAGGTGCCGCCGGCGAACACGGTGCCGTTGGCCTGCGCCATGGCGAACACGATGCCGTTGGTCTGCCAGGTCGGCAGCTCGTCGGCCGTGAAGGCCACGGGCGTGGTGATGGCGGACGCCTGAGGCATCACCATCAGCCCGATGCCGGCACCTGCGCCGGCGAGAGACAGGACGAGGGCGGCGGTCAGCCCTCTTGATCTACGCATGAGCCCCCCAGGGCAATTCGCCCGGTGATGAATGGCTGAAATTATCCGAACAGCCATATGTACTGGCGCAGATTAGGGCTCAAGCGAGGGCCCGGTCACCCCACTTGACCCATTGCATACCAATGGGCTCGAGCGAATCGGTGCACTGCGGACATACGGCACTACGGACGTTCGAACGGCATGTTCCGGCCACGACCCGGTGGTGGTGACCGGAACATGCAAACTCTAGGACCTCAGCGGTCGATCCGGACGGTTGCCCCGGCCAACTGGTCCTCGACCTGGCGGATGTCGGCGTCCACCATGATCCGCGCCAGCTCGTCCACCAGGACCGTCGGCTTCCAGCCGAGCAGCTCCTGGGCCTTGCTGGAGTCGCCGATGAGGGCGTCGACCTCGCTGGGGCGCTCGTACTTGGGGTCGTACCGCACGTGCTCGTTCCAGTCGAGGCCGGCGTGCGCGAAGGAGGCCTCCACGAACTGGCGGACCGTGGCCGCGACGCCGGTGGCCACCACGTAGTCGGTCGGCTCGTCCTGCTGGAGCATCCGCCACATCGCGTCGACGTACTCCGGGGCGTAGCCCCAGTCGCGGACCGCGTCGAGGTTGCCCAGGTACAGCTTGTCCTGGAGGCCCGTCTTGATCCGCGCGACGGCGCGGGTGATCTTGCGGGTCACGAAGGTCTCGCCGCGGCGCGGGGACTCGTGGTTGAAGAGGATGCCGTTGACGGCGTACATGTCGTACGCCTCGCGGTAGTTCACGGTGGCCCAGTACGCGAAGACCTTCGCGGCGCCGTAGGGGCTGCGCGGGTGGAACGGCGTGGACTCGTTCTGCGGCGGCGGGGTGGAGCCGAACATCTCGGACGAGGACGCCTGGTAGATGCGGGTGTTCACGCCGCTCGCCCGGATCGCCTCCAGCAGCCGCAGCGCGCCGAGGCCCGTGACGTCGCCGGTGTACAGCGGGGCGTCGAAGGAGACGCGGACGTGGGACTGGGCGCCGAGGTTGTAGACCTCGTCGGGCTGTATCTCGCGCAGCAGGTTCACCAGGGCCACGCCGTCGGACAGGTCCGCGTGGTGCAGCACGAAGGAGCGGTTGGCCGTCTGCGGGTCCTGGTAGACGTGGTCGATCCGCTCGGTGTTGAAGCTGGACGACCGCCGCACGAGCCCGTGCACCGTGTAGCCCTTCGAGAGCAGGAGCTCGGCCAGGTACGAGCCGTCCTGTCCCGTCACGCCGGTGATCAGTGCGGTCTTGCTCATGCGGGTTCCCCCAGGATCGTTGTTGTTCGTACTGAAATACGGGGTTGGTCCCCTGCGGGTGAAGCGGGTTTGACATCATCCGACGCATGACTGCATCGATGCCGTACCTGCCCACGCACGCCCGCGTCTTCGTCGCGGGTCACCGCGGCCTCGTGGGCTCCGCCGTGGCCCGGCGGCTCACCGCCGACGGCCATGAGGTGATCACCCGCGGCCGCGCCGAGCTGGACCTCCGCGACGCCGCGGCCACGGAGGCCTTCCTCAAGGACGTCCGGCCCGACGCCGTGGTTCTCGCCGCCGCCAAGGTGGGCGGCATCATGGCGAACAGCACCTACCCGGTGCAGTTCCTCGAGGACAACCTGAAGATCCAGCTGAGCGTCATCGCCGGGGCGCACGCCGCCGGTGTCGGCCGTCTGCTGTTCCTCGGTTCCTCGTGCATCTACCCGAAGCTGGCGCCCCAGCCGATCAGCGAGGACGCGCTGCTGACCGGCCCGCTGGAGCCGACCAACGAGGCGTACGCGCTGGCCAAGATCGCCGGCATCGTCCAGGTCCAGTCGTACCGGAAGCAGTACGGGGCCTCGTACATCTCGGCGATGCCGACGAACCTCTACGGCCCGGGCGACAACTTCGACCTGGAGACCTCGCACGTGCTGCCCGCCCTGATCCGCCGCTTCCACGAGGCGGCCGCCGAGGGGCGCGAGGAGGTCACGCTGTGGGGCTCGGGCACGCCGCGCCGCGAGTTCCTGCACGTGGACGACCTGGCGGCCGCGTGCGCGGTGCTGCTGGCCTCGTACGACGGCGACGAGCCCGTCAACATCGGCTGCGGCGAGGACCTGACCATCCGGGAGCTCGCCGAGACCGTGGCCGACGTGACCGGCTTCCGCGGCCGGCTCGCGTGGGACACGAGCAAGCCCGACGGTACGCCGCGCAAGCTGCTGGACGTGTCCCGGCTGACCTCCCTCGGCTGGAAGCCGGGGATTCCGCTGCGGGACGGCATCGCGTCCACCTACCGGTGGTGGCGCGAGCAGGGCTGAACTCATCCGGGGTGCTCCTCAGTACGCTCCGCGCCCGTCGACGACGGCGCGGAACGTACGGGCCACCAGGTCGACGTCGCTGGTGAAGGACCAGTTGTCGACGTACTGGAGGTCGAGCTGGATGGTCTCGTCCCAGGACAGGTCGGAGCGGCCGCTGATCTGCCACAGGCCGGTCATGCCGGGACGGACCGTCAGGCGGCGCAGCTCGACCTCGTCGTACTCGGCGACCTCCTCGGGCAGCGGCGGCCGGGGGCCGACCAGCGACATCCGGCCGGTGAGCACGTTGATGAGCTGCGGCAGCTCGTCGAGCGAGGTACGGCGCAGGAAGCGGCCGACCCGGGTGATCCGGGGGTCGCGGCGCATCTTGAACATGTGGCCGTCGTTCTCGTTGGCCCCGGCCAGGTCCGCCTTGCGCTGGTCGGCGTCGACGACCATGGTGCGGAACTTCCACATGACGAACGGGACGCCGTCCCGGCCGATGCGGCGCTGCCGGTAGAAGGCGGGGCCGGGCGAGCCCAGCCGGATCGCGGCGACGAGCGCGAGGAAGACGGGCGCGAGGAGCAGCAGGCCCAGGCCGGCGCCGGCCCGGTCGAGCACCGACTTCAGTACGGGCTGCACGCCGCGGCGCACGGGGGGCGCGACCCGCAGCACGGCGAGGCCGCCCGCCGACAGGGTCTCCAGCCGCTTCACGGATATCTCGACGAGGCCGGGGAAGACGGCGAGTTCGAGGCCGGCGTCGTGCAGGGCCCAGGCCACCCGGCGCAGCCGCTCGCCGGCCAGCCGGGCTCCGGGGGCGACGAGCACGAGGTCGGCGCGCAGGCCGCGGACCGCGGCGAGGACGGTGTCGGCGTCCCCGGCCGGGGCCGCGGGCATCTCGTGGGCGAGGCGGGCGGGCACCGGTACGCCGCTGGTCGTGCGGCCCGGGCCGACGGGGAGGGCGCCCACGACGACGTACGGGTGGTCGGTGCGGCCGGCCAGGTGGGCGATGACGCTCTCGGCCGCGTCCGGCTCCCCGATGACCAGCACCCGGCTGACGGCCTGGGCCTCGCGCCGGGCGGCGGCGAGGTGCCGGTAGGTCAGCTTGTGGCAGACGAGGGTGACCAGGAGGGCCGGCAGCAGGGCCGCGAGGGAGACCAGCGGATGACTGGACTCGCCCGTGGCGGCCCGGGCAACGGCCAGGACACCGAGCAGAATCAGCCAGTCGTGGAGTACGGGCAGCGCTCCCCGGGACTCGCCCAGGGCACGGGAGGAGTAGCGCCGGCGGAGCGTCTGGACGCCCGTCCAGGCGAGCGCGGCGCCGACGGCGCAGAGCACGGGACGCGGCTGGTGGGAGGCCTCGAAGGCGAGGGCGACCGGGACCCCGGCGCCGAGCAGGTCGGAGCTCAGCGCGGCGGGCAGGTACCAGCGGGCCTTGTCACCGAGGCCGCGCGGGACGGCTTCCGAAACCGGCTCTGATCTGGCCACTCTTTGAGCGGGAACGTGAACATGCCTCATGGGCCCCCCTGGCACGTGTGGTCTCGACTGTCGCGCTCGTCCACGCTTCCCCTGGCGATGGACGTCTGACGCACCGGGAAACAGTACGACAAACACCCGTACGGTAAGTGCCGTTTACGGCAAAGAGACATCTCGTTGCCCAGTCGTTAACACCCGGTACCTCTCATTCCACATGCCGGATGCCCGGCCATCCACCCGGCCGCCCATAAGGAGATGAACGGTTCGTATAGCGGACATGCCGCTTCGGACAACGAACCATTTCTGGCCAACCTTGCGCCGCGCCACTGACATGTTCATGCCTCTGGTGGCACTCTTCACTCCGTTCTGCGCACTGCCTGCTCTGCCCGGTGGCCCACCCAGCCGTCCGGAACCCCCCTGCAGAAGGAGTCCTGCGTTGAGTCCCACCCCCCATAGGCGTGCCACCGCGGCCGGCGCGCTCGTTGCCGCTGCGGCCATGCTCGCCGTCGGCATCCAGGCCGGTTCCGCCACCGCCGACGCCACCGCGTCGAACGCGGTCCAGGCCGCCCGCCCGAACCCGGGCGCCGCTGCCGTCAAGCTGACCCCCTCCCAGCGTGCGACGCTGATCGCGGAGGCGGGCTCCGGCACCGCCCAGGCCGCCAAGGCCCTCGGGCTCGGCGGCCAGGAGAAGCTCATCGTCCGCGACGTGGCCAAGGACGCCGACGGCACGACGCACACCACCTACGAGCGGACCTTCGCGGGACTGCCCGTGCTCGGCGGTGACCTGACGGTCCATGCCCGCAACGGCGTGACCAAGTCCGTCACCAAGGCCACCAACCACACCATCAGCGTGCCGACGACCTCCGCCACGGTGGCCGCCTCGGCCGCCGAGAAGCAGGCGATCGGCGCCGCGAAGGCCGAGGGCGGCAAGGACGCCAAGCCGTCCCGGGCCGCCCGCAAGGTCGTCTGGGCCGCCTCCGGCGCCCCCGTCCTCGCGTACGAGACCGTCGTCGGCGGCCTCCAGCACGACGGCACGCCGAGCGAGCTGCACGTGGTCACCAACGCCAAGACCGGCGCGAAGATAGCCGAGTGGCAGGGCGTCGAGACCGGTACCGGCAACACCATGTACAGCGGCACCGTGACGCTGGGCACCTCGCAGTCGGGCAGCACCTACAACCTGACCGACGCGGCGCGCGGCAACCACAAGACGTACAACCTCAACCGGGGCACCTCCGGCACCGGCACGCTGTTCTCCGGGTCCGACGACGTCTGGGGCAACGGCTCGCCTTCCAACCTGGAGACGGCCGGCGCCGACGCCCACTACGGCGCCGCCCTGACCTGGGACTACTACAAGAACGTGCACGGCCGCAACGGCCTGCGCAACGACGGTGTGGCGCCCTACACCCGGGTCCACTACGGCAACGCCTACGTCAACGCGTTCTGGCAGGACTCCTGCTTCTGCATGACGTACGGCGACGGTGACGGCAACGTCAAGCCGCTCACGTCGATCGACGTGGCCGCGCACGAGATGACCCACGGCATGACCTCGGTCACCGGCAACATGACCTACTCGGGCGAGCCCGGCGGTCTGAACGAGGCCACCTCCGACATCTTCGCGGCGGCGGTCGAGTTCTACGGCGCCAACTCCAACGACGTGGGCGACTACCTCGTCGGCGAGAAGATCGACATCCGCGGCAACGGCACCCCGCTGCGCTACATGGACAAGCCGAGCAAGGACGGCTCGTCCAAGGACGCGTGGTACTCCGGCATCGGCTCCATCGACGTCCACTACTCCTCGGGCCCGGCGAACCACTGGTTCTACCTCGCCTCCGAGGGCAGCGGCCCGAAGGTGATCAACGGCGTGAGCTACGACTCGCCGACCTCCGACGGCCAGCCGGTGACGCCGATCGGCCGCGCCGCCGCCGAGAAGATCTGGTTCCGCGCGCTGACCGTGGGCTACTTCAAGTCCACGACCAACTACGCGGACGCCCGCGTCCAGACGCTGAAGGCCGCGGCCGACCTGTACGGCCAGGGCTCGGCCACGTACAACAACGTCGCGAACGCCTGGGCCGCCATCAACGTCGGCTCGCGCATCGTCAACGGCGTCTCGGTCACCAACCCGGGCAACCAGAACACCGTCGTCAACACGGCGGCCAGCCTGCAGATCCAGGCGACCTCCACCAACCCGGGCGCGCTGAGCTACTCGGCCACCGGCCTCCCGGCCGGCCTGTCGATCAACTCCTCCACCGGTCTGATCTCCGGCACCGCCACCACCGCGGGCACCTCCAACGTCACGGTGACGGTCACGGACTCGACCAACGCGACCGGTACCGCGTCGTTCACCTGGACGGTCGGCACCAACCAGCAGAACGTCTTCGAGAACACGAACGACTACACGATCAGCGACAACTCGACCGTCGAGTCGCCGATCAACGTCACCCGCACGGGCAACGCCCCCGCGACCCTCAAGGTGGACGTGAACATCGTCCACACCTACGTCGGTGACCTGAAGGTCGACCTCGTCGCCCCCGACGGCTCCGTCTACAACCTGCGCAACCGCACCGGCGGCAGCGCGGACAACATCGTGCAGAGCTTCACGGTGAACGCCTCCTCCGAGGTGGCCCAGGGCACCTGGAAGCTCCGTGTCGCGGACCTCGCGTCCCTCGACACCGGCTACATCAACAGCTGGAAGCTCACCTTCTGACCGGGGCGAGTGACAGCCGCACCACCTGAGTGACCCACAGAACGGCCCGGGGACCTTCCCCGGGCCGTTCTGCCCGTACGGACGGGACCTTCGCCGGGCTCCCGGCCCCCACCCCCGCGCCACACTGGAGCCGCGAACCTACGGAACCGTAGGTTCGAAGGCGACCCGAGGACGCGACGCGCATGCCCGAGACCGCAGAACACCCGTGGCTGATCCAGGGCGGCATGGGCGTCGCCGTCTCCGGCTGGCGCCTGGCGCGCGCCGTCTCAGGGCCCGGCCGGCTCGGCGTGGTCTCCGGCACCGCCCTCGACGTCGTCCTGGCCCGGGTGCTCCAGCTCGGCGACCCCGGCGGCCACACCCGCCGTGCCCTGGCCGCCTTCCCGGTCCCCGGCCTGGCCAGGACCGCCCTCGACCGCTGGTACCGGCCGGACGGGCTGCCGGAGGGCGCCCCGATGCGGAGCACACCGAAGCTGCGCGCGGCCGGCGGCGGCCCCGCGGAACTGCTCACCGTCCTCGGCAACTTCGTCGAGGTCTGGCTGGCCAAGGAGGGCCACGACGGGCCGGTCGGCGTCAACTACCTGGAGAAGATCCAGCCGGCCACGGCCCCCGCGATGTTCGGCGCGATGCTCGCGGGCGTCGACCACGTGCTGGTCGGCGCCGGCGTACCGGGCCGGATCCCGGCCATCGCCACCGCCCTCGCGCGGTACGAGCCCTGCGTCACCCAGATCACCGTGGAGGGCGACGAGGAGCCGCTGGAGCAGCACTTCGACCCGGTCGCACTGCTCGGCGGCCGGCCCGTCGGCGCCCTGCGCCGCCCGCGGGTGCTGGCGATCGTCTCGCTGCCGGTGCTCGCCGCCTACCTCGCCCGGGACCCGGCCACCCGCCCCGACGGGGTCGTCATCGAGACCAGCCGGGCGGGCGGCCACAGCGCGCCGCCGCGCGGCCCGCTGCGGCTCGACGCGGCCGGCGAGCCCGTATACGGCCCCCGGGACCATCCCGACCTGGCCCGGATGGCCGCGCTCGGCCTGCCGTTCTGGCTCGCGGGCGGCCAGGCGCATCCGGAGGCGGTGGCCGCGGCCCGGGCCGCCGGCGCGGCCGGGGTCCAGATCGGCAGCGCCTTCGCGCTCTGCGAGGAGTCGGGACTGGCGGAGCCGCTGCGGCGGGAGCTGCGGGAGCGGGCCGCGGCAGGCACCCTCCGGGTGCGCAACGACCCGGACGCCTCCCCCACCGCCTTCCCCTTCAAGGTGGCCGAACTCCCGGGCACCCTCTCGGAGCCCGGGGTGGCCGGATCCCGGCGCCGGGTGTGCGACCTGGGGCTCCTCCGGACGCCGGTGCGCGGGGCGCGCGGGGTGGCGTACCGGTGTGCGGCCGAGCCGGAGGGCGCGTACGTCCGCAAGGGCGGGGCCCTCGCGGACACCCGGGGCCGGCTGTGCCTGTGCAACGGGCTGCTGGCCACCGTCGGGCTGGGCCAGCGCCGCGGCTCGGGGCAGCCGGAGCCGCCCCTGGTCACGATCGGCCAGGACCTCTCGTTCCTGGCCACCCTGTCCCCCGCCGGCGCCCCGTACCCGGCCGCGGACGTCATCTCCTGGCTCAGGCCGGGCGCTGCCTGAACCCTGCGGGCCCCCGCTCCTGAATCTGCCCCCGGGGCCACTTCCGGCCTCGCCGGCGGTTGAGGCGTGGGGGTCCCCCCGGACGGAGTCTGGGGGAGGGTCCGGGGCGGAGCCCCGGTTTCGGGAAAGGGGCGGGGTGGGGAACCGGCTCCGCGCAGCGGCAACGGCCCGCACCCCGCACGGCCCCGCACGGGACCGGCACGGGACCCGCACCCCCCGGAGGGCTACCGCAGCGGCGGCGGCGCGGCCGTGGACGCCGCGGTCGACGGCGCGGCCAGCAGCCCCAGCTCCGCCCCGTGGGCCAGCAGCCCGTGGGACGGCAGGATCCGCACCGTGTAGCCGAACGGCCCGGTGCGGTCCAGGGCCAGCGGCCCCTCGTACAGCCAGCGCCCGTCGAGGTCCGGGCCACCCGCCGGCTTGAGCGGGAACACCCGGGCGTCGGTGATGACGTCCTCCGCGTCCACCCGGCCGGCCAGCGCCTGCACCTCCACGTCGTCCGGCCCGAGCGCGTCCAGGCTCACCTGCACCCGCAGGCTCAGCGTGGCGCCCAGCTGCGCCGTGCCGTTGACCGGAGTGGCCGCGAGGGCCTCCACGTGGTCCACCGCCACCCCCGGCCAGGCGGCCCGCACCCGGGACTTCCATTCGGCCAGTCCGCGGGCGGCGTCCGGGACCAGCGCGCGATGGGCCCGGGCGGCCGGGGTGTACAGCCGCTCCACGTACTCGCGCACCATCCGGCCCGCCAGCACCTTCGGTCCCAGTGACACCAGCGTCCTGCGGACCATCTCGATCCACCGGCCCGGCAGGTTGCCGCCCCCGGAGCGGTCGTAGAACCGGGGCACCACCCGGCGCTCGATCAGCTCGTAGAGGGCCGCCGCCTCCAGGTCGTCGCGGCGGTCCTCGTCCGTGCCGGCGCCGTCGGCGGTCGGGATGGCCCAGCCGAAGTCCGGCTCGAACCACTCGTCCCACCAGCCGTCCAGCACCGACAGGTTGAGGCAGCCGTTGAGCGCCGCCTTCATGCCGCTGGTCCCGCAGGCCTCCAGCGGCCGCAGGGGGTTGTTCAGCCACACGTCGCAGCCCGGGTAGAGCTTCTGGGCCATCGCCATGCCGTAGTCGGGCAGGAAGACGATGCGGTGCCGCACCCGGGGGTCGTCGGAGAACCGCACCAGCTCCTGCACCAGCCGCTTGCCGCCGTCGTCGGCGGGATGGGCCTTGCCCGCCACCACGATCTGCACCGGCCGCTCCGGGTCGAGCAGCAGCCTGCGCAGCCGCTCCGGATCGCGCAGCATCAGCGTCAGCCGCTTGTACGAGGGCACCCGGCGCGCGAACCCGATGGTCAGCACGTCGGGGTCCAGCACCGAGTCGACCCAGCCGAGCTCCGCCGCGCCGGCGCCGCGCTGCCGCCAGGAGGCCCGCAGCCGCTCGCGCACCTCCTGCACCAGCTGCTCGCGCAGCCCCCGGCGCAGGTCCCAGACGTCCGCGTCCGGGATGTCCGCCACGGCGTCCCAGCGCGCCGAGCCGCCCACCGACAGGGCGTCCTCGGCCCGTCCGGCGCCGATCTGGCGGGCGCCGAGCCGCATCACCTCGGGCGCCACCCAGGTCGGCGCGTGCACGCCGTTGGTGATGGAGGTGATCGGCACGTCGGCGGGGTCGAACCCGGGCCACAGGCCCGCGAACATGCCGCGGCTGACGGCCCCGTGCAGGGTGGAGACGCCGTTGGCGCGCTGCGCCAGCCGCAGCCCCATCACGGCCATGTTGAAGATGCCGGGGTCGCCGCCCTCGTAGGTCTCCAGGCCGAGCTCGAGGATGCGGTCGACGGGGATGCCGGCCAGTTCGCCGCCCTCGCCGAAGTGGCGGGCGACCAGGGCGCGGTCGAACCGGTCGATGCCGGCGGGGACGGGGGTGTGGGTGGTGAAGACGGTCCCCGCGCGGACCGTCTCCAGCGCGGCGTCGAAGCCCAGGCCCTCGCCCGCGAGTTCCCTTATGCGTTCCAGGCCGAGGAACCCGGCGTGTCCCTCGTTCGTGTGGAAGACCTCGGGTTCCGGGTGCCCGGTCAGGGCGCAGTACGTGCGGACCGCGCGCACCCCGCCGATGCCGAGCAGCATCTCCTGGAGCAGCCGGTGGTCGCTGCCGCCGCCGTAGAGCCGGTCGGTCACCTCGCGGGCGGCGGGGTCGTTGTCCTCGACGTCGGAGTCGAGCAGCAGCAGCGGCACGCGGCCCACCCGCGCCTGCCAGACGTGGGCGTGCAGGGAGCGGCCGGACGGGAGCTGGAGGGTGATCCGGCAGGGGTCCCCGTCGGGCTGGCGGAGCAGGGAGACGGGCAGCTCGTTCGGGTCGAGCACCGGGTAGTGCTCCTGCTGCCAGCCGTCCCGGGAGAGGGACTGGCGGAAGTAGCCGTGGCGGTAGAGCAGCCCGACGCCGATGAGCGGGGCTCCGAGGTCGCTGGCGGCCTTGAGGTGGTCCCCGGCGAGGATCCCGAGGCCGCCGGAGTACTGCGGCAGCGCGGCGGTGATCCCGAACTCGGGTGAGAAGTAGGCGACGGCGGCAGGGAGTTCCGGGGCGTTCTCCTGGTTCTGGTACCAGCGGTCGCCGCGGAGGTAGTCGTCGAGGTCGGCGGAGACGGCGGCCAGCCGGCGCAGGAACCTGCGGTCCTGGGACAGCTCGGCGAGCCGGGCGGCGGAGACGGAGCCGAGCAGCCGGACGGGGTCGCCGCCCGCCGTGTGCCAGCCCTCGGGGTCGACGGATTGGAAGAGTTCGCGGGTCTCCGCGTGCCAGGACCAGCGCAGGTTGCGCGCGAGGCCGTGGAGCGGCTGGAGGGGTTCCGGCAGGACGGGGCGCACGGTGAATCGACGGATTGCCTTCACGTGTCCACCTTCGCAGGGGAGGTACGGATCGTCATGGACGCACCACGCTGTGCGTTCCGGCTTCACCCCAGGAAAGGTAGCCGCGTCGAACTCCCGCCATTCCCGTTACGTATGAGTAGTTGACCCGAAGACCGGATTGCACCGCCCGAAGGCGGGGAAAGGCTGACCGCGTGCCTCCCCCGCCGGGAGTGCACCGTGCACCCGCCCCCCACTTCCCGCCACCCGAGTGAACGCGGACAGGAGCGGCCATGCCCGCACTTCAGCCGTCGTTGGAGCGGCTAGAAACAGACCGAGCAGAGCGCGTCGCCCCGGCGCGTCTCGGACCATGCCCCCGGAACCACCCCCAGGTGATCTCATGATCGGTCGCATTCCCGTGCTGGACGTCCGCCCTGCCGTCGACTGCGGCGCCAGGCCCGCGAAGGCGGTGGTGGACGAGGTGTTCGAGGTGTCGGCGACGGTGTTCCGCGAAGGGCACGACTGCGTCGCGGCGCAGCTCGTGCTGCGGGACCCCGCCGGCAAGGAGCAGCCGCCCGTCCCGATGCGGGAGCTGGCCCCCGGGACCGACCGGTGGGGGGCGCGGGTGTCGGCGCCGGCGGAGGGCCGCTGGACGTACACGGTGGAGGCGTGGAGCGATCCGCTCGCGACCTGGCGGGAGCACGCCGGCATCAAGATCCCGGCCGGGATCGACACGGCCCTGGTGCTGATGGAGGGCGCGGAGCTGTTCGACCGGGCGGCCGCGGGCGTGCCGAAGCGGGACGGCCGCGAGGTGGTGCTGGCGGCGGCGGACGCGCTGCGGGACGAGGAGCGGCCGGCGGCCGAGCGGCTGGCGGCCGCGGTGGCGCCGGAGGTGACGGAGGTGCTGGCGCGGTTCCCGCTGCGGGAGCTGGTGACGCCCTCGAAGGCGCTGCCGCTGCTGGTGGAGCGCAAGCGGGCGCTGTTCGGCTCCTGGTACGAGATGTTCCCGCGCTCGGAGGGCGCGGTGCTGCCGACGGGCAACCGGCGCAAGCCGAAGAGCGGCACCTTCCGCACGGCCGCCGAGCGGCTGCCCGCGGTGGCCGCGATGGGCTTCGACGTGGTCTACCTGCCGCCGGTCCACCCGATCGGCACGACCTTCCGGAAGGGGCCGAACAACTCCCTCAAGGCGGGGCGTTACGACGTGGGGGTGCCGTGGGCGATCGGTTCGCCGGAGGGCGGCCACGACGCGGTCCACCCGGACCTGGGCACCATCGACGACTTCGACCGCTTCGTGGCGCGCGCCGCCGAGCTGCGGATGGAGATCGCGCTGGACTTCGCGCTCCAGTGCTCGCCGGACCACCCGTGGGTGGAGAAGCACCCGGAGTGGTTCCGGCACCGGGCGGACGGCACGATCGCGTACGCGGAGAACCCGCCGAAGAAGTACCAGGACATCTACCCCCTGGACTTCGACCGGGACATGGACGGGCTGGTCGAGGAGACGGTACGGATCCTGCGGTTCTGGATGGACCACGGGGTGCGCATCTTCCGGGTGGACAATCCGCACACCAAGCCGGTGGTGTTCTGGGAACGGGTGATCGCGGAGGTCAACGGCAGGGACCCGGACGTGATCTTCCTGGCGGAGGCGTTCACCCGGCCGGCGATGATGCGGACGCTGGCCGCGGTGGGCTTCCAGCAGTCGTACACGTACTTCACCTGGCGCAACACCAAGGCGGAGCTGACCGAGTACCTGACGGAGCTGTCGGGTGAATCCGCTGCGGCCATGCGGCCCAACCTCTTCGTCAACACGCCGGACATCCTGCACGCCTACCTCCAGCACGGCGGCCGCCCGGCGTTCGAGGTGCGGGCCGTGCTGGCGGCCACGCTGTCCCCGACCTGGGGGGTGTACGCGGGCTACGAGCTGTGCGAGAACACCCCGCTGAAGGAGGGCGGCGAGGAGTACCTGGATTCGGAGAAGTACCAGCTCAGGCCGCGTGACTGGGCGGCGGCGGACCGCGAGGGCCGGACCATCGCCCCGCTGATCACCTCGCTGAACCGGCTGCGCCGCCGCAACCCCGCACTCCAGCAGCTGCGCGACCTGCACTTCCACGAGACCGACAACGACCAGGTCATCGCCTACTCGAAGACGGCGGAGACGCCGCAGGGCCGGAACACCGTGCTCGTGGTCGTCAACCTGGACCCGCACCACACCCAGGAGGCGACCGTCTCGTTGGACATGCCGGTACTCGGGCTCGACTGGCACGGGTCCCTCCCGGTGCGCGACGAGCTCACCGGCGACACCTACTACTGGGGCAGGGCGAACTACGTGCGCCTCGAACCGGGCCGCTCGCCCGCGCACGTACTGGCGGCCCTGCGACCGTCCCCGCCGAACGGAGGGTCACCCGCCTCATGATGATCAACGATCCCGTCCACGACACCTTCGAGGACACCCCCGCCAAGGACCGCGACCCCGAGTGGTTCAAGCGCGCGGTCTTCTACGAGGTCCTGGTCCGCTCCTTCCACGACAGCAACGGGGACGGCGTCGGGGACCTCAAGGGGCTGACCGCCAAGCTGGACTACCTCCAGTGGCTGGGGGTGGACTGCCTCTGGCTGCCGCCGTTCTTCAAGTCCCCGCTGCGGGACGGCGGGTACGACGTCTCGGACTACACGGCCGTGCTGCCGGAGTTCGGCGACCTGGCGGACTTCGTGGAGTTCGTCGACGCGGCGCACCAGCGCGGGATGCGGGTGATCATCGACTTCGTCATGAACCACACGAGCGACCAGCACGAGTGGTTCCAGCAGTCGCGGATGCATCCGGACGGCCCGTACGGCGACTACTACATGTGGGCCGACAACGACAAGCAGTACCAGGACGCCCGGATCATCTTCGTCGACACGGAGACCTCGAACTGGACGTACGACCCGGTACGCAAGCAGTACTACTGGCACCGCTTCTTCTCGCACCAGCCGGACCTCAACTTCGAGAACCCCGCCGTCCAGGAGGAGATCGTCTCCGCCCTGCGCTTCTGGCTGGACCTCGGCATCGACGGCTTCCGGCTGGACGCGGTCCCGTACCTGTACGCGGAGGAGGGGACGAACTGCGAGAACCTCCCCCGCACCCACACCCTGCTGAAGCGGATCCGCGCCGAGATCGACGCGCACTACCCGGACACGGTGCTGCTGGCCGAGGCCAACCAGTGGCCCGAGGACGTGGTCGACTACTTCGGCGACTTCGCCAAGGGCGGCGACGAGTGCCACATGGCCTTCCACTTCCCGGTGATGCCGCGCATCTTCATGGCGGTCCGGCGGGAGTCGCGGTACCCGGTCTCCGAGATCCTGGCCAAGACCCCGGCCATCCCCTCGGGCTGCCAGTGGGGCATCTTCCTCCGCAACCACGACGAGCTGACCCTCGAAATGGTCACGGACGAAGAGCGCGACTACATGTACGCGGAGTACGCCAAGGACCCGCGGATGCGGGCCAACATCGGCATCCGCCGCCGGCTCGCCCCGCTGCTGGACAACGACCGCAAGCAGATGGAGCTGTTCACCGCCCTGCTGCTGTCGCTGCCCGGCTCGCCCGTCCTCTACTACGGGGACGAGATCGGGATGGGCGACAACATCTGGCTGGGCGACCGGGACGGCGTCCGCACCCCGATGCAGTGGACCCCCGACCGGAACGCGGGTTTCTCCTCCTGCGACCCGGGCAGGCTGAACCTGCCGGTCATCATGGACCCGGTCTACGGGTACACGGTGACCAACGTCGAGGCCGCGATGTCCTCCCCGTCCTCGCTCCTGCACTGGACGCGACGGCTGATCGAGATCCGGAAGCAGAACCCCGCCTTCGGACTCGGCTCGTACACCGAACTGCCGTCGTCCAACCCGGCGGTGATCGCGTTCCTGCGGGAGTACGGGGACGACCTGGTCCTCTGCGTGCACAACTTCTCGCGCTTCGCCCAGCCGACCGAGCTGGACCTGCGGTCGTTCAACGGACGGGTGCCGATGGAACTGACCGGGGAGATCCGCTTCCCCCCGATCGGCGAGTGGCCGTACCTGCTGACCCTGGCGGGCCACGGCTTCTACTGGTTCCGGCTGCGCGGGGAGTCCTGACCGCGTCCGCGCGGTCGGCGCGAACGACCTCACCAAGTGCACAGCGGCTCGCGGCGAACGGGTCAACCGCCGTCCCTGTACGGACCATCCTGACCCGACACTCGCTCACGACCGGACAGCAACTGCCGTGATCCGGGACACTCTGCGCATTCTGTGGCGGGCCCGGGGAAAGGACGCGATGCCATGTCGGAGGCTGCATCCGCCCGGGCGCTGGAACCCCTGCTGCGCGGCTGGCTGCCGCGCCAGCGGTGGTTCGCGGGCAAGGGGAGGGCCATTGCGCGGATCGAGGTGGTCTCGGCGGCCGAACTCTTGCCGCCGGGCACCTCGCCACGCCTGCTCCACCTGCTGGTCGACGTCGACGACGACTGCTACCAGCTGCTGCTCGGGCTGCGCCCCACCCTGCCCCCCGCCCTCGCCGCGGCCCTGATCGGCCGGGTGGAGACGGGGGCGTCGGGCTCGTACGCCGGACTGACGGTGTACGAGGGACTCGGCGACCCGCGGCTGGCGGGGCTGCTGCTGGAGCGGCTGCGCACGCCCGGCCGGCTCGGGCCGCTGCGGTTCGCCCGGGACGAGGGCGTGCGGATCCCGGCCGGGCTGGCGCCCAGACCCCTGTCGGGCGAGCAGTCGAACTCCTCGCTCATCTACGGGGATACGTTCATCCTGAAGGTGTTCCGCCGGGTGGGCCCGGGCACCAACCCGGACCTGGAGCTGCCCAGGGCCCTGGCCGGGGCGGGCTGCGCGCGCGTCCCGGCGCCGGTGGCCTGGTACGAGGCCGAGCCGCCGGGACCGGCCGGGACGGGCGAGCCGCTGACCCTCGGCGTGCTCCAGCCGTACCTGCGCGGCTCCCACGACGGCTGGCAGCTGGCGCTGCGCGGCCTCGGCGCCGGCGACGCCTTCACGGACGAGGCGTACGAGATGGGGCGTGCCACCGCCGAGGTGCACAGCGCACTGGCCGCGGCCCTGCCGACGGTGCGGCTCGGTCCCGCCGAGACCGCGCGGCTGGCGGCGGCGATGACCGCCCGGCTGGCCTCGACCGTCCGGGAGGTCCCGGCGCTGCGGCCCTACGAGGCCGGGCTGCGGGCCGCGTTCGACGCGCTGGCCCGGATGCCCGGCGGCCGCGGCGGCCGCGGCGGCTGGGCCCAGCGGATCCACGGCGACCTGCACCTGGGCCAGACCCTGCGGGCCGCCGACGGCAGCTGGCGGCTGATCGACTTCGAGGGCGAACCGGCCCGGCCGCTGGCCGAGCGGCGCTGCCCCGAACCGGCGGTCAAGGACGTGGCGGGGATGCTGCGCTCCTTCGACTACGCGGCCCGCTCCCACGAACCCTGGTCCCCCGCCTGGGCCGAGGCGTGCCGGGCCGCCTTCTGCTCGGGCTACGCGGCGACCACCGGCCGCGACCCGCGCGAGGACCCGGTGCTGCTGCGCGCCTTCGAGACCGACAAGGCCGTGTACGAGGCCCGGTACGAGTACCGGCACCGGCCGGACTGGCTGCACGTCCCGATGGCCGCCATCCGGCGGCTGGCCGCGGGCGGCGAGGCGGCGGTCAACCCCGCCACCTCCCGGGCGCCCGCCGACCGGCCGCCCCGCCGCAGCCGCACCCCCGGACCGGCCAAGCAGGCCAACAACCCCGCCCCTGGCTCCCTCCCGACCCCCCACCGCCCGCAGCCCCCGAGGAGGCCGCACACGTGACCCCCGCCCGTCAGCCGTCCCGTACCGTCGCCCAGCAGCCCGCGAAACCGTCCGCCACGTCGCCCAGGAGCGCGGCCGGGCCGGACGAGCGGCCCGACGGGGTCCCGCCGGGCCGGGTCGGCACGCTCGACGCGGAAGAGCCCCCGGCCGGCCCGGACGCCACCGGTTCGGACAGCACCGGCCCGGACGCCGCCGGCCCGGACTCCCCGGCCGAGCTCCCCGCGGCCAAGACCGCCACCCGCAGGACCGGCACCGGGAAGGCCGGCACCGCGAAGGCCGCCACCACGAAGACCGGCACCGCCAAGACCGCCGCCGCCAAGACCGCCGCCGGTGCCGCGGCCCCCAAGCCGCCCCGCGCCCGGCGCGCCCCCGCCGCCCGCCGCCCCCGGCCGGCGCCCGCACTGACCGACGAGGACCGGGGCCGGCTGCTGTCCGGCACCCACCACGACCCGCACGCCCTGCTGGGCGCCCGGGTGGTCCGGGGCGGTGTGGCCTTCCGGGCGCTGCGCCCGTACGCCCGCGCGGTCACGGTGGTGGCCAAGGGGCTGCGGGCCCCGCTGCACGACGACGGCGACGGCCTGTTCTCGGGGCTGCTGCCGCTGGCCGCGGTGCCCGACTACCGGCTGCTCGTGACGTACGAGAGCGACGAGATCGAGGTCGAGGACCCGTACCGCTTCCTGCCCGCGCTCGGCGACCTGGACCTGCACCTGATCGGCGAGGGCCGGCACGAACAGCTGTGGAAGGCCCTCGGCGCGCAGCCGATGGTGCACGAGGGGGTGGCGGGCACCCGGTTCACGGTGTGGGCGCCCAACGCCCGCGGCGTGCGGGTCACCGGCGACTTCTCGTACTGGGACGCCACCGCCTCCCCGATGCGCTCGCTCGGCTCGACCGGCGTGTGGGAGCTGTTCCTGCCGGGCGTGGGCGAGGGGGCGCTGTACAAGTTCGACATCGCCCGCCCCGACGGCAGCCACACGCTGCGCGCCGACCCGATGGCCCGGCGCACCGAGGTGCCGCCCGCGAACGCCTCCGTCGTGACCTGCTCCCGCCACGAGTGGGGCGACGCCGAGTGGATGGCGCGGCGCGGCGACCGCCCGGCGCACACCTCGCCGTTCTCCGTGTACGAGGTGCACCTGGCGTCCTGGCGGCCGGGGCTCACGTACCGCCAGCTCGCCGAGCAGCTGCCGGCGTACGTGAAGGAGCTGGGCTTCACACACGTGGAGCTGATGCCCGTCGCCGAGCACCCCTTCGGCGGGTCCTGGGGCTACCAGGTCACCGGCTTCTACGCGCCGACCTCGCGGATGGGCACGCCGGACGACTTCCGCTTCCTGGTGGACGCGCTGCACCGGGCCGGGATCGGCGTGATCGTGGACTGGGTGCCGGCGCACTTCCCGCGCGACGAGTGGGCGCTGGCGGAGTTCGACGGGCGGCCGCTGTACGAGCCGCAGGACCCGAAGCGGGCGGCGCACCCGGACTGGGGGACGCTGGAGTTCGACTACGGCCGCAAGGAGGTGCGCAACTTCCTGGTGGCCAACGCCGTGTACTGGTGCGAGGAGTTCCACATCGACGGCCTGCGGGTGGACGCGGTGGCCTCGATGCTCTACCTGGACTATTCGCGCGGGCCCGGCGAGTGGTCGCCGAACGAGCACGGCGGGCGGGAGAACCCGGACGCCGTGGCCTTCCTCCAGGAGATGAACGCCACCGTGTTCCGGCGCTGTCCGGGGGTGGTGACCATCGCGGAGGAGTCCACGGCCTGGGACGGGGTGACCCGGCCCACCCACCTCGTGGGCGCGGGCGGCTTCGGCGGTCTGGGCTTCGGCCTGAAGTGGAACATGGGCTGGATGCACGACTCGCTGGGGTACGTGGGGCACGAGCCGGTGCACCGGAAGTACCACCACCACGAGATGACGTTCTCGATGGTCTACGCGTACAGCGAGAACTACGTGCTGCCGATCTCGCACGACGAGGTGGTGCACGGCAAGCGGTCGCTGGTGTCGAAGATGCCCGGCGACTGGTGGCAGCAGCGGGCGTGCCACCGCGCGTACCTCGGCTTCATGTGGGCCCATCCGGGCAAGCAGCTGCTGTTCATGGGGCAGGAGTTCGCGCAGGGTGCCGAGTGGTCGGAGGCGCACGGTCCCGACTGGTGGCTGGTGGACCCCTCGTACGCGGCGGCGGCCGACCACCGCGGGGTGCGGGACCTGGTGCGCGAGCTGAACACCGTGTACGCGCAGGCGCCGGCCCTGTGGGAGCGGGACACCGTGCCCGAGGGCTTCGCGTGGGTCGTGGGGGACGCGGCGGAGGACAACGTGTTCGCGTTCCTGCGGTACGACGCCCAGGGCGCCCCGCTGCTGGCGGTGAGCAACTTCTCGCCGGTGGTCCGGCACGACTACCGGCTGGGGGTGCCGGACCCGGACGCGGTGCCCGCCTGGAGCGAGGTGCTGAACACGGACGAGGCCCGGTTCGGCGGCAGCGGAGTGCTCAACCCGGGGCCGGTCAAGCCGGACTGGGTGCCGGCGCACGGGCGGGGGGCCAGCCTGCGGCTGACCCTCCCGCCGCTGGCGACGGTCTGGTTCCGGCCGGCGTGACCCGGCCGGCGTGACGCGCCTCAGGCGGTCAGGGCCTCGTCGATCTCCTGGAGGAGCTTGCGCTCGGCGCGGGCTCCGACCATCTGCCTGACGGGCTCGCCCCGCCCGAAGACGAGCAGGGTCGGCATGGACAGCACCCCGTACCGGGACTGGGTGACGGGGTTGCTGTCCACGTCGATCTGCACGACCTTGATCCGCCCGGCCTCCTCCGCGGCCACCGCGCTCGGCACGGGGGCCGGCTGGCGGCAGGGGCCGCACCGGTCCGCAGTGATCTCGACGAGCAACGGCAGCCCGGCCGCCGGCACCTCCGCGTCGAAGTCCGCGTCCGTCACCTCGGGCACTCCGGCCGCCCGCACCGTGGGTCCTCTCCTATCCGGTCAGTTCGCAGCGCGGCTCCGGACCGCCCGCCTTGACGCCCCCGTCAAGGCAAGGGGAACAGGGGACGGTCCCGGGCGCTTGTAGGAGGGGACACGTCGGTACTGAGGAGCGGGGGACGCGTGAGCAGGGTGTGTGTCATCGGGGGCAGCCGGTACTTCGGCAAGCGGCTGATCCGGCGGCTGCTGGAGCGGGGCGACCGTGTGACGGTGGTCAACCGCGGGTCGGCGCCGGCGCCCGAGGGCGTGGAGCTGCTGGTGGCGGACCGGAACGACGAGGCCGCGCTGCGGGCGGCGGTCGGGGACCGGCGGTTCGACGTGGTGGTGGACCAGGTCTGCTACACGCCGGTGCAGGCCGCGATCGCCCGCCGGGTCTTCGAGGGCCGCACGGCGCGGTACGTGATGACCTCGACGATCGAGGTGTACGAGCACGAGGACGCGCCGGGCGGGGTGCCGGAGGACGCGATCGACCTGTCGGCGGTCGCGGTCCGGCCGGAGCTGCCGTGGGGTGACGCGGACTTCCTGGACGAGCACTACGGGGAGGGCAAGCGGCAGGCGGAGGCGGTGTTCGCGGCGGCGCCGGCGTTCCCGTACGTCACGGTCCGCGTGGCGCACGTACTGGGCGGGGCGGACGACTTCACCGGGCGGCTGGAGCACTACGCGGACCGGCTGCGGGCGGGCGAGCCGATCGCGGTCGACGTGCCGGGCCACCCGTCGACGTACATCCACGTCGAGGAGATCGCGGACTTCCTGGCCTGGGCGGCGGACGCGGACTTCACCGGGCCGGTGAACGCGCACGCGCACGGCCCGCTGGACACGGCCGACGTGGTGGCGGCGGTCCGGGCGGTGACGGGCGGGCCCGAGCCGGTCTACCGGCCGGTGGCGGAGGGCGAGCCGGCCTCGCCGTTCTCCTTCGCTCGGGCCTACGGCATGTCCAACGCGCGGGCTGAGGGCCTGGGCTTCCGGTTCTCGCACACCGGGGACTGGCTGGCCGCCGCGGTGGCGGAGAGCCTGACGCGCTGACGGGGCCTCCACGACCCCCGTACGCGGAGGCCCCGTCCTGGGATCACGGACGGGGCCCGGGTCCGGTTCACACGGCGGCGGGGATTCCTCGCGCCACCGGCCGGAATCCGCGTCTCGGGGAGGACAACCATCGGGCCGGGTGGCGAGTCGGACAGGTGAACGAACATCCACGCCCTTCCCTGGGGGAATCTTGAGAAAGCTCACGGCCGCGGTCGGCACCGTCCTCGCAGTGACCGCGACCACGCTGGCCGTCGCGCCGCAGGCGCAGGCGGCCGAGGTCCACCTGCAGTCGCACGCGTGGACGACCCAGGAGAACGGCAGGATCCACGCCGTCTTCAACGTCCTCGACGACGACGTGCACCCGTCGGACGTCAGCCTCCGCGTCCGACGGAAGGGCGCCGACCAGGTCCTCACCACACTGAAGCTCAACGGCACCGAGTCCTGCCCCGAGACGGGCTGCTGGGACTCCACGTTCCTGAGCGAGCCGGCCAAGCTGCCCGGCCTCGGCGTCTACACCGTCGACGTGGTGGTCGACGAGGGCCAGGCGGACGAGCGCGTCGACCGCGACAACAGCGAACTCGACTACGGCCTCGACCCGCAGCTGACGGTCGCCGGCGACCACCCGACGGACTCCTGGGAGCACCCGGTCACGGTGACCGGCACCCTCCGGGCCGAGGACCCCGACACCCACGAGATCAAGCCCTTCCCCGGGGCTTCCGTGTCGAAGGACGTGCCGCACGGCGGCACGTGGGAGCGGACGGACGCGGACGGCCGCTTCACGGACGTGCCCGAATTCCGGGAGGCCACCGAGGTCGCGCTCACGTACTCGTTCCACTCCGCCAGGGCCTCCCTCACGGTGAAGCGGGACCGGAAGGACCTCAAGCTGGCCGTGGACGCTCCCGGCGGCACGATCACCGCTCCCTCGGGCAGCACCATCCCCGTCCGCGGCAGGGTCACCGGCACCACGGACTCCGGCGTCGACAAGCCCGTGAGCGACATGTACATGTTCGCAGACGGCAGGTACACGAGCTCGTGGACGAAGGCCGACGGCAGCTTCTCGTTCACGTACGGCGTCGGACGGAACACCTCGGTCACCGTCATGCCCGGCGGGACGTACCACTTCAACCCGGCCCCCCGGCAGGTGGTGAAGCTCCGCCTCGTACCCACCAGGTTCGAGGCGCTGAAGGCCACCGTGAGCAAGTACCGCAAGGTCACGTTCAGCGGCACCCTGGGGGTCACCGAGGGCTCCTACCCGGCCGGGACGACCACCGTGGTGGACATGCAGCACTCCCCCGACGGCAGGACCTGGTCGACCGTCGGCTCCTTCACCGCCCGGTACGGCGAGGCCTTCGCCAAGTCCCCGAGCAGGACCGCCCCGGCCGGCAGCAGCCACTGGCGCCTGCGGATCGCGGCCGCGGCCCAGAGCAGCGCGTCGTTCAGGCTGGGCCGCAAGGCCACTCTGCTCGTCAACGACGACGTGACGCCGGAGCCGGTCCGCAAGGGTGCGACGCTCACCGCGAAGGGGGGCCTCCTCCAGGAGTACGGCAGCTCCTGGAAGTCCTTCGCCGGGCAGACCGTCCGCGTGTGGTTCAAGGCTTCCGGCTCCACCGCCTGGAAGCAGCTCGGCACGGCCACCACCGGGAACGACGGCACGTTCAGCCGGAAGTTCACCGCCCAGCGGGACGGCACCTGGCAGGTCCGCTACACGGACACGCCGAGCACGCACTACGCCGACCTCGGACGCGAGGATTTCGTGGACGTGCGCTAGGAAGTTACCGTGTCGTACGGGTGGCGGAGGCTGGAAGTCCACCGTCATAGTGGATCTTCAACCAGCAGGGTTACCGGACAGTCGCGGGGGAAACGGGCGAAAGCACCGGGCTTCCTCGTACGTTCATACGAGTTGTGACCTTGGGGGAACAGCCCGTAGTCATCACAACTCCGCCACTTCTACGGTGTGCCTCGTGCACCAGAGCCCACCCTTTGACGCCCTCGCCGCCCGCCGCCTGCGGGCGGCCCTGGGCATGGCGCCCGGCCACGTCGCGTACGGGCTCCGCGCCCAGTACGGACTGCTCGTCACCCCCGAGACGGTGATGGCGTGGGAGCGCGGGGAGATCCCGCCCACCTCCGCCGAGCTCACCGCCCTGGCCGGCGTGCTGTGGTGTTCGCCCGGCGAACTGCTGGCCCGGCCCCGCACCCTGCGCGAGCACCGCATCGCCAAGGGCGTGGCGGTGGAGGAGCTGGCCCGGCGGCTGGGCATGGAGGCCTCCTCGTACCAGAAGATGGAGGACTCGGGCCGGTGGAAGGGGAACGAGCGGCAGACCTCGGCCCTCGCGTACGCCCTCTCCCTGAGCCTGCCCGACCTGGTGGTCGCCCTCGGCAAGGAGGAGGAGCTGGCGGAGGTGCTGCGGAACGCGGTCACCACGCGCTGGCAGGCCTACGTCAAGCCGCTGGCCAAGCTGGTCCCGTTGCCCCGGCAGCAGCTGGAGGGGGTCGTGGGCCGGCTCTACGACGAGTACCAGTCGAAGATGGTCGCCACCCTGAGCTGGGGCGGCGGCGGGGGCCAGGCCGGCAGCGGCGACGCGGGCCGCGAGTTCCTGGCGCAGATCGTCGAGCGGTTCTGGGAGCTGGCGGGCGGCTCGCGGCCCGCCTGAGAAGGCCTCCCGGACGGTACCGCGCGAACGGCCCCGGTGCGCTCCTGGACGGAGCGGACCGGGGCCGTTCGGCGTGGAAGTGGGGCCACAGGTCCCGGCCCGCCGGGTCAGAAGACCGACTCGGCCTCGAACATCCGGGCCTCGGGCACCCGCTTCAGCTCGGTGACCGCGGAGGCCAGCGGGGCCATGACGATGTCGGTGCCGCGCAGGGCGGTCATGTTGCCGAAGTCGCCCCGGTGGGCGGCCTCGACGGCGTGCCAGCCGAAGCGGGTGGCGAGGACGCGGTCGTAGGCGGTGGGGACGCCGCCGCGCTGGACGTGGCCGAGGATGACCGGGCGGGCCTCCTTGCCGAGGCGGCGCTCCAGCTCGACGGCGAGGCGGTTGCCGATGCCGGCGAAGCGCTCGTGGCCGTACTGGTCGATCTCGCCCTTCTCGTACGGCATGGAGCCCTCCGCCGGGTGGGCGCCCTCGGCGACGCACACGACGGCGAACTTCTTGCCGCGGTCGAAGCGCTCCTCGACCATCTTGACCAGGTCGTCGACCTGGAAGGGGCGTTCGGGCAGGCAGATGCCGTGGGCGCCGCCGGCCATGCCGGACTCCAGGGCGATCCAGCCCGCGTGACGGCCCATGACCTCGACGACCATGACGCGCTGGTGGGACTCGGCGGTGGTCTTCAGGCGGTCTATGGCCTCGGTGGCCACGGTGACGGCCGTGTCGAAGCCGAAGGTGCGGTCGGTGGCGGAGATGTCGTTGTCGATGGTCTTCGGGACGCCGACCACGGGCATGCCCGCGTCGGAGAGGATGCGGGAGGCGGTCAGCGTGCCCTCGCCGCCGATCGGGATGAGGACGTCGAGGCCGTAGCGCCTGCGCAACTCGGCGCAGTTCTCGGCGGCTTCGCTCAGGCGGGCGCGCTCCATGCGGGCCGAGCCGAGGATGGTGCCGCCGCGGGCCAGGATGCCGCTGACCGCGTTGAGGTCGAGCGGGCGGTAGTGGCCGTCGAGGAGGCCCTTGAAGCCGTCCTCGAAGCCGATGACCTCGTCGCCGTGACCGACCAGCGCACGGTGCACGACGGACCGGATGACGGCGTTCAGGCCGGGGCAGTCTCCGCCTGCGGTGAGGACTCCGATACGCATCGTGCTGTGTCTCCTGCTTCTCGTCGTACAAGTGTGGCAGTACGGGTCGGACTGTCCGATTGTTCCACGCACCCCGCACGGGGCGCGCTCCGTGCTGCTCCGGCCGAAGGGACTTCCGGCCCTCGTCCGGGGCCGTTCAGCCCGGGGCGTTCCGCGCATCCGGAGGGCCTTCTTCCGGGGGCGCCTGCACCATGCCGAGGGGTATTGTCAAGGGGGCAAGCCCACACTAACTGGGAAATTCAACTCGTAAAGCCGCTGCCGGACCGGACAGCGAACAGGGATGGAGAGCAGGCGTGACCCGCAGCGTGTACGTGACCGGCATCGACCGGGGAGACGGCCGGCAGGTCGTCGAGCTGGGAATCATGGAGCTGCTGGCCCGCCAGACGGGCCGCGTGGGGGTCTTCCGCCCGCTGCTGCACGACGGACCCGACCGGCTGTTCGACCTGCTGAAGGCGCGCTACCGGCTGGAGCAGGACCCGGCGACCGTGCACGGCATGGAGTACCACGAGGCCACCGCGATCCTGGCCGAGAAGGGCACCGACGAGCTGGTCTCGCGGCTGGTCGACCGCTTCCACCGGATCTCCCGCGACTACGACGTGATGCTCGTGCTCGGCACCGACTTCGCCGACACCAGCCTCCCGGACGAGCTGGCCCTCAACGCCCGGCTGGCCAACGAGCTGGGCGCGGTCGTCGTCCCGGTGGTCGGCGGCACCACCCAGACCGCGGAGTCGGTGCGCGCCGAGGCCCGCAACGCGCACCGCGCGTACGAGAGCCTCGGCTGCCAGGTGGTGGCGATGGTGGTCAACCGGGTGGCCCCGGCCGACCGCGACGTCATAGCGGAGCGGCTCGCCGCCCGGCTCCCCGTGCCCTGCTACGTGCTGCCGGACGACAAGTCGCTCTCCGCCCCCACCGTCGACCAGATCCGCCGCGCCCTGGACGGCGAGGTGCTGCTGGGCGACGAGGCCGGACTGGCCCGGGACGCCCTGGACTTCGTGTTCGGCGGCGCCCACCTGCCGAACTTCCTCAACGCGCTGACCCCCGGCTGCCTCGTGGTCACCCCCGGGGACCGCTCCGACCTCGTCGTCGGCGCCCTGGCCGCGCACACCTCGGGCACCCCGCCGATCGCGGGCGTGCTGCTCACCCTGAACGAGCGGCCGGCCCCGCACATCCTGACCCTGGCCTCGAAGCTGGCCCCCGGCACCCCCGTGGTCTCGGTCGCGGGCAACAGCTTCCCCACCGCGGGCGAACTCTTCGCGCTGCAGAGCCGGCTGAACTCGGCGACCCCGCGCAAGCTGGAGACCGCACTCGGTCTCTTCGAGCGCCACGTCGACACCGCCGAGCTGCGCGACCGGATCTCCGTGACCCGCTCGACCCGCGTCACCCCGATGATGTTCGAGCACCAGCTGCTGGAGCGGGCCCGTTCCGAGCGCCGCCGCGTGGTGCTGCCGGAGGGCACCGAGGACCGGGTGCTGCGCGCCGCCGACGTGGTGCTGCGCCGCGGGGTCTGCGACCTGACGCTGCTGGGCGACGAGAAGGCCATCCTGAAGAAGGCCGGCGACCTCGGCATCGACATCTCGGCCGCGCAGCTGATCGACCCGCTGACCTCGCCCCTGCGGGAACGTTTCGCCGAGTTCTACGCCAAGGCCCGCGCCCACAAGGGCATGACGGTCGAGCTGGCCAACGACGTGGTGACCGACGTCAACTACTTCGGCACCCTGATGGTCCAGGAGGGCCTGGCCGACGGCATGGTGTCCGGCTCGGTGCACTCCACGGCCGCGACCATCCGCCCGGCCTTCGAGATCATCAAGACCAAGCCGGAGGCTTCGATCGTCTCCTCCGTCTTCTTCATGTGCCTGGCCGACAAGGTGCTCGTGTACGGCGACTGCGCGGTCAACCCGGACCCCAACGCCGAGCAGCTGGCCGACATCGCGGTCCAGTCGGCCGCCACCGCCGCCGCGTTCGGCGTCGAGCCGCGGATCGCGATGCTCTCGTACTCCACCGGCACCTCGGGCTCGGGCGCGGACGTGGACAAGGTCCGCAAGGCCACCGAGCTCGTCCGCGCGCAGCGGCCCGACCTGCTGATCGAGGGTCCGATCCAGTACGACGCGGCCGTGGAGCCCTCGGTGGCCGCGACCAAGCTGCCGGAGTCCGACGTGGCCGGCCGGGCCACCGTGCTGATCTTCCCGGACCTCAACACCGGCAACAACACGTACAAGGCCGTGCAGCGTTCGGCCGGCGCCGTGGCGGTCGGCCCGGTGCTCCAGGGCCTGCGCAAGCCCGTCAACGACCTCTCCCGGGGCGCCCTGGTCCAGGACATCGTCACCACCGTGGCGATCACCGCGATCCAGGCGCAGGGCGGCAACGCCCCCGCGACCCCGGCCGTATGACCTCCCCTCACCCAGAAAGCTCCGCACCTGTGACCGCATCGCGCGTACTCGTCCTCAACTCAGGCTCCTCCTCGGTCAAGTACCAGCTGCTGGACATGGCCGACCGCACCCGGCTGGCCGTCGGCCTGGTCGAGCGCATCGGCGAGGAAACCTCCCGGCTGGTCCACTCGCCACTGACCGGCGGCGGTGCCAAGCGGGAGCAGACCGGGCCGATCGCGGACCACGGCGCCGCCCTCAAGGCGGTGGCCGCCGAGCTGGCCGCCGACGGGCTGGGCCTCGACTCCCCCGAGCTGGCCGCGGTGGGCCACCGGGTGGTCCACGGAGGCACCCGCTTCACCCGGCCGACGGTGATCGACGACGAGGTGCTGGCCGAGATCCAGAACCTGGTGCCGCTGGCGCCGCTGCACAACCCGGCCAACGTCACGGGCATCCAGGTGGCGCGCTCGCTGCGCCCGGACATCCCGCAGGTGGCGGTCTTCGACACCGCCTTCCACGCGACGATGCCGGAGTACGCGGCCCGGTACGCGATCGACACCGAGGTCGCCGACCGGCTCTCGATCCGCCGGTACGGCTTCCACGGCACCTCCCACGCCTACGTCTCGCGGGCCACGGCGGCCCTGCTGGGCAAGGACCCGGGAGAGGTCAACGTGATCGTCCTGCACCTGGGCAACGGAGCCTCGGCCTCGGCGGTGCGCGCCGGCGTCTGCGTGGACACGTCGATGGGGCTGACCCCGCTGGAGGGCCTGGTCATGGGCACCCGCTCCGGCGACCTGGACCCGGCGGTGATCTTCCACCTGGCGCGGGTGGGCGGGCTGTCGGTGGACGAGATCGACGACCTGCTGAACAAGCGGAGCGGGCTGCTGGGGCTGTGCGGCGACAACGACATGCGGGAGATCCTGCGGCGCGCGGGCGAGGGCGACCGGGCGGCCCGGACGGCGTTCGAGACGTACGTCCACCGGCTGAAGAAGTACATCGGCGCCTACGCGGCCGTGCTCGGGCGGGTGGACGCGGTGGCCTTCACGGCGGGGGTCGGCGAGAACGCGGCCGCCGTACGGGAAGCTGCGGTCAGCGGCCTGGAGGAGCTGGGACTGGCGGTGGACGCCGGGCTGAACTCCGTCCGGGCGGACGAGCCGCGGCTCATCTCGCCGGACTACGCGCGGGTGGCGGTCGCGGTGGTGCCCACGGACGAGGAGCTGGAGATCGCCACCCAGGCCTACGAGCTGGTTACCCATTAGTCACTTGGACTTTCCACCAGACGGAATATTCCGCTACGAAACAAACCGGATAGGATCCGCTCCATGCGCCGTTCCAAAATCGTCTGCACGCTGGGCCCCGCCGTCGACTCGCTCGAGCAGCTGAAAGCTCTCATCGAGGCCGGTATGAACGTGGCCCGATTCAACTTCAGCCACGGTTCCCAGGCAGAGCACCAGGAGCGGTACGACCGCGTCCGGCAGGCCGCGGAAGAGACCGGCCGGGCCATCGGCGTCCTCGCCGACCTCCAGGGCCCCAAGATCCGTCTGGAGACCTTCGCCGAGGGTCCCGTCGAGCTGGTGCGCGGTGACGAGTTCACCATCACCACCGAGGACGTCCCCGGTGACAAGTCCATCTGCGGCACCACCTACAAGGGCCTGCCCGGGGACGTCTCCAAGGGCGACCAGGTCCTGATCAACGACGGCAACGTCGAGCTCCAGGTGACGGCGGTCGAGGGCCCCCGGGTCAAGACCATCGTGATCGAGGGCGGCGTCATCTCGGACCACAAGGGCATCAACCTGCCCGGTGCCGCCGTGAACGTCCCCGCCCTCTCCGAGAAGGACGTCGAGGACCTCCGCTTCGCGCTGCGCATGGGCTGCGACATGGTCGCGCTGTCCTTCGTCCGCGACGCCAACGACGTCAAGGACGTCCACAAGGTGATGGACGAGGAGGGCCGCCGGGTCCCCGTCATCGCCAAGGTGGAGAAGCCGCAGGCCGTCGAGAACATGGAGGCCGTGGTCCTGGCCTTCGACGCGGTCATGGTGGCCCGCGGCGACCTCGCCGTGGAGTACCCGCTGGAGCGCGTCCCGATGGTGCAGAAGCGCCTCATCGAGATGTGCCGCCGCAACGCCAAGCCGGTGATCGTCGCGACCCAGATGATGGAGTCCATGATCACCAACTCCCGCCCGACCCGCGCCGAGGCCTCCGACGTGGCCAACGCGATCCTGGACGGCGCGGACGCGGTCATGCTGTCCGCCGAGTCCTCGGTCGGCGCCTACCCGATCGAGACCGTCAAGACGATGTCGAAGATCGTCACGGCGGCCGAGGAGGAGCTGCTCTCCAAGGGCCTGCAGCCGCTGGTCCCGGGCAAGAAGCCGCGTACGCAGGGCGGCTCCGTCGCCCGCGCGGCCTGCGAGATCGCCGACTTCCTCGGCGGCAAGGCGCTGGTGGCCTTCACGCAGTCCGGCGACACCGCCCGCCGGCTGGCGCGCTACCGCACGGCCCAGCCGATCCTGGCCTTCACCACCGACACCGGCACCGCCAACCAGCTCACCCTGACCTGGGGCGTGGAGACGTTCGTGGTCCCGCACGTGGACAACACCGACGCCATGGTGGACCTGGTGGACGCCGAGATGCTGAAGCTGAAGCGCTTCAACGCCGGCGACACCATGATCATCACCGCCGGCTCGCCCCCCGGCGTCCCCGGCACCACCAACATGGTCCGCGTCCACCACCTGGGTGGCACCGCCAACAGCTGACCGAGTCTCCGCACAGACGACCGAGGGCGGCACCCCGTCAGGGGGTGCCGCCCTCGGTGTGCGTCCGCCGGCCCCCGGGAAGGGCCGGGCCCGCTGCGGGCCTACTCGATCCAGTTGTGCAGACCGGGCACCGTGAGGTTGCCGCCGAGCTGGCCGGCCTGGATCACCTTGGCGTTGGTGAAGAACGCGAAGGGGACGTTCAGCGGCGGCGGGGTCTCCGGGCTGAAGGTGACCGGGATGAGGCCGAAGAGGTTGCCCTTCAGCTCCTCGGTGTACATCGTCACCGTGCCGCCGCGGATGGTGGAGGTCGATCCGCTGCGGGCCTTCAGGTGGGCGACCTTCCGGGGCGGCTTGCCGACCCGCTGGTACAGGTCCTTGATGTCCACCGAGGACGCGGTGAACTTGAGGACCTTCTTGATCTTGCCGCCGGCCGTCTTCACCTCGACGATGCCGTGGTAGTCCAGGCCGTTCAGGGTCAGCAGCGAGCTGTCGAGGTACCAGGGCTCGTCCGGCAGCAGCGGGACACCGGTCTCCAGCTCCGCCGCGGCGAGGGCCTTCGGGTCCGGGGTGGGGCAGGGGAAGCGTTCCTTGCCGTCCGCGTCCTCGCCCCCGTCCTTGGTGTCCGAGCCGAGGACCGACTTCTTCTTCCGCTTCTCGCCGGTCTCGTCCTTGGGCTCGTCCGCGGTCTTCCTGACCTCGTCCGACAGGTCCTCGACCGTGGCCCCGGACTTCCTGGCGGCCTCGCGGATCGCGGACTCCGTCGACGAGCCCGTGCGCGCGGTGCTCGTCCCGGCCTTCTCGGTGGCGGTGGCGGTGGGAGTCGGCGTGGCCGACCCGCCCAGGCTGCCGAGGTCCTCGACGAGGTCCTGGAGCCGGTCGCCGACACCCAGCGGGTCGAGCGGGTTGACGGTGCCGGCGGAGCCGCGCGCGGCCCGCTCGGTGTCGGTCGCCCGGGTGGTCTCCGTCGCCTTCGGCTCGCTCGTCGCGGAGGACCGGGCCGAAGGGGACTGGGAGGGCGTCGGCTCCTTCGTCGCGCGGGGCGTGGCGGTGGGTGACGCGGAGGGCTCCGCGGTCTTCTTCTTCCGCTCGGCCTTCTTCGTGGCCTCGGCCTTGGGCGACTCCGACTCCGGGGGCTCGTCGGAGCGGGTGACGCAGGGGCCGGGCGCGAAGGGTATGTCCTTGTCGTCGGCGAGGGCGAGCTTCGGGGCCATGCCCATGCCGACGAAGACGGCGGTCGGCATGGCGGCCAGGGCCATCGTCTTGCCGACGGGTATCTGCAGCTTGGTCAGCAGCGACTTACGGGGCGCCGCGTGGCGCGGGCCCTTCCTCTCACGGGACTCTGCGCCTGGGGCCACGGCCCGCTGCGTCTCGTCACCCCGCACTGTTCCTCCCGCCATTGGCGTGGGCAGTCGTCTCGGTCGCGTCGGGCTTCTCGAACGAGACGCTCTCGGCGTGCTCGTACGGGAGCCCCTGCGGGTCCGTTTCCGTGCGGGGTCCGGGGACGTACTCGAGCTCGTGCGCGCCGGCCTCGGCCGCGGCCTCGTCGGCGTCCTCGGTCTCGTCCTCGGGGACGCCCGGGGCCCAGGACAGCGCGAGGGCGCCGCCGAGCAGCGAGCAGAGGAAGCCCATGAAGAAGCCGCCCAGGTTCGACACCGGGAGCGAGACCAGCGCCAGCAGGATCGAGGCGATGCCGGCGAAGACCCGCATGCTCTGCTGGAACCACAGGCAGAAGCCCAGCGTGATCAGCAGGACGCCGATGATCAGCGAGCCCGCGCCCGCCGTCGTGGCCATCGCGATGGTGACGTTGCCCAACCGCATGTCGGCGTACGGGAAGTAGGCGATCGGCACGCCGCCGAGCAGGGTGAACAGTCCGGCCCAGAAGGGACGGCTGCCGCGCCAGTCGCGGAACACGCGCCGGCCGGTCGCGAGCCAGTGTTCGTCCTTGTGGGAAACCGGGGCCTCGGCGTTCATTGGACAACAGCTCCCTGGAAACGGTGGTACGGAGAACTACGTGATGGCCCGGCCGGGCGGGGGACGGCAGGCGCCTCCCGCCCGGCCGGATCAGGCCGCTAGGCGGTCAGGCCTAGTAGCAGGGCTTGTCGCCCGAGAGCAGACGCAGGTTCAGGTCGGGGAGGCTGAACGTCCCCGCCGTGGTGGCCCACGCCTTCTGCTCGACGTTCTTCAGCACGGCCTTCTTGGCGCGCTGCGAGAACGCGTACGGGCTGGCGACCGTACCCGGCTGCGGCTTCGTGGTGTGGCTGGAGTCGCCCACCGCGACACCGATGTCGAGCTGCTCGAAGTACGCGTCCGCGTCGAGCTCGGCGACGTCGAGGTAGATGTTGCTCGCGACGGCCGGCTCGCCCTTGTGGCCCGTGCGGAGCTGCAGGGTGATGTTGCCGAGGCCGGGCACCGGGGTGACCAGCGACTGGCACATGTTGGTGATCTCGGCCTTCTTGAAGCCAGAGATGGTCACCGGGTGGTGCTGGGGGTTGCCCTTGAGGTCGTGACCCTCGGCGACACCGCCGTACTGGATCAGGTCATCGCCCTCGAGCTTGTCCGCAGAGACCTTGAAGTCCTGACCGGACACGCTGAACGACGCGGCGAGCGCGCCCTGAGCCAGACCCACACCGACAGCAGCGGTGGCCGCGATGCTCGGCACCATGACGAGCGCGAAGCGCTTCCATCTGGTCCCACCACGAACCTGGGAATTCATTTCTCGTTCCTCCTTCTCGGACGTACATCTCCGGTCCGGGTCGAGCCCGTCCTGGGATGGGAGAAGTGCTACGTCCTCGGAGGAGCGCAGGCGACCGGAACGCGGAAACGCGTCCGAAACACCGGCGATCACCCCCGAGCGACAACCACTGGCCGCGCAGCCGCGCGACCGAGGACAGGCCCCGCCGGTCGGCGGAGACCCCCCTGTCCAGACAGCCGGGGGCAAGCCGCCGGCTCACTCGGTGGGGACCCATGTCCACGGCCCCGGGTGTGCGGGGGCTGCGGGATGGACCGAGCGTGGCCGATCGTGGTGCATTCGGGGCCGGGGCACAAGGGGGTTCGTTACTGGCTAGTAACGGCCCGATAACCGTGGTACGACACGGCGGCGTCGGGCGGGCACACAGGGTGTCGCCGAGGGCCACGACAGAAGGGGAGATCGAACGACAAACCGGGCAGATTCGGGGGTTCGATTTACTGCGAGTAACAGCGGCCGCGATTACCAAGTTTTGGTAAAGCGCGGCCGCTGTTTATCTCTGTGTCAACAAATCACCGGGGTCCGGCGGGGGCGAAGCGGAACCCTCCGCACCCCCTGGGCGGACCTCAGAAGAGCACGCGCGCGAGCGCCGTGCGAGCGCGCGTCACGCGCGGGTCGTCCGAGCCGATCACCTCGAACAGCTCCAGCAGGCGCAGGCGCGCCGCCTCGCGGTCGTCGCCCGCCGTCCGCCGGACGGTGTCCACGAGCCGGCCGAAGGCGTCCTCGACGTGACCGCCGACCAGGTCCAGGTCGGCCGCGGCGATCTGGGCCGCGGGGTCCGCGGGCCGCTCGGCGGCGTCCTTGCGGACCTGCTGCGGGTCCATGTGCTGGACGCGCGCGAGGAGTTCGGCCTGGGCCAGGCCCAGCTTCGCCTCGGGGTGCCCCGGGTCCTCCGCGAGCACGTTCTTGTACGCCTGCACGGCACCGCCCAGGTCACCGGCGTCCAGCGCCGAGACCGCCGCCTCCAGCAGGGCGTCGTACGGCCCGACGGGCGCCTCGGCGGGCTCCCGGCCCGGTACGGCGTCGGGGTCGACCGTGACGCCGGTGAGCCCGAAGCGCTCCTCGGCCACCTGGATCAGCTGGGCCAGCGTCTCGCGGATCTGCTGCTCGGGCGCCGCGCCCTGGAACAGCGGCAGGGCCTGTCCGGCGACGACGGCGAAGACCGCCGGGATGCCCTGGATGCCGAACTGCTGCATCAGCATCTGGTTGGCGTCGACGTCGACCTTGGCCAGGACGAAGCGGCCGTTGGCCTCGACGGCCAGCCGCTCCAGCAGGGGGCCGAGCTGCTTGCAGGGCTCGCACCACTCGGCCCAGAAGTCGATGACGACCGGGACCTCGGTGGACCGCTGGAGCACGTCGCGCTCGAAACCGGCCTCGTCGACGTCGATGACCAGCGCGGAGGGCGGTACGGCCGCGACGCCGCCCTGCCGGGCGGACTCCGCGCGGGCCTGCTCGGCCTTGGCCTTGGCCTCACCGGCCGCCTTCACAGCGGCGAGGTCGACCACGCCGCTCATGGACATGTTTCTGGGCTGCATGCGTACATCCTCCCCCCTGCGCGCACGGCCGCGAAAAGACCGGCTGAAAACACTCCTCGACGGAACGCGTGATGATGAAAAGCTGCGGCGCGCAGGTCCCCACCTGGCGCCAGTGGCTGTCGCTCTTACGCTACGAGTCGTAGCGTAACTAAACCGAGCCCTTCGCGCCCCGTGATCTGGGTCACGGCGCTTTCCCTACTGGCGGGTATGGTCACGGGATGCGCATCAGCTGTTCCCTCGGCAACACCGGCGGATCCGGCCGGGGCGGCGGATCCGGCGACGCCGGCAGGCCGCAGCCGTCCGGCCGCACCGGCCGGCCCCGCAACGCGGCGGCCGACGCGGCGATCCTCGCCGCCACCCGGGACGCGCTGGTGGAACTGGGCTGGTCCAAGCTGACGATGGGCGACGTCTCGGCACGCGCCGGGGTCGCCAAGACCACCCTCTACCGCCGCTGGGCGGGGAAGAACGAGCTGGTCGTCGACGCCGTCGCCGAGCTCTTCGACGCACTGGAGCTGCCCGACCGGGGCTCACTGGAGGCGGACATCGAGCACGTGGTGCTCCAGTTCGCCGCCCTGCTGCACCGCCCCGAGGCCAAGACCGCGCTGATGGCCGTGGTCGCCGAGTCCACCCGGGACCCCGCCCTGCGCGACCGGATCAGGTCCGCCATCGTCGAGCGCCAGAAGCACCTGGTGGTCCTCGGCCGCGAACGCGCCCAGGCCCGCGGCGAACTCCCCCGCGAGGAGGACGACGCGCTCGCCGGCCACACCACCGACCTGATCTTCGACGTGATCGCGGGGACCGTGGTCCACCGCGCGCTGGTCAGCGCCGAACCCGTCGACGAGCTGTGGGTGGCCACCTTCACCGCCCTGCTCATGCACGGCCTGAAGGGCGCGGCCCAGTAGGACCGCGCCCTCCCGGCGCACACGCGGACCGGCTCAGAAGCCCGCGGGTTCGGTGTACGTGCCCCACTCGTCGCGCAGCACGTTGCAGATCTCCCCGAGCGTGGCCTCGGCGCGCACGGCGTCGAGCATCGCGGGGATCATGTTCGAGCCGTCCCGGGCGGCCGCCAGCATGGCGTCCAGGGAGGCCTTCACCTTCGCGTCGTCCCGGCGCTCCTTGCGGTCGCCGAGCAGGCGCACCTGCTCCCACTCGACCTCGTGGCTGACGCGCAGGATCTCCAGGTCGCCGGTGACCGAGCCGTGGTGGCAGTTGACGCCGACGACCCGCTTGTCGCCCTTCTCCAGGGACTGCTGGTAGCGGAAGGCCGACTCGGCGATCTCACCGGTGAACCAGCCGTCCTCGATGCCGCGCAGGATGCCGGAGGTGATCGGACCGATCGGGTGCTTGCCGTCGGGGTGGGCGCGCAGGCCGCGCTCCTTGATCTGGTCGAAGATCTTCTCGGCGTCGGCCTCGATGCGGTCGGTGAGCTGCTCGACGTACCAGGAACCGCCCAGCGGGTCGGCCACGTTGGCGACGCCGGTCTCCTCCATCAGCACCTGCTGCGTGCGCAGGGCGATCTCGGCGGCCTGCTCGCTGGGGAGGGCGAGCGTCTCGTCGAGGGCGTTGGTGTGCAGGGAGTTGGTGCCGCCGAGGATCGCGGAGAGCGCCTCGACCGCGGTGCGCACCACGTTGTTGTACGGCTGCTGGGCCGTCAGCGAGACGCCGGCGGTCTGGGTGTGGAAGCGCAGCCACATCGCCTTGTCGGTCTTGGCGCCGTACACCTCCTTCATCCAGCGGGCCCAGATCCGGCGGGCGGCGCGGAACTTGGCGATCTCCTCGAAGAAGTCGAGGTGCGCGTCGAAGAAGAAGGACAGGCCCGGGGCGAAGACGTCCACGTCGAGCCCGCGGGACAGGCCGAGCTCCACGTAGCCGAAGCCGTCGGCGAGGGTGTACGCGAGTTCCTGCGCGGCCGTGGCCCCGGCCTCGCGGATGTGGTAGCCGGAGACCGAGAGGGGCTTGTACGCCGGGATGCCCCGGGCGCAGTACTCCATCAGGTCGCCGATGAGGCGCAGGTGGGGCTCGGGCTCGAAGAGCCACTCCTTCTGCGCGATGTACTCCTTGAAGATGTCGGTCTGGAGCGTGCCGTTGAGCACGGCCGGGTCGACGCCCTGGCGCTCGGCGGCGACCAGGTACATGCAGAAGGCGGGCACGGCGGGCCCGGAGATGGTCATCGAGGTGGTCACGTCGCCGAGCGGGATGTCCCGGAAGAGGACCTCCATGTCGGCGGCGGAGTCGATGGCCACGCCGCAGTGGCCGACCTCGCCGAGGGAGCGCGGGTCGTCCGAGTCGCGGCCCATGAGGGTGGGCATGTCGAAGGCGACCGAGAGGCCGCCGCCGCCCGCGGCCAGGATCATCTTGTAGCGCTCGTTGGTCTGCTCCGCGTTGCCGAAGCCGGCGAACTGGCGGATGGTCCAGGTGCGGCCGCGGTAGCCCGTGGGGTGCAGGCCGCGGGTGAAGGGGTACTCACCCGGCCAGCCGATGCGGTCGAAGCCCTCGTACGTGTCGCCGGGCCGCGGCCCGTACACGGGCTCGACGGAGTCGCCGGAGAGGGTGGTGAAGTCGGCGTCCCGCTTGCGGGCCTTGTCGTAACGGGCCTGCCAGCGGAGGCGGCCCTGCTCGATGGCGTCAGCGTCCATGCCTTCGAATTTACTAGGACGTCCTAGTAAATGTCGATGGCAAACCCCCGGGAGTCACCCGGGGGCAGGTCACGATTCCGTCGGCGCGGGTCCCGCGCGGACGGCGTCAGGCCTTGACGGGCGCCGGGCGGCCGTCGACCACCAGCGGCTCGACCTCTTCGCGGACCTTGCGCTCGACGAAGAAGGCGGCGAGCGGGATGGTGCCGGAGACCATCACCCAGAGCATCTTGCCGAAGGGCCACTTGGCCTTGGAGCTGAGGTCGAAGGCGAAGACCAGGTAGATCATGAAGAGGACGCCGTGGACCTGGGAGACCACGAAGGTCAGGTCGGCGCCCTTGTCGAAGCCGTACTTGAAAATCATGCACGTGCAGAGCACGAGCAGCATGACGGCGGTGGCGAAGGCCATCACCCGGTACCTGGTCAGCACGCTCTTCTTCATGCCCACGAGCGTAACCGCCCGTTTTAACAGATCTTGACCGCCCCCCGGGGAACCGGGCGCGCGCTACTTCTCGTCGAAGTCGGCCGCGGCCACCCGCAGCGGGCGGAGCATGGCGAAGATCTCCGCGCACTCCTCCGCGTCGTAGACCCCGAGGCCGAAGTCCATCGCCATCAGGTCGCGGGTGGCGGCCTCGACCACCTCGCGGCCCTTGTCCGTGATGGAGGCGAGCGTGCCGCGCCCGTCGTTCGGGTTCGGACGCTTGGCCACCAGGCCGGACCTGACCAGGCGGTCCACCGTGTTCGTCACCGAGGTGGGGTGCACCATCAGCCGCTCGCCGATCTTCGACATCGGCAGCTCGCCCTCCTTGGAGAAGGTGAGCAGGACCAGGGCCTCGTAGCGCGCGAAGGTCAGCCCGTACGGCTTGACGACCGCGTCCACCTCACCGAGCAGGATCTGGTGGGCGCGCATGATCGAGGTGATCGCGGCCATCGAGGGCGCGGCGCCCCAGCGGCGCTGCCAGAGCTCGTCGGCACGGGCGATCGGGTCGAAGGGAAGGCTCAGCGGCTTGGGCACGCACCCGACCTTACCGGCCGGTCATATGCTGGTCAGCCCCGTCTCGCTCCTCGGTCGCGCGCAGCTCGCGCAGGAGCAGCAGCACGCACGCGGTGCCGAGCAGCGCCGCCCCGGTGACCACGGTGTGCACGGCGAAGAACTCGGCGGCCAGTCCGGCCAGCGCCATGCCGACGCCCTGGAGGGTCATCAGGCCGGTGCTGAGCAGGGTCATCGCCCGGCCCCGCAGCTCCTCGGGGACGGCGTCGACGTACCACTGGTCGAGGCCCAGGGTGTACGCGTGGGCCAGGCCGGCGAGCAGCAGCGCGGCGAGCAGCGGCACGACCCCGGGCCGGACCGCGTACGCCAGCAGCGGCAGCAGGCTCGCCGCCGCCAGCGGGCGGACGATCCGGGAGCGGGCGGCCGCGCCGAGGGCGGAGCCGGCCCACAGCTCCCCGGCGATGGTGCCGACGGGCAGGGCGCACATCAGCAGGCCCAGGGCGACGGTGCCGGAACCGATGCCCGCGGCGTACGGGGCCATCAGCGCCTCGGGGGCGATGGTGAAGACGGCGGGCACCCAGAACATCAGGGTGAGCGCGCGCATCCGGCGGTCGCCGAGCACGGCCCGCGCCCCGGCCAGCGGGGAGCGGCGGTCGCCGTCGGCCCGGGCCGGGCGGCTGCGGGTGCCGAAGCGGAGCAGGGCGGCGGAGGCGAGGAAGGTGCCGGCCGTGACGCCCAGGGCGGCGCGCGGGGCGAGCACGGTCAGCAGCACGCCGCCGATGCCGAAGCCGGCGAGCTGGGCGGACTGGGCGACCATGCGGAGCAGGGAGCGGCCGAGTACGTACGCCTGGCCGCGGCCGAGGACGTCGGCGAGCGAGGCGTTGCGGGTGCCCTGGAAGAGGGGTGCGACGAAGGCCATGGCGCACCGGAGCACGAGCAGGGCGGCCACCGGGGTGCCGGGCAGCACCATGGCGGTGGCGCAGGCGGCGCACAGCAGGTCGCAGACGACGAGCACCCGGCGGGCCGGGACGCGGTCCGCGACGCCGGCCAGGAGGGTCCCGCCGAGCACGTGGGGCAGGAACCCGAGGGCGAAGGTCAGCGCGCTCATGAGCGGCGACCCGGTGAGGCGGAAGACGAGGACGGTGAGGGAGATCTCGGCGACGACGAGCCCGAGCACGGACAGCAGGTGCGCGGCGAACACGGCCCGGAACTCCCGCACCCGGAACGCGGCGCCGTACCCCGCGCGGGGCGACTGACTGACAGCGGTCATGCGGGCCACCATCAGGCCGCCGCCGAGCCGGGCGGTATACATTCGCCCCACCCCGAATCTCGGCCGGCCGCACGACCGCCCGCGCCGACACCACCGGCACCGTGCGCCGACCACCCGCACCCGGAACAGAAAGGGCGACCCGCATGCCCTTCCGGCTCTGCTTCGGCGACGGCGACCTGCTCCGGTGCCGCTTCGCGCTGTCGCCCCGCTGGGAGACGCAGGAGGCCGTCCGTACCCTCCAGCGCCCCGGCCGGCACGGCTACCACCTCCCCTGGCTCCGGGCGATCCGCGCCTCCGCGGCCTCCCTCGACCTGCGTCCCCTCTGGCTGCTGATGCCCCTCCGCGGGCACACCCCCGACTTCCTCGGCCCGCCCCCGATCGGCCCCGCGGCCTCCTTCGACGAGGAGATCGCCGCCATCCGCGCCGCCGACCCCGACGCGGCCCGCGAGGACATCGCCCGCTCCCTGGTCTGCACGCCCGGGGCGTACGAGAGCCCGCTCGGCCGGGCCATGCTGGCCGACCCGGCCCGCGCCGTACGCGACCTCGCGGACCTCACCGAGGCCGCCTGGCGCACCCTGGTCGAGCCGCACTGGCCCCGCCTGCGCGCCCTGCTCGAAGCGGACCTGGTCTTCCACTCGCGCCGGCTGGCCGAAGGCGGCCTGGAAGCCCTCTTCAACGGCCTCCACCCGTCCCTCACCTGGCACGACGGCACCCTCACCATCGACCGCCCCGGCACCCACGTACGCGAACTCGGCGGCCAGGGCCTGGTCCTGATGCCCAGTGCCTTCGGCTGGCCCGAGGTGGTGTCCGGCTTCGACCCGCCCTGGCAGCCCACCCTCGTCTACCCCGCCCGCGGGATCGGCGCGCTGTGGACCGAGGCGGGCACCCGCACCCCCGAGGCCCTCGCCCGGCTGCTCGGCAGGGGCCGGGCGGACGTGCTGTGCGCACTGGAGGCCCCCGGGGCGACCACCGCCCTCGCGCAGCGGCTCGGCATGGCGCCGTCCACCGTCTCCGCGCACCTGTCGGCGCTCCGCGACGCCGGACTGCTGCTCTCGCGCCGCCACGGCCACCGGGTCCTGTACGAGCGCACGCCGCTCGGCATCGCCCTGGCCACGGGCGTCACCCCGTGACCCCCGCCCCCTCCGGGCGCCACCCCGCAACCCGTGCCCTGCGGGCGCCCCCCGACCCCGGCCCCCTCGCCGAGAAGCCCCCGAAGGCCCCGGTGTCGTACCGCCCGCCCCACCTGTCCGTCATGTCACGATGAGCCGGTCCCCTGTACCCCCACCCTGCCGAGGGGCCTGGATGTCCGGCCACAGACGAACCGCCCGGCGGACCGCGAGCGGCCTGGCGCTGCTGCTCGCCCTGACCGCCGCCTGCTCCCCCGGGTCGGGGCCCTCGGGCACCGCCGCCGGAGGACGGAGCCCGGCGACGCCGGCCGCCACCGGCGGCACCGCCGCCGGGTCGCCCTTCTGGGTGGACCCGGAGAGCGACGCCGCCCGCCAGGTCGCCCGGTGGGAGCAGCAGGGCAGGAAGGACGACGCCCAGGTGCTGCGCCGCATCTCGGAGCGGCCGATGGCGCTGTGGGGCCCGGGCGACGACCCCGGCCCGGAGATCCGGCGGGCCCGCGCCGGGGCGGCCGCGGAGGGCCGCACGCTGGTGCTCGTCGCGTACAACATCCCGCACCGCGACTGCGGCCAGCACTCGGCCGGCGGTGCCTGGGACGCGGACGCCTACCGCCGCTGGATCGGCGCCTTCGCGGACGCCATCGGCGACGCCCGGGCCATCGTGGTGCTCGAACCCGACGCGGTCCCCCACATCGTCGACGGCTGCACCCCGGCCGAGCACCACGACGAGCGGTACCAGCTCCTCTCGGAGGCCATCGGCCGGCTCAAGGCCCAGCCGAACACCCGGGTCTACCTGGACGCCGGGAACCCGGCCTGGATCCCGGACCCCGAGAAGCTCGTCGAGCCGCTGAAGCGGGCCGGCATCGACCGGGCCGACGGCTTCTCGCTCAACGTCTCCAACTTCCAGCCGGACGCGGCCGGACGCGCCTACGGGGAGCGCATCTCCCGGGGCACGGGCGGCAAGCACTTCGTGATCGACACCAGCAGGAACGGCGACGGCCCGCTCCCGGGCAACCGGGACCAGGCCTGGTGCAACCCGCCGGGGCGGGCGCTCGGCGCGCCGCCCACCGACCGGACGGGCGACGCGCTCCTCGACGCGTACCTGTGGATCAAGCGCCCCGGCGAGTCGGACGGCACCTGCCGCGGCGGCCCGCAGGCCGGCCGCTGGTGGCCCGACTACGCCCTCGGACTGGCCAGGCGGGCCCGGCAGTAGCACCGGGCCCGCGGGCGGGGGCGTCCCCGCGGGGCCCCGTCAGTCCTCGTCCGCCGCGGCCGGCTTCTTCGGCGCCCGCACCTGGATCCACTTGGCCTCGGACGGGGTCCCGTCCGCGTCGGTGACGAACAGCATGTACCAGCCCGGCGGTACGAGCGTGGGGTCGGACGGCACGTCCACGGTCACCGAGTCCGCCGTCTTGCTGAGCCCCAGCTCGATGGACCGCTGCTCCACGTCGGTGGTGTGCGTGACGGCGCTGGGCCGCATCAGCCGGGCCCGCACGATCCGGTCGGTGTCCTGGGCGCGGAAGGTGGCCCGGCCGTTCTGGTCGACCTCGTCCGGGCCCGCGCCGAGGGCCGGCCGGAGGGCGGGGTCCCGGTGCAGATACGGCGGCGAGTAGACCTCCAGCCGGTGCTCGAACTTGCCGAGCTTGGTGTTGTCCTTGTCCGCGAAGAGCGGGTCGGAGCCGAAGGTGGCGACCCGTCCGTCGGGCAGCAGCAGCGCCTCGGAGTGGTAGTTGCGGCCGACGGCCGGGTCGGCCGCCGCGGTGAACCGGCCGGCGCGCGGCCAGTAGAACTGCGCCTTGTGGATGTCGCTGGCGCCGCGGCCCCGGTAGTCGCGGGCGCCGCCGGTGGTGAACACCGAGTCGTCGGGCAGGATCACGCTGCTGAGGTAGCGCGTGCCCTGCGGGAGCCGGGGTCCGTCGCGCCAGGCCGGGGTGGCGGCCTTGAGGTCGACGATGGCCGTGCGGGCGGTGGACTTGGGGGACTCGCCGACGCCGCCGCCGCCGAGCACCATCACCTTCTGGTCCTGCGCCGGCGGCAGCAGCAGGGAGGCGGAGGTCTCCAGCTGGTCCGGGTCCGTCAGGCCCTTGACCGGCTCGAAGGTGTTGGTGCGCGGGTCCCACAGGCCCGGTGCGCGGCCCTTCTCGGCCGGCCCGTAGCCCGCGTTGGAGCCGGTGTAGAGCAGCTTGCCGCCCTTGGTGAGGAACAGCGCGGGGTAGGTCGGGAAGTAGCGGAAGGGCCCCTTGGTCCACTTCTTGGTCCGCGGGTCGTAGATCTCGTTGTCGCCGGGCACGACGTCGCCGACGTCGTTGAGGCCCGAGACGGCGAGCACCCGGCCGTCCTGGAGGGTGACCAGGGTCGGGTACCAGCGGGCGTCCTTCATGGGGGCGACCGGGACGTACTTCTCCGCCTTCGGGTCGAACTCGTAGGCGGCCTTGATGCCCTGGAAGTCCTGCTTCGCGGTGCTGAGGCGTTCGGCGAGGCCGTAGACGTTGTCGGCGTCCTTGCCCTTGAGGCCGATGACCTCGTACTGGGCGGCCTCGGTGGTGAGTCCCTGCGGGCCCTCCTGGACCGCCTCGACGAAGACCCGCGCCTCGGCCGCCGTCACCTTCGTCTTCCAGGGCAGCATCCGGCCGCTCTTGGCGTACGAGATGAGGAACTCGCGCTTGGCCTTGGGCACGGTGACGTCGAACTTCGACTCGTACTCGACCCCGGACGGCGAGCGGAAGCGGGTGCCCTTGCGGAGGGTGACCGTCTTGTCCGGGCTCTCGTTCTTGACCCGCATGCCGCCGCCGGCCCGGGTGACCTTGCCGTCGAGCACCTCGTAGCGGGCGGTGCCGCCGGCCACCAGCAGCCGGCCGTCGGGGAGCTGGCTGTGGCCGGCGCAGAAGAAGTCCTCCGGGGTGGGGATCCGCTTGAAGGTGTTCTTCGCGGGGTCCCACAGGACGGTGTCGAAGGTCCCCTTGTCGAACTTCTTCTGGTCGTTGCCGGAGCCGGCGATCAACAGCACCTTGCCGGTGTGCAGCAGCGCGGCGTGCATGGCGTTGATGCGCTGGTCCTCGGGGAGGGCGACCAGGCCCCAGGAGCCGTACTGCGCCTTGTAGCCGGGCTGGGCGATCTTGTACGCGTGGTACCTGTCCTCGGCGAAGGAGAAGGCCGCGGGTGCGTTGAGCCCGGCCAGCAGGACCACGGCGCCCACTCCGAGGACGGTCTTCTTGAACTTCTTCGACGGCCGGTAGGCCATGGCTCAGTTCCCTCCTGTGGTCGTGGCGAGCGCGGGTTCCGGCTCGTCGCCCGGTCCGGCACCCGGAGCGGCGACGGGGGCGGTCGCGGTCCTGGTCCCGCGGTCGCGGAACAGGGTCACGGTCCACACCACGACCGGTGACAGGGCGATGAGCAGGCCGAGGACGGCCCAGGTCCGCATGGCCGCGTGCGTGTGGCCGTACCGGACCGAGGCGGCGAGGGAGGCGGCGAGGACCGCCACCCAGAAGAGGTGGATGCGGAAGGTCATCAGCCGGTCGGGCGAGGCGGTGCCGCCCTTGGGCGTGACGACGAAGCGCCCCCGGGTGCGGATCAGGGCCGAGCCGAGCGACCTGAGGTAGACCGGCGCGCAGATCGCGGACATCGCCATGCCGGCCAGGCCGCCGGAGCCCTCGGGCTCGTGGGGCGAGACGTTGTGGCGCCGGTTCCAGAGGTAGAGGCCGATCTGGAGGGCGGCGGCGTCGCTGTAGAGCATCAGCCACACCGAGGACGAGACCTGGGTGCCGGAGGCGCCGAGCCAGAGGAAGAGGACGCAGCTCAGCACGCCCAGCAGCCAGTTGACCGCGGTCATCGGGTAGTAGACGAGCATCAGCGTGTAGTTGAGGAGCCGGCCGGGCGGCACCCTGAACAGCGCCTTCCAGTACTGCTTGAAGAGGGTCTCGTAGGTTCCCCTGGACCAGCGCAGCTGCTGGGTGAAGAAGTCCGTCCAGGAGGCGGGGCCCTCGCCGACCGCGAGTACGTCGGGGGTGTAGACGGAGCGCCAGAACCGGCCGGTGCGCGGGTTCTTCCTGCGGTGCAGTTCGAAGCCGGTGGCCATGTCCTCGGTGATGGAGTCGTAGAGGCCGCCGACGCTCTTGAGGGCACTCACCCGCACCGCGTTGTTGGTGCCCACGAACATCGGGGCGCCGTACCGGTTGCCGGCCCGCTGGATCAGGGCGTGGAAGAGGTACTGCTGGGACTCGGCGGCCTTGGTGACGTGCTCGGTGTAGTTCCCGTACACCTGGGGGCCGACGACGAAGGCGACGTCCGGGTCGCGGAAGTAGCCCAGCATGCGCTCCAGGAAGTTCGGCAGCGGCACGTGGTCGGTGTCGACGGACGCGAAATGGTCGTAGTCGTCCCCGTGCATCGCCAGCCAGGCGTTGTAGTTGCCGTGCTTGGTCTTCGCGCGGTGGGGTCCCTTCCTGCGGTTCCACTCGGGTACGTCTTTGCGGGTGAAGTGCCGGACGCCCAGTTCCGCGCAGAGGGCCTTGGCCTCGGGGTCGTCGCCCTCGTCGAGCAGCCAGACGTCCAGCGGGCCGTCGTGGCGGACCCGGACGGCGCCTTCGAGGGTGGCGCGCACCATGGTGAGCGGTTCCTTGCCGGGGACGTACGTGGTGAGGAACGCGACCCGCGTGCCGGGCTCGGCCTCCACGGGCACCGGGTCCCTGGCGACCATCGTGGCGTGGGCGATCGACACCACGTTGACCAGCATGAAGAACATGATCAGCGCGATGGAGACCAGCATCACGGTGTCGAACCGCACCAGCCAGCGGTCGCCTCCCTCGCGCACCGTCCAGTGGGTCGGCCAGACCAGGTAGAGCAGCAGCGCGGCGGAGAGCAGCGGCGCCAGCGTCATGAGGGCGACGGCGCGTATTCGGTGCGGCTCCTTCGAGAGCAGGGAGCGGTACTGCACGCGGTAGGCGTTGGGGTCCGCCTTCGTCAGCGGACCGGCGAGACGGCTGTGGGCCTCGTAGTCAATGCCTTCCGGCCGCACGGTGCCTCCAGAGCTTGGAGCCGAGGTTGATAATCCAACAAAAGTGGACAAACTCGGGCGTGTCGAACCGGATTCGGCCGAGTGAGGGGTTCTCCTGAACGTTCGCCTCCGCACCGCCGTTCGGGGGTCGGGCGGCCCGGCGCCGGCCGCCCGGAGACGCACAGCGCGGTGCGGGGACGTACGAAGCCCCCGCTCCCGGCGGCTGCGCGACCGGGGGCGGGGGCTTCGCGGGAGGCCCTTCGGGGGGTCAGGAGGCCAGGTGGCGCTCCACCGTGGCGACCTTCGAGGTGAGGCCGTCCGTGACGCCGGGGCGGATGTCGGCCTTCATGACCACCGATACGCGCGGCGCCCGCTCCTCCACGGCCGCCACCGCACGCCTGACGACGTCCATCACTTCGTCCCACTCGCCCTCGACGGAGGTGAACATGGCGTCGGTGCGGTGGGGCAGGCCGGACTCGCGGACCACGCGGACCGCGTCGGCGACGTACTCGCCGACCTCTTCCCCCACGCCCAGCGGGGTGACCGAGAAGGCGACGATCACGCGGCGGCCTCTTCCTTGCGCGCGCGGGCGGCGACAACGCTGTCCGCCTCGTCGCGCTTGAGCAGCTTGTCGCCGTACAGGCCGCCGAACGGGATGACGGCCAGCAGGAAGAACAGGGCGACCTTCCTCAGCGGCCACTTCGCCTTGTTCCACACGTCCAGCAGGAAGAGCGCGTAGAGCACGAACAGCACGCCGTGCAGCATGCCGAGCGGCATCACCAGGTTGACGTCCGAGATCCGGCTCAGCAGCGAGCCGAAGATCAGCAGGGCCGGGAAGGACAGGGCCTCGGGGATGGAGACGAGGCGCAGCCTGTGCAGGGCGGAAGCGGTCTTGATGTCCACGGTCAACCTTCGGGGCGGAGGGCGAAATGTCCGGCCCATTCTCCCAAGGCGGTTTACCCGATCTTGACCCGGGGTCGGGCCCACGGGCACCCGGATGTCTCCGCCAGGTCTCGGCCGCGTCCCATCCCCGTCCCACCGGGGCCCTTATCGGCCATCGGGCCCTGTTCGGGTGCGCGCGCTGCCGTTAACGTCATCCCCGTGGCTCAGTTCCGACTCCAAGGCAGCAAGGTGCTCGCCGTCGACCTGTCCGGCGACGCCGTCAAAGCGAAGAACGGCTCGATGGTCGCGTACGACGGCCAGATGGCCTTCAAGAAGATGACCGGCGGCGGTGAGGGCATCCGCGGCATGGTGACCCGGCGCCTGACCGGCGAGCAGATGACCGTGATGGAAGTGCAGGGGCACGGCACCTGCTACTTCGCCGACCGCGCGAGTGAGATCAATCTGGTCAATCTCCACGGTGAGAAGCTCTACGTCGAGTCCAGCAACCTGCTGTGCACCGACGGCGGGCTGCGCACCGGCACGACCTTCACCGGTCTGCGCGGCGGTGCGACGGGCAACGGCCTGTTCACGACCACCGTCGAGGGCACCGGCCAGGCGGCCATCATGTCCGACGGGCCGGCGGTCGTGCTCCGCGTCAGCGCCCAGTACCCCCTTTCCGTGGACCCCGGCGCGTACATCGCGCACACCGGCAACCTCCAGCAGCACTTCCAGTCCGGTGTGACGTTCCGCACGTTCATGGGCGAGGGCGGCGGCGAGGCCTTCCAGATCCGCTTCGAGGGCGAGGGGCTGGTCTACGTCCAGCCCAGCGAGCGCAACACGATCGGGGGCGACGTCTGATGCCGTTCACCCAGATCAACTCGAAGATGATCGAGGCCCAGGTGATCCCGGGCCAGCGCCTCTTCAGCCAGCGCGGCGCGATGCTCGCCTACCGCGGCGACGTCAGCTTCACCCCGAACCTGACCGGCGGTCAGGGCGGCGTCATGGGGATGATCGGCCGCCGGGTGGCCAACGAGCAGACCCCGCTGATGACCGTCGAGGGCCAGGGCACCGTGATGTTCGGCCACGGCGGCCACCACATCCACGTGGTCCAGCTCACCGGCGACACCCTGTACGTCGAGGCGGACCGGCTGCTCGCCTTCGACGGCACCCTCCAGCAGGGCACCATGTTCATGGGCTCGCAGGGCGGCGTCATGGGCATGGTGCGCGGCCAGGTGACCGGGCAGGGCCTGTTCACCACCACGCTGGCCGGGCACGGCTCGGTCGCGGTGATGGCCCACGGCGGTGTCATCGAGCTGCCGATCACCCCCCAGCGGCCGATCCACGTGGACCCGCAGGCGTACGTGGCCCACCGGGGCGACGTACGGAACAAGCTCTCCACCGCGCTCGGCTGGCGCGACATGGTGGGGCGTGGCTCGGGCGAGGCGTTCCAGCTGGAGCTCTCGGGCCACGGAGTCGTGTACGTGCAGGCCTCGGAGGAGAAGCTGTAATGACCGGACCCGTGGTCCTCGACCCGTACTCCCTGCCGTCCGACGACAACGTCAACCCGTACACCTTCTGCGTGGAACTCAAGGGGAGCCAGTGGTTCCTGCAGAAGGGCAAGATGATCTCCTACTACGGGCAGATCGAGTTCAACGGCATCGGCCACGGCCGCTTCGAGCGGCTGCTGCGCACGAGCTTCCACTCGCCGCTGCACGCGAGCGACTGGGTGGTGGCGGAGGGCTCGGGCAAGATGCTCCTGGCCGACCGCGCCTTCGACGTGAACTCGTACGACCTGGACAACGGCAACCTGACGATCCGCTCGGGCAACCTGCTCGCGTACCAGCCCTCGCTCGCGCTGAAGCAGTCGATCGTGCCGGGCTTCCTGACGCTGATCGGGACCGGCAAGTTCGTGGCCGCGTCCAACGGCCCGGTGGTCTTCATGGAGCCGCCGCTCAAGGTCGACCCGCAGGCGCTGGTGGGCTGGGCGGACTGCCCCTCGCCGTGCCACCACTACGACCACGGCTACATGCAGGGTGTGATGGGCGGCCTGCGGCAGCTCGCGGGCATCGGGGGCGCCTCGGGCGAGGAGCACCAGTTCGAGTTCGTCGGGGCCGGCACGGTGCTGCTCCAGTCCACCGAGATGCTGATGGCGGAGCAGGCGGTCGGCGCGGTCGCGCACGAGCCCGGGGTGCCGCAGCAGCACGGCCCGCTGGGCCAGCTGGGGAACCAGCTGGGGGTGCCGCGGATGCCGGGGCAGCTCGGCGACCTGCAGCGCCGCTTCGGACTGTGACCGATACGCTTCCTTCGGTCACAGCCCGTGTCGGGTGCCGGAATTTTTGTACATCATTCAACTTCTTAGGTAGAGTCCTTGTATGGAGACTGAGACTGCCACCCGCTGGCTGAACGATGCCGAGCAGTGCACTTGGCGCACCTATCTGGACGTCAACAGACTTCTGACGCACCGGATGGAGAAGGATCTCCAGCCATTCGGACTGACCAACAACGACTACGAGATCCTCGTGAACCTCTCGGAGTCCGAGGACCACCGGATGCGGATGAGCGATCTCGCGACCGCCACCCTGCAGTCCAAGAGCCGCCTGTCCCACCAGATCACCCGCATGGAGAGCGCGGGCCTGGTGGTCCGGGCGAACTGCGAGTCCGACCGGCGCGGGCTGTACGCCGTGCTGACCGACCTGGGCATGGAGACCATGCGCAAGGTCGCCCCGCACCACGTGGCGTCCGTGCGGAAGCACTTCATCGACCTGCTTCCGCCCGAGGCCCTCGCGGACCTGCACGAGTCGCTCAAGCCGATCGCGGAGCACCTGCGCGACCAGCGCGGCAAGCTCTGACCCGGGCCCGGCGGCCCTCCCCCGTCGCCGTCGTGTGACGCGGGTAGACCGTACCGGACCGCGCGAAGGGCCCGTCTCCCCTTTTCGGGAGGCGGGCCCTTCGCGTGCGTCACGGGCGGCTGCGGCGGGCTCAGCCCTCCGTCAGGCTCGCCAGCAGCTCGTCCGAGGCGGCGTACGGGTCCAGCTCGCCCGCCACGACCCGCTCGGCCAGCGCGTCCAGGTGGCGGTCGCCGTGCAGGTCCCCGATCCGGGAACGCAGGGCCGTGACGGTGATCGTCTCGACCTCGCGGGCGGCACGGGCGATCCGGCGGCGGGCCAGCACCCCGTGCTCCTCCATCCACGCCCGGTGCTTCTCCAGGGCCTCCACGACCTCGTCGACGCCCTCGGAGCGGGCGGCCACGGTCTTGACGATCGGCGGGCGCCAGTCGCCGGGCCCGCGGGCCTCCCCGAGGCCGAGCATGTGGTTCAGCTCGCGGGCGGTGGCGTCGGCGCCGTCCCGGTCCGCCTTGTTCACCACGTACAGGTCGCCGATCTCCAGGATGCCGGCCTTGGCCGCCTGGATGCCGTCGCCCATGCCCGGGGCGAGCAGCACCACGGACGTGTCGGCCTGGGAGGCGATCTCCACCTCCGACTGGCCCACGCCCACGGTCTCGACCAGGACCACGTCGCAGCCGGCCGCGTCCAGGACGCGGATGGCCTGCGGCGCCGCCCAGGCCAGGCCGCCCAGGTGCCCGCGGGTGGCCATGGAGCGGATGTACACCCCCGGGTCGGAGGCGTGGTCGGACATGCGCACCCGGTCGCCGAGCAGCGCACCGCCGGAGAAGGGCGAGGACGGGTCGACGGCGAGCACGCCGACCCGCTTGCCCGCCCTGCGGTACGCCGTCACGAGCGCCGAGGTCGAGGTGGACTTGCCCACGCCGGGCGAGCCGGTCAGGCCCACCACGTACGCGTTGCCGGTCAGCGGCGCCAGCGCCGCCATCACCTCGCGCAGCTGCGGGGACGCCCCCTCGACCAGTGAGATCAGCCGGGCCACCGCCCGTGGCCTGCCCTCGCGGGCCTGGTCCACCAGCTGGGGGACGTCCACCGCCATGCCTGTCTGCCTCCTGCCGTGGGTGACGGGACCGCCCGTGGGTTACGGGCCGCCCGTGGGTTGCGGGACTACGCCTTGGGAACGCGGACGATCAGCGCGTCGCCCTGGCCGCCGCCGCCGCACAGCGCGGCCGCGCCGACGCCGCCGCCGCGGCGCTTGAGCTCCAGCGCCAGGTGCAGCACCACGCGGGCGCCGGACATGCCGATGGGGTGGCCCAGGGCGATGGCACCGCCGTTGACGTTCACCTTTTCCGGGGTCACGCCCAGGTCCTTCATTGACTGGACGGCGACCGCCGCGAAGGCCTCGTTGATCTCGATCAGGTCGAGGTCCTCGACCCCCAGGCCCTCCTTCTTCAGGGCGTGCTGGATGGCGTTGGACGGCTGCGACTGGAGCGAGTTGTCCGGGCCCGCCACGTTGCCGTGGGCGCCGATCTCGGCCAGCCACTCCAGGCCCAGCTCCTCGGCCTTGGCCTTGCTCATCACGACCACCGCGGCGGCGCCGTCGGAGATCTGCGAGGAGGTGCCGGCCGTGATCGTGCCGTCCTTGGCGAAGGCCGGGCGGAGCTTGCCCAGGGACTCCACGGTGGTCTCGGGGCGGACGCCCTCGTCCACCGAGAAGACCACCGGCTCGCCCTTGCGCTGCGGGATCTCGACCGGGGTGATCTCGGCCTCGAAGATGCCGTTCTTCTGGGCGGCGGCCGCGCGCTGGTGCGAGCCCGCGGCGAACTCGTCCTGCGGGGCGCGCTCGATGCCGAGGCGGGTGTTGTGCTTCTCGGTGGACTCGCCCATCGCGATGTTCTCGAAGGCGTCGGTCAGGCCGTCGTACGCCATCGCGTCGAGCATCTCGATCGCGCCGTACTTGTAGCCCTCGCGGGACTTCGGGAGCAGGTGGGGGGCGTTCGTCATGGACTCCTGGCCGCCCGCGACCACGATGTCGAACTCGCCGGCGCGGATCAGCTGGTCGGCCAGGGCGATGGCGTCGAGGCCCGAGAGGCAGACCTTGTTGATCGTCAGGGCGGGCACGTTCATCGGGATGCCGGCCTTGACCGCGGCCTGGCGGGCGGGGATCTGGCCCGCGCCGGCCTGGAGGACCTGGCCCATGATCACGTACTGGACCTGGTCGCCGGAGATGCCGGCCCGCTCCAGGGCGGACTTGATGGCGAAGCCGCCGAGGTCGGCGCCCGAGAAGGACTTGAGCGAGCCCAGCAGCCGCCCCATGGGCGTGCGGGCCCCAGCGACGATCACCGAAGTAGTGCTGTTCGTTCCGGACATGAGGCACAGCCCCTTGGATGAGGAGTGAACGAGGGTTTACCTGAATGTACTGAGAGGCACTCGGTGCCGTCACCGGGCATCCGGTGTGATCGCGCGCACGTTGCGTAACCACCCTGTCGACCGCTCCACTGGAGCCATGCTGACGCGAATCGACCACATCGGGATCGCCTGTTTCGACCTCGACAAGACTGTCGAGTTCTACCGTGCCACGTACGGATTCGAGGTGTTCCACACCGAGATCAACGAAGAGCAGGGCGTACGCGAGGCCATGCTCAAGATCAACGAGACGTCCGACGGCGGCGCCTCCTACCTCCAGCTGCTGGAGCCCACCCGCGAGGACTCCGCGGTGGGCAAGTGGCTGGCCAAGAACGGCGAGGGCGTGCACCACATCGCCTTCGGCACCGCGGACGTCGACGGCGACGCCGAGGCCATCCGCGGCAAGGGCGTGCGGGTCCTCTACGACGAGCCGCGGATCGGCTCGATGGGGTCCCGGATCACGTTCCTGCACCCCAAGGACTGCCACGGCGTCCTCACCGAACTGGTCACTTCCAACCCCTCCTCCCACACGGAGCACTGACCGCCGGATTCCCCGGCCGGTAGAGTGGCGGTGGCTCGGCCGGGGTTTGGTGTGTTTGCCGAGGGGTCGGGGCCTTCTGACACGCGGCAAGAAGTCTGACACCATTCCCCGGGGGCGCCGTTCAGCGGGCGGACGGTGCTCTTGGGAGAGAGCTTGCGACCAGGGGACGGATGGGACCGCGCCGTGCGGGGCTACGAACGCCAGGAGAGTATTCAGGCTGAGGCCGACCATCTCTCGCGCTTCGAGGCCGAGATGGAGCGGCTGAAGAAGGAACGCGAGAAGGCCGTCCAGCACGCCGACGACCTCGGCTACCAGGTCGAGGTGCTGCGGGCCAAGCTCCACGAGGCCCGCCGGGCCCTGGCGTCCCGTCCCGCCTACGACTCCGCGGACATCGGCTACCAGGCCGAGCAGCTGCTGCGGAACGCCCAGATCCAGGCCGACCAGATGCGCTCCGACGCGGAGCGCGAGCTGCGCGAGGCCCGTGCCCAGACCCAGCGCATCCTCCAGGAGCACGCGGAGCACCAGGCCCGCCTTCAGGCGGAGCTGCACACCGAGGCCGTCAACCGCCGGCAGCGGCTGGACCAGGAGCTGAACGAGCGCCGCCAGACCGTCGAGGCGCACGTCAACGAGAACGTCGCCTGGGCCGAGCAGCTGCGGGCCCGTACGGAGTCCCAGGCCCGCCGCCTGATGGACGAGTCGCGCGCCGAGGCCGAGCAGGCCCTGAACGCCGCCCGCGCCGAGGCCGCCCGGGTCGCCGAGGAGACCCGGCGCCGGATGTCCGCGGAGGCGGAGGCCGCCCGTACCGAGGCCGAGGCCACCCTGCTGCGCGCCCGCAAGGAGGCCGAGCGGCTGCTGACCGCCGCCTCCGCGCAGGCCCAGGAGGCCACCGAGCACGCCGAGCGGCTGCGTTCCACCGCCAGCGCGGAGTCCGAGCAGACCCGCCAGCAGACCATGGACCTGGGCCGGGTCGCCGAGCAGCGGGTGCAGGAGGCCGACAGCGCGCTGCGCGAGGCCCGCGCCGAGGCCGAGAAGCTGCTCGCCGACGCCAAGGAGAGCGCCGCCCGGCAGCTCGCCTCCGCCGAGTCCGTGAACGAGCAGCGCACCCGCACCGCCAAGGAGCAGGTGGCGCGGCTGGTCGGCGAGGCCACCAAGGAGGCCGAGGAGCTCAAGGCCGAGGCCGAGCAGGCGTTGGCCGACGCCCGTGCCGAGGCCGAGCGGCTGATCGCGGAGGCCGGCGAGAAGGGCCGTACCGCCGCCGCCGAGGACACCGCGGCGCAGCTGGCCAAGGCCGCCCGTACCGCCGAGGACGTGCTGAACAAGGCCTCCGAGGACGCCCAGGCCACCCGCAAGGCCGCGGCGGACGAGGCCGAGCGGATCCGCCGCGAGGCGGAGGCCGAGGCCGACCGGCTGCGCGCGCAGGCGGCGGCCACGGCCGAGCAGCTCAAGGGCGCGGCCAAGGACGACACCGAGGAGTACCGCGCCAAGACCGTCGAGCTCCAGGAGGAGGCCCGGAGGCTGCGCGGCGAGGCGGAGCAGCTGCGCGCCGAGGCCGTCGCCGAGGGCGAGCGGATCCGCGGCGAGGCCCGCCGGGAGGCCGTCCAGCAGATCGAGGAGGCGGCCAAGACCGCCGAGGAGCTGCTGACCAAGGCCAAGGCGGACGCCGACGAGCTGCGCGGCGGCGCCACCGCCGAGAGCGAGCGCGTGCGTGCCGAGGCCATCGAGCGCGCCACCACCCTGCGCAAGCAGGCCGAGGAGACCCTGGAGCGCACCCGCGCCGAGGCCGACCGGCTGCGCGCGGAGGCCGAGGAGCGGGCGGAGACCGTACGGGCCGAGGCCGACGCCACCGCCCGGCAGCGGCACGAGGAGACCGACCGCGCGCTGGCGGCCAAGCGGACCGAGGCCGACGCCGAGCTGTCCCGGCTCCAGGAGGAGGCCGAGACCCGGCTGACCACGGCCGAGCAGACCCTGCGCGACGCCCGCCAGGCGGCCGAGGGCATCCGCCGCGAGGCCGCGGAGGAGACCGACCGGCTGCGCGCCGAGTCCGCCGAGCGGATCCGTACGCTCCGGGCGCAGGCCGAGGCAGAGGCCGGTCAGCAGCGCACGGAGGCCGCGGAGGACGCCGGCCGGATGCGGGCCGAGGCCGAGCAGACCGCCGCGCGGCTGACCGGCGAGGCCGAGGCCGAGGCCGAGCGGGTGCGCACCGAGGCCCAGGAGACCGCCGACCGGCTGCGTGCGGAGGCCAAGGCCGCCGCCGAGCGGGTGGCCGAGGAGGCCGCCGAGGCGCTGGCCGCCGCGCAGGAGGAGGCCGCCCGGCGCCGCCGCGAGGCCGAGGAGACGCTGGGCTCCGCGCGCGAGGAGGCCGAGCGCGAGCGCGCCCAGGCCCGCGAGCAGAGCGAGGAGCTGCTGGCCGCCGCCCGCAAGCGGGTGGAGGAGGCCCAGGCCGAGGCGACCCGTCTGGTCGAGGAGGCGGACGCCCGCGCGACCGAGCTGGTCTCGGCCGCCGAGCAGACCGCCCGTGAGGTGCGCGAGTCCGTGGCCGGCCTGCACGAGCAGGCCGAGGAGGAGGTCGCCGGGCTGCGCAGCGCCGCCGAGCACGCGGCCGAGCGCACCCGCGCCGAGGCCGAGGAGGAGGCGGACCGGGTCCGCTCCGACGCGTACGCCGAGCGGGAGCGGGCCACCGAGGACGCCAACCGGATCCGCACCGAGGCGCGCATCGAGACGGACGCCGCCAAGGCCCTCGCCGAGCGCACCGTCTCCGAGGCGATCGCGGAGGCCGAGCAGCTGCGCTCGGACACCGCGGAGTACGCCCAGCGCATCCGCACCGAGGCCACCGACGCGCTGGCCGAGGCCGAGCAGACGGCCGCGCGCACCCGTGCCGACGCCCGCGAGGACGCCAACCGGATCCGTTCCGAGGCCGCCGAGAAGGCCGGCCAGGTGGTGGCGGAGGCCGAGGAGGCCGCCGAGGCGACGCGTGCCGAGGCCGCGACCGTCCTGGAGGACGCCCGTGCGGAGGGGGCCCGCCTGATCGGCGAGGCCACCGCCGAGACCGAGCGGATGACGGTCGAGACGCAGGCCGCGAACGACCGTACCGTCGGCGAGGCCGCCGAGGAGGCCGAGCGGCTGCGTGCCGAGGCCGCGCAGATCCTGGAGGACGCGCGCGGCGAGGGCGGCCGGATCGTCGGCGAGGCCACCGCCGAGGCGGAGCGGGTCACGGTCGCCGCCGGCGAGACGCTGGCCACGGCCGAGCGCGAGGCCGAGCAGACCATGGACGAGGCGCGCGCCGAGGCCAACCGGCTGCGCACCGAGGCGGCCGAGCAGGCCGACCGGCTCATCGGCGAGGCCACCGCGGAGGCGGAGCGGCTCACCGAGCGCACCCGCGCGGAGAACGAGCGGACCGTCGGCGAGGCCGCCGACGAGGCCGAACTGCTGCGCGCGGAGGCGGCGGAGAACCTGTCGTCCGCCCAGGAGCACGCCACCCGGACCCGCGAGGAGGCCGAGCGGGTCAAGGCGGAGGCGGCGGCGGAGGCCGAGCGGCTGCGCACGGAGGCCCGCGAGGAGACCGAGCGGCTGCTGGACGAGGCCCGCGAGGCGGCGAACAAGCGGCGTACCGAGGCGGCCGAGCAGGTCGACCGGCTGATCTCGGAGACCGCCGCCGAGGTCGAGAACCTCACGGCGGAGGCGCAGCAGCAGGCCCTCGCGACGACCACGGCCGCCGAGGAGCAGGCCGACTCGATGGTGGACGCGGCCCGCAAGGAGGCGGCGCGCATCACCGCCGAGGCGACGGTCGAGGGGAACACCCTGGTCGAGAAGGCCCGTACGGACGCGGACGAGCTGCTCGTCGGCGCCCGCCGGGACGCGACGGCCATAAGGGAGCGGGCCGACGAGCTGCGCACCCGGGTCGAGTCGGAGATCGAGGAGCTGCACGAGCGGGCCCGCCGCGAGTCGGCGGAGCAGATGAAGTCCGCCGGCGAGCGCGTGGACAAGCTGGTCAAGGCCGCCACCGAGCAGAGCGCCCAGGCCGAGGCGAAGGCCAAGAACCTGGTGTCGGAGGCGAGCAGCGAGGCGAGCAAGGTCCGCATCGCCGCGGTCAAGAAGGCCGAGCAGCTGCTCAAGGAGGCCGAGCAGAAGAAGGCCGAGGCGGTCCGCGAGTCCGAGCGCATGCGCAGCGAGGCGGAGGCCGAGGCGGCGCGGCTGGTCGAGGAGGGCCGCCGTGAGCTGGAGGTACTCGTCCGCCGCCGGGAGGACATTCAGGCCGAGATCTCCCGTGTCCAGGACGTGCTTGAGGCGTTGGAATCATTCGAGGCGCCCTCGGGTGGCGGGAAGTCGCCGTCCGGCGGTCCGGCCGGTGGCGGTGTGAAGGCCGGAGCGGCCGCGGGATCCACTCGTTCGGGTGGCAAGACGTCAGAGGGCTAGAAAGTTCGCCTGGATCTGTGCTCCTGATGGAGGTTCAGGCGAACGGGTGACAAGCGTTCTGGCGCCTTGCCACTCAAAAGGGGTGTCATTGTCCAGATCAAACGCGGATTGACTCGATGACACGCCGCTCGGGCGCCTAGGATTCCCCTAACACCTCACCGGTCTCATTCGACAGGAACCCCATGAGCGACACTTCCTCCCCCTTCGGCTTCGAGCTCGTGCGGCGTGGTTACGACCGCGGTCAGGTGGACGACCGCATTACCAAGCTCGTCGCCGACCGTGACAGCGCCCTGTCCCGCATCAACTCCCTGGAGAAGCGCATCGAGGAACTCCACCTCGAGACGCAGAACGCACAGGCCCAGGTCAACGACGCGGAGCCGTCGTACGCCGGTCTCGGCGCCCGGGTCGAGAAGATCCTGCGGCTCGCCGAGGAGGAGGCGAAGGACCTGCGCGAGGAGGCCCGCCGGGCCGCGGAGCAGCACCGCGAGCTCGCCGAGTCGGCCGCCCAGCAGGTCCGCAACGACGCCGAGTCGTTCGCCGCCGAGCGCAAGGCGAAGGCGGAGGACGAGGGCGTCCGCATCGTCGAGAAGGCCAAGGGCGACGCCTCGACCCTGCGCGCCGAGGCGCAGAAGGACGCGCAGTCGAAGCGCGAGGAGGCCGACGCGCTGTTCGAGGAGACCCGCGCCAAGGCCGCGCAGGCCGCCGCGGACTTCGAGACCAACCTGGCCAAGCGGCGCGAGCAGTCCGAGCGCGACCTGGCCTCCCGCCAGGCCAAGGCGGAGAAGCGTCTCGCCGAGATCGAGCACCGCGCCGAGCAGCTGCGCCTGGAGGCCGAGAAGCTCCGTACGGACGCCGAGCGCCGGGCCCGCCAGACGGTGGAGACCGCGCAGCGCCAGGCCGAGGACATCGTGGCCGACGCCAACGCCAAGGCGGACCGTATCCGCAGCGAATCCGAGCGCGAGCTGGCGGCGCTGACGAACCGCCGCGACTCCATCAACGCGCAGCTGACCAACGTCCGCGAGATGCTGGCGACGCTGACCGGTGCCGCCGTGGCCGCGGCCGGCTCCCCGATGGACGACGAGCCCGTCACCCGCGGCGTCCCCGCGCAGCAGAGCCGCTAGTCCCCCCGGGCGGCCGCGCGCGGCCCGCTCCCCCGGGCGGATCCGCGACGCACCACGCGCAGGCAGCGCACAGCGGTACCCCGTGCCCCAGGGCCCTCCGTCACTCCGGTGGCGGGGGGCCCTGGGCCGTTCTAGCGTGAACCGCATGATCGAGCTTGAGGGCCTCACGAAGCGCTTCGGCGCCAAGATCGCCGTCGACGACCTCAGCTTCCAGGTCAGACCGGGGGTGGTGACGGGTTTTCTGGGGCCCAACGGGGCGGGCAAGTCGACCACGATGCGGATGATGCTCGACCTCGACAACCCCACCAGCGGGACGGTGCGGATCGACGGGAAGCACTACCGGGACCTGGACGAGCCGCTGAAGTACATCGGGGCGCTGCTGGACGCCAAGGCGATGCACGGCGGCCGCAGCGCCTACAACAACCTGCTGTGCCTGGCGCAGTCGAACCGGATCCCGGCGAGCAGGGTGGACGAGGTGCTGGACACGGTCGGCCTGACGGCCGTGGCCCGGAAGAAGTCCAAGGGGTTCTCGCTGGGCATGGGCCAGCGGCTGGGCATCGCCTCGGCGCTGCTGGGGGATCCGGAGATCCTCATGTTCGACGAGCCCGTCAACGGTCTGGACCCCGAGGGAATTCACTGGATCCGGAATCTGATGAAAGGTCTGGCGGCCGAAGGAAGGACGATCTTCGTTTCCAGCCATCTGATGAGTGAAATGGCACTTACGGCCGACCATTTGATCGTGATCGGACAGGGCCGGCTGCTCGCGGACACGAGCATGGCCGATTTCATCCGGCAGAACTCGCGCAGTTATGTCCGGGTCCGCTCTCCGCAGCAGGAACGGCTCCGGGACGTACTGGCCGGTAACGGAATTGCCGCCGTGAGCGCCGGCTCCGGCGCGCTGGAGATCGACGCGGTTTCGGCCGAGGATCTCGGAGAACTTGCGGCCAAACACCAGATCGTGCTGCACGAACTGAGCCCGCAGCGCGCGTCCCTGGAGGAGGCCTTCATGCGGATGACGGCGGGCACGGTCGAGTACCACGCCCACTCCCCCGGCGAGGACGCCTCGGGCCTGCCGGGGCCGGTGCCGCCCCTCCCGCCCGGCGGGGCGCCGGGTGCGGGCGGCGGATCCGGCTGGGGCGGCGACTGGACGTCCGCCAAGAAGAAGGGGGCCTGAGCCGTGGCCGCCGCACCCGCCGTGCTGAAGTCCGAGTGGACCAAGATCCGTACGGTCTCCTCGACCACCTGGACCCTGATCACCGCCCTCGTCGTGACCGTGGCGCTCAGCGCCGCCCTGTCGGCGCTGATGAAGTCGCAGTTCGAGAACCTGTCCGACCTGGAGCGGGCCACCTTCGACCCCACCCTGATCAGCTTCTCGGGCATGGTGCTCGGCCAGCTCGCCATGGTCGTCTTCGGCGTGATGGTCGTCGGCACCGAGTACAGCTCCGGCATGATCCGCACCTCGCTCGCCGCCGTGCCCCGGCGCGCCACCTTCCTCTTCAGCAAGATCGCGGTGGCCGGGGTGCTGGCCCTCGTGGTGGGCCTGGCCACCAGCTTCCTGTCGTTCTTCCTGGGGCAGGCACTGCTCGGCACGCACCACACCTCGATCGGCGAGCCCAACGTGCTGCGCGCGGTGATCGGCGCCGGGATCTACATGGCGCTGATCGCGGTCTTCTCGATGGGCGTGACCGCGATGCTGCGCAGCTCGATGCTCTCGCTGGGCATCCTGGTGCCGTTCTTCTTCCTGATCTCGCAGATCCTGTCGGCCGTGCCGAAGGCCAAGGAGGTCGCCCGGTACTTCCCCGACCAGGCCGGCGCCAAGATCATGCAGGTGGTGCCCAACGCCATGGGCGGCGACGAGGCGCCGTACGGACCCTGGGGCGGCCTCGGCATCATGCTGGTCTGGGTCGCGGCCGCCCTCCTCGGCGGCTACCTCGTGCTCAAGCGCCGGGACGCGTAGCCGCAGGTCGCCGGGGCCCGGGGCCGGGTGGGACAGGGGTCCCGGGGCCTAGGGGTTGTCCCTGATTCCTCCCTGAACCGGGGCCTCCGGAGCACCGAGGGCCCCGGGAACCGTCAACGCGCCGATATCCTCTTACTTCCTGCGGCGGGCGAGAGCCGTCCCGGCGGACGAGGGCGAGAGAGCATGATCGAGGCAGTCGGACTGACCAAGCGCTACGGCGCCAAGACCGCCGTCGACCAGCTCTCCTTCCAGGTCAGGCCCGGTGCCGTGACCGGATTCCTGGGCCCCAACGGCTCCGGCAAGTCCACCACCATGCGCATGATCGTCGGCCTGGACCGCCCCACGGCGGGCCGCGTGACGATCAACGGCCTGCCGTACGGCTCGCTGCCCAACGCCCAGCGGCTGGTCGGCGCCCTGCTCGACGCCAAGGCCCTGCACGGCGGCCGGCGCGCCCGGAACCACCTGCTCGCCCTCGCCCAGCTCTCCGGCATCCCCGAGCGCCGGGTGGACGAGGTGCTCGGCGTGGTCGGCCTCCAGGACGTGGCCGAGCAGCGTACGAAGGGCTTCTCGCTCGGCATGGGCCAGCGGCTCGGCATCGCCGCGGCCCTGCTCGGCGACCCCCAGGTGCTGCTCTTCGACGAGCCGGTCAACGGCCTGGACCCCGAGGGCATCCTCTGGGTGCGGAACCTCATGAAGCAGCTGGCCGCGGAGGGGCGTACGGTCTTCGTCTCCTCGCACCTCATGAGCGAGATGGCCCTGACCGCCGACCACCTCATCGTGATCGGCCGGGGCCGGCTGCTGGCGGACATGGGCGTCCAGGACTTCATCTCGCACAACTCGTCCGGATTCGCCCGCGTGCGCACGGCCGACACCGAGCCCGGCGCCGACGGCACCCTCGCCGCCGCCCTCTCCCGTGCCGGCGCCCGCGTCCTGCACGAGCCGGACGGCGCCCTGCGCGTGACCGGCCTGCCGCTCCCCCGCATCAGCGACCTGGCCCACGAGGCCGGCGTACGCCTGTGGGAGCTCTCGCCGCACCGGGCCTCGCTGGAGGAGGCGTACATGCGGATGACCCAGAGTTCGCTGGAGTTCACCTCCACCGACGACCCCAGGGCGGAGCTGCGCACCCCGGACCCGCACCCCGCGGACCCGTGGGCGGAGGCCGAGCCGGAGCGGATCCCCTCCGAGGGCTGGTACGCCCCGCCGCCGCCGGACGCGGGAGGCGCGCCCTTCCTGATGCCGGCCCAGCCCGCGGACCTCGCGACGGGGTGCGCGGACGGCCGGGAGTCCGGCCGCCGGCCGGGCTCCCCGGCCGGCCCGCAGCCGCAGAAGACGGAGGAGGCGCGATGAGCGGGACCCAGGCCCCGCAGGGGTACGTCTCCGACATCCCGATCGTCCGGCCGACCCTGGTCCACGCGCTCCAGTCGGAGTGGACCAAGGTGAAGACGGTCCGCTCGACGGTCTGGTCGCTGATCGCCACGGTCGGCGTGACGGTCGGCATCGGCCTGCTGATCGCGGCCAACACCGACGACACCGACTACTCGATGAACCCGTTCACGCTGCCCTCGCTGTTCGGGATCATGCTCGGCCAGGTCGGCGTGATCACGCTGGGCGTCCTGATGGTGGCCTCGGAGCACGGCACCGGGCTGATCCGCACCACCTTCACCGCCGCTCCCGAGCGGTACCGCGTGCTCACCGCGAAGTACCTGGTCTTCTCGGCACTGGCGTTCACCGTGACCTTCGGTTCCGTGACGCTGGTGACCCTGATGACGATGGTGCTGCGCGGCGGGCCGGGGGCCGGGCCGCACTCGCTGGGCTTCGCCGCGCGGGGCCTGCTCGGCGGCAGCCTGTACGTCACGCTGCTCGGCGTCCTGGCGCTGGCCGCCGGGGCGCTGCTGCGGCACTCGGTGGGCGCGGTGACCGCGATGCTGGGTGTGGTCACCATCCCCACGATCATGCCGACGATCCTGCTGATGTGGGAGACCACCACGGGCCTCGGCCGCTGGCTGATCGGGTACAGCGCGCCGGTCGCCATCTCCACGCTGTACGGCATGCCGACCGACGAGCTGAGCGCCTCGGGCCCCTGGCAGCTGCTGGTGCTGGTGGTGGTCACCGCGGCCGCGGTGTTCGCCTCGTACCGGACGGTCCGCAGCCGGGACGTCTGAGACCGGGCCGGCCCCGAGGCCGTGCGCCGGCGCCGCGGCCGGCTCAGTGCCGGGGAGCGTTGCGGGACCGCTGCACCCGCGAGGTGCGGCGGTCCTTCGCGTTCCAGCAGGCCTTGTGCCAGTGGCGCCGGTCGTCCACGCCGCCGTAGTCAGGCCAGGCCACCACGTGCGGGACGCCGGACGGGATCTCCTGGTCGCAGCCGGGGCAGCGGTACCGCTTGCCCTGCGCGCTCGCGCCGGCGACGTGGCGGACCCGCCACTCCTCGCCCTGCCATTCCTCGGTGCGCTCCAGGCCGTAGCGGTCGTACCCGGCGCTGGGGCGCTCGGCCGGACTCTCGCCGCCCCTGGGGCGGTTGTGGCGCGGTGACACGTATACCTCACGAAGCGGCGGGCGGACGGGACTTTCCCCCAGCCTACGCGCCGCGCCTGAGGGTACCCGCATGGTTGCGGACAGGGACCGGCGCGAACCCGGCTTCCACGGGAGTGATTCCCCGACAATCTCAATAACTTCTGTTCCTGCCCGTGCCTTTGGCACGTGTCAGACGTTGTTGCCATGGGGGAAGCCGCGTCAGCCGCAAGGAGGCAGAGGGCGATGCGTGTTGGAGCGTTTGTACTGGCGGCCCAGTTCCCGGGCCAGGGGCAGGGGGAGGCACTGCACCGGGCGGTGCGGACCGCCGAGGTGTCGGAGGAGGCAGGGCTCGATGCCGTCTGGCTCGCCGAGCACCACTTCGTGCCGTACGGGGTCTGCCCGTCGGCGGTGACCCTGGCGGCCGTGCTGCTGGGGCGGACCCGGCGGATCCGGGTGGGGACGGCGGTGAGCGTGCTCCCGAGCACCCACCCGGTGGCCCTCGGGGAGCAGGCCGCCCTGCTGCACATCACCTCGGGCGGGCGGTTCTCGCTCGGCGTGGGCAGGGGCGGCCCCTGGGTGGACCTGGAGGTGTTCGGCTCCGGACTGGAGGCGTACGAGCAGGGCTTCCCGGAGGCGCTCGACCTGCTGCGGCGCTGGCTGCGGGAGTCGCGGGTCGGGGCCGCCGGGGAGCGGTACGCGTTCCGCGAGGTGGCCGTCGTACCGCGGCCGGCGGAGACCCTGGAGGGCGATCCCGGCGGGCCCGAGGTGATCGTGGCGTGCACCTCGCCCGCCTCGGTGCGGCTGGCCGCGGAGCGGGGGCTGCCGATGCTGCTGGGCATGCACTGCGGGGACGAGGACAAGGCCGCGATGGTCGAGCTGTGGCGGCGCACGGCGCTGGAGGCCGGGCACGACGCGGACGCGGTGGCGGCGGCCGGCCACGTGTCGGCAGGAGTGGCGCAGCTGGCGGACCGCACCGAGGACGCGGCCGAGACGCTGGTGAAGGCGATGCCCGGCTGGCTGAAGCAGGGGCTGGACGCCCATGTGACGGTCGACGGGCGGACGCGGACCATGCGGGACCCCGTCGCGTACACGGAGCTGCTGTGCTCCCTGCACCCGGTGGGGACGCCCCGGCTGGCCGCGGACCGGCTGGCGGCGACGGCCGAGCGCACGGGCATCAGGCGCTTCGCGCTGCTCGTCGAGGGCTCCGGGGATCTCGCGGCGACCGAGGAGAACGTCCGCAGGCTCGGTGCCGAGGTCCTGCCCCACCTCGGGTGACCGTGCGCGCGTACGCCGCGTGCGCCGTGGACGACGCGTGGGGCTGCCGCTCCGGTATCAGTTGCACCTCCCGCGATACGGAGCGGCAGCGGAGCACTAGCAGTCCCGCAGCTCCGGCGACTGGTTGAGCAGCTGCCCCCTGATGGAGGTGAAGCGGGCCAGGCGCTCATCGGACGCGGGGTCGAGCGGGAAGACCGCCACACGGTGGCAGTTCTGGAACGCGAGGCGGACGCCGAAGTGCCGCTGGAGCGCACCCCGTATCGCGTCGCTCGCGAGGGCGCGGAGCAGCTGGCCACGCGCCTGCTCGTCCGGCGGCGGCGTCTGGTTGTCGGCGAACTCCCCGCCGTCCACCTTCAGCTGGGCCACCAGAGAGCTGATCATCTCCCATGCGTAGGGCAGGGAGGTCCGGACGCAGTCGACGAAAGCGGCTTCGTCGACCTCGCCTCGCTCGGCCTGTTCCAGTAGGGCCGGTGAGACGTCGAGCGACATGGGTTCTCCTCTCGCGACCCCGGGTGACCGAGGTCTTACGGGCAGGGAAGGAGGCCGCGACGCAGCGTGCACGTTCCGCAACCTCCCGCTAACACGGTAGGCGCCCACTGGGTAGCGCACCAGGAGAATGCGCATACAACGAGCCACTAACGAAGGGGGCTTTCGGGGGCGAATCGCGTACGGGCGCCCCGGTCGAGTAGCGTTGCGGACCATGCGTCTCGTCATCGCCCGCTGCTCCGTCGACTACGCGGGCCGGCTCACCGCCCACCTGCCCTCCGCACCCCGTCTGATCCTCGTGAAGGCCGACGGCAGTGTCTCGATCCACGCGGACGACCGGGCGTACAAACCCCTCAACTGGATGTCTCCCCCCTGCACCCTCAAGGAGGGGAGCGGTGATGAGACGGGCGTCTGGACCGTCATCAACAAGGCGGGCGAGAAGCTCATCATCACCATGGAAGAAGTCCTGCACGACTCCTCGCACGAGCTCGGCGTCGACCCCGGCCTCATCAAGGACGGCGTGGAAGCCCACCTCCAGGAGCTGCTCGCCGACCGGATCGAGACGCTCGGCGAGGGCTACAGCCTGATCCGCCGCGAGTACATGACCGCGATCGGGCCCGTGGACATCCTGTGCCGGGACGCCGACGGCGGCACCGTGGCGGTGGAGATCAAGCGGCGCGGTGAGATCGACGGCGTCGAGCAGCTGACCCGCTACCTGGAGCTGCTCAACCGCGACCCGCACCTGGCGCCGGTGAAGGGCGTGTTCGCCGCCCAGGAGATCAAGCCCCAGGCCCGGGTGCTCGCGACGGACCGCGGCATGGAGTGCGTGGTGCTGGACTACGACGCGCTGCGCGGCATCGAGGACGACAAGCTGCGGCTGTTCTGAGCCGGCCGGGGTACCCCGGGCCGGACATGACGGAGGGGCTGGATTTCTCCAGCCCCTCCGTCATGTCCGGGCCCGGTGCGGTGTGTCCGGATGTCCCGTGTGATCTAGCCCACGTCCCCGGGGGTGGTGCCGGTGGAACTCGCGTTGTTCGTGCCGCTGGTGGCCCCGCCCGTGGGCGTGGTCCCGGTGGGCGCGGTGGCCGTGGGTCCGGTCGGCGCCGTCTTGGTGGGCTCGGGCTCGCCCGTCGGGCCCGGCGAGCGGGTGGGCCGGGTGGGCGCCGGCGAGGAGGCCGGCGGGCGCGAGGCGGTCGGCTTGCGGGTGGCGGTGGGCGCGGGGGCCGACGGCGAGACCGTGGGGTCGGCGCTGCGGGTGCGGCCGGGCGTGGGTCCGCCGGTGGCCCCGGGGGCGCGCGTCCCGGGGGTGGTGCCGGGGTCCTGCGGGTCGGCCGACGCGCCCGGGTCCCCGTCCTCGGTGGGACCGCCGGGCTCGGCGTCGTCACCGGTGATCGACTGTTCCGTACGCGTCCGCTTCGCCGGGTCGTCCTCGGTGTTCGAGGTCAGGCCGAGGGTGACGACGGTGCCGAGCACGGCGACGAGTACGGCGCCGGCCGCGGCGGCCACGACGTTGCGCCGGGCACCGGTCAGCACGGCGCGCCGCGCGTCCCGGGCCGCCGGGCGCCGGGCCTGGTGCGGGCCCGTGGGCACGGACGGGGTCAGCGGGGGCAGCGGCACCGGCGGGGTGGCCGCGACGTCGCCGCGCGGCGGGGCGAGGGTCGGGAAGGCGGACTTGACCACTTCCGGCTCGGGTTCGGCGTCCGCCGTGGGGCGGAGCACCTCGGTGAGCGCCTCCGAGGCGGGGGTGGCGGCGGCCGCGGGTGCCGGGGCCTCCAGGACCAGCGGCGGCGAGACGGGCCCGCCGTCGCGGTCGGCGACCAGCGCCAGCGAGCGGCGGCCCGCCACGGTGCCCCGCTTGTCCGCGAGGGCGCCGCGCAGCCCGATCGAGGCCTCCAGCTCGGCGCGGGCCCGGTCGAGGTGACCGCGGCAGAGCGCGAGGATGCCGAGCTCGTGGTGGAAGTACGCCTCTTCCGCGACCTCCCCGGCGATCCGGGCGGCCTCCTGGCCGGCCCGCAGCACCCGCTCCCAGGCGCTCCAGTGCATCCCGCCCGCGAAGGCGGGGGCGGCCGTACGGGCGAGCAGCACGGCCGCGCTCTGCTGGCCGTCCCGCGCGCCGGAGGACACCAGCGCGGCCAGGGCGGCCAGTACGGCGTCGGCCTCGGCGGCGGCGCGCTCGGGGCTGACCGAGGGGTGCCCGGTCCACCAGGCGTAGTGCTGGGCGGCCGTCAGGGCGTGCGTGGCGGCCTCGTCCGCGTACCCGGCCTGCTCCAGCTGGCGCTGGACGCCGGGGGCCAGCCGGTAGCGGGCTCCCGTGACGCTGAGCAGGCCGCAGGCCAGCAGCTCGCCGACGGCGGTGTCGGCGTGGGTGTCGCCCACGAGGGCCGGCAGGTGGGCCTGGTGGGGCATCTCGCCGCCGAGCGCCACCGCGAAGCGGAGGGCGGCCCGGGCGGACTCGCCGAGGCGGGAGGCCAGCAGTTCGGCGGGGGCGGCGCTCTCGGCGAGACCCGGCAGTGCGATCTTCCGGGCCCGCTCCTCGAAGACCCCGGGCTCCTCGTCGGACTCCTCGGTGACCTCGGGGGCGGCGGTGGCACCGCTCAGCTCGTCCCGCTGGCGCAGCAGGGCGCCGGCCTGGACGAAGCGCAGGGGCAGGCCCTCGGAGGCGAACCAGAGGTCGCCGGCCCAGGCGGTCTCCTCGTCGCTGAGGCTGCGTCCGACGGCCGCGGCGAGCAGCATGGCGCAGGCGGTGCGGCCGAGTCCGCCGAGGGTGACCTCTTCGAGGTGGGACTCCTCGGCCGGGGCGGGGGCGTCGGGGACGGCGGCGAGCAGGAAGGCGCACTCGGGGGTGGCGCCGAGCAGCTCGTCGAGCGCGGTGCCGCCGAACTCCAGGTCGTCGAGGAGGACGACGGCGCCGATCTCGCGGACCCGGGCGAGGAGTTCGGTGCGGTCCGGCCGGTGGCCGGCGGTGTCGTACACCGCGGCGTGCAGCGCGTACAGCAGGTCGGTGGGGCTCTGGCGGTGGCCGGAGAGGCGGACCACGCCGTCGGGGGCGAGGTCGGCGCAGGCGTCGGCGACGGCGTCGAGGAGGGCGGACCGGCCGGAGCCGGCGGGGCCGGTGAGGCGTACGGAGCGGCCTCGGCTCAGCAGCCGGACGAGGCGGTCGCGCTCCTCCTCGCGCTCCAGCAGCGGCAGGATGGGGGCGGGCGGGCCGGAGGGGACGGGCGGCTGGGCCGCCTTGCGTATCGCGGCGCGGGACCTGGCGTCCCGCTTCGTACGGGCCGGGGCCTCGGCGTCGGGGCGGCGGGCCTCTATCTCGCTGCCGTCGACGGGGTTGACGGTGAGCACGAAGTCGCCGGTGACGAGCCGGGTGATGCGGGCCGGGCCCGACTTCGTGGATCCCTTGACCAGCGAGTGGCGCACCGCGCCGGTGGCGTCCGCGCCCGTCTCCTGGGCGGCGTCGCCGGTCTCCTCCGGTCCGCCGTGTATCCGGTCCATTGGCCTGACCCCCCGATCGCGGCGTGCGCCGTCGTCCCTCCCGGCCTTCGCACACTCCGCTGTAGCTTCTGGTCCGGCGTCCGCCCCGCGGATGGACGGGGGCCGACGGCCGAAACCCTAGACGTTGGGCCAGTATCCAGGAACAGCCGGGGTGGTTTCCCCACCGGTTCATCACGTTCCGGCCTCAACACGGGGCACGGACCGCGGGGGGCAGGTGAACGGCGGGGGCGGCGGCGGTGGGAGCGCGGGGGCGCAGGTGACGGGGGTCCGGCGGGCGGGCGGCGGGTGTCCGGCGGCCGGCGGGCGTCCGGCGGCCGGCGGGCCTCAGACGCGCGGCAGCGACTCGGCGGCGAGGCCGCCCTCGATGGCCAGGATCCGGTGCAGCCGGGTGGCGACGAGCAGGCGCTGCATCTGCGGCGGCACCCCGCGCAGGACGAGCCGGCGGCCGGTGCGGCCGGCCCGGCGGTGGGCGCCCATGATCACGCCGAGACCGGTGGCGTCCCAGGAGTCCAGGCCCGTGAGGTCGAGGACGAGGTCGCCGGCGCCGTCGTCGAGCGCGCTGTGCAGGGCGGTGCGGGCGTCCGCCGCGCTGCGCACGTCGAGGCGGCCGCCGACTGCGAGTTCGGTGTGGTCGCCCCTGATGTGCATGTGTGCTCCCCGGCAGAACTGCGTGCGTGCGTATGGTCGGCAACTCTCACCGCTACTGACTGCCTCAGGTGGGGTGAAGTTGCCGACCGTGAGCGAACCGATACCGAATTCACCCTCAGGGGTGAGTCCGGTCGGTCGAACGGACCGGCGTGCGCCGGTCGTGCCCGGTGCGGCCGACGCCGGCCGCGGTCCGCGGACCGCTCAGTGCTTGTAGAAGCCCTGTCCGCTCTTGCGGCCGATGTCGCCCGCGTCGACCATGCGGCGCATGAGCTCCGGCGGCGCGAACTTCTCGTCCTGGCACTCGGTGTAGATGTTGCTGGTGGCGTGCAGCAGGATGTCGACGCCCGTCAGGTCGGCGGTCGCCAGCGGTCCCATCGCGTGCCCGAATCCCAGCTTGCAGGCGATGTCGATGTCCTCGGCGGACGCCACGCCCGATTCGTACAGCTTCGCCGCCTCGACGACGAGGGCGGAGATCAGACGGGTCGTCACGAAGCCGGCCACGTCGCGGTTGACGACGATGCAGGTCTTGCCGACCGACTCGGCGAACGCGCGGGTCGCGGCCAGGGTCTCGTCGCTCGTCTTGTAGCCGCGGACCAGCTCGCAGAGCTGCATCATCGGGACGGGGGAGAAGAAGTGGGCGCCGACGACGCGCTCGGGGCGCTTCGTCACCGCGGCGATCTTGGTGATCGGGATGGCGGAGGTATTGGAGGCCAGGACGGTGTCCTCGCGCACGATCTCGTCGAGGCTCCGGAAGATCTCGTGCTTGACCTCGAGCTTCTCGAAGACGGCCTCGACCACGATGTCGGCGTCGGCCACGTCGCCCAGGTCGGTGGTCGTGGTGATGCGGCCCAGGGCCGCCTCCGCGTCCTCCGCGGACAGCTTGCCCTTCGAGACGAACTTGTCGTACGAGGCCTTGATGCCGTCGGTGCCACGGGTCAGGGCCGCGTCGGTGACGTCACGCAGTACGACGTCCCAGCCCGCCTGAGCGGACACCTGCGCGATACCGGAACCCATGAGTCCGGCACCGATGACGGCGAGCTTCCCAGCCACTGCACACCCCTTGTTCTCTTGACGCAGGCACGCGTTCCACAACTGCTCTCCGGCGGAGATTAGCGCCCGTGAGGGGCCGTGTGACCCGGAAGTAATACGCGTCACGTCTCAAATGACGGACATCACACCGGGATGCCCCAGCGCGCGCCGGAGGCCCCGCAGTTGGGGCCCGGCGGCCGTCGCGCGCGGCCCGGGCGCGTCTACGCTGGCCGCATGGTGAATCTGACGCGCATCTACACCCGTACCGGCGACAAGGGCACCACCGCCCTCGGCGACATGAGCCGCACCGCCAAGACGGACCTGCGGATCTCGGCGTACGCGGACGCCAACGAGGCGAACGCCGTCATCGGCACCGCGATCGCCCTGGGGCAGCTGCCCGAGGAGGTGGTCGGCGTCCTGGTCCGCGTCCAGAACGACCTCTTCGACGTCGGCGCCGACCTGGCCACCCCGGTCGTGCCGGACCCGGAGTACCCGCCGCTGCGGGTCGAGCAGTTCTACGTGGACAAGCTGGAGGCGGACTGCGACCGCTTCAACGAGGAGCTGGAGAAGCTGCGCAGCTTCATCCTCCCCGGCGGCACGCCGGGCGCCGCCCTGCTGCACCAGGCCTGCACGGTGGTCCGGCGGGCCGAGCGGTCCACCTGGGCCGCGATGGAGGTGCACGGCGAGACGATGAACCCGCTCACCGCCACCTACCTGAACCGGCTCTCCGACCTGCTCTTCATCCTGGCCAGGACGGCCAACAAGGAGGTCGGCGACGTGCTGTGGGTGCCCGGCGGCGAGCGCTAGCACCCGGCTCCGGCCGCGGTTGCGGCCGGAGCGGGCGCGGGCTCAGTGGCGCGGCCGGGTCCCGGCCCGGTCCGCCTCCACCGCCCCGGTCCGCCCCGCTTCCGCCGCGGCCCCGTCGGTCCCCCCGGCCGCCGGCCCGGCGGGCTTCTTGGGGAAGAGGGTGTACGACAGGGCGATCACCAGGTTGATGCCGATCACCCAGAGCATCTTCTGCTGCCACATGCGCAGCGTCCCGGTCGCCGCGTCCCCGCCGACGTACCAGACGGCGGCCTGGAGCAGGGCGATGGCGACGCCCGCGGCGAGGACCCAGCGGCCGGCCGTCCGCCACTCGTGCACGGCGCGCTCGCGGGCGCCGGCCGGGGGCTTCGGCGGCTTCGGGCCGCCGGCGAAGCGGTGGGCGACGTGGGCGTCGACCCAGCGGATGGTGGCGCGGCCCAGGCCGACCGTGTAGCCGATGTAGACGGCCGCCAGCCCGTGCCTCCAGTCGGGCTCGGCGCCGTTCTTCAGGTCGACGGCGGTGGCCACCAGCAGCACCAGTTCCAGCACCGGCTCACACAGCAGTACGGCGGCCCCGGCCCTCGGCATCTTCGCGAGGTAGCGCAGGGCGAGCCCGCCGGCCAGCAGCAGCCAGAACGCGACCTCGCAGACGACGATCAGCGTGACGATCACGGTTGTCCCCTCTCAACTCCCTTCCAATCTGCGGCACGTTCCGGCCCGGATCGTCATCGCAGCAGGTGAATCCCGACTGCATCCTTCGATGTACTCGGTCTCCGCCATGGCGCCGAGGACGCCCGGCCCCGGACCCTGTTGGATGGCGGGGTGAGAATCCCGCGCCCCCACCGCCACGACGTCGTGATCGCCGTCGCCGGACTGCTGTGCGGCCTCGGCCTCTACGGCCTGGACCTGCACGTCAACGCGCGCCGCGACCTGCTGCCCGAGTGGGCGGTGCTGGTCCCCCTCGTCGTGACCGCCGGGCTGGAGCTGCTGCGGCGGACCGCGCCGCGGCCGGCGCTGATCGCCGGCACGGTGGCCGTCGTCGCGAACGAGTTCACGGTCGGCAGCCTGGTCACCATCGTGATGTTCACCGACCTGATGTACGCGGCCGTGGTGTACGGCAGGCCGGCGATGGCCCGGCGGCTGCCGTTCGTCACCGGAGCGCTCACGATCGCGGCGACCGTGGCCGCCGTGCTCTGGTGGCGCGACGCAGAGGCACTGATGGCGGGCGTGCTGGTCGGCATCGTCTGCTTCGGCCCGGCGGTCACCGGAGCCGCGGTGCGCAATCACCGGGAGGCCGCCGAGACCGCCCGGCTGCGGGCCGAGCAGACGGCGCTGCTGGCGGAGATGGACCGGGTGCAGGCCGTCACGGCGGAGCGCGCCCGGATGGCCAGGGAGCTGCACGACATGGTGGCCAACCACCTGTCGGCCATCGCGATCCACTCCACCGCCGCCCTGTCGATCGGCTCGGCGGACACCAGCCGCGAGGCGCTGACCGTGATCCGGGAGAACAGCGTGCAGGGGCTCGCCGAGATGCGGCGGCTGATCGGGCTGCTGCGGGCGACCACGGGGGACGCGGCGCCGGTGGCGGCACCCACGCTGGACGGCCTGGGGGCGCTGGTGGAGCAGGCGCGGGTGAACGGCGCGGCGAGCGGGCTGGAGGTCGTACTGGAGGACGCGCGGCCGGCGGACGGGCCGCGGCTGCCCGCCCCGGTCGGGCTGGCCGCGTACCGGATCGTCCAGGAGTCCCTGACCAACGCGGTGAAGCACGCCGCGCCGGGACGGGTGCGCGTGCGGTTGTCGCTGGACGGAGGGGTGCTCACGGTCGAGATCGACAGTCCGTACGGTGAGCAGCGCTCCGGTCCGAGAGCACCGGGCTCGGGAGCGGGCCTGGTCGGCATGCGGGAGCGGGTCGCCCTGCTGGGCGGGGAGTTCTCCGCGGGCGCGGAGACGGACGGAACGGCGGGCCGGGAGGCCCCCCGATGGCGGGTGCGGGCCCTGCTGCCCGCCGACGAGAAGGCGGTACGGGAATGACGATCCGGGTCCTGGTGGCCGAGGACCAGTCCGCCGTGCGCGCGGGTCTGGTGCTGATCCTGCGCAGCGCGGGCGACATCGAGGTGGCCGGCGAGGCCGCCGACGGGGAGGAGGCGGTGCGGCTGGCCCGCGAGCTGCGGCCCGACCTGGTCCTCATGGACGTGCAGATGCCGAAGCTGGACGGGGTGTCGGCCACCCGCCAGGTCGTCTCCGAGGGCCTGGCCGACGTCCTCGTGCTGACCACCTTCGACCTCGACGAGTACGTCTTCGGCGCCCTGCGCGCCGGCGCCGCGGGCTTCCTGCTGAAGAACGCGGAGGCTGCCGAGCTGATCGAGGCGGTGCGCACCGTCGCCCGCGGCGAGGGCCTGATCGCGCCGGCCGTCACCCGCCGCCTCATCGCCGAGTTCGCCTCGCCGGCCACGCCGGTACGCAGCGTGACCGGCCCCGAGCCGGACGGCCTGGACACCCTCACCCGCCGGGAGCGCGAGGTGCTGGGCTGCCTGGGCGAGGGACTGTCCAACGCGGAGATCGCCGTACGGCTGGACATGGCGGAGGCCACGGTGAAGACGCACGTCAGCCGACTGCTCGGGAAGCTCGGGCTGCGCAGCCGGGTGCAGGCGGCCGTGCTGGCCCAGGAGCGGGGCCTCTAGAGCACCGCTCGCACGAAGGTCTGGACCTCTTGACGCTTGGTCCAGACCTTTCTACGCTCGCCGCAACTGTGGTGAGCGTGCCATGACAAAGCGTGCTCACGGGCGGCGCAGGTCCCACCCCCATGTCGATGCCGTGCCCCGGCCCGACGGACCTACGGAGGAGCACCCTTGAGCACAGCACCCCCACGCAAGCGCCTGATGTCGAGAATCGCGGCCACGGTCGCCGCGTTCGCCCTCCCCCTCGCCGGCCTCGTCGGCCTCGCCTCCCCGGCGCAGGCCGCCACCTCGGCGACCGCGACGTACCAGAAGGTCTCGGACTGGGGCACCGGCTTCGAGGGCAAGTGGACGGTCAAGAACACCGGCACCACCACCATCACCAGCTGGACCGTGGAGTGGGACTACCCCACGGGCACCCGCGTCACCTCCGCCTGGGACGCCACCGTCACCAACTCCGGCAACCACTGGACCGGCAAGAACGTCGGCTGGAACGGCACCCTCTCCCCCGGCGCCAGCGTCAGCTTCGGCTTCAACGGCACCGGGGCCGGCGCCCCGAGCGGCTGCAAGATCAACGGCGCCTCCTGTGACGGCAGCCAGCCCGGCGACACCCCGCCCTCGGCCCCCGGCACCCCCACCGCGAGCAACGTCCAGGAGACCTCCCTCACCCTCTCCTGGGCCGCGGCCACGGACGACAAGGGCGTCAAGAACTACGACGTCTACCGCAACGGGTCGAAGATCGCGACGGTCACCGGGACGAGCCACCCCGACACCGGCCTGACCAAGGGCACCACGTACACCTACAGCGTCACCGCGCGCGACACCGCCGACCAGACCGGCCCCTCCTCCGGCGAGCTGTCCGTCACCACCCCCGGCGGCACGAACCCGCCCGACCCCGGCGGCAAGGTCAAGCTGGGCTACTTCACCGACTGGGGCGTCTACCAGCGCAACTACCACGTGAAGAACCTGGTCACCTCCGGTACGGCGGCCAAGATCACGCACATCAACTTCGCCTTCGGCAACGTCCAGGGCGGCCGGTGCACCGTCGGTGACTCGTACGCCGACTACGAGAAGGCCTACACCGCCGACCAGAGCGTCGACGGCGTCGCCGACACCTGGGACCAGCCCCTGCGCGGCAGCTTCAACCAGCTCCGCAAGCTGAAGAAGCAGTACCCGAACATCAAGGTGCTGTGGTCCTTCGGCGGCTGGACCTGGTCCGGCGGCTTCGGCCAGGCAGCCGCCAGCCCGGCCGCCTTCGCGGACTCCTGCTACGCCCTGGTCGAGGACCCCCGCTGGGCGGACGTCTTCGACGGCATCGACCTCGACTGGGAGTACCCGAACGCCTGCGGCCTGTCCTGCGACACCTCGGGTCCCGCCGCGTTCAAGAACCTGATGCAGGCGGTACGGGCCAAGTTCGGCTCGAACAACCTGGTCACCGCGGCCATCACCGCCGACGCCTCCAACGGCGGCAAGATCGACAAGGCCGACTACGCGGGCGCCGCCCAGTACGTCGACTTCTACAACGTGATGACGTACGACTTCTTCGGCGCCTGGGCCGCCCAGGGTCCGACCGCGCCGCACTCCCCGCTCACCGCGTACGCCGGCATCCCGCAGGAGGGCTTCAACTCCGAGGCCGCCATCACCAAGCTCAAGGGCAAGGGCGTCCCCGGCTCCAAGCTCAACCTCGGCATCGGCTTCTACGGCCGCGGCTGGACCGGCGTCACCCAGGCCGCCCCCGGCGGCACGGCCACCGGCCCGGCCCCCGGCACGTACGAGCAGGGCATCGAGGACTACAAGGTCCTCAAGGGCAGCTGCCCGGTCACCGGAACGGTCGCCGGCACCGCCTACGCCAAGTGCGGCAGCAACTGGTGGAGCTACGACACCCCGTCCACCATCGCCGGGAAGATGACCTGGGCCAAGCAGCAGGGCCTCAAGGGCGCGTTCTTCTGGGAGTTCAGCGGCGACACCGCCAACGGCGAGCTCGCCAACGCCATCCACACCGGGCTCCAGTAACCCCACGCACGGGGTCCCGGACAGACCGAAGCCGGGGAGAGGGGTCCGCCCCCCTCTCCCCGGCTTCTCCACGTCGTGGGAGCGGCCTCAGGCCACGTCCGGCCTCAGGCCACGTTCACCCGCTGCCCGGGCGGAGCCGCCTCCAGCCAGGCCAGGAAGCCCGTCAGCGCGTCCTCGCTCATCGCCAGCTCCAGGCGCGTCTTCTGGTGGAGACAGCCGAGCACGACGGCGTCGGACAGCAGCGCCAGCTCCTCCTCGCCCTCCGGGGCGCGGCGGGCCAGCACCTCGATGGAGGCCCGCTCCAGCAGCCGGCGCGGCCGGGGCGAGTACGAGAAGACGCGGAACCACTCCACGCGGTCACCGCTGTAGCGGGCCACGCCGTACACCCAGCCCTTGCCGGAGGCGTCGCCCTCCTCGGGCACGTCCCAGCGCAGGCTGCAGTCGAAGGTGCCGCCGGAACGCTGGATGAGGCGGCGGCGCAGGCCGAAGACGAAGAGCCCGATCACCACCAGGGCGACTACCAGGCCGCTCACAAGCAGAGCGAGGAGCATGTTCACCGACCTCCTCGCTCATCCACGTGAAGCAACGAATACAGCACAACGCACCTGCATCGCCTCAGCCGCGACCCGCTCCGGAAAATTCCGGTCGGGCCGCGGCTGAGGGGTAAAGCTCTGTCGGCGCGGGACTCAGTGTCCCGCGACCGCGCGCAGCCGGACATCGGCACGCCGCTCGGCGGCCGCGTCGGCCTCCGTCTTGGCGCGCTCCAGTGCCCGCTCCGCACGCTGGACATCGATCTCGTCCGCGAGCTCGGCGATCTCGGCGAGCAGGGAGAGCTTGTTGTCCGCGAAGGAAATGAATCCGCCGTGCACCGCGGCGACGACGGTTCCACCCTCGCTGGTACGGATGGTCACCGGGCCCGACTCCAGCACACCGAGCAGCGGCTGGTGACCGGGCATGACGCCGATGTCGCCGGACGTGGTGCGCGCGACAACGAGAGTGGCCTCGCCGGACCAGACACTGCGGTCCGCGGCGACCAGCTCGACGTGCAGCTCAGCAGCCAAGGTGGCTCCTCGGGTCTCCACCCGGCGGGTCGGCCGGGTGTTGGGTCAAATTCTAATGGGCGTGGGGAGGGGGACGGGACGCGCCCGTCCCCCTCCGTCAGGCAGCTGTGCTCAGTGAAGAGCCCGGCTTCAGGAGACGCCCAGCTCCTTGGCGTTGGCCTTCAGGTCCTCGAGGCCACCGCACATGAAGAACGCCTGCTCGGGGAAGTGGTCGTACTCACCGTCGCAGATCGCGTTGAACGCGGCGATCGACTCGTCGAGCGGGACGTCCGAACCGTCGACGCCGGTGAACTGCTTGGCGACGTGCGTGTTCTGCGACAGGAAGCGCTCGACGCGACGGGCACGGTGGACAACGAGCTTGTCCTCCTCGCCCAGCTCGTCGATACCGAGGATCGCGATGATGTCCTGGAGGTCCTTGTACTTCTGCAGGATTCCCTTGACGCGCATCGCGGCGTTGTAGTGGTCCTGCGCGATGTAGCGCGGGTCCAGGATCCGGGACGTGGAGTCCAGCGGGTCCACGGCCGGGTAGATGCCCTTCTCGGAGATCGGACGGGAGAGAACCGTCGTCGCGTCGAGGTGGGCGAAGGTGGTGGCCGGCGCCGGGTCGGTCAGGTCGTCCGCGGGGACGTAGATCGCCTGCATCGAGGTGATCGAGTGACCACGGGTCGAGGTGATGCGCTCCTGCAGCAGACCCATCTCGTCAGCCAGGTTCGGCTGGTAACCCACGGCGGACGGCATGCGGCCCAGAAGGGTCGACACCTCGGAACCGGCCTGGGTGTAACGGAAGATGTTGTCGATGAAGAAGAGCACGTCCTGCTTCTGAACATCGCGGAAGTACTCCGCCATGGTCAGACCCGCCAGGGCGACGCGCAGACGGGTGCCCGGGGGCTCGTCCATCTGGCCGAAGACCAGCGCGGTCTTGTCGATGACGCCGGAGTCCGTCATCTCCTCGATGAGGTCGTTGCCCTCACGGGTGCGCTCACCGACGCCCGCGAACACCGACACACCGTCGTGGTTGTTGGCGACGCGGTAGATCATCTCCTGGATCAGAACGGTCTTGCCGACACCGGCACCACCGAACAGACCGATCTTTCCACCCTTGACGTACGGGGTGAGGAGGTCGATGACCTTGACGCCCGTCTCGAACATCTCGGTCTTGGACTCGAGCTCGTCGAAGTTCGGGGCCTTGCGGTGGATCGCCCAGCGCTCGGTCACCTCGGAGTTGGCCTCCGGGTAGTTGAGCACCTCACCCAGGGTGTTGAAGACCTTGCCCTTGGTGAAGTCGCCGACCGGGACGGTGATGCCCGCGCCCGTGTCGGTCACCGCGGCCTGGCGGACCAGACCGTCGGTGGGCTGCATGGAGATGGTGCGGACCAGGCCGTCACCGAGGTGCTGCGCGACCTCGAGGGTCAGCGTCTTCAGCGCGCCGTCCTCGGCCGGGTCGGCGACCTGCACGGTCAGCGCGTTGTAGATGTCGGGCATCGCGTCGACGGGGAACTCCACGTCGACGACCGGGCCGATGACCCGGGCGACGCGGCCCGTGGCGGCGGCCGTCTCAACAGAGGTCGTCATTACTTGTCACTCCCCGCGGTCGCGTCGGCCAGGGCGCTGGCGCCACCGACGATCTCGCTGATTTCCTGGGTGATTTCGGCCTGGCGGGCCGCGTTGGCAAGCCGGGAGAGGCTCTTGATGAGCTCACCGGCATTGTCGGTCGCCGACTTCATCGCGCGGCGGCGGGCAGCGTGCTCGGAAGCAGCGGCCTGCAGCAGCGCGTTGTAGATGCGGCTCTCGACGTAGCGCGGCAGCAGGGCGTCGAGGACGTCCTCCGCCGACGGCTCGAAGTCGAACAGGGGAAGGATCTCGCCCTTCGTCCCCGCCTCCTCCACAGCCTTGTCGAGGCTGAGCGGCAGCATCCGGTCGTCCACCGGGTTCTGCGTCATCATCGACACGAACTCCGTGTAGACGATGTGCAGCTCGTCGACCCCGCCCTCGGCCGTCTCCGTGGAGACGGCCTCGATCAGGGGCGCCGCGACCGCCTTGGCGTTCGCGTAGGCGGGGCTGTCGGTGAACCCGGTCCAGCTGTCCGCGACCTTGCGCTCGCGGAAGCCGTAGTAGGACACACCCTTGCGGCCGACGATGTAGGTGTCGACCTCCTTGCCCTCGCCACGCAGCCGCTCGGTGAGGCGCTCCGCGGCCTTGATGGCGTTGGAGGAGTAGCCGCCGGCCAGACCGCGGTCGCTCGTGATGAGCAGGATCGCGGCGCGGGCCGGGGCGTCAGCCTCGGTGGTCAGCGGGTGCTTGGTGTTGGATCCGGTCGCCACCGCGGTCACCGCGCGGGTGAGCTCGGTCGCGTACGGCGTGGAGGCCGCCACCTGGCGCTGCGCCTTGACGATGCGCGAGGCGGCGATCATCTCCATCGCCTTGGTGATCTTCTTGGTCGCGGTGACGGATCGGATGCGACGCTTGTAGACCCGGAGCTGAGCTCCCATGAGTCAGGTCCCTTCCGTCGTCACTTCGAGACGTTGACGGCCGCCGGAGCGTCCTCGCCCAGGAGCTTGCCGTCCGAGGTCTCGAACTGCTTCTTGAAGCCGGCGATGGCGTCGGCCACGGACTGCAGGGTGTCGTCGGACATCTTGCCGCCCTCGCGGATCGAGGTGAGGAGGTCCTTGCGCTCGCGGCGAAGGTGCTCCAGCAGCTCGGACTCGAAGCGACGGATGTCGGCGACCGGGACGTCGTCCATCTTGCCGGTGGTGCCGGCCCAGACGGAGACGACCTGCTCCTCGACGGGCATGGGCTGGTACTGGCCCTGCTTCAGCAGCTCGACCATGCGCTTGCCACGCTCCAGCGAGGCCTTCGACGCGGCGTCCAGGTCGGAACCGAAGGCGGCGAACGCCTCCAGCTCGCGGTACTGGGCCAGGTCGACGCGGAGGCGGCCGGAGACCTGCTTCATGGCCTTGTGCTGGGCCGAACCACCGACGCGGGAGACCGAGATACCGACGTTCAGGGCCGGGCGCTGACCGGCGTTGAACAGGTCGGACTCCAGGAAGCACTGGCCGTCGGTGATGGAGATGACGTTGGTCGGGATGAACGCCGAGACGTCGTTGGCCTTGGTCTCGACGATCGGCAGACCGGTCATCGAGCCGGCGCCCATGTCGTCGGAGAGCTTGGCGCAGCGCTCCAGCAGACGCGAGTGCAGGTAGAAGACGTCACCCGGGTAGGCCTCACGGCCCGGCGGGCGGCGCAGCAGCAGCGACACGGCGCGGTAGGCGTCGGCCTGCTTCGACAGGTCGTCGAAGATGATCAGGACGTGCTTGCCCTGGTACATCCAGTGCTGGCCGATGGCGGAGCCGGTGTACGGCGCCAGGTACTTGAAGCCGGCCGGGTCGGACGCCGGGGCGGCGACGATCGTCGTGTACTCGAGCGCGCCGGCCTCCTCCAGGGCGCCGCGCACGGACGCGATGGTGGAGCCCTTCTGGCCGATGGCGACGTAGATGCAGCGGACCTGCTTGTTCACGTCGCCCGAGCGCCAGTTGTCGCGCTGGTTGATGATCGTGTCGACGGCCAGAGCGGTCTTGCCGGTCTGACGGTCACCAATGATCAGCTGACGCTGGCCGCGGCCGATCGGCACCATGGCGTCGACGGCCTTGTAGCCGGTCTGCATGGGCTCGTGCACCGACTTACGGACCATGACGCCCGGGGCCTGCAGCTCGAGGGCGCGGCGGCCGTCGGTCGCGATCTCGCCGAGACCGTCGATCGGGTTGCCGAGCGGGTCGACAACGCGGCCGAGGTAGCCCTCGCCGACGGCGACGGAGAGAACCTCACCGGTGCGCTGCACCGGCTGGCCCTCCTCGATGCCGCTGAACTCGCCGAGGACGATCGCACCGATCTCGCGCTCCTCGAGGTTGAGGGCGAGACCGAGGGTGCCGTCCTCGAACTTCAGCAGCTCGTTCGCCATGGTGGAGGGCAGGCCCTCCACCTTCGCGATGCCGTCGCCGGCAACGCTGACCGTTCCGACCTCCTCGCGCGAGGCCGCGTCCGGCTTGTACGACTGGACAAAGTTCTCCAGCGCGTCCCGGATCTCCTCCGGCCGGATCGTGAGCTCCGCCATCTGGGTTCCCTGCTCTCCTTGTTGGGCCCGAAGTTTCTTAGGGGTCTGGGGGCGACCCCCAGGAATCTTCTGCAAGTTCTGCACGGCCCAACCGGGCCGCTGGAAATGCTTCTTGAGTTGGTGGCTTGGTCAGCCGGCCATACGGCGGGACGCCTCTGCCAGGCGCTCCGCGATGCTGCCGTCGATGAGCTCGTCACCGACGCGCACCGAGATCCCGCCGAGGACCGCGGGGTCCACGTCGAGGTTCAGGTGCATCTGGCGGCCGTACAGCTTGGCCAGGACCGCACCGAGGCGCTGCTTCTGCACGTCGCTGAGCGGAACCGCGGTGGTCACGGTGGCGACCATGCGGTCACGGCGCTCGGCGGCGAGCTTGGAGAGGGACTCGAGTCCCGCTTCCAGGCTACGTCCACGCGGAACCGTCACCAGACGCGTCACCAGACGCTCGGTGACGGGGTTCGCCTTGCCGCCGAGCAGGCTGCGGAGCAGCTCGCCCTTGGCGGAGACGGCGGCCGTGCGGTCGGTCAGCGCGGCGCGCAGCTCGGTGTTCGAGGAGACGATCCGGCCGAACCGGAACAGCTCGTCCTCGACGTCGTCGAGCGCGTCACCCTGCTGAGCGGCGGTGAGGTCGGCGGTGTTCGCCAGCTCCTCCAGCGCGTCCACCAGGTCACGCGACTGCGACCAGCGGGAGCGCACCATGCCGGACACCAGGTCGACGGTCTCGCCGCTCACCTGGCCGCCCAGCAGGCGCCCGGCCAGCTCGGCCTTGGCCTCGCCGGACTGCGCCGGGTCGGTGATGACCCGACGCAGCGACACCTCGCGGTCGAGCAGCGCGGTGACGGCGGCCAGCTCACCGGCGAGCTTCGCCGCGTCGACGGACGTGTTGTCCGTCAGCGCGTCGAGACGCTCACGTGCGGCGGCCAGCGCCTCGCGGCTCGCTCCGTTCATCGCGCGGCCTCGGCCTTCTCCTCGAGCTCGTCGAGGAAGCGGTCGATGGTCCGGCTCTGCCGGGCGTGGTCCTCGAGGGACTCACCGACGAGCTTGCCGGCCAGGTCGGTGGCCAGCTTGCCGACGTCCTGGCGCAGCGCCTGGGACGCAGCGCGGCGGTCGGCCTCGATCTGGGCGTGACCGGCAGCGATGATCTCCTCACGCTGCCGCTGGCCCTCTGCGCGCAGCTCTTCCTTGAGCGCAGTGCCCTGCTCGAGCGCTTCCTGGCGCAGGCGCGCGGCCTCGTGACGGGCCTCGGCGAGCTGGGCCTTGTACTGCTCCAGCACGCTCTGGGCCTCGGTCTGAGCGGCCTCAGCCTTCTCGATACCGCCCTCGATGGCCGCGCGACGCTCGTCCAGAACCTTGTTGATGTTCGGGAGGAGCTTCTTCGCGAGGAAACCGAAGACGATGACGAAGGCGATCAGGCCGATGACCAGCTCGGGCCACGGCGGAATGAGGGGGTTTTCCTTACCCTCGGATGCGAGAACCAGGAGGTTCACATCAGTGCCTTTCGTCGAATCGGACTAGTGGTCGCGGTTCGTCAGCTGTAGACGAACGGCATAACCAGACCGATGAGGGCGAGCGCCTCACAGAAGGCGAAGCCGAGGATCTGGTTGGCGCGGATCAGACCGGCGGCCTCGGGCTGGCGGGCCAGGGCCTGGGTGCCGTTGCCGAAGATGATGCCGACGCCGACGCCGGGGCCGATGGCCGCGAGACCGTAGCCAACGGAGCTGAGGGAGCCGGTGACGGCGGCAAGGGTCTGGGACATGCCAGTTCTTCCTTCTCTTTCACGGACCGGTGGGGGTTGGCCACCGGACGAATCGGGGGGCTGAGCGGAGCGGGCCTGGCTCAGTGGTGCTCGGCGAGCGCGCCCTGGATGAAGCTGCAGGCCAGGAGCACGAAGACGTACGCCTGGACGGCCTGGATGAAGAGCTCGAAGGCGGTCATCACGATGACCATCACGAACGAGACGCCCGCGTAGGCGATGCCGATGCCGTTCAGCAGGTACCAGCTGGCGATCGTGAAGAGCAGCAGCAGGGTGTGACCCGCGAACATGTTGGCGAAGAGTCGGACCGCGTGGGTGAAGGGGCGGACCAGGACGTTCGAGAAGAACTCGATGACCATGACCAGCGGAAGGACGCCACCGAGCGACTTGTCGTAGCCGGTGAGGTTCTTCAGGCCGCCGACGAAGCCGTGGCGCTTGAAGGTGACCGACATCCAGATGAAGTAGACGATCGCGGCCAGCACGGCGGGGTACGCGATGATCGAGGTCACCGGGAACTGGGCGACCGGGATGATCGACCAGAGGTTCAGCATCCAGACGAAGAAGAACGTCGCGACCATGAAGGGGACGTACTTCTCGCCCTCCTTCTTGCCCAGCGTCTCGTAGACGATGCCGCGGCGGACGAAGTCGTAGCCGGCCTCGGCGACCATCTGGAGCTTGCCGGGGACGACCTTCGGCTTGCGGAAGGCGGCCCAGAAGAAGCCCACGATGATGACGGAGCCCAGGAGCGCCAGCAGCATCGGCTTGTTGAAGTACGCGCCGTTACCGTCGGCGTTTCCCCACAGCGGCTCGAAGAGGAACGAGTGCAGGCCCGGGCCGGGGAAGCCACATCCGTCGAAGATGTGACAGTCGGTCTCGAAAGCGAGCACCTGCGTCAGGTCAGCACTCACCGCGGGCTCCTTCAGCGTGGCGCATAGGTACGGCAACCTCGTTGTGTCGGCGCGGCGCGCAGCCGCGGTTCGGCACTGGACTGGTGTTACGGATGTGGGGGCGGCTGTCAGGCATTGAGCCTCGCGAATGAGCAGGCGTCAGCTCAGATGCCCGCGCCCGCAGTGCCGCAGTTGGCACCGGACGATAGCAGGATCCCGAACGCGCGCTTATCCCGGCCCTACCTTTCACGGCTTCGACCCCGAGTTTCCGGGCTTGTCAGCGTCGGAATCGGGTTCGACGTAAAGGATCTTGGCCTTCATGTGCGCCCGGGTCTGCGCGCCGATCCACACCAGGGTCGTGACCACCAGCGTGATCGCGAAGGCCTTGGGATGGAACAGCGTGGTGTTCTTGAACACGGCGACGAAGATGAACAGCAGCAGAATCTGGGCCGTGTAGAGCATGAGCCCCATGGCCTGGAAAAGGTGCGGCAGAGAACGTGCCGTGCGCTGGAGTACGACCAGCCCGAGACCCATGAACAGGATCACCACCAGGGTGGCGACGACGGCGCCGACCGCACCCTTGCCGCCGGCGACCACGCCGCTGACGATCGCGGCGATGGCGCCGGCGACAGCGGTGGGTACGGCGGCGTGCAGGAGAGATCGGGCGTCATTCGACCGCATGACGGGTTACTCCGCGTGGTGGTGGGGGTGGTGCACAGGGGGTCTCGTACAGGCACGAGCGTAAGCCCGGACCGAGGTCGAGCCTCGGGCCGATGGACCGTCGCACTACGGTCCTTCGGCTCTGTCGCCGGGTTTAGTGAACGGTATCACAAACTATTTGATGAGGTCTTTACCTGCTGGGTGTGCCGACTGTCACACATGAGAGTTAATCCGCGCGTCTGTGCAAGACAGGCCTTTGGTTTGTCTGGTATAGGGCGCGGATGTCCCTTACGTCAGCGCGCCGAACCGGCCTTACGCCGGTCGGGGAAGCGCGAACGGGGGCCCACGGCGGTCGCTCCGTTGACGCCCGAGACCCCGGCGACGACCGGCGTACGGACCGGCTCCTCGCCCGTGGTGTCCAGCGCGGCGGCCTCGGCGGCCGCCTCGGCCGCCCGCGCCGAGTGCCGGTAGCGGGGCGGGACCAGGCTCTCCGCCCAGCGCGGTGCACGCGGCGTGAAGCGCGGCAGGAGCAGCAGGACCAGGCCGACGGCACTCAGCGCGACGATCAGCAGCACGATCCACATCGAGGCGGAGTGCACCGAGTACGCCACCGCACCGAAGGCGATCAGCGCCGACCAGAAGTACATGATCAGCACCGCGCGGCTGTGCGAATGACCGATTTCCAGCAGCCGGTGGTGCAGGTGGCCGCGGTCGGCCGCGAAGGGCGACTGGCCGTTCCAGGTCCGCCGCACGATGGCCAGGATCAGGTCGGCCATCGGGATCGCGATGATGGTCAGCGGCAGCACCAGCGGGATGAAGACGGGCAGCATCGCGTGGGTCGCGTTCCGCTCGCCGCCGGCCCAGAGGGCCATGGCGTCGGGGTCGACCTGGCCGGTGATGGAGATGGCCGCCGCCGCCAGCACCAGGCCGATCAGCATCGACCCCGAGTCGCCCATGAAGATCCGGGCGGGGTGCATGTTGTGCGGCAGGAAGCCCAGGCACATGCCCATCAGGATGGCCGCGAAGAGGGTCGCGGGGGCCGCCGCCTCGATGCCGTAGCCGAACCAGATGCGGTATGCGTACAGGAAGAACGCCGCCGAGGCGATGCACACCATGCCGGCCGCGAGGCCGTCCAGGCCGTCCACGAAGTTCACCGCGTTGATGGTGATGACCACCAGCGCGACCGTCAGCAGGTTGCCCTGCCACTGGGTGAGCGAGACCGTCCCGACGAACGGGATGGGCAGCCACAGGATGGTCAGGCCCTGCATGACCATCACGCCCGCCGAGATCATCTGCGCGCCGAGCTTGATCAGCGCGTCGATCTCGAACTTGTCGTCGAGGACGCCCACCAGCCAGATCAGCGCCGCCCCGGAGAGCAGCGCCCGTGGTTCGTTCGACAGCTCGAAGACGCCGTTGAGGTTCTCCAGGTGGTCCGCCACCAGCAGACCCGCGCACAGCCCGCCGAACATGGCGATGCCGCCGAGGCGCGGAGTCGGTTCGCGGTGCACGTCGCGCGCCCGGATCTCCGGCATCGCCCCGGCCGCGATCGCGAACTTCCGCACGGGTCCGGTCAGCAGGTAGGTCACCGCGACCGTGACGCACAGCGTCAGCAGGTATTCACGCACGGGCTGCCCCAGATGTATCGCCGGCCATCTCAGCCCCACACATTAGCTGCGATGCCCCCCGAGGTGAGGACACACGTTCACCCCTGCCCGGTTGCGGACGGCTCAGTGCCCCTCCGGGACGGGATACGGGGGGAACGCCCCGGCCAGCTCCGCCGCCTCCTCGGGGCCGGTGCTCTCGCCCCGTACGGCCGCGCCGAAGAGGGCCGCGATCCGCTCCATCTCGGCCTCCGCCATCCCCTGGGTGGTGACCGCCGCCGTGCCGAGCCGGATGCCCCGCTGGTTCCCGTACGGCAGCGCGCAGGTGTCGAGGACCATCCCCGCGGCGGCCAGCCGGCCCCGGGCCGTCGGCCCGTCGACGCCCAGCGGCGCGGGATCCGCGGTGATCAGGTGGGTGTCGGTGCCGCCGGTGACGACCGACAGCCCCTCCCGCTCCAGGGCCGCCGCGAGAACCCTCGCATTGGTGACCACCTGATGGGCGTACGTGGCGAACGCGGGCGCCCCGGCCTCTCCGAACGCCACCGCCTTGGCCGCGATCGTGTGCATCTGCGCGCCGCCCTGCGTGAAGGGGAACACCGCGCGGTCGACCCGCTCCGCCAGGTTCGCGCCGCACAGGATCATGCCGCCGCGGGGGCCGCGCAGCACCTTGTGCGTGGTGGCGCAGACGACGTCGGCGTACGGGACGGGGCTGGGGGCCGCTCCGCCGGCCACCAGTCCGATCGGGTGCGCGGCGTCGGCGACCAGGTAGGCGCCCACCTCGTCGGCGATCTCGCGGAAGGCGAGGTAGTCCGGGTGCCGCGGGTACGAGATCGAGCCGACCACGATGGCCTTGGGGCGGTGCTTGTCGGCCAGCGCCCACACCTGCTCGTAGTCGATCAGCCCGGTCTCGGCGTCGACGCCGTACGGGACGAAGGAGAACCAGCGGCCGGAGAAGTTGGCGGGCGAGCCGTGGGTGAGGTGTCCGCCGAACGGGAGGCCCATCGCCAGCACGGTGTCCCCCGGCCGCAGCAGCGCGGCGTACACGGCCAGCACGGCCGCCGACCCGGAGTGCGGCTGGACGTTCGCGTGCTCGGCGCCGAACAGGGCGGTGGCCCGGTCGCAGGCGATGCGCTCGGCCACGTCCACGTACTCGCACCCGCCGTGGTGGCGCTTGCCGGGGTAGCCCTCGGCGTACTTGTTCGCCAGGGGCGAGCCCAGAGCGGCCAGCACCGCGGGGGAGTTGAAGTTCTCGGCGGCGATCAGCTGGAGCCCGCGCGCCTGCCGGCGGGTCTCCCCCAGCAGGACGTCGGCCAGCTCGGGATCCTGCCGGCGCAGGGCGTCGAAGTCGGCTGCCCAGGGGCGGTGAACCTGTGTGACGGTCATGGCGCGGCTCCGGCGCGTGGGGGTGCAGTACGGCCACTGTAGGCCGCACCCCTCCCAAACGCACCGGAAACGGACGGATTGCCCGCGAGCCGTGCCGTCCGGCCGGCGCCTCGGCAGCCCTCGGTGGCAGCGCCTCGGCGGCGGCGCCTCAGTGGCGGGCGCCGACCCCGGTCAGGGCGGTGACCACCGGATCGAGGGCCTGCTGGATCTCGTCGCCGATGGAGCGGAAGAACGAGATGGGTGCGCCGTACGGGTCGTACACCTCGTCCGCCTCCGCGCTGGGGGCCAGCAGCCACCCGCGCAGGGCCGCGGCGGCCCGTACGAGGGCCCTGGCGCGCTCCACCATGCCGTCGGTCCCCTCGTCCAGGGGCGGCAGCGTGGCGGGGTCTATGGCCCGCACCAGACGGGTGAACTCCTTCAGCGTGAAGGTGCGCAGACCCGCCGAGTGGCCCATGGAGATGACCTGCGCCCGGTGGTCCCGGGTGGCGGTCAGCACCAGGTCCGCCCGGATGACGTGTTCGTCCAGCAGCTCGCGCCCGGTGAACCCGGAGGCGTCGGCGCCGAAGTCGGCCAGGACCTCGGCGGCGTTGGCCTCCATCGGAGCACCCTCGTGCCCCCAGGTGCCCGCGCTCTCGACGATGAGGCCCCCGATGCGGTGGGCGCCGTCGGCGCCCGGGAGCGGCTCGCCGAGGCGCTCCACCAGGGCGTGCCGGGTCAGCCGCTCGGTGATCGGGGACCGGCAGACGTTGCCGGTGCTGACATGGAGGATGCGGAAGGCGGTCCCATCTATGCCACGGCCCTCAGGGCTCACGGCGCCACCTCGAGGTCGGGTACGACCTCCCGCAGCTGCTGCGCCGTCAGGGCGCCTTCCCGCAGCAGGACGGGCACCTTGCCGGTGACGTCGACGATCGAGGACGGCTGGATGCCGGGGGTCGGGCCGCCGTCGAGGTAGACGGAGACGGAGTCGCCGAGCATCTCGCGGGCCGCGTCGCAGTCCTCGGGCGCCGGGTGGCCGGAGAGGTTGGCCGAGGAGACCGCCATCGGGCCGACCTCGGTCAGCAGCTCGATCGCCACCGGGTGCAGCGGCATGCGCACGGCCACCGTGCCGCCGGTCTCGCCGAGGTCCCACTGGAGGGAGGGCTGGTGCCGCGCGACCAGCGTGAGGGCGCCCGGCCAGAAGGCGTCGACCAGCTCCCAGGCCTGCTCGGAGAAGTCCGTGACGAGGCCGTGGAGGGTGTTCGGGGAGCCGATCAGCACGGGGGTGGGCATGCTGCGGCCGCGGCCCTTGGCACGCAGCAGGTCGGCGACGGCCTCGGAGCTGAAGGCGTCGGCGCCGATCCCGTACAGGGTGTCCGTGGGGAGGACCACGAGCTCGCCGCGGCGCACGGCGGACGCGGCTTCGCGCAGGCCCGTCTTGCGGTCCGTCGCGTCGTTGCAGTCGTATCGCCGGGCCATCAGCGGGCCTCCTCGTGGAACGTGGTCGGGGCGGGGTCGGGGGTGATCACGGCAGCGCCTTGCGGGCGGTGGCGAAGCGCGGCCGGTTGTTCAGGTCCGGGTGGTCGGCGGCGTCGGCCCAGCCCCGCTCCTCGGCGAAGATCCACGGGACCTGGCCGCCCTGGGTGTCGGCGTGCTCGATCACGACGACGCCGCCGGGACGCAGCAGCCGGTGCGCGGTGCGCTCCAGGCCCCGGATGGTGTCGAGGCCGTCCTCGCCCGAGAACAGCGCCATCTCCGGGTCGTGGTCCCGGGCCTCGGGGGCGACGTACTCCCACTCGGTGAGCGGGATGTACGGCGGGTTGGAGATCACCAGGTCCACCTGGCCGTCCAGCTCGGGCAGCGCGGTGAGCGCGTCGCCCTGGTGGACGGTGACGCGCGAGCCGTCCGCGTTCTTGCGCGTCCAGACCAGGGCGTCCTCGGACAGCTCGACGGCGTGCACCCGGGAGCGCGGCACCTCCTGCGCCATGGCCAGCGCGATGGCGCCGGAGCCGGTGCACAGGTCCACGATCAGCGGCTCGACCACGTCCATCGCCCGTACGGCGTGTATGGCCCAGTCCACGACCGACTCGGTCTCGGGCCGCGGCACGAAGACGCCCGGCCCCACCTGGAGCTCCAGGTAGCGGAAGAAGGCGCGCCCGGTGATGTGCTGCAGCGGCTCGCGGGCCTCGCGGCGCGCCACGGCTTCCCAGTAGCGCGCGTCGAAGTCGGCGTCCTTGACGGTGTGCAGCTCTCCCCGTTTGACGCCGTGGACGAAGGCGGCGAGCTCCTCCGCGTCGAAGCGCGGTGAGGGCACGCCCGCGGCGGCCAGCCGCTGGGTGGCCTGGGCCACCTCCGCGAGCAGCAGGTTCACGCTTCCTCCAGCGAGTCCGTACGAGGTGTTACCGCGCGGTGTTACGGCGCGTCTTGCGTCTTACTGCGCGGCCGCGAGCTTCGCGGCGGAGTCGGCGTCGACGCAGGCCTGGATGACCGCGTCGAGGTCGCCGTCGAGGACCTGGTCCAGGTTGTACGCCTTGAACCCGACCCGGTGGTCCGAGATCCGGTTCTCCGGGAAGTTGTACGTACGGATCTTCTCGGACCGGTCGACGGTGCGCACCTGGCTGCGGCGGGCGTCGGCGGCCTCCTGCTCGGCGGCCTCCTGCGCGGCGGCCAGCAGCCGCGAGCGGAGGATGCGCATGGCCTGCTCCTTGTTCTGGAGCTGGCTCTTCTCGTTCTGGCAGGACGCCACGACGCCGGTCGGGAGGTGCGTGATGCGCACGGCGGAGTCGGTGGTGTTGACGGACTGGCCGCCGGGGCCGGAGGAGCGGTACACGTCGATGCGGAGGTCGTTCATGTTGATCTCGACGTCGACCTCCTCGGCCTCCGGGGTCACGAGGACGCCGGCGGCGGAGGTGTGGATCCGGCCCTGGGACTCGGTGGCCGGCACGCGCTGCACGCGGTGCACGCCGCCCTCGTACTTCAGGCGGGCCCAGACGCCCTGGCCGGGCTCGGTCGCGCCCTGGCCGCCCTTGGTCTTCACGGCGACCTGGACGTCCTTGTAGCCGCCGAGCTCGGACTCGGTGGAGTCGATGATCTCGGTCTTCCAGCCCACGCGCTCGGCGTAGCGCAGGTACATGCGCAGCAGGTCGCCGGCGAACAGGGCGGACTCGTCGCCGCCCGCGCCCGCCTTGATCTCCAGGAGGACGTCCTTGTCGTCGCTCGGGTCGCGCGGCACCAGCAGCAGGCGGAGCTTCTCGGTGAGCTCCTCGCGCTGCGCGGTGAGCTCCTTGACCTCGGCCGCGAAGTCCGGGTCGTCGGCCGCGAGCTCCTTGGCGGTGTCGATGTCGTCGCCGGTCTGCTTCCAGGCGCGGAAGGTGCCCACGATGGGGGTCAGCTCCGCGTAGCGCTTGTTCAGCTTGCGCGCGTTGGCCTGGTCGGAGTGGACCGACGGGTCGGCGAGCTGCTTCTCGAGGTCGGCGTGCTCGCCGACCAGTTCCTCGACCGCCTCGAACATCGGGGGACTCCTGGAGTGAATGAGCGAAAGGGCTGCGGGGGTGCGGGGGCCGCCGGCCGCCGGGGCGGCGTACGGGGCCACGCCCGCGGGACGACAAAGGCGCCGGTCGGGCCGCCCCCGGGAGACCGGGGGCAGCCGGCGACCGGCGCCGTGGCTCGCTACTTCTTGGAGCCGGCAGCCTTGCCGAAGCGGGCCTCGAAGCGGGCCACGCGGCCACCGGTGTCGAGGATCTTCTGCTTGCCCGTGTAGAACGGGTGGCACTCGGAGCAGACCTCGGCACGGATGGTGCCCTCGGTCAGGGTGCTGCGGGTGGTGAACGACGCGCCACAGGTGCAGCTGACCTGGGTCTCGACGTACTCGGGGTGGATCTCGCGCTTCAAGGTGTCTCCTAGTTTCGGGAGGGCGCCGGGTCGCAGGGGCGGAATTGCGCGCTGCGTGAACCGGGGCCGACGTACCAGTCTGCCAGGACCGGGACGCCTGTCAAAATTGCGGGACGCTGTGGTCAACCGACCCGGGTGCCGGTCTATTCCGGGGGCCTCCGGGTGCTACTTCAGGATCCCCTCGGCCTGGCCCTTCGCGCCCGTCTCCAGCGCCGCGGCCGGCAGCGGCCGGTCCCTGAGGAGCGCGGCCCAGATGAGCCCGGTCTCCTTCTCCAGCGGGACGACGCGGTTGGGGTCGGCGGCGTCGGCGCCCACCGGGAGGGTGACCATCTGCATCCCGGAGGGCTCGATGCCCTCCAGTCCGGCGGCGAAGCCCATCAGCGACTTCACGTCCCCGAGCTTGCGGTCGGTGGTGATGGCCTTGGTGGCGGTGTCCGCCACGTCGAGCAGGCGCTTGGGGTCGTCGAACACCCCGATGCTCTTGACCTGCTTGATGAGCGCCTTGATGAAGGCCTGCTGGAGCTGGATGCGGCCGAGGTCGCTGCCGTCGCCCACGCTCTTGCGGGTGCGGACCAGGCCCAGGGACTGCTCGCCGTCGAGCTTGTGGGTGCCGGCGGCGAGGTCGAGGTGGCTGGCCCCGTCCTTGATCGGCTTGGTGGTGGTGACCTCGACGCCGCCCAGCTTGTCGATGATCTTCTTGAAGCCGGTGAAGTCGACCTCGAGGTAGTGGTCCATGCGGATGCCGGACATCTTCTCGACGGTCTTCACCGCGCAGGCCGGGCCGCCCACGGTGAAGGACTCGTTGAACATCTGCCGCCGGCCGCCCGGGTCCGTGCCGCCGCCGTCGGTGGCGCAGGAGGGCCTCGTGACCAGGGTGTCCCGGGGTATGGATATGACCGCGGCCTTCTTGTGGCCCTCGTAGAGGTGGACGATCATCGCCGTGTCCGAGCGGGCGGAGCCGCCGTCGTCGGCGCCGTACTCCCCGTTGGCGCCGGAGCGGGAGTCGGAGCCCAGGACCAGGATGTCCATCGAGCCGTTGTCGACGTCGGCCGGGCGGTCGTCGCCGAGGGCCGCGTCGATGTCGACGCTCTTGAGGTTGCCGTTGAACTTCACGTACACGTAGCCGAGGCCCACGCCGCCGAGCGCCACCACGCCGGCGGCCGTCCACGCGGCGACGCCGAGCGCCCTGCGTCGCGTCGGCGGGCGCTTGCGCCGTCGGCCCTTGCCGTTCCCCGCACGCGTGCTCTGCTCGGTCATGCTCTCCTCGTCTCCGCGATCATCCCCGGGTCTGCCGCTTCCCCTCCCGCGTTCCGCCAGGAGAGACGGGGGATCCCGCCGAAGGGTTGCACGACGCGCCGTGCCCACCGCGTGGAGACGGTGGGCACGGCGTGACGGTGCGGAGGAGGTGGCGCCGGCCTGTCGTCCGGCGCTCACCTGGGCTTTAACCGAGCAGGTCGTATCCGCCGAAACCGGTTCCGAATGCGACACGTGTGGCGAACGTCGCACTCGGGGTGGCCGAACCGGTGCCCTTGTAGAGCCACAGGGCGCCGGCCGCGTCGCGGGCCAGCAGGTCGGCCCGGCCGTCGGTGTTCACGTCGCCGACGGCGACGATCCGGTTGTACGTGTTCCAGCCGCCGCCGATCTTGACGCGGGCGGCGAAGGCGGAGGTCCCGGCGGTGCCGGTGCCCTTGTACAGCCACAGGGCGCCGGCCGCGTCGCGGGCCACCAGGTCGGCCTTGCCGTCGCCGGTGAAGTCGCCGTGGCCGCGGACCATGCCGTACGCCTGCCAGCCGGGACCGACCAGGACCGAGGCGGCGAAGGTGCCGTCGCCCTTGCCCGGGTAGACGTAGAGGTTGCCGGACTCGGTGACGCTGAGCAGGTCCGGCACGTCGTCGCCGGTCACGTCGCCGGGGGCGACGATCTGGCGGCGGGTGCTCCAGTCGCTCACGACCTTGGTGTGCACCCAGCCGGTGCCGGAGACGTAGTGCGACCAGTACACGGCCCCGCCGGTGTCACGGCGGACGACGTCCTGGCGGCCGTCGCGGTCGAGGTCGGTCTGGGTGATCAGGTTGGCCGAGGCCAGCGTGGTCCAGGCGCTCTGCCGGCTGTAGCCGGAGACCCGGGAGTGGAAGGGGTACACCGACTTGCTGGAGCTGCCGCGGGCGAGCAGGTCGGCCGTGGAGTCACCGCTCCAGTTGGCGTCGTACACGCGGGCGCGGATCGGGCCGGCGTACGCGGTGACCTTGGCGTACACCCCGTACGAGCCCTCGTTCACGCAGGTGACGGAGCCCCAGGAGACGATGCCGATCAGCCGGCCGCTGCGGACCAGCGGGCCGCCGGAGTCGCCCATGCAGGACGAGGTGGTGCCGGCGTCCTTGCCGGAGGCCGGGGTGCCGGCGCAGAGCATGTGGCCCTTGACCAGCTGGTCTCCCCAGTAGTCGTCGCAGGTGGTGTCGGCGACGAGCGGGAGGTCGGCGCGCTTGAGGTACGGGGAGATGTCCTCGCTCGTCGAGCTGTAGCGGCCCCAGCCGTACACGCTGGCCGTGGCCCCCGTCTGGTAGAGCGAGGTGTCCGTGGAGCGGGCGATCGGCAGGTTCTTGACGGTCACCGGCGAGCTGAGCGTGAGGACGGCCACGTCGTTGTCGGTGGTGGCGACGTCGTACGACGGGTGCTTCCACTGGCGCTTCACGAAGCGGTACGTGCCGCCGTGCCAGTCGACCGAGTCGTCGTCGTTGACGGTCGGCAGCCGGCTGGTGCCGACGACGACGAAGCTGTCGAGGGTCCAGTCGAGGCCGTCGACGCAGTGGGCGGCAGTGACGATCTTCGTCGGGGTGACGACGGTGCCGCCGCAGAAGAACCCGAGGTCGTCCTCGGGGTCCTCGGTGTCCTGGTCGTCGAAGAAGTGGAGCTGTGCCATCCACGGGGCGTTGGCGATGCTCTCCGCGCCGCCGCCGATGATCATCGGCGCCGAGGGCTTCGCCCCCGACTCGGCGGCCTTGCGCCGGCGCGCGTCGAGGGAGCCGGCGACGCGCTCGGCGATGTCCCGGTCGTCCGTTACGGTCCCGGCCGCGGAGGTGCCGGCCGCCGGGGTGCCGGCCGTGTCCACCTCGGTGACGAGCGGGGACTCCACGGCCGCGGGCGCCGCCGCCTGGGCCGCGGTGGCGGTCAGTCCCGTACCGATCAGGGCGGTGACGGCCAGGGCCACGGAGACCACTGTTCCGGGCCTGCGCCACGGCCGGGCGGCACGAGTGCGTATCTGCACGCGCATTCCTTCGGTTCGGGCGGCGGCGGGGGCCGCCGCAGGGCAGGGGCAGCCGGTGGGCGACTGCCGCGCAACGATGTTCGCGTACGGGCCGTGCACCGCGTACACCGGGTGGAAGCCCGGCGTCCGCAACGGGGCGGGCCGGCGCGGCCGCGGGACCGTACCGGTGCCGAACTCCTCGGCGGTGTCGGGTGGTTCGGCCCCGCGCGCGCCTCGGGGAGCGATCCCCCGCAGACGCAGAACACCGCCCCCGTCACCGAAGTGACGAGGGCGGTGTCCTAGACGCCGGAGAAGCCCGTTCCGGTTCCGGCCGGGCCGCTCGTTCCGCGTCAGTCGTCGTTCTTGCCGGACGACGGGGTCGTCTTGGCGATCTGCATCAGGAACTCGGCGTTCGACTTCGTCTGCTTCATCTTGTCGAGCAGCAGCTCGATCGCCTGCTGCGAGTCGAGCGCGTGCAGCACCCGGCGCAGCTTCCAGACGATGCTGAGCTCCTCGCTGTTGAGGAGGATCTCCTCCTTGCGGGTGCCCGACGGGTCGACGTCGACGGCCGGGAAGATGCGCTTGTCGGCGAGCTTCCGGTCGAGCTTGAGCTCCATGTTGCCGGTGCCCTTGAACTCCTCGAAGATCACCTCGTCCATGCGCGAGCCGGTCTCGACCAGCGCGGTGGCCAGGATGGTCAGCGAGCCGCCGTCCTCGATGTTGCGCGCGGCACCGAAGAAGCGCTTCGGCGGGTAGAGCGCGGTCGAGTCGACACCACCGGACAGGATGCGGCCGGAGGCGGGCGCCGCGAGGTTGTACGCGCGGCCCAGACGGGTGATCGAGTCCAGCAGGACGACCACGTCGTGACCCAGCTCGACGAGGCGCTTGGCGCGCTCGATGGCCAGCTCGGCGACCGTGGTGTGGTCCTCGGCCGGGCGGTCGAAGGTCGAGGAGATGACCTCGCCCTTGACCGACCGCTGCATGTCGGTGACCTCTTCCGGACGCTCGTCGACCAGGACGACCATCAGGTGGCACTCGGGGTTGTTGCGGGTGATCGCGTTGGCGATCGCCTGCATGATCATGGTCTTACCGGTCTTCGGCGGGGCCACGATCAGACCGCGCTGGCCCTTTCCGATCGGCGACACGAGGTCGATGATGCGGGTGGTCAGCACGCCCGGGTCGGTCTCCAGACGGAGCCGGTCCTGCGGGTAGAGCGGGGTGAGCTTGTTGAACTCGGGGCGGCCGCGGCCGGACTCCGGCGCCATGCCGTTGACCGAGTCCAGGCGCACCAGCGCGTTGAACTTCTCGCGGCGCTCGCCCTCCTTCGGCTGGCGCACGGCACCGGTGACGTGGTCGCCCTTGCGCAGGCCGCTCTTGCGGACCTGGGCGAGGGAGACGTACACGTCGTTCGGGCCGGGCAGGTAGCCGGAGGTCCGGATGAAGGCGTAGTTGTCGAGGATGTCGAGGATGCCCGCGACGGGGATCAGCACGTCGTCGTCGGCGACCTGCGGCTCGCTCGCACCGAACTCGTCGCGGCCACGGCGGCCACGGCGGTCGCGGTAGCGGCCGCGACGGCCACGGCGGCCGCCCTCGTCGTCGAAGTCGTCCTGCGGCCCGGTGTTCTGCTGGCCGCGGCCGGCCTGCTGCTGGCGCTGGCCGCCCTGACCCTGCTGGCCACCCTGCTCGTCGCCCTTGCCGCGCTCGCGGCGGTCGCGCTGACCGCGCTCGCCACGCTCGCCGCGGTCACGGCGGTCCCGGCGGCCACGGCCCTCGGCACCGTCCTGCGGGGCGGAGACAGCGGTGGCCGCTTCGGCCTTGCCGTCGGTCTGGGCCTCGGCCTTGGCCTCGGCCTGCGCCGGCGCCTCGGCACCGGCGGGGCTGCCGGCGGCGGCGGTGGCACGGCGGCGGCGGCGCTCGCCGGCCGGGGCGTCGTCCGCCCCGCGCTCGGCGTCGCCCGTACGGGCGGTGCCCCCGGCCGGCTGGCCCGGGATGTCGATCTGCTGCTGGGCGGCCGGCTTCTCGGCACGCGCGGCGGCGGGGGCCTCGGCCGGCGCCTCGGCGGTCTCGCCGGTGCGGGCCTTGGAGGTGGCGCGGCGCTTGGGCTTGGTCTCGGCGGTCTCGCCGGCGCTCTTGGCGGGGGCGGCGCTGCCGCCTCCGGCCTGCGCCTCCTTGATGACCTCGATCAGCTGGCTCTTGCGCATGCGCGCGGTGCCCCTGATCCCGAGGCCCGAGGCGACCTGCTGGAGCTCGGCCAGGACCATGCCCTCGAGGCCGGTGCCGGCGCGGCGGCGCTTGGGGGTAGCAGCACCCGCGGGCGCGCTGGTGTCGACACTGGTGTCGGCAGCGCCCATCAGATCGGTGGTGTCGCTCACGAAGGGTCCTTCCCTGGAGCGGACGTCGGCCTGTCTGGCTCGGCGACCGGTTGTGCTGTCCGACCTCGGTCCCTGGTGTGCGGTCCGAGTCGGGGCGGTGGTCCGCCGGTAGAGGTACGGCGGAGGAATACGTGCATGGGTTCCGGCGAGAAGCCCCCCAGCTGGAAGCGTGGGAATGTCACGCCGATTCCGGAGCGTGCTCGAAACTGCCTGGCAGTGATCAAAGCAGTTGGGGAGGCTCCCGGAAGAAGGGTGGTCCCTGAAGGGGACACTGAGCACCGAGCCACGACGGCTTTGGATGCGTACTTGAGGTTAACACTACCGGATCCAACAGACATTCCCCCTCTCACTCACCGGCAATCGCGCCCTTCCGACAAGGGCGGTACCAGCAGGACCTAGCCAGCGAGCGGCAGCACGCTCGCACCCGCGGAGTCGAGGGCCAGCCGGTTGGCCGCCCATCCCTCGCCCGCGAGCAGCGCGACCTTGTCGGCCGTGCCGTTCTCGGCCAGCGCGAGGACGGTGGGTCCCGCGCCGGAGATGACCGCGGGGACTCCGTCCGCGCGCAGCCGGTTGACCAGTGCGACGCTCTCCGGCATCGCAGGGGCCCGGTATTCCTGGTGCAGCCGGTCCTCGGTGGCGGGCAGCAGCAGCTCGGGGCGCCTGGTGAGGGCCTCGACGAGCAGCGCGGCGCGGCCGGCGTTGACGGCGGCGTCGACGTGCGGGACGTTGCGCGGCAGCAGGCCGCGGGCGGTCTCGGTCAGCACGGGCTTGGAGGGGACGAAGACCACCGGAACGATGGAATCCGAGGGGTCCATCCTGATGGCCCTGGCGGCGCCCCCGTCCATCCAGGCCAGGGTGAAACCGCCGAGGAGGCAGGCCGCGACGTTGTCGGGGTGGCCCTCGATCTCGGTGGCCAGTTCCAGCAGCGCGGCGTCGTCGAGCTTGTTCTCCCCGCCTATGGTCACGGCGCGGGCGGCGACGATGCCGGCGCAGATGGCCGCGGAGGACGAGCCGAGGCCCCGGCCGTGGGGGATGCGGTTGGCGCAGACGACCTCCAGGCCGCGCGGCTGGCCGCCCAGCAGGTCGAAGGCGGTGCGCATGGAGCGTACGAGCAGGTGGCTCTCGTCGCGGGGCAGGCTGTCGGCGCCCTCTCCCGCGATGTCGATGTTCAGGCCGGAGTCGGCCACCCGGACGACCACGTCGTCGTAGAGCCCCAGGGCCAGGCCGAGGGCGTCGAAGCCCGGGCCGAGGTTGGCGCTGGAGGCGGGGACGCGCACCCGTACGGCGGCGGCGCGGAACGCTGGACCGGCCATCGCTCGATGACACTCCTTGTGACTGTGCGAGATGTTCGCGGTGAATGTACTTGACTTCGTACGACATCCGAAGGCCCCGGGGGCAGCACCATGGGCATATGCGGCGGGTCGGATGTAAGTACAGCCTATCGAAGGAAGGTTCTGTCGCGACATAGGGCGCACAGGAGGCGCACGATGCGTGTCGCGGCGACCCTCGCCCGTTTGTCTGCGTACGGCCCGTCTTGCCGGTTTGCGCCGTCCGGCGCGGCGACCCGTTCACGGTTCTGGCCAACGGCCGAACCGGGGGTCCGGTTACGCGGGAGCCTCCCGTACGGGCGTACGGGAGGCCCCTCCGGCGTCCTAGACCAGGCCCAGCCGCACCGCGGCGGCCTCGGCGTCGACCGGGACGGTGACCGGCTGCGGGGCGCCGGCGATCGCCCAGTCGGGGTCCTTCAGGCCGTTGCCGGTGACGGTGCACACGATCTTCTGGCCCGGGTCGACCTTGCCCTGCTCGGCGGCCTTCAGCAGGCCGGCCACGGAGGCGGCGGAGGCGGGCTCCACGAAGACGCCCTCCTGCGAGGCCAACAGGCGGTAGGCGGCCAGGATCTGACGGTCAGTCACCTCGTCGATGAAGCCGCCCGACTCGTCGCGGGCCGCGAGGGCGTAGTCCCAGGAGGCCGGGTTGCCGATGCGGATCGCGGTGGCGATGGTGTGCGGCTCCTTCACCGGCTCGCCGCGCACGATGGGCGCCGAGCCGGAGGCCTGGAAGCCCCAGACCCGCGGGGTGCGGGTGGCGAGGCCGTCGGCCGCGTACTCCTTGAAGCCCTTCCAGTACGCGGTGATGTTGCCCGCGTTGCCGACCGGCAGGACGTGGATGTCGGGGGCGTCGCCGAGCGCGTCGACGATCTCGAACGCGGCCGTCTTCTGGCCCTCGATGCGCACCGGGTTCACCGAATTGACCAGCGCCACCGGGTAGTTGTCGGAGAGCCGGCGGGCGAGGGTGAGGCAGTCGTCGAAGTTGCCGTCCACCTGGAGGATCTTGGCGCCGTGCACCAGCGCCTGACCCATCTTGCCCAGCGCGATCTTGCCCTGCGGTACGAGGACGGCGCTGACCATCCCGGCGCGCACCGCGTACGCGGCGGCGGAGGCGGAGGTGTTGCCGGTGGAGGCGCAGATGACCGCCTTGGCGCCCTCCTCCTTCGCCTTCGTGATCGCCATGGTCATGCCGCGGTCCTTGAAGGAACCCGTCGGGTTCGCGCCCTCCACCTTGAGGTGGACCTCACAGCCCGTGCGCTCGGAGAGGACCTGGGCCGGGACGAGCGGGGTGCCACCCTCGCGGAGAGTGACCACGGGAGTCGTCTCCGTGACCGGAAGCCGGTCCCGGTACTCCTCGATGATCCCTCGCCACTGATGGGTGCGATTGCTGCTCATGGGTCCTTTACTCCCCTTCAACACGCATGATGCTGGCGACACCGCGCACGGTGTCGAGCTTGCGCAGCGCCTCGACGGTCCCCGAGAGGGCCGCGTCGGCCGCGCGGTGGGTGACGACGACGAGGCTGGCCTCGCCGTCCTTGCCCTGCTGGCGGACGGTGTCGATGGACACGCCGTGCTCCGAGAACACCGTGGCCACCTGCGCGAGGACACCCGGCTTGTCCGCCACATCGAGGCTGATGTGGTAGCGGGTGACGACCTCGCCCATCGGGCTGACCGGCAGCTGGGTGTACGCCGACTCGCCCGGCCCCGTTGCCTCGGCGAGCTTGTTCCGGCAGACGGCGACCAGGTCGCCGAGGACCGCGGAGGCGGTCGGCGAGCCGCCCGCGCCGGGCCCGTAGAACATCAGCCGGCCGGCCGCCTCCGCCTCGACGAAGACGGCGTTGTACGCCTCGCGGACGGAGGCGAGCGGGTGGCTGAGCGGGATCATCGCCGGGTGGACACGGGCGGTGACGGACTGGCCGTCCGCCGCGCGCTCCAGGATGGCGAGGAGCTTGATGGTGCACCCCATCCGCTTGGCGGATGCGAAGTCCGCGGCGCTGACCTCGGTCATGCCCTCGCGGTACACGTCGTCGAGGCGGACGCGGGTGTGGAAGGCGATGCCGGCGAGGATCGCGGCCTTGGCGGCGGCGTCGTACCCCTCGACGTCGGCGGTCGGGTCGGCCTCCGCGTAACCGAGGGCGGTGGCCTCGTCGAGGGCCTCCTGGTACCCGGCGCCGGTGGAGTCCATCTTGTCGAGGATGAAGTTCGTCGTGCCGTTGACGATGCCCATCACGCGGTTGATCTTGTCGCCCGCGAGGGACTCGCGCATCGGGCGGACCAGCGGGATGGCGCCGGCCACGGCGGCCTCGTAGTACAGGTCGAGCCCCGCCTGCTCGGCGGCCGCGTGCAGCGCGGCGCCGTCCTGGGCCAGCAGCGCCTTGTTCGCCGAGACGACGGAGATGCCGTGCTCGAAGGCGGTGGTGATCAGGGTGCGGGCGGGCTCGATGCCGCCGATGACCTCGATGGCCACGTCGATGTCACCGCGTTTGAGCAGCGCGGTGGCGTCGGTGGTGATCAGCGCGGGGTCGATGCCCTCGCGCACCTTGGAGGGACGGCGCACGGCGACGCCCGCGAGTTCCACGGGCGCGCCGATCCTGGCTGTGAGGTCGTCGGCGTGCGTCGTCATGATGCGCGCCACCTCTGAGCCGACCACTCCACAGCCCAGCAGCGCCACCTTCAGCGGACGCGTACGCATCATTTCGACCTACGCCTTTCGTCATGACCCGGCTTGCTCGTGCAAGCACGGTGTGAACCAGTCTCACGCACTGGACAGGACTTTCCATCCCCTGTCCAGATCGCGAGATGTCTATTTCATTTATCCGAGGTCGAGACGCAGGAGATCCTCCTCCGTCTCGCGCCGGACGATCACGCGCGCCTCCCCGTCGCCGACCGCGACGACGGGCGGGCGCAGCGCGTGGTTGTAGTTGCTCGCCATGGAGCGGCAGTACGCCCCGGTCGCCGGTACGGCGATCAGGTCGCCCGGCGCCAGGTCGGCGGGCAGGAACGCGTCCCGGACCACGATGTCACCGCTCTCGCAGTGCTTGCCGACCACACGGGACAGCATGGGTTCCGCGTCGGAGCGGCGCGAGACGAGCGCCACGCTGTACTCGGCGTCGTACAGGGCGGTGCGGATGTTGTCCGACATGCCGCCGTCGACGCTCACGTACGTCCGCAGGCCCTCCAGCGGCTTGACCGTGCCCACCTCGTACAGCGTGAAGGCGGTGGGGCCGACGATCGCCCGGCCGGGCTCGACGGAGATGCGCGGGGTGCGCAGCCCGGCGGACTCGCACTCGCGGGTGACGATCTCGCCGAGGGCCTTCGCGATCTCGTGCGGCTCGCGGGGGTCGTCCTCGGGGGTGTAGGCGATGCCGAGGCCGCCGCCGAGGTCGATCTCGGGCAGCTCGACGCCGTGCTCGTCGCGGACGGCCGCGAGCAGCTGGACGACGCGGCGGGCCGAGACCTCGAAGCCCGCCATGTCGAAGATCTGCGAGCCGATGTGGGAGTGGATGCCGATGAGCTCCAGGCTCTCGTGGCCCAGCGCGCGGCGCACGGCCTCGGCGGCCTGGCCGCCGGCCACGGCGATGCCGAACTTCTGGTCCTCGTGGGCGGTGGCGATGAACTCGTGGGTGTGCGCCTCGACGCCGACGGTGACGCGGATCTGGACGCGCTGGCGCCTGCCCAGCTCGGCGGCGACGTGGGCGACGCGGGCGATCTCCTGGAAGGAGTCGAGCACGATCCGGCCGACGCCGGCCTCGATGGCGCGGCGGATCTCGGCGACGGACTTGTTGTTGCCGTGGTACGCGATCCGCTCGGCGGGCATCTCGGCGGCGAGCGCGGTGGTCAGCTCGCCGGCGGAGCACACGTCGAGGTTGAGCCCCTCTTCCTTGAGCCAGCGCACGACGGCCTTGGAGAGGAAGGCCTTTCCGGCGTAGAAGACGTCGGCGTCGGCGCCGAAGGCGTGGGCCCAGGCGCGGCAGCGAGCGCGGAAGTCGGTCTCGTCGAGGAAGTAGGCCGGGGTGCCGAACTCCTCGGCGAGGCGCGTCACTTCGAGGCCGCCGACGGACACGACGCCGTCGTCGTTGCGGCGCACGGTCCGCGACCAGACCTTCTCGTCCAGGGCATTGAGGTCGGCCGGCGGCGCGGTGTAGTGGCTCTCGGGCAGCACGTCACCGTGGCGGGGGCCTGCGGGGTGTGCGGAACGGCTCATGACGGCGTGGCTCTTTTCTGGGTCTGCGTCTACGAAGTCTCGGGTGCGTCGATGCCGAGCAGGGACAGGCCGCCCGCGAGCACCGTCCCGGCGGCCTCGACGAGGGCCAGACGGGAACGGTGGGCGGCCGAGGGTTTCTCGTCGCCGAGGGGCAGCACCGTGTGCTGGAGGTCGAGCAGGGCATCCCCGAGGGTGACGAGATGCCTGGCCAGCCGGTCGGGCGCGCGGTGGTGGGCGGCCGCTTCCAGTACGAGGGGGTACTCGGCGAGGGCGCGGAGCACCGGGTGGTGGTCGGGGGTGGCGCCGGCCTCGGGCGCGAAACCGAGCTGGGCGGCGTTGCGGAGCAGGGCGCGGGCGCGGGAGTGGGCGTACCGGACGAGGAAGAAGGGGTTGCCCTCGGTCTGCGCGAGCAGGGTCGCGGGGAAGGCGGGTGCCTCGGCGGGCGGCACGCTGAGCATGGCCCACCGGGCGGCCTGGTCGCCGTACCGCGCGCCGGCGTCGGCGTCGCGGCGGGCGAGGGGGGCGACGTCCAGCCCGTCGTACGGGTCGGCGATGCCCCGGGCCCGGAGCAGCCGGACGACGACCTCGCGGACGACGCGGCGGCGGAGGTCGGTGGGGGTGCCGGTATCGGTATCAGCGTCGGCATCGGCGTCGACGGGCCCGACGGGCTGGACCGGCTCGACCGGCTCCACGGGCAGGGGCGCGGGGGCGAACCCGTAGGCGGCGCCCTTCTCGGCCACCTCGCGCACCAGCTCGCCCGCGGAAGCCGGAAGCAGCTCGAAATTGAGGAACCCGCCACCGGTGACGACGACGCTCCGGATCTCGGGCTCGCGGGACAGGGAGCCGGCCAGCACCTCGGCGACCCGCCGGGGCCCGCCCTCGGCACCCTTGCCGACCCGGAAGGCGACGGGGGTGGCGTACTCCCCCACCCCACCGGGGCGGGTGCGCTCGACGACCACCCGGTCGGGCACGGTCACCCCGCACAGCTCACCCCGCGCGACGGCACTGCGCACGGCACGCGCCACGGTGCGGGAGAGGTCGGCGGGGGTCACGGGACAAGCGTATGGGAGAGGCCCCCCCTCCCCGCGAACCGATTCCGGCATGTGAACGCCAAGCCGCCGGAATCAGCCCACGCCGCACCCAGGGGGCACGCCCGTACACGCCGAGCACCCACACACGGACCGCCACGGACCGAACGCGGACCGCACCGCCCGCACCACACCGCACAGAACCGGAGAGGACCGGACAGGAGTGAACCGGACGGGAGTGAACCGGAGTGAACCGGACCGGAGTGAACAGTGAACCGGACTGGAGTGGACCGGACTGGCGTGAACCGGAGAACGACTCAACGAATGACTGACCCGGTCATCGAATGACGGACCCGGCCCCCATCCGCCCCTCACCGCTCTCGTCCTCACCCTCCGGGCGCTCGTCGGCACCCGGCCGCGTGTCGATCAGCCGCCGTACGAGCCGCACCAGCTCCGCCGGCTCGAAGGGCTTCGCGAGGAAGGCGTCCACCCCGGCCGCGACCCCGGTCTCGGCGTCGTACTGGGTGCACGCGCTGACGATGGCGACGGGCAGGTGGCGGGTCCGCGGATCCGACCGCAGCCGGGCCGCGGCGTTGATCCCGTCCAGGCGCGGCATGACGACGTCCATGGTCACGACATCGGGCCGCACCTCATGGACCACGTCCAGGCATTCGGCACCATCGCTCGCGGTCACGACCTCGAAGCCCTCCAGCTCGAGGTTGACCTTGATCAGCTGCCGGATGACCTTGTTGTCGTCGACAACAAGCACCCGGCCCGACGCGCCTGGCACAACTTGAGAGTAGGTCCGCTCCGGGTTCCGCGTCCGGGTTTTCCCCACTTCCACCCCCTGCGGGCGACCCGCCCCCACAGACCTGCGAAACCCGTTCCTGATCACCCCTCCGGAGCTGGTAGTGTTCTTCCCGTCGCCGCAAGGCAACACCCCGCCCCCGTAGCTCAGGGGATAGAGCAACGGCCTCCGGAGCCGTGTGCGCAGGTTCGAATCCTGCCGGGGGCACTTCGCACGAAGTGCCAAAGGACCCCGCCAACAGCAGAGATGCTGAGGGCGGGGTTTCTTCGTAGGTGCAGCCAAGTGTTGCTCCGAGGAGCCGTAGGCGCCCCCTGCGGCCTATTCACGGCCTGGACCGCGCCGCATCCGTGCAGGTCAGCCCGGGCCGCGCGGGCAAAGCAATCGTTGCCGGGATAGACCGGCCCTGACAAGCGCCTGGAACCGGGACCGCGCCGGGGATCTGTGACCGCCGGGCTTGTTCAGAGCCATGCACGAAGCGGACAGCACAGCCCAGCCCGGGCCAAGTGAAGCGGCGAGCATCCCAGTGTCAGAGGTCGATGACACGCTGGAGAGGGTGCCCACGTAGCGAGGGGGAGAGATGACCACGATTCCAAGTGGGCGGCGGATGGAGCAGGCGGCCGTGAACGCCCTGCGCACACTCCTCCAGAGTCACGACCACGTGGTGGAGGAGATCTCCGGCCAGAACGACTACGGCGAAGATCTTTTCGTTACGTTCGCCGACGCCGGTCGCGTGACCAATGACGTAATCAAAGTTCAAGTCAAGGGCGGCACATCGTGGCGGCGGTCCTACGGCTACGGGGTGCCCGTGCGACAACACGCCGAGACATGGGCAAACGGGAACGTACCCGTGTTCTGTGTCGTCTTCGATCCTGACACGGAACAGCTCTACTGGGCGAACGCCACCGAGCAGCTTCGTCGCGCCGGGCATGAGCGCCGCCAGCTGCGGACCATCAGGCTGCCCGAGGCCGCAGTGCTGGACGACGCCACCTTGGCGGCGTTCGTCGACAAGGCCCGTGCGTACGTCGGCGGGTACCGGGGGCGGAACGCCGTGCTCGCCCATCTCGGAGAGATGGCCGGCGTCACCTTTGACCGCTCGGACCACGTCCTGCACTGGGTCAACGAGTACGACGAGCAGTTGATCTTCTGGCAGCGCCCAGGAGAGTTCTACGCCACTCTCCTTCACAGTGACCTCGACTGGGAGCCGACCCGGATCACTCCCGCCGGCTTGCTGATACCCGGTGGCGCATCGTTCGGCGCGTTCGGACAGAACTATCCCGAGGAAATCCGGCAGCTGATTCCGTTCCCCTGCATTGGCGGCATCATCCTCAACATGCCCGAGGCCCTCTGGCTCGCCTCGTGCTTCGCCTCTACAGAGTGGGCTCGACAAGGGTCCGAAGTGGGATAACTGCCGAGGGTTTCGTTCATCGCGAGAACCCGCAGGGATGAAGGAAACGGGACGACCGACAGGTCGTTCGCAGCCCTATGCCCAGACTCGACCCTGCCGGCAAATGCGATGGCCCCCGGGGAATCCCCGGGGCCATAAGGCGCGCTGATCCATTTCTCAGTCGTACTCGCTCAAGAGCTGGTCGATCCGGCGGTTGCCCACCTCCTGCCGGCCGTCGAGGCACTTCGCGTACCGGCTCGGCAGGACCTCCACGCTGTTGCCCGCCCGCGCCGCCACCTGCCGGTTCTTCAACCCGCGGTCGTCGTGGCTCTCCCCCGAGTCGGTCCACTGCGTGCCGACGCTGGGCCGGAACCGGTGAAGCACCGCCTCGCCCCACCCGGCGGCGGGGAGGGTGAGGTCCGGCAGGGCCAGCCCGACCGCTTCCGCCGGCCCGAAGCCACCGAAGTACAGCCGAGGGTGGCCCCGTCGTCGCAGTGATCGACGAGTTCCCCTTCCTCGCCAAGTCCTCCCCCGCACTCCCAGTCGATCATCCAGCGCGCCCTCGACCCGGCCGCCCAGCACACCAACACCCCGGTACGTCTGCTGCTGTGCGGCTCCGCCCTGTCCTTGATGGGCAAACTGCTGGCCGGCAACGCGCCGCTGCGCGGTCGCGCCGGCCTCGAACTACTTCGCAGAGGCAGCAGACGGGGGCAGGGCCCGGACCGCGCTCGCGGTCCGGGCCCTGCCCCGTGCGGTGCCGCCCTGCGGCGGCGGTGCGTCAGTTCTGTGCGGTGTCGTCGCCCGCCTGTTCGGCGGCCTCGGCCGTGCCCGTCTTCTCGCGCATCTTGCGGAGGAGTTCCGCCTTCTTGTCGGCGGCGCCCTGGCGGTCGAGGTTGCGGTGCGGGCCGTTGTTCGCGCGTTCCGCGCGGGACAGCCGCTTGCGCTGGCCGCCGCCCTGGCCGATGGGGTTGTTGATGTTCTTGCTCTTGGTCACGGGTTCTCCCGGCGGTGGTGTGGAGCGATCTGTGGATTCAGTGGCTGGGTGACGGGCGGAAGCGTCCGAGGACGTGCGTCGGGCCCGTCACGCTCTCACTCGTAAACCGGTGTCTGGAAGAACATGGCGACGAGGTTACCTGCTTCCTTTCGGCTGTCGCACCAGGCTTTTTGCCGCCCGGGGGACGCGGGGCCCCTTGAGGACGTAGGTCGTGGTGGCGGCTGCCGTGAGGGCCGCGGCGATCGGCCAGGGGTGGGGGGCGTGGGCGGGGAGGAGGAGTACGGCCCAGGGTTCCACCTCTGCCTGGGGTTTGGTGCCGAGGAGCCACATGAGGATCGGGATGGCCACGGGCGGGGTCCAGGCCGCGGGGGGTGGGAGGCAGCAGGCGCCGGCGAAGGCCAGGCCGGTGAGGAGGAGGGTGTTGCGGAAGGCGACGGCCGGGTCGTTGAGGGCGCCCGTGAGGGCCAAGGCGAGGGCCAGGGCCGCGACGAGGGTGGTGGTGAGGGCGCGGACGCGGTTGGCGGTGGGGGTGATGCGTTCCTGGGTGTCGGCCGCCGTGGCCAGGACCGCCGGGAGGGTGGCGGCGAAGAGGGCCGGGACCAGGGGCCAGAGGGCGCCCTGTACGCCGTCCCGGGCGGGTACGTCGTACAGGCGCAGCGGCGTCGCGAGCCAGAGGAAGGCGCAGGTCAGGGTGACGAGGGCCTGGCGGCGGAGGTGCCAGCGCCTGGCGTAGGCCGAGAGGGCGGCGGCGTCAGTGGGCACGGCAGGCCTTCAGGCCCTGGAGGGCGGTGCGGGCGATGGCGGCGCGTTCCGACGGCGTGCCGGTGCGGAGGCGGGGGTCGAGGGCCGGGTCCTCGAAGGGGGTTGCTCCGGCTGCGCCGGCCAGCCAGAAGCGGGCGTTGACGTAGTTCTTATCCATCGCGGTGCCGGGGCCGATGTCGCAGGTCGAGCCGTAGTACGTGCCCAGGAACATGTCCAGGAGGAGGTCCGGGTCGTTGCCGGTGACCGTGTCGACTGACAGCTGGCCGAGGTCGGTCGAGGTCGAGAGGCCGTCCTGGCGGAAGGATTCGGGGGCGGGGAGCGGGAGGGATGCGACCGCTTTCACCATGGGGGCGAGGGCTGCTCGCAGCTGGGGTTCGTGCTTCGTGTAGCCGTGGCCCAGGCAGATCTCGGGGTGGCTGCCGTAGCAGCGGACGTCGCCCGGGCGGGCCTCCAGGTAGAGGGGGTCGACCGATGCCAGGTTCAGGGCGGCCAGGGTGGCGACGAGCGCGGAGCCCGCGACGGCGAGGACGCGCGGGCGGCGCCTGCCCGTGCCCCAGGCCGTCGCGCACAGGGTGAGGAGCGTGGCGGCGAGGTAGAAGGCGAGCTGGGCGAGCTGGGTGTCCGCTTTGGGGCGGAGACCCACGAGGGAGCTGGTGGCGCCGCCGACCATGACGAATTCCGACAGGTCCCCGGCGTAGAGGAGCAGGAAGGCCAGGAAGACGCTCACGGCGGCCATGGGCGCGGCGAGTTTGCCGCGGCCGAGCCAGCCGGCGGCGAGGCCCGTGGCGCAGGCGAGGCCGAGGAGGCCGAGGGCCGGGAGGGGGGTGAGGAGTTCGGGCACGCCGATGGAGAGGGGGGTGCCTGACCGGATGACGATGCCGATCACGACGGCGAGGCCGGTGAGGAAGGCTGCGGAGCACCAGGCGAGGAGGGCGACCCAGGCGGTGGCGAGGACGGTGAGGGGGCGGTGGTGCGCGGCGAGGAACGTCTCCGCGCGGGACAGGCGGTAGCCCTCCCAGCCTGCGACGCCGGCGAGGAGCGGGCCGAGGAGCATCACCGAGAAGTTGTACTGGTACACGGCCCACATGGGTTCGTGCTTCCAGGTCATCGAGCGCAGGACCGTGTTGAGCACGACCAGGAGGAGGAAGAAGGGGGCTGCCGTCCGGCCGGCGGAGCGGTTCAGGTGGAGGAGCGCCGTTGTACTGGGGGGCGTGATCCGGCCGGTGCGCGGTCGGTGTGTCTGGCGCGGGTGGGTCGTCGTCATGTGTTCGCTCCCCCGAGGTCGTGGAGGGCGCGTTCGATGGAGCGGGCGGCGGGCGTGCCGTTGGAGGCCCGTGCCATGAGCTGTTCCGGGGTGCCGTCGAAGACCACCTGACCGTCCCGGAGTGAGACGACGCGGTCGGCGAGGAGTTCGACGTCCTCGGTGTGATGGGTGCTCATCACGATGCAGCGGGTCTGTCCGGCGCGGGCGAGGTGCTCCCGCAGGGCGATGCGGTGCTCGATGTCGATGCCGGTCGTCGGTTCGTCGAGGAGGACGACCGACGGGTCGTGCACGAGTGCCTGCGCGATGTGGGCTCGTTGGCGGTTGCCGCCTGAGAGGGCGCGGAGGGGGGTGGTGGCTGCCGCGGTGAGGTTCAGGTCCTCTACGACGCGGTGGACGGCTTCCGCGCGGCGGGCCCGGGGGATGCCGCGGAGCCAGGCCGAGTACGTGACGGCGTCGCGGACGGTGAAGTGGCCCGGGAACTCCGGGGCCTGGGGCAGGAAGCCGACGGCCGCGCGGTGACGGCGTAATGCGGTCCGGGGGCCGGGGGCGCCACCGTCCTGCTCCAGTTCGACCGTGCCGGTGGTCGGGCGGATCAGCAGGGCCAGGGTCTTGAGGAGGGTGGTTTTGCCGGATCCGTTGGCGCCGGTGAGGGCGGTGATGCCGGTCCCCAGGGACAGGGCTGGGATGTCCAGCACGGTGCGGGAGCCGTAGGCGACGACGAGTCCGTGGATGCGGAGGTGGGCCGGGGCGTTGCCGGCCCGGTCGCCGGAACTTCCCTGTTCGGGGCTCCGAGGAGGGTGGGTCACGGGAGGTCCTCGGAGCTTCAGTAGGAGAACGTGGGGAGGACTTCTTCCGAGCACGTGTCGGGTACGGGCCATCCCAGTTGGACGCAGGCACGCGTTCCGCCCCGTACGGACTTGGCCTTGGCGTCCAGGGGGTGGGTCTTGTAGTGCGTGGTGTAGTACGTGTGGTTGTGCTCGGGGGTGTTCAGGGGGAACACCTCCCCGGCCCCCTCGTAGTACCAGTGACCCGCGGTGTAGACCGTGTTGCCGTCCGGTGCCAGGTCCTTGGACATCACCTTGTTCCTCGCGTGGGTGTCACGGTCGTTGAAGAAGTTCCCGTGGGCGACCGCCCGGGGCTTCCCGTCGTACTTGACGGTGACGCTTCCCCAGGCGACAGCCGAGGCCGATTCCGCCACCGCGGTGAAGAGGAGAACTCCGCCGAGGGCCGTGACGAGGTGCTTGCGGGATACGGTGCGCGACATGGGTGCCTCTCAACTCGCTTGCGCCGGGCTGGCGTTTACGCGGGGCATCGAGGATGTCACGCTCCGTGGCCGCCCCGGTCCGTGAGACGGGGTTGAGGGGTGATCACCGCCTGAACGGGTGATGCCGCGGGCGTGGTGCGCCGGTGCCGCTGCGGCGTCGCCCGCGTACGTCCGTCAACCCCGGTGTCCCGGATGCCGCGGGGATACCTCCCGTCCCGTCAGGCGGCGGTGTTCAGGGCTATCGCCGCCGCGTAGGGGGGTGGGGCTTTGAGGTCGAGGACGGTGAAGTGCCTTACCGGGGCCGGGGTTTCGGCTATGCCCACGTACGGGTGGGTGAAGCCGTAGGCGAGGCCCTGGCCGGTGGCCTTGAGGTAGGCCTCCTTGCGGGTCCAGAGGCGGGCCAGGGCCTGGGGGCGGCCGGCGTCCGGGAGGGCGCGGAGGGCCGTGTGTTCGTCCGGGTGGAGGGAGGGGAGGAGTTCGTTGACGATGGCCTGTTTGCGGATGCCCTCCACGTCGGCGCCGATGCGGACCCCGGATACGGCGATCAGGGCCAGGTCGTCGCTGTGCGAGAGGGAGAAGTGCAGGTTGGCGGTGCCGGCCAGGGCGGGGCGGCCGTGGGCGTCGCCGCAGCAGGGGCAGGGTTCGCGGGAGAGCGTCACGGCCTCGGGGGCCTGGCCGGTGTAGCCGCCCAGGACCAGGCGCAGGGCGATGTGGGCGGCCCGGTGGCGGTGGCCGTCGCCGGGGCGGCGGAGGCGGGAGGCGCGGGTGCGTTCCTCCGCCGAGAGGGGCGCGTCGTCCCCGTCCACTGGGTGGCCGCCGACGACGTCGGAGCGGGTGTCCAGCCACCAGAGCGCCACGTCGTCGCCCTGCGGGGGCGGGCCCGTGTGGAGCGGGGCGGCGGTGATCTCGTACTCACGCATCGGTGTCCGTCCCGGCCAGTTCGCGGATCGTGGGGGTGCGGAAGAGCTCGCGGAGCGGGACCGGCGGGAGGCCGCGGGCCTTCAGGGCGGCGCTGATGCGGACGGCCAGCAGGCTGTTGCCGCCGAGTTCGAAGAAGTCGTCGTCCGGGCCCACCGGGGTGCCGAGGATGTTCGTCCAGATCTCCTGGAGTACGGCCGTACGGTCCCCCGCGGCGGCGGCGACGGGCGGGGCGGGCTCGGCGCGCGTCGGGAGCGGGAGGCGGGTCGCGTCCAGCTTGCCGTTCGTGGTGAGCGGGAGGGTGTCGAGGGCCGTGACGGTGGCCGGGAGCATGTACGCCGGGAGGACGGTCGCCGCGCGCTTGCGAACGCCGGTCGTGTCCAGGTCGGCGGGGACGACGTACGCGTCCAGGCGCGCCGATGCCGGGTCGTCCGGGTCCTCGCGGCGCACGACGACGGCCGCGGCGCGTACGTCCGGGTCCTCCAGGAGGACCGCGCGGATCTCGTCCAGTTCGATGCGGAACCCGCGGATCTTGACCTGGCTGTCGATGCGGCCGAGGTGTTCCAGGGCGCCGTCCGGGCGGAGGCGGCCGAGGTCGCCGCTGTGGTACTGGATGCCGTCCGGGGTGGCCGGGGTGTGCGGGTCCTCGGTGAACCTCGCTGCCGTGAGGTCCGGTTGGCCCAGGTAGCCGAGGGCCACCCCCGCGCCGCCGACGCGGATCTCGCCGGTCACGCCGGGCGGTACGAGACGGCCGCGCGCGTCGGCCACGTACAGGTGCCAGCCGGGCAGGGCGGGGCCCACGGACCGCGAGCCGGCGAGGGCGAGTTCGCGGGTGAGGGTCTGGTGGGTGACGTGCACGGTGGTCTCGGTGATGCCGAACATGTTGACCATGCGGCACTCGTGCTCCGGGTGCCGGTCGAACCAGCGGAGCAGCATCCGCGCGTCGAGCGGCTCGCCGCCGAAGACGACGAGGCGGACGGGGACTTGGGCGTGGTCCGTCTCCAGGAGCTGGGAGAAGGCGGAGGGGGTCTGGCTGAGTACGGTCACCCGCTCCCGGACCAGGAGGTCCCGGAACTCCTCCGGCTCGCGCGAGACGAGGTACGGGACGACGACGAGGCGGCCGCCGGTCAGGAGGCAGCCCCAGATCTCCCAGACGGAGAAGTCGAAGGCACCGGAGTGGAAGAAGGTCCAGACGTCGGAGGAGGAGAGGGCGTACTCGTCGCGGGTGGCGTCGATCAGGGCGACGACGTTGCGGTGGGGCACGACCACGCCCTTGGGGCGGCCGGTCGAGCCCGAGGTGTAGATGACGTACGCCGGGTCGTCGGCGGTGCCGGGGGCGGGGGCGGGGAGGTCCGCCGCCGGGCCGGTGAGGAGGTCGTCCGGGGTGACCGGGGTGCCGGCCTCGGCGGGGTACTCGGCGAGGCGGGTGACGACGACGTCGAGGCCGGCGTCGCGGGCGGTGTGGGCCAGGCGGTCGGCCGGATAGGCGGGGTCGGTGGGCACGTAGGCCGCGCCGGCCTTGAGCACGCCGAGCATCGCGACGACGAGTTCGGTGGTGCGGTCGAGGCAGATGCCGACGCGGTCGCCGGGGGCGACGCCGCGGGCGGCGAGGCCGCGGGCGAGGCGGGTGGCGCGGTCGTCGAGCTCGCGGTACGTGAGGGCCGGGCCCGTGCCGTCGCCGACGGCGGGGGCGTCCGGGGTGGCCGCGACGATCCGGGCGAAGGCTTCGGTGAGGCGGGTGGGGGTGGTGGTGAGGGGTGTGGCGGGGCGGCCGAGGGCGGCGACGCGGGCGCGCTCGGCGGGGTCGAGGAGCTCGGCGTCGGCGGCGGGGAGGTGGGGGGTGGCCGCGAACTGGGCGTAGACGTGGGCGAGATGGCGGAGGAAGGCGGTGACGGTGGCGTCGGAGAAGTGGCTGCGGCGGTAGGCGGCCCATAGGCGTCCGCCGGTGGTGGGGGTGGGGGTGGCGGCGGTGGGGGTGCCGGTCCGGGCGGTGCCGGTGGGGATCGTGCCGGTCCGGGTGGTGGGGGTGTTGGTGGCGCCGGTCCGGGTGGTGCCGGTGGGGGTGGTGCCGGTGGGGGTGGTGCCGGTGGGGGTGGGTCCCTCGGTGGCGGGGGCGGTCTGGTGGGGCGTGCCGGGGGCGGCGGCCTGGGGTGTGCCGGGCGTGGTCGCGGCGCTGCCGGGCGCGTGGAGGGTGCCGCTGGCGGTGGCGTTGCCGGGGGCGCTGGCGGCCTCGTGGAGGGGGCCGGGCGTGGTGCCGATGCCGAGGGCGGTGCCGGTGCCGATGCCGATGCCGATGCCGGTGCCGGCGGCGGTGCCGGTGCCGGTGCCGGTGTTCGCCTCCTGGAGGAGACCGGCCGTCGTCGCGGCGCCGCCAGGGGTGGCCTCGTGGGGCGTGCCGCCTGCGTTCGCCGCCGGGGCCGTGCCCGGCAGGATCGCGAGGGTCAGCGGGTACGGGGGTGCCAGGCACGGGAGGTACGAGGTGGCCGGCGCCGCTCCGGTCCCGGTGAGGGAGCGCGGCTCCGTGTCCAGGAGGCCCGCGACGACCGGGCGGTCGGTGCCGGTCAGGGCCGCGGTACGGAGGTCCGCGAGGGTGGCTCCGTCCGGTACGGGGAACTCCACCGCGCCCCGGGCCCCGGTGGCCACCGCCACGGTGCCGGTCGCGCCGTGGCCCTCGTACCGGTCGAGGGTGAGGGCGAGGGCGGCCAGCAGACCGGCCGGGTCCGTGGTGGCCGCCTCCGCGAGGGCATCGGGGAGGTCGAGGGCAGTGCTCGCCCAGGAGGCGTCCCCGCGCACTCCCCCGCCCCAGTCGGGCGCCGGCGCGGCGGTGACCGCGGCGAGCGGTGCCCCGGTGGCCGGCGGCGCGGCGGCCGTGCCGGCCCGCAGGCCGGCGGCGTGACCGTACGGGGCCGTACCGGCGTCGGCCGCCCGTACGGCGCCCGCGCCCACCCCTGCCGAGTCAGCCGTGTTCGCGGCGGCGGCGCCTCCGGCACCGGCGAACGGGATCGCGCTGCCGGACGCCGCGACCCCCGAGCCCGCACCGGCGCCCCCGGCCGGCAGCCCGGTTGCCGTGAGAGGGGCCGCTCCGGTCCCCGCGAGCGGGGTCACGCTTCCCGGTACGGCCGAGCCGTGGCCCGTACCGGCCCCGCCCGCCAGCAGTTCCGCCAGGTCGCGGAGTTCCGCCGGGCCCAGGAGGCTTCGGTGGGCCACCAGGACCAGGTGGGACACGCCGTCGGTGTGCCGCAGGAGGACGCAGCGGAGCGACGCGGTGGGGCGGGTCAGCTCCGCGGTACGACGGCGGAGGGCGGCCGGCCCGTGGGAGTCCCACGGCACGTCCTCCACCCACACCCGCCAGGGCCCGTCGCCCGCCACGGCGTGGCCGGTCCGGGCCGGTCCCACGGCGGAAGCGGAAGCGGAGCCGGAGCCGACACGCGACCCGCCGGCGTCGGCGCCGGAACGGGCCCCCGGTCCGGAGGACGGCCGGCTCAGCGCGGGGGCCCCGGAGCCGGAGCGCGACGCCGCGCGGCCCGCCCCGGCGGTGCCCGAGCGGACTGCCGTAGCGGCCGAGGCCGCCGGGTCCTGGGCCGGGTCCTGGGCCTCGGCCCCGAGCGCGGGGGCAGCCGTGCCCGACCCCGCGACGGGTCGCTCCGCCGCGCGCGCCGCGCCCTCGGCGCCCCCCGCCACTGCCGGGCGCCGATACGCGGAGAGCGCGGACGCGAGGCGGGCGGTCAGGGACGCTTCGGTGGGCCGGGTCTTCAGACGGACCTGTACGGCGTGGCACTGCTCACCCAGCACTGGGTGTCCTCCCTTACTCAAGTACCGATCACAGGAACGGCCTCAGCGGGCCGTGAAGCCGCCGTCGACGGTCAGCACCGAGCCGGTCACCTGGCGCGCGTCGTCGGAGACGAGGTAGACGACGGCCGCGGCCACGTCCTCCGGCTCGATCAGCGCGTTCATCGGCTGGGCCTCGGTGAAGGTCTGCTCGTGCTCGCCCACCTGCACCTCGAGGGCGCGGGCGATCTCGGCGAGCATCCGCCCCTCGGCGGTCGGGTCGTCGCGCACCGAGCCGGGGCACACGGCGTTGACCCGGACCTTGGTCGGGGCGTAGTCGAGGGCGGCGGCCTTGGTGAGGCCGATCAGGCCGTGCTTGGCGGCGACGTACCCGGCGAAGTGCCGGTAGCCGACCAGGCCGGCGGTCGAGGCGATGTTGACGATCGAGCCCGAGCGGCGGGCGCTCATCGCCTTGCCGACCGTACGGATCACCCGCCACGCCCCCGAGAGGTCGACGTCGATCATCAGCGCCCACTCCTCCTCGCCGATCTCGTGCGCCGGCTTGCCGGAAGGGGCCGCGATGCCCGCGTTGTTGACCACCGCGTCGATCCGGCCGAAGCGGTCCTCGGCCTGGGCCACGGCGGCCTCCACGGAGGCGAGCTCGCGCACGTCGCAGGGGGCGGTGAGCACCGCGGCCCCGGCCGCGCGGCACAGGGCCGCGGTGTGTTCCAGCTGCCCCTGCGTGCCCAGCGGGTACGGCACCCCGGCGAGGTCCCCGCACAGGTCGAGCAGCACCAGGTCGGCGCCCTCGGCGGCGCAGGCCACGGCCGTGGCGCGGCCCAGGCCGCGGGCCGCCCCGGTGATCAGGACGGTCTTCCCGGTCAGACGCACAGTTCCTCCGCCGAGAGGGCCAGGTCGACGGCCACGGTCCGGATCAGTTCCGGCGCCGAGTCGGTCAGGTACATGTGGCCGCCGGCCAGCTCCGCCTCGTGGTACCCGCCGGTGGTGGTGCGGGCCCAGGCGGCCGCCTCCTCCCGGCTGACCAGCGTGTCCGCGGTGCCGCGGAGGCTGGTGACGGGTACCGGCAGCACCTGCTCGGCGTCGGGCACGTACGACTCGTGCATCTCGACGTCCGCGCGCAGCGTGGGGAGGATCAGCTCCCGCATCTCGGGGTCCTGGAGGGCCTCGTGGGTGTAGCCCGCGAACTCGTTGACCCGCTCCAGGAAGGCGTCGTCGTCGAGGCCGGTGGCGCGGCGGGCGCGCTGCTCGGCGGGGTGCGGGGAGCCGCTGGCGAAGAGCCGTACGAGGGTCACGCCGGGGGTGCCGACGAGCCGGCGGGCCAGCTCGTACGCGAGGACGGCGCCCAGGCTGTGGCCGAACAGGGCGATCCGGCGCGGCTCGGGCGAATCGCCGAGCGCGGCGAGGAGGTCGGCGAGGAGTCCGTCGGCGGCGGTGGAGGCGTCGCGGTACGGCTCCTGGTCGATCAGCCGCTCGCGGCCGGGGAGCTGGAGGGGGAGCACGTCGAAGCCGTACGGCTCGGCGAGGCGCTGCCAGGGGCGGTAGAAGGAGGCGCCCGCGCCGGCGAAGGGCAGGCAGACCAGGGTGGTGCGGTCGGTCACGTCAGTGCTCCTCGGAGGTGCCGGGAAGGGTGGCGGAGGTGCCGGGAAGCGGGGCGGAGGTGCCGGCCGGGGCCCCCGGGCCGCCCGGCAGTGCGGCGTCGGCCGGCAGCCGGCGGTCGTAGCGGACCGGCAGCGAGACCAGCCCGCGGCTGGTGGAGTTGTCGAAGAGCCACTCCAGCTCCTCGGCCGGCACGGCCAGGCGCAGGCCGGGCAGGCGGCGCAGCAGGGTGGTGAAGGCGATCTGGCCCTCCACCCGGGAGAGCGGGGCGCCCACGCAGAAGTGCGGGCCCTGGCCGAAGGCGAGGTGGCGGTTGTGGGTGCGGGTGATGTCCAGCTCGTCCGGGTTCTCGAAGGCCTCGGGGTCGCGGTTGGCGGAGCCCATGAGGAGGTGGACGAAGGCCTCCTTGGGGATGGGGCAGCCGGCCAGCTCCATGTCCTCGGCGGCGACGCGCAGGGTGCCGCGGTAGACCGGGGACTCGAAGCGGAGGAACTCCTCTACGGCCGACTCGGCCAGCTCGGGCCGGTTCAGCAGGAGTGCGAACTGGTCGGGGTGGGTGAGCAGGGCCTGGGTGCCGTTGCCGATCAGGTTGGCGGTGGTCTTGTGCCCGGCGATGATCAGCAGGACGAGGGTGGAGACCAGCTCGTCGTTGGTGAAGCGGCCCTCCTCGTCGGCGGCCCGGAGCAGGATGCTGACCAGGTCGTCGCCGAGGTTGGCGCGGCGGTCGGCGAGCAGGTCGAGGAGGTAGGCCTCGATGTTCTCGCTGGCCTCCTTGAGCTTCTGGTTGGACTCGGCGTCCGGGTAGGGGGCGCCGCTGAGCCAGTTGCCCCAGGAGTGCAGCTGCGGCCGGTCCTCGACCCGTACGCCGAGGAACTCGCAGATGACCCGCATCGGCAGCGAGAAGGCGAACTCCATCAGGTTGACCTCGCCCTCCTCCGGGAAGGCGTCGATCAGCTCGTCGGTGATCTCCTGGACGCGCGGCCGCAGCAGTTCCATCCGGCGCGGTACGAAGGCGCGGCTGACGAGCTTGCGCAGCCGCGTGTGCTCCGGCGGGTCGGCGGTGAGCATGTTGCGCACCAGGACCGGGCTGGCGTCCTTGACCAGGTCGCGGAACCAGGCGGGGGCGTTGTCGACCTGCTTGGAGAGCCGGGGGTCGCTGAAGGCCTTGAGGGTGGTCTCGTAGTCGGCGACCACGTAACCCTCGCCGCCCACCGGGTAGTTGATGGCGTGTACGGGGCATCCGGTGGCCCGCAGCTTCTCGTTGCCGGCGTGCAGGTCGTTGCCCTCGGGGGCGGTGAAGAACTCGGGCGGCAGCTGGGTCGTCATCGGGGGTCTCCTTGCTGGGGCTGGTCGTCGGAGGCGGGCGCGGCCGCGGCGGACCCGGGGGTCGCGGGCGCGGGGGCGGCGGTGTCCGCGACGGTCGCGGTGTCCGCGTACGCCTCCGGGGGTGCGAGCTTGCGGATGCGGGGGCTGAGCGTCGGCAGGGCGGCGAGGCCGGAGACGACGGCCATCACGGTGAACACCCAGACCGGGCCGGCCTGGTCGAAGACGGTGCCGATGGCGAAGACGCCGACCGGGGCGGCGATCATCGACATGAACATCACGGCACCGAGGACGCGGCCCTGCGCCTTGTCGGGCACCATCGCCGCGAGGTAGGCGAGGAAGAGCGCGCTGGTGATCGGGCCGCGCAGGAACACGCAGGCGACGATGATGCCGAGCGGGATCAGGCCGGAGACGTTGGCGAGCAGGACCGCCGCGACCGGGCCGATCCAGGCGGCGGCCAGGAAGAGGGTCGAGGGGGCGACCTTCTTGATCACCGGGCCGGCGATGAGGGAGCCGACCAGGCCGCCGATGCCGGCGATGGACAGCAGCATGCCGGTGAACCCCGCGGAGGCGCCCCGGCTCTCGGCGGTGGCGATGAGCGCGAGGAACACGCCGGAGTGGGTGAACGCCATGTTCGAGCCCATGATCCAGACGATCAGCAGGCGCAGGACGGGCTGGCGCCCGAGGATCCGGAAGCCCTCGGCGGTGTTCCGCTTCTCACCCGGGGCGGCCTGCTCCACCTTCATCGGCTTGCGGATGAAGAGGAGGAGCACGGTCGAGATCAGGAACCCGATCGCGGCGCTGAGGAAGGGGAAGGCGCGGGCCACGCCGAAGAGCGTGCCGCCGACCGGCGGGCCGCCCATGGTGGCCGCGAAGTAGCGGATCTGGTTCTGGGCGGTGGCCTGGGTGAGCTGCGAGGCCGGCACGAGCTGCTTGATGGCGGCGAGCCCGGTCGGGTTGGAGATGCCGAGGCAGACGGCCGAGCCGACGGCGACGGTGAAGATCAGCGCCGGGTGGGTGTGGTCCGTGAAGACCAGCAGGCTGAACAGGCCCAGCAGGACGACGCGCACCAGGTTGCAGACGATCATCAGCAGCCGGCGGTCCATCCGGTCGGCGAGGGTGCCGCCGGGGATGGACATGAGGCTGGCGGTGATCAGCTGTGCGGAGCCGACGGCGCCCGCGTAGAAGGCCGAGCCGGTGCTGGAGAGGATCAGCAGGGGGTACGCGACCTCGGCGGTCTCCTTGGCCAGCGCGGCGAACGCCTCGCTGGTCCACAGCGCCTGGAAGTCGAGGTTGCGCAGCAGCGGCTTCTCCGCCGCGTCCGCACCCCCGGCCCCGGCCCCGTCCTCGTCCTTCTTCTCCGTGGGTGCCGCTGCCGACGGGTCCGCGGCCGCCCGTGCGCCGGGCACCTCCGCCGTACCGTCCGGCAGTGCCGCGCCGTCCGCCGGTGCCGCGTCACCGGCTTCGGTGCCGGGTGACGTGTGCGAGACCGTCATGGGTCCTTCCTCTCCTTGTGGGTTGCGGCGCCGTCCGCCGGGTCGGCGGCTGCCAGCGCCTCGCGCACGCGCGCGGCCAGGTCATCGGCGTACGGGGGCCGGAGCATCGACCAGTGGTCGCCGCCCACCGGCACCACCCGCAGCCCCCCGGGGTGCAGCCCGGTCAGCCGCCGGGCCAGCCGGGCGGCCTCCGCGGGGCCCGCGCCGGCCTTGAAGAGCACCGCCGGGCAGCCCACGGGGCGCGCCCGGTGGCGCAGCACGGCCGCCTGTCCGGCGAGGAACCGGCGGCGCAGCTCCGGGCTGCGGCGGTGCGCGGCGGCGAGCGGTCCGACGCCGAGCAGGGCGTCGAGGCCGGCCCGTACCCCGCCGAGCAGGAACGCGGGGTCGGCGGCGACGGGCAGCGGACCGGTGTCCGGCACCCAGCCGTCGAGGGAGACCAGCAGGTCCACCTCCCGGCCGCGCAGCGCGAGCAGCCGGGCGGCCTCGTGGGCCACGACGGCGCCGAAGGACCAGCCGCCGAGGGTGTACGGGCCCTCGGGCTGGACCCGCAGCAGGGTGCGTACGTGGGCGGCGGCCAGCGCTCCGACCGTGCGGGCACCGGGGCCCGCGGGTGTCTCCAGGGCCAGCACCGGCCGGTCGCCCGGGAGGGCGAGCCGGGTGGCCAGGTCCCGGTAGGGCAGGGCGGTCCCGACCGCGTCGGCGACCAGGAAGAACGGCCTCCCGGTGCCCTCGGCCAGGGTGGCCACGCCCGCCGGGAGTGCCCGCGGGGTGCCCGTGCCCGCGGCGTCGGCCGGGTCCCCGTCGCCGGCCGGGAGCTGCGCCGCGGCCAGCTCCAGCAGTCCCCCGAAGGTGCCCTTCAGGGTGAAGTCGGTGACGGAGACACGGGCCCCGGCGCGCTCCCGTACGGCGGTGGTGAGGGCCAGGGCGAGCAGCGATTCGCCGCCGAGGGCGAAGAAGTCGTCCCCGTCGGAGACCGCGGCCACGCCGAGGGTCTGGCACCACACCTCCTCCAGCACGGAGCGCACGGACTGCACGGAACGCGCGGTGCGCGCCGGGGGCCCGGGCGGTGCGGCGGACCCGGCCGGCGCGGTCCCGCGCGCCGGGCCCGCCGGGCTGTCGGACCGCGCCCGCCCGCCGGCCGGGTTGTCCGGCCGGACGGGTGCGGGCGCGGCGGCGGCCGGTGCAGGGGCCGGCCGCCCCACCTGGTACGGGTCTTCGCCCAGGTAAGGGTGTGCGGGCAGGGAACAGCGCTCGGGCCGGTCCCCGGGGTCCGCGTACCGGGTCTCCAGCACGGTCTCCAGGGCCCGGTCCGCGCCGAGTTCCCACAGCGCGCCGATGGCGTCGAGCAGTCCGGCCTCCGCGCCGCCCCGGCCGCCGGGGGCGAGCCGTACGGTCCGGTGGCGGGGGTCCCAGCCGGGGGCGGCCCGCAGCGAGCCGGTCATGGACCCGCCGGGGCCCAGCTCCAGGAAGGTGGTGCAGCCGGAGGCGAGCAGTGTGGCGGTGCCGGCGTCGAGCAGGACCGGCTCGCGCAGGTGCGCGGCCCAGTGGTCCGGTGTGGCCGCGGCGTCCGGGTCGACGGGGGCGCCGGTGGTGTTGGAGACGTACGGCAGCCGTGGCGGGCGGGCGGGCATCGACGACAGATGGTCCCGCACCGCCTCGGCTGCCTGGTTCATGGCCGGCGAGTGGAAGGCGCGCCGGGTGTGGACGGGGGTGACGCGGAGTCCGTCGAACGCGTCGCCCGCGAGGAGCAGTTCCACGGCGGCCTCGTCGCCGGAGAGCACGGCCGAGCCGTTGCCGCGTACCGCGACGGTGACGCCGCAGCCCGCGGGCAGCCGGGCCTCGACCTCGTCGGCGGGCGCCTCGACCACGGCCATCCGGCCGGGGGCGGCGTCGCGCATCGCGCGGGCCCGCCGGTGGACCAGGCCGACGGCGTCGGGCAGGGTCCACACCTCGGCGAGGGCCGCGGCGGCGTACTCGCCGATGCTGTTGCCGAGCATGGCGTGCGGGGTGATGCCCCACTCGGCGAGCTGGCGGCCGAAGGCGAAGCCGAGGGCGAACAGGCCGAGTTGCTGGTGGACGGTGTCGGCGAACCAGTCGTCGGAGCCCTGGGCGGCGTCGGCGGCGGGGCCGGCGGCGGCCGGCGTCCCGTCCGCCGCGGCGGGACCGCCCTGCGCGTCGCGGCCGCCCGGTCCGCCGGGACCGGCCGGGACGACCACGGGGGTGAGGTCGACGCCGCAGTCGTCGTACGCGATCTTGCGGATCTCCTCGAAGGCCGCCCGGAAGCCGGGCAGCATCCGGTGCGCGGCCTCGCCCGCGGCGTGCTTGAGGGTGCCCTGCCCCGGGAAGAGGAAGGCGACCTTGCCGAGGCGGGCGGGGGTGCCGCGGCGCGCGGCCGCGGCGGCCGCCGCGCGGAGTGCGTCGGCCGCCTGCGCGGGGTCGCGGACGACCACGGCCTGGCGGTGCCGGTGGACGCGGCGGCCGGCCAGCGTCCAGGCGGCCGCGGCGAGGTCGGGTACGCCGTCCTGCGCGCCGGAACCGCCGGAACCACCGAAGTCACCGGAGTCGCCGGACCCGCCGCCGCCCCCCGCGCCGAAACGTTCCGCCAGCGCCAGGTCCAGCCGCTCCAGCGCCTCCGGCCCGTGTGCCGAGACCGGCAGCAGGTGCGGCCGGGCGGCGGCCGCCGGGCCGGTACGGGCCCGGGCGGGCCGGTGCGGCGGGGCCTCGGTCAGCACCGCGTGGGCGTTGGTGCCGCCCACCCCGAAGGAGCTGACCGCACCGGCCCGCAGCTCCTGGCCCTCGCGCAGCTCCCAGGGCCCCAGCTCCTCGGCCACCCGGAACGGCGAACGCTCCAGCTCCAGCAGCGGGTTGGGCCCGCCGTAGTGCGCGGTGGGCGGGATCTCTCGGTGCTCCAGCATCAGCGCCGTCTTGATCAGACCGGTCACCCCGGCCGCGGCGCCGGTGTGCCCGATGTTCCCCTTGACCGCGCCGAGCGCGCACCAGCCGGTGCCGGCGCCGGTCTCCCCGTACACCTCGGTCAGCGCCTGCACCTCGATGGGGTCGCCCAGCCTGGTGGCGGTGCCGTGCGCCTCGACGTGGCCGATGTCGGCGGGGGTGAGTCCGGCCGCGTCCAGCGCGGCGCGGATGACCTCGCTCTGTCCGGCGGCCGAGGGCGCGGTGTACGCCATCTTCTCGGCGCCGTCGTTGTTCACGGCCGTGCCGGCGATGACGGCGGCGATCCGGTCGCCGTCGCGCAGCGCGTCGGCGAGCCGCTTGAGGACGACGACGCCGACGCCCTCGCTGGGCACGGTCCCGGCGGCGTCCGCGTCGAACGGGCGGCAGTACCCGTCCGGCGCGAGGATCCCGCCGGGCTCGAACAGGTAGCCCCACTCGCCGTGCGGCATCACGGTGACCCCGCCCGCGAGGGCGGCGTCGCACTCACCGCCCAGCAGCGCGCGCACCGCGAGGTGCACGGCCGTCAGCGAGGTCGAGCAGGCGGTCTGCACGGTGATCGCCGGCCCGCGCAGGCCCAGCTTGTACGCCACGCGCGTGGCGACGAAGTCCTTCTCCCGCCCGATGTAGCGGGCCAGTTCGCCGAGGGCGGCGTCGTCCCGGCCGGGTCCCGACCGGTCGGCGCCCGCATAGACGCCGATCCGGCCGCGGAACCGGCCGGGGTCGATCCCGGCGTCGTCGACGGCCGTGGCCGCGCACTCCAGGAAGACCCGCTGCTGCGGGTCCATCGCCGCCGCCTCCGCCCGGCTGTACCGGAAGAAGGACCAGTCGAAGCGGCGGGAGTCCTCGATCACGCCCATGGCCGGCACGAAGTTCTCCCGGCCCGCGTAGGCGGGGTCCACGCCCCGGGCGAGCAGTTCCTCGCGGGCGGGGCGGCTGATGCCGTCGCGGCCCTCGCGGAGCAGCGCGTGGAAGGCGCGCAGGTCGGGCGCGCCGGGCAGCCGGCAGGCCATGCCGATGACGGCGACGCCCTGCGGTCCGGGAGGAACCGCGGTGGCGCCCACGGGAGAAGGAGACACGTCAGTTTTCTCCGCCCAGGTCGACGTACAGGTGGTCGAGTCCGACGTAGCTGAGGTTGGGACCCCACACCGCGGCCTCGTCGGTGAGCCGGGCGTGCGGGAAGCGGGCGGCCAGGCGGCGCAGCAGGAGGGCCGCCTCCAGCCGGGCCAGCGGCGCGCCCACGCAGTAGTGCGGGCCGTGGCCGAAGACCAGGTTCCGCTCGGGGCCGGCCGGTTCGGCCGCCGCGGCGGCGCCGGTGACCGGGCAGACCGCCGCGGCGGGGGCCGGAGCGTCCGCGGGGGCCGTCTCGTCGAGCGGGCCCTGGCCGGTGAGGCTGACGAGCACCAGGTCGCCCTCGCGCAGCCGCTCCCCCGCGATCTCCTGGTCGTACGCGACGACCCGCCCCAGGTGGCGCAGCGGCGGCCGGGTCACCAGCACCGACTCCACCAGGTCCGTCACCGCGCCGGGTTCGTCGGCGCGGATCCGCGCCCACAGCTCCCGGTCGCCGAGCGCGGTGAGCAGGGTGGAGCCGAGCAGCGAGGCCGTGGTCTCCAGTCCGCCGAAGAGGCACATGGCCCAGGTCGCGGTGGTCCGCGCCCGGTCCTCCGGGGTGCCGGTGGGGAAGCCCTCCAGGGCCTTCGCCCCGGTGAGCGCCTCGCCCATCTCGACCATGACCTCGTGGGCGGCCCGTGCGTGGTCGCGCCGGTACATGGCGCCGATGAACAGCGACAGGGTCCGGGACCAGCGGTGCAGGACGGGCGGGGGCACGTCGAGTCCGACCACGTGGGCCATCACCTTGCCCGAGATGCCGTCGGCGACGTGCGGCATCACGTCCTGGGGGGACGCGGCCGCGAGGTCGGTCAGGCACTCGTCGGTGATCTCCTCGATGCGGGGGGCGAGGGACCGTACGTACGAGGCGGAGAGCATCCGCTGGACGGGGCGGCGCAGCGCCGTGTGCTCGGGGGCGTCGGCCTGGACGAACCAGAGCCGCAGGAACTCGGTGAGTTCCCGGTACTCGGCGCGGGCTTCGTCCGTCATGTAGAGCTGGAAGGAGCGCTCGAAGGTTCCGGAGGCGAAGCCGGGGTGGTTCAGGACCTGCTGGGCCAGGCGCGGGTCGGCCACGACCCAGCAGTCGAGTCCGTCGTCCCACTCCGGGGCCCGCACGCCGTCCGCGAGGGACGGCGGCGGGACCGGTGCCGCGGTACGGGCCATCAGACCGCGGCCTTCTCGATGAGCGTGCGCAGCCCGGCGGGGGTGGGCGAGAGCAGGAAGTCCCGCAGCCGGACGGCGGCGCCGAGCTCCTGCTTGACCTTGCGCATCAGGCGTACGGCGCCGAGGGAGTTGCCGCCGATCATGAAGAAGTCGGTCTCCTCGGTGACGCCCCCGGCGGGCTCGGGGCCCTCGATGACGGCGGCGAACAGCCCGGCGATCCGCTCCAGCGGGAGGGATGCGGGCGCCTCGGCGGCCGGCGTCCCCGGAGCTCCCGGAGCGGCCTGCGTTGCGGCGGCCTGCGTTCCGGCGGCGGCCCCCGGTGTGCCGCCGCCGGGGGCGGACCTGCGGGCCGGGCCCGCGACGGCGGCCAGTGCGCGCCGGTCCACCTTGCCGTTGGCGGTGACCGGCAGCCGGTCCACGACGGCCCACAGGGTCGGCACCATGTACGACGGCAGCCGCTCCTTGAGGAGGTCTCGCAGCCCGACCGCGTCCACGCCCGCGCCCTCGGCCGGGACCACGGCCGCGACCAGGCGCTTCTCGGCGCTGTCGCCGTCGGTGACGAGCACCACCGCGTCCTGGACCTCGGGGTGTTCGGCCAGTACGTCGCTGATCGCGCTCAGCTCGACGCGGTAGCCGCGCAGCTTGACCTGGTCGTCGGCGCGGCCGAGGAACCTGACCCGGCCGCTGGTGTCGATGCGCACCAGGTCGCCGGTGCGGTAGAGCCGCTCGGGCACGTCCGGCGAGAGGTGTCCGAAGGACCGGTCGGTCTCGGCCCGGTCGCCGAGGTAGCCGTCGGCCAGGCCCTCGCCGCTGGTGTACAGCTCGCCGACGGCGCCGGGCGGTACCTGGCGGCGGCGCTGGTCGAGCACGTACACGCGGGTGCCGGGCACCGGGCGGCCGATGGGCAGGGGCCCGTCGACGTCCTCCGCCCGGGCCACCGAGTGGGTGGTGGTGAAGGTGGTGTTCTCGGTGGGCCCGTAGCCGTTGGTGATGACGATCCCGGGGTGCCGGGCGAGCACCCGGGCGGTGTGCTCGTGCGGTACGACGTCACCGCCGGTCAGCAGCTGGCGCAGGCCGCTGAGCGAGTCCGGCGCGAACTCCTCGACCAGCCGGAAGAGTCCGGCGGTCAGCCAGGCGACGGTGATCCCCCGCTCCTGGAGGAAGGCGCCCAGCTCGGTCGGCGAGGCCAGGCCGGCCGGGTGCACCTCCAGGGTCGCGCCGGTGAGCAGCGCGCCCCACAGCTCCAGGGTGGAGGCGTCGAAGGACAGCGGGGAGAGCCGCAGCATCCGCTCGCCGTCGCCGAGGCGTACGTAACCGGCCTCGTGGACCAGCCGGATGACCGCGCGGTGGGGCACGCAGACGCCCTTGGGCTGCCCGGTCGAGCCGGAGGTGAAGGCCACGTAGGCGAGGCGGGCCGGGTCCTCGGGCGGTACCGGGACGGTGTCGGCGGGCGCGGGCCGCCAGTCGGCGTCCCAGGTGGCGACGGCGGGTACGCCGAGGCCGGCGAAGCGCAGGGCGGCCGGGCCGTCGACCGGGCCGGTCAGCGCGGCGGCCGGCTCGGCGCGGGCGATGACCTTCTCCAGGTGGCTGTCGGGCTGCGCGGGGTCGATGCCGACGTACGCGGCGCCGGCCCACTGCACGCCGAGGACGGCGACGGCCTCGGCGGCCGACCGGTCGACGCCCACCAGGACGCGGTCCCCCGGCCGGACGCCGGCGGCCTGCAGCAGCCGGGCCTGCTCCGCGGCGGCGTCGGCGAGCTGGGCGTAGGTCAGGGTGTGCTCGGCGTCGCGGACGGCGACGGCACCGGGGCGGCGCCGGGCGGTCTCGCGGAACAGCGCGTCGAGGGAGGTGGCGGGGAAGTCCCGGCCGCTCTCGTTGATCTCGTCGAGCAGCGCGCGGCCCTCGGCGGAGATGCAGCGCACGTCCTCGAGCCGGGCTTCCGGGGCGGCGGCGAGCTGCTCGACGGCGGTGCGGAAGTCGGAGACGAAGGACTGGGCCTCCGCCTCGTTCCAGACGCCGGTCGCGTACTCGACGTGGCCCGCGAGGGACGGGTCGGCGTGGCCGATGAGCATGGTGAGGTCGAACTGCGAGCCGCCGCCGTGGCCTTCCTCGACGCGCACCCGCACCGGGCCGGCGGTCAGCTCGCTCGGCACCAGCTGGTCGTGCATGCCGAAGCAGACCTGGACCAGCGGGTGGCAGCCCAGGCTGCGCTCGACGCCGAGGCGGGCCACCAGCTCCTCGAAGGGCAGGTCGCCGTGGTCGATGGCGGCGGCGAGGGAGCGGTGCACGCCGCGCAGGTAGCCGGCGGCGTCGAGGTCGTCGTCCACGTCCACGCGTACGGGGACCAGGTTGCCGGCGACGGCGATCAGGCGGCGCAGCTCGGAGGAGCCGCGGCCCAGCAGCGGCACGCCGACCAGCAGCCGGCGGCTGCCGGTGCGCCGGGCGAGGGTGAGGCCGAAGGCGCCGAGCAGGAAGGAGTACGGGGTGATGCCGAGGGCGCGGGCCCGGCGGTTCACCTGCTCGGTGACGGCCGGTCCGAGGTCGAGGCCGAGGCGGTCGCCGGCGCCGTCCTGGACGGCCGGGCGCTGCCGGTCGGCGGGGAGTTCGAGGACGGAGGGGACGCCGTCGAGGTGCGTCCTCCAGAACTCGGTCTGCTCGTCCCAGGTGCCGCGGGCCTTCGCCTCCTCCTGGTGCCGGCGCAGGGCGGACAGCGGGGTGCCGAGGTCGCGGGGTGCGGCGGCCTGCTCGGCGGCCGCGCTGAGCTCGGCGTAGCCGTCGAAGACCTCGCGCAGCAGGTAGCCGACGGCGAACCCGTCGAGCACCATGTGGTGCGCGACGAGGACCAGCGCGCAGCGCTCGTCGCCGTCCGCGGCGGAGGTCCAGTACGCGAACCGGTAGGCGGGGGCGACGGCCAGGTCGAAGGGCTCGCGGCCCAGTTCGGCGGCGTGGCGGCGTACCCGCCCCTCGAAGGCCTCGGCCGTGCCGTCGTGGACGAACTCGGCCAGCTCCGGCACGTGGGCCGGCAGGATCTCCTGGACCACGTCGTCGGCGGCCTCGCGGAAGACGGTCCGCAGGCCCTCGTGGCGGGCGGCGGTGGCGGCGATCGCCTTGGCGAGCAGGTCGCGGTCGAGGCGCCGGCCCTCGGTGAAGCAGCGGAAGACCAGGTTGTACGGGGAGCCGCCGGCCACCCGCTCGATCAGCCACATGCCGCGCTGGGCGGGGGTGAGGGCCTGCTCGGCGCCGAGTACGGGGGCGGGTACGGGCTCGGCCTCGGCGACGGGCACGGCGGCGGCCAGCACCTCGGTCAGCGGGGCGCCGCCCAGCAGCTCCATGATCGGGACCTTGAGCCCGAGGCGCTCCTGGAGCACGGCGGCCAGCCGCATGGCGCGCAGCGAGTCGCCGCCGAGCGCGATGAAGCTCTCGTCGCCGAAGGCGTCGGGGCCGTCCGGGACCTCCAGGATCGCGGCGGCCAGCGCCCGGGCCGTCATCGGGCGGCCCCGGCACCCTGGGCGCGGGCGGCGTTCAGCAGCGCGGCGCGGTCGCCGCCGGCGGCGGGGGCCGCGGCGGGCTCGGCGGCTCCGGCGATCAGGTCGGCCTGGCCGATGACGGTGGGCTGGCGGAACAGGTCCATGGTGCGGACCTCGCGCCCGGAGACCTGGCCGAGGCGCTCGACGAGCAGGACCAGGAGCAGGGAGTCGCCGCCGGACTCGAAGAAGCTGACGTCGTCGGCGACGTCGTCGGTGTCGAGGACCTCGCGCCAGATGGAGCGCACGAGTTCGAGGCGGGCGGCCGGGTCGTCGAGGTCGGCGGAGGCGGTGGGGCGTACGGACTCTTCGAGCACGGGGTTCTCCGGGAAGGTGGCGAGGTCCGCGGCGCTGTGCCGCAGAGCGTTGAGGAAGCGCGAGAGGTCGTCGTGGCCGAAGACGTTGACCGGGTAGTCGAGGGAGAGCGCGAGGCTCCGTCCCCCGGGGGTGTCCTCCAGTCGGACGAACATGGCCAGGTCGTACTTGATGAACATCGGGTCGAGGGGTCGGAGCGTGCCCGTCAGGCCGGGTACGGGCTCCAGGGACCGCGGTGCCTCGTCGAGGTTGACCAGGACCGGCGACAGCGGCGGCCACAGGGCGTTGCGGTCGGGGTTGAGGGCGGCGGACACGGCGTCGAGCGGTACGTCGCTGTCGACGAACGCCTCCATGCCGCCGATCCGTACGCCGCCGAGCAGGTCGCGCCAGGTGTCCCCGGGTTCGAGGGTGACCCGGAGCACGACGGTGGTCATGAACATCCCGATCACGTCGGCGGTGGCCGGGTCGTCACGGCCGGGCCAGGCGAAGGCGATGAGGAAGTCGCGCTGGGGTCCGGTGCGGGCGAGGGTGCCGGCGAGCAGGGCCACGCCGAGCATGAAGGGCGTGCAGCCCTCCTGTGCGGCGACGGCCATCACCTTCGCGGTCGTCTCGTCGTCGAGCCGGGTCGCGAGGCTGGCGCCGAGCAGGGACTCCTCCCCGCCGTCGTGGGGGACGCGGGCGAAGGGCAGCAGCACCTCGGCGGGGGCGCCGCGGAGCCGGTCGACGACCTCGGCGACCTGTTCGGCGATCTCCTCGGGGGTGCGCTCGGCGACGACGGAGGCCGGGTGCGGCGGGTCGGTCAGCTCCGGTACGGCGCCTTCGACGGCGGCCCGGTAGAGGGCGCAGACGTCCTCCAGGAGCATGCCGCGGGAGACCCCGTCGAAGATGATGTGGTGCACGTTGATGACCAGCAGGGTGCGGTCCGCGCCGAGCCGGATGACCTCGGCGCGGGCGGGGGCGTCCCGGGCCAGGTCGAAGGGGGTCGCGCACAGGGCGCGGACCAGCCGGTCGACCTCCTCCTCGGTCCAGCCCTCCGCCTCGGCGTCGAGGAAGCCGGGCTCGGCCGGGGGGCCGTCGGTGTGGTACTCGACCCGGCGGCGCTTCACGTCGAGCCGGAAGCGGGCCCGCAGCGAGGGGTGCCGCGCCAGCGAGCGCCCGACCGCGCCGACCAGGGCCGCGTGGTCCACGCTGCCGGTGAACTCCACGACCGTGGGGACGAGTTGGGTGGGCCGCAGGAGTTCGTCCCGGTCCAGGACCCAGATGCCCTGCTGCACCCGGGTCGCCGGATACCAGGTGTGTCCGGCGGGTGACGTTCCGTACGGCGCTGCGGGCAGCACGAATGGACCTCCGAAATCTGCGGGTGGGTGGGAGGAGCCGGGTGACCCGGCCCGCCCCGCGACTCGGTGGCCCCGGGGGCGCGCGTCAGCGCACGTCAGGAGGCGTCAGGCTGGGGGCGGGCCGGCCGGCGGTGTGCGCCGGGGACCCGGGAGGAGCGGCCGGAGCGGCCGGGCGGGGCTCAGCCCCACTGCGAGTCGTCGGAGACGACGGGCTGGGTGGGGGCGATCGGGCCCCACTGGGAGTCGTCGGCGCCGGTGGGCAGCTGGGGGGTGGTGCGGCCCCACTGCGAGTCGGCGAGGAGGGTGCGGTGCACGGGGGCCCCGGAGCCGGTGGTCGAGGCGGTGGCGAGGCCGGCGACGGCCAGGCCGGCCAGGGCGAGCGTGCTGAGGATCTTGCCGAGAACGTTGGTGCTCATCTCTTACCTTGCTTTCTGCCTGTGACGGATCGGCATGGCTTAGACCTGTAGCGGTTCTGGTGCAGACCTTGAGTGGTTCCCCGACCGAAAGCATGCGGCCCCGGACAGTCCCGGTCACCGGAGATCGGGGAGGATGATCCTGCAATGCGGGAACCAGCAGGGTGGGGAAATGTGCACGAGAACGGATATAGGCGCTGAAGATCGCACCGTCGAGATCTGCGCAAACGGCCTCCAGTGGTACTCGGACGCCCTCCACGGGCGCCCCACGTCGGGCGACTGTCCCCGCTGCCTGCTTGACCTCGGCCTCGTCCAGCGCGTGCCCGACGGGAGCCTGGCCCCGATCCCGCCGCGGCTGGCCGCGGGAGCGCAGATGGACCGCCTGGAACGCGCCATCGAGGAGAAGAAGACCGCCCTCGCCGCCATGCGCACCTCGATCTCCCAGGCGCAGGAGATCTATTTGGACAGTTACGGGAAGGGCGATTCGCACCTGATCCGGGTGGTGCAGGGCGCGAACGCGATCAGTGCCACGCTCTCCGCCGCCGTGCACGCCTGCCAGGAGGAACTGCTCACCGCGCAGCCCGGCGGGGGGCGGCCGCAGGCGATGCTGGACAAGGCCCTCGCGAGCGACCTGGAGGCGATCGGCCGCGGTGTGCGCCAGCGCACCATCTACCAGCACACCATCCGCTCGCACCAGCCCACGCTCGCGTACGTGGAGCACATCTCCCAGGCCGGCGGCGAAGTGCGCACCCTGGACGAGGTGTTCGACCGGCTGATCGTGTGCGACCGGAAGATCGCGTTCATCCCGGACCCCGGCTCGGAGCGGAGCGAGGTCGCGCTGGCCGTCGAGCACCCGGGCGTGGTCCGATACCTGGTGGGCATCTTCGACCACGCCTGGCAGCGGGCGGCACCCCTGCGCAACTTCCCCAGCAGCAGGCTCCCCCCGCTGCTCACCGACGAGGTGCGGCGGGCGATCCTGCGGCACATGGTCAACGGCTACACGGACGAGGCGATCGCCGCCCGCCTGGGCATGAGCACCCGCAGCGTGGCCAACCACATGCGCTGGGCGGCCGAGTTGTTCGGCAGCCGCAGCCGGGCGCAGCTGGCGTACCTGATCGCGCGCAGCGGCTTCCTGGACGACGCCCCGGAGTGAGGGCCGCGCCCGGGCCGGACCGGCCGGGGCCGGCCGGGGCGGGGCACCGCCCGGCCGGTCCGTCCGGCAGTGGGCGGGTTCCGGCCGGGCGTGGGCGGGTACCGGCCGGGGCGGCCGGTGGGTGCTTCACGTACCCGGCGACGTCATGTACGTTGTGCGGGCAGCGCTCCACCCCTGCCCGGCCGTCCCCAGGCCGCGGCACCGCGCAGACCGGCTGGTTCCCCGTCGCGCCGCGACGGGCCGCGCACCCGATCATCACCGGATGCCCGCGTCCCGTCCTCCCCCGTGTGCCCCGCGCCCTCCTTCCCGTACGCCCGGAAGCACGCGGTACCGGCGCCGTCCCACGCCCGCCCCGGCTTCGAGCCCAGGCGAAAGGAAGACGGGCCTTGACCGTCCACGCCACATCCGCCCCCGCCGTACCGTCGCTCACACCCCCGCCGGGGTGCCCGATGCACGCGGCCGCCACCAGTCCCGCCGCCGCCCACGACCTCGTCGACCCGGGCCTCTACAGCGACGGCGACCCGCACCCCGTCTGGCGCCGCATGCGCGCGCTGGACACGCTGACGCGCCACCAGGTCGACGACGAGCGCTGGTTCTGGAACGTCGTGCGCTTCGAGGACTCCGACCGGGTGCTGCGCGACACCGCGACCTTCACCTCCGAACGCGGCACCATGCTGGACCTGCTGGGCCTGGACGATCCGGCCAGCGGCAAGCAGCTCGCGGCCACCGACCCGCCCCGGCACACCGAGATGCAGGGCCGCCTGAAGAAGGCCCTGGCCATCAAGTCGGTCGACCGGCAGCGGGAGATGATCCGCGACCTGGTGGTCCCGCTGATCGAACCGCTCGGCGACGGCGGCACCTTCGACTTCGCGCAGGCCATGCTCGCCATGCCGATGTCGGTCACCGGCACCATGATGGGCCTGCCGACGGCGGACTGGGCCTGGCTGAACCGCCTCACCACCGTGTGCATCGCGGCGGACGACCCCGAGTACCAGGACGCGGGCGGCCGGGACGCCACGCTGAAGGCGGCGCACCGCGACCTGTTCGCCTACTTCCAGGACCTGGTGCGGTTCCGCCGCAACAACCTCGGCGACGACCTGCTGAGCGTGCTGATCTCCACCGAGTTCGAGGGCCGCCACATGGCCCCCGACGAGATCGTCGCGAACTGCTACAGCCTGCTGCTGGGCGCCAACGTCACCACCCCGCACGCGCCGAACTTCGTGATGGCCGAGTTCATCGGGTCTGGCGTGCTCCAGGACTGGGCCGCGCACCCGGAGGCCGACGGCACGGGCCTGGAGGAGTCGCTGCGCTGGGCCTCGCCGGTCAACCACTTCCTGCGGTACGCGACCCGCGACGTGGAGATCCGGAACACCCGGATCCGGGCCGGGGACGCCGTGGTGGTCTGGCTGGGCTCCGCCAACCGCGACGACACCGTCTTCGCCCGGGGCGGCGAGTTCGACATCCGGCGCAAGCCCAACAAGCACCTGGCCTTCGGCATCGGGCCGCACTACTGCATCGGGCACAGCGTCGCCCGCGTCACCCTGAAGACGCTGTACCACGAGCTGTTCACCCGCTTCGAGGACTTCCGGCCGGCCGGCCGCCCCGAGCGGCTGCGGTCCAACTTCGTCTCCGGCTACAAGCACATCCCGATCACCGCCCGCCCGGCCCGCGGCGGCAACGGCCGTACGAGGAGGCCCGCATGACGGCCGCGAGCCCGGCGCCCCAGGCCCCGGCGGAGGCGGCGGAAGCACCGGCGGAGCGCCACCGGCCGGCGCCCGTGCCCGCGGGCCCGGCGCCGGCCGCCGCCGCGGCCGAGCCGACCGGGACGCCCTGGCTGCGCCGCTTCCACAGCGCGCCCGCCGGCGCGCCGCGGCTGCTCGTCTTCCCCCACGCGGGCGGCAACGCCTCGTACTTCTTCCCCTTCTCCGCCCGCCTGGCGCGGTACGCGGACGTGCTGGTCGTCCAGTACCCCGGCCGGCAGGAACGCTTCGGCGAGCCCTGCGTGGAGTCGCTGCACGAGCTGGCCGACCTGGTCGCCGCCGAGCTGACCGGCGGCGGCTTCACGGACCGCCCGTACAGCGTCTTCGGGCACAGCATGGGCTCCTCGCTCGCCTTCGAGGTCGCGTGCCGGCTGCGGGACGCGGGCTTCCCGCCCGCCGCCCTGGCCGTCTCGGGCCGCCGCGCGCCCTCGGTGCCGGCGCCCGGGTCCGTCCACCTCGCCGACGACGAGACCCTGATCGCCGACATGAAGCTGCTCGGCGGCACCGACGAGCGGATGCTGGACCACCCGGAGCTGCTCGCCGCGATCCTGCCGGCCGTCCGCAGTGACTACGTGGCCACCGAGACGTACCGCTTCCGCGGGGCGGAGCCGCTCGCCTGCCCGGTCACCGCACTCATCGGGGACGCCGACCCGCGGGTCGACGAGCCGATCGCGCTCGCCTGGCGGAACCACACCACCGGCCCCTTCCGGCTCCGCTCCTACGCGGGCGGCCACTTCTACCTCGTACCCCACCTGGACGCCGTCGTGACGGAGCTGCTGGCCGACCTGCCGCAGCCCGCCGGGCGCGCTCCGCTCCCGACCCACCCCTGAACCGAAAGGTCCCCACCGTGAAGTACCGCGTCATCGGCAGCTCCCCCGAGACCCGCCGCGAGGTGAGCGTCCTGTCCCTGGGCGCCATGACCTTCGGCACCACCGTCGACGAGGCCACCTCGTACGCCATCCTGGACCGCTTCGTGGAGGCGGGCGGCACCTTCATCGACACCTCCAACAACTACGCCTTCTGGGTGCACGGCACCCAGGGAGGCGAGAGCGAGGAGCTGGTCGGCCGCTGGATCAAGAGCCGCGGCATCGGCGACGAGATCACCATCGCCACCAAGCTGGGCGCCCGCCCCAACCAGCCCACCAGCGGCTTCAGCCTGGACGTCGAGGGCCTGTCCGCCAAGGTCATCCGGGAGTCCTCGGAGGCCAGCCGCGAGCGCCTCGGCATCGAGAAGATCCACCTGCTCTACGCGCACATCATGGACGAGAACACCCCGCTGGAGGAGACCGTCCAGGGGTTCGCCGACGTGGTCGCGGACGGCGTCGCCGGCCTGCTCGGCGCCAGCAACCACTGGGCCTGGCGGATCGAGCGCGCCCGCACCCTGGCCGCCGCGGCCGGCGTACCCGGCTACGAGGTGCTCCAGCACCACCACAGCTACCTCCGCCAGCGCACGGACGTCCCGAGCCTGCGCTCGCCCGACGGCAACCAGGGCCTGGTCAGCGGCGACCTGCTGAGCTACCTGCGCGCCAACCCCTCCCTCACCCAGGTCTCGTACTCGCCGCTGATCTCCGGCGCGTACGTACGGGACGACAAGCCGCTCGGCCCGGGCTTCGACCACGCCGGCACCGAGCCCCGGCTGCGCGCGGTGCGCGAGGTGGCGGCCGAGACGGGCGCCACCGTCAACCAGGTGGTGCTGTCCTGGCTGATGGGCGGGGACATCCCGGTGCTGCCGCTGGTCGGCGCGTCCTCCGTGGCCCAGCTGGAGGAGAACCTCGGCGCGGTCGAGCTCGACCTCACGCCGGAGCAGCGGGCGAAGCTCGACTCGGTGAACTGACCCCCCACATGACGGACCCCGCGCCCGGCTCGTGCCGGACGCGGGGTCCCTCGTACGCGGGTCCGACGGCTCAGGCGTTGGGCCGCTTGCCGTGGTTCGCGCCCTTCTTCTTGCGGGCGCGCCGCTTGTTGCCTCGCTTGGACATGCTCGTCATCTCCCTCGCGGGTGGGGGGCGGGCGTGCGCTGCCAGTCTTGCGCGCCCCGGGCGAAACCGCCATTGATGACCATGTGAGGTAGTAATCGGCTATCCGGGGTAATACTCAGATATGGACACATTCGGTGAGATTGTGCCGTTCCTGTTCGTGGGGATCGCGATCGCCGCATTCCTCCTGCTCGCCTTCTGGTTCGGGAGGAAGGTGCGCGACCGGGAGCCGGAGCCGCCGGAGCCGGAGACGCAGCCGCGCCTGCCGGAGGGCGGAGCCGTGTACGAGGTGCGCGAGGAGCGGGATCCCGTCGAGATCCCCCCGGAGGGGCTGCGGCCACACGAGATGCAGGGTTACGGGAACTTCGGCTCCCGCACGTCCGAGCACCCGGAAGAGGTGCGCAAGCGGAGGGAATCCAACGCGAGCGGAGGCGCCAACGGCAGTGGCGGCTTCGGCGCCACCGGAGTCTGACACCTCGATCGGGTCCGAACCCCGGCCCCACCGGCACCCCCCTCAGGCCGACGAGCGCCTGCGGGGGGTGCCTGCTGCGGTCTTCTTGGCGGCCGTCTTCTTCGCGGCCGTCTTCTTCGCGGTGGTCTTGGCGGCGGTGCTCTTTGTGGCCGCGGCCTTGCCGGCCGCGGTCTTCGAGGCCGGCTTGGCGGTGCTCTTCGCCGTCCTCGCCGTGCTCTTCGCGGTCTTGGCGGTCGTCTTCTTGGCCGCCGTGTCCTTCGCAGCGGCCCGCTTCGTCCCCGCCGCCGTCGACTTCTTGCCGCCCACCGCCTTCGGTGCGGCCGCCGTCCGCCGGATCGGGGTGACGGCGGCCGGCTCCGCCTCCGCGGGCTCCCCCTCGGCACCGGCCTCGCCGCGGGACTCCCGGGCCGCCCGTACGCTCTTCTCCAGCGCCGCCATCAGGTCGATCACCTGGCCGCGCGGCTCCGCCGCCGGGGATTCCGGCTCCTCGCCCGAGGACTTGGCGGCGATCAGCGCCTCCACGGCCGCCCGGTAGTCGTCGTGCATGCTCTCCAGGTCGACCTCGCCGAGGGTGGCCATCAGGGCGTCCGCGAGGTCCAGCTCGGCCTCCCGCACGGTCACCTGCGTCTCGGGGGCCACGCCCTCCGGCGCCCGGATCTCGTCCGGCCAGAGCAGCCCGTGCATCGCGATCACGTCGTCCACCACGCGCAGCATCCCGAGCCGCTCCCGCCCCCGCAGCGCGAACTTCGCGATGGCCACCCGCCGGCTCCGCTTCAGCGCCTCGCGCAGCAGGGTGTAGGGCTTGGCGGCCGAGACGCCGTTGGCCGCCAGGTAGTAGGCCGCGTCCATCTGGAGGGGGTCGATCTCCGTGGCGGGCACGAAGGCGACGATCTCGATGGTCTTGGCGGTGGGCAGCGGCAGGGCGGCCAGGTCCTGGTCGGTGATCGGGATGATCGAGCCGTCCGCCTCCTCGTACCCCTTGCCGATCTGGTCGGCGGTGAGCTCCTCGCCGTCGAGTTCACAGACCTTGCGGTAGCGGACCCGGCCGCCGTCGGCGGTGTGGATCTGCCGGAAGGAGATCGAGTGACTCTCGGTGGCGTTGACGAGCTTGATCGGAATGCTGACGAGCCCGAAGGAGATCGCCCCGTTCCAGATGGATCGCACGATGGATTCCCTTTCGTGCCTGTATGCCAGGTTCGTGGCAGTCTCATCGTATGACGCCGATCACAGAGGTGGAGGGGCGTCGCCTCGCACTCAGCAACCTGGACAAGGTCCTCTACCCCGAAAGCGGCTACACAAAGGCCGAGGTCGTCCACTACTACGCCGTGGTCGCGGACGCCATGCTCCCCCACCTGCGCGACCGGCCGGTCTCCTTCCTGCGCTACCCCGACGGGGTGGAGAGCCAGCGGTTCTTCAGCAAGAATCCGCCGCCGGGCACGCCCGCCTGGGTGAAGACGGCCCGGGTCCCCCGCTCCGAGGACGAGCGGGCCGAACAGGTGCTCGTACAGGACCTCCCCACCCTCGTCTGGGCGGCCAACCTCGTGGTCGAGTTCCACGTCCACCAGTGGCGCGCCGGGGCACCCGCCGTCGCCGACCGGCTGGTCCTGGACCTGGACCCCGGCCCGCCCGCCACCGTCGTGGAGTGCTGCGCCGCCGCCCTCTGGCTGCGCGAGCGGCTCACCGCCGAGGGCCTCCACGTCTACGCCAAGACCTCCGGCTCCAAGGGCCTGCACCTCTCGGTCCCGCTGGAGCCCACCCCCTCCGCCGAGGTCTCCGCGTACGCCAAGGCACTCGCCCGGGAGGCCGAGCGCGAGCTGCCCGCACTGGTCGTGCACAGGATGGCCAAGGCCCTGCGGCCGGGCAAGGTCTTCGTCGACCACAGCCAGAACGCCGCCGCCAAGACCACCGCGGCCCCCTACACCCTGCGCGCCCGGCCGCTGCCCACCGTCTCCGCACCGGTGGACTGGGCGGAGGTGGAGGCCTGCCGGGACCCCGCCGAGCTGGTCTTCCTGGCCGACGACGTGACCGCCCGGCTCTCGCGGGACGGGGACCTCTTCGCCCCCCTGTCCGACCCCGGCCTGGCCCGGCCGCTGCCCCGGCACCCGGACGCCGCACCGTGATCCGCGTCGCGCTCGCCGCCACCGTGCGCGCGCTGCCGCGCGGCGCCGGGCTGGCGTACGAGCCGAAGTTCGACGGGCACCGGGTGGTGGTCCTGCGCACCGCCGACGACGTCGTGCTCCAGGCCCGCTCGGGCCGGATCATCACGGCGGCGTTCCCCGACCTCGCCGCCGCGGCACGGCAGTTGCCGCCCGAGACCACCCTCGACGGCGAGGTGGTGGTCTGGCACGACGGACGCACCGACTTCGCGCTGGTGCAGCGCCGGGCGGCGGCCACGGCGGCACGGGCCGCCGCCCTCGCCCGGACGCTCCCGGCCTCGTACGCCGCCTTCGACCTGCTGGACCTGGCGGGCCTGGACCTGCGGCCCCGCGCCTACGAGCAGCGCCGGGCGCTCCTCGTCGACCTGCTGCTGCCGCTGGGACCGCCCCTCCAGCCGGTGCCCATGACCACCGACCCCGACCTGGCGGCCACCTGGTACGAGACCCTGCCCGCCAGCGGCATCGAGGGCCTGGTCGTCAAGCGCCTCGACCAGCCGTACCCGGCCGGGCGGCGGGCCTGGCGCAAGCTGCGCCACACCGACACGACGGACGCGGCCGCGGTCGGCTGGACCGGCACGGCGCACCGGCCCAGCGCCCTCGTGCTGGTCCTCCCCGACGACGACACCCCCGTCGTCTCCAGCCCGCTGACGGGCGCGCTGCGCACCGCGGCCGCCGAGGCCCTGGCCGGCCGGGACCACCCGCCCGAGGCCGCGGGCACGGTCACCGCGGTGGGCCTCGGCGAACTCCCGTACCGGCTCCTGGACCCCCCGCTGACGGTGGAGGTCCGCCACGCCACGACCCGCCACCCACCACCGGAGGTACTGCGGATCCGCGGGGACGGCTGAGGAGCACGGGCGGAGCCGCTCCTCCCGCCCTCAGGCGCGGAGCCAGGTGCGGCGGTCGCGGGCCAGCCCGTACAGCGCTTCGACGTCGGCCGGCTTCAGCACGCCGGCCAGCCGCCCCAGGCCGGCCGCGCCACCCTCCCGCACCACCACGACGTCCCGCAGCGAGGGGGCCACGTCCACCCGGGACGCGTCGACCACGGCCAGCACCGGGCGCACCGCGGCCGTCAGCACGTGCCCGGCACGGGCCGCCGCGCGGCGTACCCAGCGGGGGCCGGGGACGGGTTCGGCGCGGCCCACCGTGAGCAGCAGGTCCCCGACGGAAGCCCGCTGACGACGGCCGGCGGCGGTACGGACGACCAGTACGCCGCCGGGCCCGATCAGCAGGTGGTCGATCCCGGCGGGGCCGGCGTCGGGCAGCGGCACCGCGTGCAGCACCCGCCACCCCATCCCCTCCAGCCCGTCCAGCTCGGCCCCGAAACGCTGCTGCGCCAGCAGCTCGTACCGCAGGCCGCGGGCACGGCGGCCGGGGGTGCCGTACGCGAACTCGCCGAGCAGCGTCTCGCCCGGGCGGTTGGGCGCGAGGTCGTCGTCCGGCGGGAGGGCCAGCCGTAACAGCTCGGCGCGGCCGGGGACGGGCGGCGGGCCCACCGTGTACGACCGGGTGAGGTACGGGCCGAGCGCGGCCAGCACCGCCTCCTCGTGCTCCCGGCCGAGCAGGCTGACACGGCCGGTGTCCCGGTCGTACCAGGCCACGCTCCTGCCGTCGGGCAGGCTGACGTACAGGCGGTCCAGCCCGTTGCCGCGTGCCGGTGTGACCGTGAGTCCCCGCATCCCGCCCCCCTCCGCGTCCCGCTCCCGCCATGTCAGCACCCCCCTGCCCCCCGAGCAAGACCCCGGCCCATGCGCACGGCCGGCCCGGAGCCCACGGGGCCCAAGCCCTCCGAGGGCGGCCCGGCGGCCCGGAAGCGCGCGGTTGTGTAACGCCTTCGCGTGGTCGGTGACGGGTGGCCGTTACACGGCCGGGGCGGTCTCGCAACGCTCGGGGCCTAGCGTGGAGCCACCAGCACGAACACCTACCGCCGAGGACTCCCGTGAACAGCACCTCCCGCCGCACCACCGCCCGGGCCGCCGCCGTCGCCGCCGTGGCGTGCGGGCTGCTGACGCTGCCGGCCGCGGCCGCCCTCGCCGACACAAGCACTCCGGCGACCCCGGTCCAGAGCGTGGCCCTGGTGTCCACGACCACCACCGACCGCCACGAGATCACCACCGCGGCAGCCCCGCGGAGCGGGTTCCGGGCCGGTGTCGAGGCACTGCGCCCGACCGGCGCCGCGGACGGCTCGGGTGACGGCCTGCTGCTGATCGGCGCGGGCGCAGGCATGGCCGCGGCAGGCGCCGCAGGCCTCGGCTTCGCGATGCTCCGCCGAGGCCGAACGACCTCCTGACGGCCCCACGACCCCACCGCCTCCCGCCCCATCTCAATGCCGAGTCCCCGGTTCCGGGTCCCTGCCCGGGCTACGGGGCCCACGCCGCGCACCTCACCGCCCCCCTTCCCCCGCACTCCCCTTGGCCGCCCTGGTGGGTCGTGTGGTGTGTGGGGCAGGTGCTTGAGGCGTCGTGGCAGGCTGGTCCGGAGGCAGGCCCGGGCCGGGGGTGGCCGAAGGCCAGGGCGAAGCCCCAAAGCCCCAGGGGTGGGCCTGCCGCTGGGGGTACCTCCCAGCGGTAGCTGGGGGAGGCCTGCAGGCCACGACGGGTCAAGCACCGAGGGGACCCACACACCACACGACCCACCCCCCGAAGCAGGCTCCGCCGCGCAGCGGCCGTGCGTGACGGATCTCCTCGCTACCGGGCACCACGCACCCGCACGCGCCCTCCCCCTCCCCTCCCCTCCCCCAGCCCCCAGCCCCCACCACGGTCTCGGCGCCCCGGAATCCACCAGCTGGACAAAAAGGACTTCACGCCGAATAAGTTTTACGGTGCCACCGAGAGGCCGGACCCCCCGGCCGATCACCCGCGGCGGCTCGCCCACCAGCGACCACCGCCCGGACCAGGACCAGGACCAGCACCACCCCGCCCTCCACGCGGACGCGACCTGGCCGCCCGACCACGAGCCGTGGCGGCCACCGGCCCCGCACGGAGGCCCGAGCCGCACACAGGAGGCCCGTGAAGCCGCGTCGCACGCCGTCCGGGGCGACCCCACCCCCCGACCGCACCCCGACCGCGGCCCGTACCCCCGCAGCGGCCCGCACCTCGGCCGGGACCCTCCACACCCCCGCCACAGCCCGCACCCGCACCCGCACCCGCATCACCGCCTGCATGCTCGCCCTCCCCCTGGCCCTGCTCGTCACCGCCTGCGGCGGTTCCGGACGCCTGGAGAGTGCGGGACCCACCCCCATCGCCAGCGGCCCGGTCCACCTGTGGCCCCAACGGCAGGGCGCCTCGGTACTGCCCGCCGACCCGGCCGGCGCCCCACCCGAGTACGTCACCGGCATCCCGCCAGTCACCGGCCAGAACGTCCACCAGGTCGACCCCGTGGCGCTGGTCAAGGCAGAGATCAAGGAGGCCGCGAGCACCGTCACCGGTCCCGACGCGATGCCGCCCGAGACCATCGCCGCGATCGGCACGTGCACGCGGGCCGGCGCCCCGAAGTGCCCGGTGCTCGCCCCGTACTACCGCGACCTGACCGGCAACGGCCGCGACGAGCTGATCATCGGCATCGAGCTGCCCGACCGGCAGCTCGCGGTCCGCGCCTTCACCGCCGACCCGGACGGCCGGCTCAACCGCATCATGGGCACCGTCGAGTCCGTGATCGGCGTGGAACTGGCCGGCCGGGACGTCATCCTCAGGGTCCCGGGCGGCAACCCCGGCTACGAGTGGATCATCGCCTGGTCCTGGGACGAGAAGCAGCGCACGATGCTGCCGACCCGCGACCAGATCGTGCGCGTGACGCAGCCGCGCGGCCAGAAGCGCCCCGCCACCTCGCCGGTCGCCACTCCCTCCGACCCTCCCGTCACCACTCCCGGGACCGCATCGTGACCGCCGACGACACGACCGCCGACGACAAGACCTCCGCCCCACCCCCACCCCCACCCCCAACCCCAACCCCCACCCCACCCTCCCGCCGGAAACACGCCGGACGAACAGGACCCGGGCGCCCCCGTCGCCCCCGCCTGCCCGCCTGGACGGCCACGCTCACCTGGAAGTCCGCCTGCTTCATCGTCGTCATGTGCTGCGCGCTGGCGGCCGTCCTCGGCGTACTCGTGCACGTGGAGGTCACCCGCCAGACCGTGCAGACCGCCCGCGACAAGGCCCTCACCAAGCTCACCGACGCCGCCCGCGCCTACGAGGCCGGCGAGGCCCTGCCGCCCGGCTCCGGCATCGACCCCCCGGAGCTCCCGGCCTCCCTCCGCGCCCTGGCCGTGGCCGGGTCGCGCGGCACGATGGTGGCCGACTTCCGGGGCAGCCCCACCATGTGGGCGGCGGCTCCGGCCGACGGCCGGGCCCTGGCCACCACCATCGACTACACGCAGAGCGCCAGAACCATCAGCGGCCTCGACAACGCGATCATCGGCTCCTCCGTGCTGGCCATCGGCGGCACCCTGCTGATCGGCGCCTTCGCGGTCACCCGGGTCACGCGGCGGCTGCACCAGACCGCGACCGTCGCCCGGCGGATCAGCCAGGGCGACCTCGACGCACGGGTCGCGGACCCGCGTACCGAAGACCCCTCGCGGCACCAGGACGAGGTGGCGACCGTGGCCGGGGCACTGGACACCATGGCGTCCACGCTCCAGGCGAAGCTGACGAGCGAGCAGCGCTTCACCGCGGACGTGGCGCACGAGCTGCGCACGCCGCTGACCGGGCTCTCGGCGGCGGCCGAGCTGCTGCCGGACGGCCGGCCCACGCAGATGGTGCGGGAACGGGTACGGACGATGCGGCAGCTGACCGAGGACCTGCTGGAGATCTCACGGCTGGACTCGGGCAGCGAGCAGGTCGAGAACGACGTGCACCGGCTGGCGCCGCTGGCCGAGCGGGTCGTACGCGCCTCGGGCACGGACACCGAGGTCGTGATCGTCGAGGACCTGTGCGTCGAGACCGACCGGCGGCGGCTGGAGCGCGTCCTGGGCAACCTGGTCGCGAACGCCCACAAGCACGGACGCGCGCCGGTGGTCCTGACGGTCCACGGACCGGTCGTGACGGTACGGGACCACGGCGACGGCTACCCGGACTACCTGGTGGCGCACGGCCCGCAGCGCTTCCGTACGGAACCCCAGGCGGGCGGCAAGGGCCACGGACTGGGCCTCACCATCGCGGCCGGCCAGGCGGAGGTGATCGGCGCCCGCCTGGACTTCCGCAACGCCCCCGACGGCGGCGCCGAAGCTGTCCTCACCCTCCCGACGCCGCCCCAGGACACGCCGGAACCCTGACCCGGGCCGCACGCCCCGCGCCCCACCCGACCCGACCTATTCGCCGGCCAGCAGCCGGGACTTGGCGGCCGCGAACTCCTCCGGTGTCAGAAGCCCCTCACGGGACAGCGCGGCCAACTGCGCGAGCTGCCCGGCCAGCCCCCCACCCACCGCGGCACCAGCACCAGCGGCGTCACCCACACCAGCCCCAGCGGCGCCACCCGCACCAGACGCCCTGGCGACAACGTCGGCCGCCCCCACCCCAGGCCTCTCCCCCACCCCCACCCCAGGCCCCTCCTCCGCTCCCTCCTCCGGCACCACGTCCCAGACGTACGCACCGCGCGCGAGGCTCCCCCGCAGCAGTGGCGCTCCTGCCGGGCGCTGCGCGGGACGGACCGTGGCGCGTACAGGCCGGATGAACATCAGGACTCCCCTCGACGAGGCCGCCCACCGGCCGCCACCCCACTCACGACTCCCCGCCCCCAGCCAAGCCCCCACCCAAACTCAACGCCGCCCGCACCTCCGCAATGCGTTCCGGCGGAATGCGGACCGACCCCGCGATGCGGCCGCCCGCAGCCCGTACCGCGATCGCCGCGTCCTCGGCCCACACGTGCTCGACCAGCACCAGCAGCGCGCAGCTGCCGCGTTCCAGCAGGCCGGCGGCCTCCCTGACGTCCTCCGGGCCGATCAGCCGGGCGACCTCGCGGCCCGCCAGCACGCCCTGGAGCTCCTGGAACTCGTCGAGTTCGGCGGCCAGCACCTCACCCGCGGCCGTCTTCGTGGCGACCAGCGCGTCGATCAGCCGGACGTTCCCGGTCTTGCGCAGGCCCAGTACGGCGGCCACCGCCTGCACCCTCAGCTGTTCCTCGGGAAACGCGAGCACGATGAACTCCACAGGGCCCATGTCCACTCCGGCCTATCCGGCAACCACTCCTGACGTTTCTTCAGCACACTATGACATAAAGGGACATAAGCTTCGGCTGCTTGCTACCTTGCCGATATGACCGCATTGACGGCAAAGGTGGCCGCGGACAACCCCCCGCCGCCACCCCCGCCCGGGGTACGCCACCCCCAGCGCAGGGGCGTCGAACTCGCCCTGCTCGCGGGCGCCGTCCTGATCGTCTGGTTCGGCCACGCGAGCGTCGGCCTCACCCTCCGCGGCGCGGTCCCCGACGACGCCGGCCGCTTCGCCGCCGGGCTCGCCGCCGCGGCCCTGGTCGCCCATCTGGCCGTACGCCTCTTCGCGCCCTGCGCCGACCCGCTCCTCCTCCCCATCGCGCTGCTCCTCAACGGCCTCGGCCTGGTCCTGATCCAACGCCTGGATCTGGCCACGCCGGGCCGGGTCGCCGCCCCCGACCAGCTCGTCTGGTCGGGCCTCGGCCTCGCCCTGTTCGTCGCCGCGGTCTGCCTGCTGCGCGACCACCGGGTGCTCCAGCGGTACGCGTACCTCTCGGTGGCCGCCGCGCTGCTGCTGATGCTGGTGCCGGTGCTCTTCCCGCCGATCAACGGCGCCCACATCTGGATCCGGGTCGGCGGGCTTTCCTTCCAGCCGGGCGAGTTCGCCAAGGTCCTGCTGGCCGTCTTCTTCGCCTCGTACCTCGCCGCGAACCGCACCGCCCTCGCGCTCACCGGCCGCCGGATCTGGAAGTTCCGGCTGCTGCCGGGCCGGGTGCTCGCGCCGATCCTGACGATCTGGCTGCTCAGCGTGGGCGTGCTGGTCCTGGAGCGGGACCTGGGGACGTCACTCCTCTTCTTCGGCCTCTTCGTGATCATGCTGTTCGTGGCCACCGGCCGCATCGGCTGGATCGCCATCGGACTGGTGCTGGCCGGCGTCGGCGCCTTCGCGGTCGGCACCCTGGAACCGCACGTGAACAGCCGGGTGGACGACTGGCTGAATCCATTCGCCTCCATCGAGGCGGGCCAGGGACCCGGCCAGCTCGCCCAGTCGCTCTTCGCCTTCGCCGAGGGCGGCGCCCTCGGCACCGGCCTCGGCGAGGGCCACTCCACGCTGATCGGCTTCGCCGCGAAGTCCGACTTCATCCTGGCCACGGCCGGCGAGGAGCTGGGCCTGGTCGGGCTCACCGCGATCCTGCTGCTGTACGCGCTGCTGGTCGCCCGGGCCTTCCGGGCCGGGCTGGCGCTGCGGGACCCCTTCGGCCGGCTGCTCGCCACCGGCCTCGGCGCCATCGTGGCCCTCCAGGTGTTCGTGATCGCCGGCGGGGTCACCGGGCTGATCCCGCTGACGGGCATGGCGATGCCGTTCCTGGCCCAGGGCGGCTCGTCGGTGGTGACGAACTGGCTCATCGTGGCGGTGCTGGTCAGGATCAGCGACTGCGCCCGCCGCCCCGTCCCCTGGAACGAGGAGCCCACGGGAAAGGAGCCCGCGTGATCCGGTACATCCGCTGGTCGGCCGTCTTCTGTCTCGTCCTGCTGGCCGCGCTGCTGGTGAACGCGACCCGGCTGCAGATCTGGCGGGCCGGCTCCCTGACCGACAACCCGGCCAACAAGCGGGGCAGCATCGCCCGGTACGCCGAGCCGCGCGGCGACATCCTGGTCGACGGCCGCCCGGTCACCGGCTCCCGGGACAGCGGCCAGCAGCTGCGCTACGAGCGGACGTACGCGAACGGCCCGCTGTACGCGCCGGTCACCGGCTTCTCCTCGCAGACCTACGGCACCAGCTTCGTCGAGCGCGCCGAGGACCGGCTGCTGTCCGGCACCGACCCGGGCCTGACGGCCTTCCCGCTCTGGTACGAGTTCACCCGCGGCCGCCCGGCCGGCGGGGACGCCGTCACCACGATCCGGGCCCAGGCCCAGCTGGCGGCGTACACCGGGCTGGCCGGACGGCGCGGGGCCGTGGCGGCCCTGGAGCCCTCGACGGGCCGGATCCTCGCGCTGGTCAGCAGCCCCTCGTACGACCCCGCGGTGCTCTCCGGCACCGGGGCGTCCGTGCGCGAGGCATGGTCGCGGCTGAACGCCGACCCCACCCGGCCGATGCTCAACCGGGCGCTGCGCGAGACCTATCCCCCGGGCTCCACCTTCAAGGTCGTCACCGCGGCGGCGGCGCTGGACGCGGGCGTGGTCACGGACGTGGACGCGCCGACCAGCACCCCCGACCCGTACGTCCTGCCCGGGACCACCACCGTGCTGCCGAACGCCTCCACCGGGTGCGAGGACGCCTCGATGGGCGAGGCGATCCAGTGGTCCTGCAACACGGTGATGGCCAAGATCGGCGTCCAGGTGGGCCTGCGCGGGATGGTCGAGGCGGCGGAACGATTCGGCTTCAACGACGCCGGGCTGCGCGTGCCCTCCTGGGTGTCCCGCTCGAACTTCGACACCGATATGAGCCGGGACCAGCTGGCCCTGTCCTCGATCGGGCAGTTCAACACCAAGGCCACCCCGCTCCAGATGGCGATGGTCGCGGCGGCCGTGGCCAACGGGGGCGAGGTGAAGCAGCCGTACCTGGTGGACCGGACCACCCAGGACGACGGGGACGTCGTCCGCCAGGGCGGCCAGCGCACCCTGGGCCGCGCCATGAACCCGGCCACCGCGCTGCGGCTCCAGGAGCTGATGCGGCGGGTGGTCGAGGAGGGCACCGGGCGGAACGCGGCCATCGCGGGCGCGGAGGTCGGCGGCAAGACCGGCACCGCGCAGCACGGCGTGGGGAACACCGGCACCCCGTACGCCTGGTTCATCGCCTGGGCCAAGCCGGAGGGGTCCCCGCTGCCGGCGGTGGCGGTCGCCGTGGTGGTCGAGGACGCGGAGGCCGACCGGGGGGACATCAGCGGGAACAGCAGCGCGGCGCCGATCGCGCGGGCGGTGATGGAGGCGGCGCTCGCCACCGACCCGCGGCGTCCCACTCCTTGATCAGGCGCTGCCGGAACGGGCGGGTCCGTGCCTAGGGTGCGGACATGACTGCATCCGCCCGGTACGAACTGGCCCAGGTGAACATAGGACGACCCAAGTACCCGCTGGACTCGGCGGAGTTCAAGGAGTTCATGGACGGGCTCGACCCCGTCAACGCGGTGGCCGACGCGGCCGACGGCTTCGTGTGGCGGCTCCAGGACGACTCCGGCAACGCCACGGGCGTGTCCGTGCTCGGTGACGACTCGCTCATCGTGAACATGTCGGTCTGGCGGGACGCGGAGGCGCTGGGCGCCTTCATGTACCAGGGGCTGCACCGCGAGTTCCTGGCCCGCCGCCGCGAGTGGTTCGAGCACCTCACCGAGACGGTCACGGCCCTGTGGTGGGTCGAGGCCGGCGTACGCCCGACCGTGCGGGACGCGGAGGAGCGCCTGCGGCACCTCCGCGAGCACGGCCCGGGCCCGTACGCCTTCTCGCTCCGCCACCCCTTCCCGCCACCGGCCTAGCCCGGGCCAGCACCGCGCCCGCGGGCACCGCCAGGCACCACCACTCACGGCCGCGCGCCCGCGGGCACCACCGCCTACGGCCGGGCGCCCTCGTCGATGGTGTCCCGGACCTCCGCGACGCGGGCGGCCTCCTCGGCGGCGAAGCGCTCGCGGTCCAGGGCCTCGGCCAGCTCCTCGTCCTGGGCCATCAGCAGGTCCAGGTTGGAGTCACCCATCTCGAAGACGCCCATGTCGAGGTAGGCCTTCTGGAGCCGCTCGCCCCACAGGCCGATGTCCTTCACGCACGGCACGATCCGGCTGAACAGCAGCTTGCGGAAGAGGTGCAGGAACTCCGACTGCTCGGAGTACTCCTCGGCCTCCTTCCGGGGGATGCCGAAGTTCTCCAGCACCTCCACGCCACGCAGCCGGTCGCGCATCAGGTAACAGCCCTCGATGACGAACTCCTCGCGCTCGCGCAGTTCGGCGTCGGAGAGCTGCCGGTAGTAGTCGCGCAGGGCCATCCGGCCGAAGGCCACGTGCCGGGCCTCGTCCTGCATGACGTACGCGAGGATCTGCTTGGGCAGCGGTTTGTCCGTGGTGTCGCGGATCATCCCGAAGGCGGCCAGCGCGAGCCCTTCGATCAGCACCTGCATGCCGAGGTAGGGCATGTCCCAGCGGGAGTCGCGCAGGGTGTCGCCCAGCAGGCCCTGGAGGCTGTCGTTGACGGGGTAGAGCATGCCGACCTTCTCGTGCAGGAAGCGGGAGAAGATCTCGGCGTGCCGGGCCTCGTCCATGGTCTGGGTGGCGGAGTAGAACTTCGCGTCCAGGTCGGGCACGGACTCCACGATGCGGGCCGCGCAGACCATCGCGCCCTGCTCGCCGTGCAGGAACTGGCTGAAGTTCCAGGCCGCGTAGTGCCGGCGCAGCTCGCCCTTGTCCCGGTCGGTCAGCTTCGCCCAGTGCCGGGTGCCGTAGAGGGTCTGCACCTCGTCCGGGGTGCCGAGGGGGTCGTACGGGTCGACGTCGATGTCCCAGTCGATGCGCTTGGCCCCGTCCCACTGCTTGTCCTTGCCCTTCTGGTAGAGGGCGAGGAGGCGCTCGCGGCCGTCGGCGTACTCCCAGGTGAAGCGGGCGGAGCCGGAGGCCGGGATCTGCCAGATCCCCTCGTCCGGGCGGGTGGTGTAGAGCTCGTGCGTCGACACTGACGCCCCCTTGTCTCGCGTTGCGGTCGCGGACTGCCGTACAGGAGTGGATGGTTGGCAGGTTCACACGTTGGTAGACGCGGGGTCAACAACTCGTGCGCGAGGGATTGACGACCTTGCTGACAGGGAGTCTCATAAGTGGGTGACCGCTGGTAACCCACTCACGAGGTGTCCGACCCCATGACGACCGTGACCGACCGCACCGTCCTGCGCGACGCCCTCGGCCTGCTGAAGGACCGTGAGCAGATCGCCGAGCGGCTGCTGGAGTCCTCCGCCAAGCACTCCTTCGACCCCGACAGGGAACTCGACTGGGAGGCACCGCCCGTCGAAGGCAAGTGGTACTGGCCGCCGGAGCTCGTGTCGCTGTACGACACCCCGCTCTGGAAGAAGATGTCCGAGGAGCAGCGGATGGAGCTGGCCCGCCACGAGGCGGCCGCCCTCGCCTCCCTCGGCATCTGGTTCGAGATCATCCTGATGCAGCTGCTGGTCCGGCACATCTACGACAAGTCCCTGACCAGCAATCACGTCCGCTACGCGCTCACCGAGATAGCCGACGAGTGCCGCCACTCGATGATGTTCGCCCGCATGATCAAGGCCGGCGGGGCGCCCGCGTACCCGGTGTCGAAGGTCAACCACAACCTCGCCCGCGTGCTGAAGACGATCTCGACCACCCCCGGCTCCTTCGCCTGCACCCTGCTCGGCGAGGAGATCCTCGACTGGATGCAGCGGCTGACCTTCCCGGACGAGCGGATCCAGCCGCTGGTGCGCGGGGTCACCCGGATCCACGTGGTCGAGGAGGCCCGGCACGTCCGCTACGCCCGCGAGGAGCTGCGCCGGCAGATGCTCACCGCCCCGCGCTGGGAGCAGGAGCTGACCCGGATCAGCTGCGGCGAGGCGGCCCGCGTCTTCTCCATCGCCTTCGTCAACCCGGCCGTCTACGACAACGTCGGCCTGGACCGCCGGGAGGCCGTCGCGCAGGTCAAGGCCAGCGGCCACCGCCGGGAGGTGATGCAGACCGGCGCCAAGCGGCTGACCGACTTCCTGGACGACATCGGCGTGCTGCGCGGCGTCGGCCGGCGGCTGTGGAAGAGCTCGGGGCTGCTCGCCTGACCGCGGGACACCCCCCGCGCACCGGCCCCCGGCGGATACGCTGCCGGGCATGACGACCCGGACGACGTACCGCAGGCTGAGCGTGGAGGAGCGGCGGGGCCAGCTGCTGGAGGCGGCCCTGTCGCTCTTCGCCCACCGCGCGCCGGAGGACGTGTCGCTGGACGACGTGGCCGAGGCGGCCGGGGTCTCGCGGCCGCTGGTGTACCGGTACTTCCCGGGCGGGAAGCAGCAGTTGTACGAGGCCGCGCTGCGCACGGCGGCCGACGCGCTGGAGCACTGCTTCGCGCAGCCGCAGACCGGCCCGCTCAGCCTGCGTCTGGCCCAGGCGCTGGACCGCTACCTGGCCTTCGTCGACGAGCACGCCACCGGTTTCGCCGCCCTCCTCCAGGGCGGCAGCGTCGCCGAGACCTCCCGGACCACGGCCACCGTGGACGGGGTGCGGCGGGCGGCCGCCGAGCAGATACTCGTGCACCTCGCCGTGGAGCGCCCGGGGCCCCGGCTGCGGATGATGGTGCGCACCTGGATCACGGCCGTCGAGGCGGCCTCGCTGATCTGGCTGGACGAGGGCAAGCAGCCGCCGGTGGAGGAGCTGCGGGACTGGCTGGTGGACCAGTTCGTGGCCCTGCTGACGGTGACCGCCGCAACCGACCCGGAGACCGCCGAGGTGGCCCGGGTGGCCCTGGCTCTGGAGGAGGGCGACGGTCCGGTGGGCGTGCTGGCCCGGCGGGTGATCCCGGTGGTCTCGGAGGCCGCGCACCTGCTGTGAACCGGGCCGGCGCGTCCGGCCCGCGGGGGCCGGGGGGACCTCGGGGCCGGGGGACCTCGGGGCCGCCGGGCCGCGGGGCAGCCGAACCGCCGGGGCAGCCGGACCTGGGGGCAGCCATGCCGCCGGACCTCGGGCAGCCGGACCGCCGGGGCCGTACGACCGCCGGGGCTGTGAGACTGGTGGGGTGAAGAGCGAGAACACCCACTTCGAGGGCGGCCCGATGGACGGTCGGGTGCTTCCGGTGCTGGTCGGCCCCACCGGCCACCCCCCGAAGACGTACGAGATCCCCGTCCCGGACCCGGACGGCGGCCCCCCGACGGTCCTGGTCTACCGCCGGGTCCCGGCGGGCTACTCCAGGCGCCTGGGCCTGCAGACCGGCTGGAAGTACGAGTGGGACCCGACGGGCGAGCGGCGGCGCCTCAAGTGGCCCTGGTCCAAGCCCACCCCGCCTGCGCCGGAAGGGTGATGCCCCCGGCACCGCCGACCCGGTTGGCCGATTCGTACTACTTCGCGTGCCACGATCCCCTCCCCAGACACGGAGAGGTGATCACATGCCGGGACGGCTCCTGCGGCTCGCCTGCGCGGCCGCGACCACCAGCGTGGCGCTGGCCCTCGCCACCCCGGCCCCGGTGGCGGCCGGTACGGGAGCGCGGGCCGCGCTCCGGGCCCCGGGACCGGCCGGACCGGGCGCGGAGGACGCGTACGGGACCCCCGGCGAGCCGGGCCCGGGCGCCGCACCCTACGACGGCGGCACGGCCGGTGACGGCCCGGCAGCCGGCGGTTCCGGGGACGCGGACGGCACCGCCGCGGGCGACGCCCCGGCTGCCGACGCCCCGAGAGCCGGCGGAACCGCCCCGGCCGGCGCCCAGGGGGCCGGTGACGGCTCCGTGGCCGGGCTGCTGACGCGCCTCCAGGGGCTGTACCAGAAGGCGGAGGAGGCCAGCGAGGCGTACAACGCCACCGAGGTCACCCTGAAGGCGAGCCAGGCGGAGGAGCGCCGTCTGAGCGTCGAGCTGGGGAAGGCACGCAACGCCCTGGGCGCCACCCGGGCCGCCGCCGGGCAGCTGGCGCGCAGCCAGTACCAGGGGGCGGCGGCGTTCTCCCCGTACGTCCGCATGCTGCTCTCCGGCAGTCCCCAGCAGGCCGTGGACGAACGGCGGCTGGCCCGGCGCGAGGCGGCGCACCAGGCCCGCCTGCTGGCCCGGCTCACCGGTGCCGAGAAGCAGGCCGGGGCCCTCGCCACGCAGGCCCGCAAGGCGCTGGACGCGCAGCAGACGCTGGCCGCGCAGCGGAAGAAGCAGCGCGACGAGGTGAACCGGCAGCTCGCCGAGGTGCAGCGGCTGCTGGCCTCGCTCAGCGCCGAGCAGATCGCGGCGCTGACCGCCCTGGAGGAGGCGCGTGACGACAAGGCCCAGCAGGAGCTGGAGGATTCCGGCCGGCTGGGCCGGGGGAAGACGGCCCGCAACCCGACCGCCGAGGGTGGCCGGGCCCTGGCCTACGCGGTCGGGCAGATCGGCAAGCCGTACGTCTGGGGCGCCGAGGGCCCCGCGTCCTTCGACTGCTCCGGGCTCACCTCGCAGGCGTGGGCGCACGCCGGCCGCTCCATCCCCCGGACCAGCCAGGAGCAGTGGGCGCAGCTGCCGCGGGTGCCGCTGGACCGGCTGCGCCCCGGCGACCTGGTGCTGTACTTCCCCAAGGCCACGCACGTGGCCCTCTACATCGGCGGCGGGAAGGTGATCCAGGCCCCGCGGCCCGGCGCGAAGGTCAAGGTCTCCCCCATCGCGGCGAACCCGCTGCTGGGCGCGGTGCGTCCGGACCCGCTGGGCGAGCCGCTCGCCGAGTTCTCCCCGCCGCCGCTGCCCGCTCAGGGGGCGGCGGAGGCGGGGTCGGGCGGGGGTGCGGACGGCGACGCGGGCTACTCGTCGGAGGAGGCGCCCGCGGCGGAGGCGGCACCCTCGGCCGGGGAGGCCGCCGGGTCCGGGGAGGCCGTCCCGTCCGGGGAGGCGGCCGGGGCCACGGAGGCGGACACCTCGGCCAGGTAGTCGGCCGCGTCCTCCGGGTCGTAGAAGTAGTGGTCGAAGTCGGCCGGGTTGTCGAAGCCGTTGGCGAACCGGTCGGCCACCGGCTGGAGCTGCCCGGCCGCGCCGATGAGGCCCAGCACGTGCTCCGGCGGCACGCCCAGCATGGCGTTGGTCCACTGGGTGACCGGCTTGCCGGTGGTGAACCAGAACTTCTCGAAGGTGGCCTTCATCCAGGCCTCGTCGAACTCCTTGTCCCCGTGCATCAGGATCGAGGAGAGGTACGAGGCGGCGCACTTGGCGGCCGAGTTGGAGCCCTGGCCGGTTATCGGGTCGTTGGCGACGACGACGTCGGCGACGCCCAGCACCAGGCCGCCGCCGGGCAGCCGCCCGATCGGGTTGCGGACCACCGGGGCGTAGCGGCCGGCCAGCGTGCCGCCGGCGTCGGTCAGCTCGACCCGGGTGGCACGGGCGTACTCCCAGGGGACGAACTTCTCCATCAGCTCCAGGGTGAGCGCCAGGTGCTCGGCCGGGTCCTTGACGCCCTGGAAGGCGTCCACCGGGCCGCCCGGCAGGCCCTCCCAGAAGAGGATGTCCGCGCGGCCCGAGGTGGTCAGGGTCGGCATCACGAAGAGCTCGCCGACGCCGGGGACGAGGTTGCAGCGGACGGCCTCGGTCTCCGGGTGCTCGGGGCGGGGGGCCAGCCCGTGCACGTACGAGACGGCCAGCGCGCGCTGCGGGGCGTCGTACGGGGAGCGCGCCGCGTCGCGGCCGAACATCGAGACCAGCTCGCCCTTGCCGGCGGCGACCAGCACGAGGTCGTAGGTGCGCGCGAAGTAGTCCAGGTCGGAGACGGCGGCGCCGTGGATCACGAGCTGGCCGCCGCGCTGGGCGAAGGTGTCGAGCCAGCCGGCCATCTTGACCCGCTGGTCCACGGACTGCGCGTAGCCCTTGAGGCGGCCGAGCCAGTCGACCGGGCGGCTGCCGTCGGGGGCGGCGACCGAGACGCCGAGGCCCTCGATCTTCGGGGCCTGGGGCTCCCAGAAGTTGACCTGCAGGTCGCGCTCGTGCTGGAGGGCGGTGTCGAACATGCACTGGGTCGACATGACCCGGCCGGAGCGGATCTCGTCGGCCGTGCGGTTCGACATCAGGGTGACCTCGTACCCCTTGGACTGGAGGCCGAGGGCGAGCTGGAGGCCGGACTGTCCGGCTCCGACGATGAGGATCTTCCGCATGGCGATGTCTCTCCGGCTGTGGGGGCTGGGCAAGGGGCTGGGCGGGGCACGGGGCGGCGCGGGCCGGGCGGCTGGGGGCCCGGCGCGCCCGCGGGCTATTCGGGGGTGGTGTCGAGCGCGTGGGAGACGAGCGTGAGCAGCGACTCCAGTACGGTCACCCGGCTCCGCGCGTCCATGATCACCACCGGCACGTGGGGCGGGATGGTGAGCGCCTCGCGGACGTCCTCGGGCTCGAAGGACCGGCTGCCCTCGAAGTGGTTGACGGCCACCGCGTACGGCAGTCCGCAGCTCTCGAAGTAGTCGAGGGCGGGGAAGCAGTCGGGCAGCCGGCGGGTGTCGGCCATCACGATGCCGCCGAGGGCGCCCCGTACCAGGTCGTCCCACATGAACCAGAAGCGCTCCTGGCCCGGGGTGCCGTAGACGAAGAGCACGAGGTCGTCGTCGAGGGTGACCCGGCCGAAGTCCATCGCGACCGTGGTGGTGTTCTTCGCCGGGGTCGCGGTGAGGTCGTCGGTGGGGACGCTGGCCTCGGTCATCAGCGCTTCGGTGCGCAGCGGCGTGATCTCGGAGATCGAGCCGACGAAGGTCGTCTTGCCCACGCCGAAGCCGCCCGCGACCAGCACCTTGACGGCGATGGGCGCGCGCGAGCGGTCGTACTGCCAGGGCTGTACGCCCTCGTCGGCCTCGGCGGGGACGGTGAGCATCGGTTCAGAGACGGCGGAGCCCATCGAGCACCCTTTCCAGCAGTGCGCGTTCGGGGCGGCCGGTGCCGTGTCCGGTGCCGTAGACGCGGATCCTTCCCTGGTCGGCCAGGTCGCTCAGCAGCACGCGGACGACGCCGAGCGGCAGCTTGAGCAGCGCCGAGATCTCGGCGACCGTACGCATGCGGCGGCACACCTCGACGATGGCGCGCATCTCGGGTGTGCGGGCCGTGGGGCCCTCCTTGGCGTCCAGGGTCGCGACGAAGGTCTCGACGAGCAGGACGTGACCGAAGCGGGTGCGCCCGCCGGTCAGGGAGTACGGCCGGACGCGGGCGGGGCGGCGGTCCGCCCCGCGTATCGGCAGCCGGTCGGAGGTCACGGGTTTCTCTCCATGGACTGGCGCAGCTCGCTGCGGACTTCGGGGGTCAGGACGTGTCCGGCGCGGCCGACGAACAGGGCCATGTGGTACGCGACGACGCTCATGTCGCAGTCGGGCGTGGCGTGCACCCCGAGCAGCGAGCCGTCGCTGATCGCCATGACGAACACGCTGCCGTGCTCCATGGAGACCATGGTCTGCTTGACGCTGCCGCCGTCCATCAGGTGGGCGGCACCGACGGTCAGGCTGCCCAGCCCGGACACGATGGTGGCGAGATCCGCGGAGGCCCCCCGCGGCCCCTTGGTCTCGGGTCGTTCCGCGTCCGCCCGTCCTGGGTCGGAGGACAGCAGCAGCAGCCCGTCCGAGGAGACCACGGCCACCGAGAGCAGCCCTGGCACCTCCTCGACCAGGTCGGTCAGCAGCCACTGCAGGTTGCGGGCCTGGGTGCTCAGTCCGTACGTACTGGGCGCGGTCACGTGCGTGCCTCCTCGACGGTGTCCCCCTCGTCCTCGGCCCGCTGCCGGCGTTCTTCGGCGAGCTCCGCGTCCACGACGCGGCGCCCGTCACGGGCCCCCTGGTAAAACCCCCCGAGCCGGCGCCGGAGTTCCTCGGCGTCGACCCTCGCGGCAGGCTTCCGTACGTCCTGCGTGCCGTGCTCGACGACACGCGGGGTGCGCTTGGGCAGCCCCTTGTCGGTGACGAGCGGGCGTTCCAGCTCCTCGGTGTCCTCGTCGGACTCCGGCTCGGGCTGGGCGGTCCGGTCGTGCCGGTGCGGTTCGTCGTCACCGGCGGCGGCAGGGCGCGGCAGGGGCGCCGCGAGCACCCACGCCTCGGGCTCGTCGCCCGTACCGGCCGCGGACTGAACCCCCTCGACGGCATGCGCCCCGGCCCCGGGCTGGACCCCATCGGCGGCGTGCGCCCCGGCCCCTGCCGCGGACGCGCCCCCGCCGGCGGCGGGCTGGGCCAGCGGCCAGTCGTCGCCCTCAGCCCCGGCACGGTCCTCGGGCTCGGCGGCGGGCTCGGCAGCGCGCTCTGCATCGGCGGCGGGCTCGGCAACGGCCAACGGCCAGTCGTCCACCTCGCGCTCGGCAGGCGCCTCGGCCCCAGAGGACTCCGCACCGCCCAGCGGCCAGTCGTCACCACCGGCGCGACGCGAACGACGCCCACCCGCCACCGGCTCGGACCCCACGTGAGCGGTGGTCTCGCCCACGGGCCCGGGCTCGGGCCCGGCCAGCGGCCAGTCGTCGGCAGCCGGCCCGGCCTCGGTCTCGGCGTCGCCGAGGGGCCAGTCGTCACCACCGGCACGGCGCGAACGCCGACCACCGGCCACCGACTCCGACCCGGCCTGAGCCGAAGTCTCGGGCTCTGCAGGGTGCTCGGGCTCGGCAGCGCGCTCCGCGTCGACGGCGGGCTCGGCGTGCGCCTCGGCCGCGCCATCGGGCTGGGCCAGCGGCCAGTCGTCGGCCTCGGACTCGGAAACGGCCTCGGCCTCGCCGACCGGCCAGTCATCGGCAGCGGCACGGCGCGCACGACGGCCACCGGCCACCGACTCCGGCCCGGCGTGCGCCTCGGCCGCGCCATCGGGCTGGGCCAGCGGCCCGTCGTCGGCCTCGGACTCGGAGACGGCCTCGGCCTCGCCGACCGGCCAGTCATCGGCAGCGGCACGGCGCGCACGACGGCCACCGGCCACCGACTCGGTCACGGCGTGAGCCGAAGCCTCCGGCTCCGCGAGGTGCTCGGGCTCGGCAGCGCGCTCCGGGTCGGCGTGGGTCTCGGGCGCGCCATCGGGCTGGGCTGGCGGCCAGTCGTCGGCCACGGGCTCGGAGACCGCCTCGGCGTCGGCCGAAGCCTCGGGCTCGGTGGAGATGGGCGCCGCGTCGGGGGCGGGCACCGGCTCCGTGGCCGGCAGGGGCCAGTCGTCCGCCTGCGCCGCAGGCCCAGCGGTGCCCGGCACCACGAAGACGTCGGACGTGCCCGGGACGGGCTGCGGCTGCGGCTGCGGCTCCGGCTCCGGCGCCTCCGGGGCGGGGCGGGCCTCCCGTACCGGCTCGGGCACGGTACCGGCCTCCGGGGCCGCCGCGTGCTCGGCCTCCCGGGCGCCTGGGACGGTGCCCGCGGACCCGGACCCGGAGCCGGAGCCGGAACCGGTCGGCTCGGCCACCGGCCGGAACCTCGGCGGCAGGACGTTCGAGTTGGCCTCGGCCACGATCCCCGGCAGCTGGAGCTCCGGAGCCCCCGGCTCGCCCACGCGGTACTCCGGCTGGGCCGGCGGCGTCGTCGGCAGCAGCGCCTCCGGTACGACGACCAGCGCCTCCGTACCGCCGCCCCGCCGCGCCCGCAGCTCCGCGGTGACGCCGTGCCGCGCGGCCAGCCGGCCCGCGACGTACAGGCCCAGGCCCAGGCCGTGCTCCGCCTCGTCCTCCTGCTCGAAGGCCTCGGGGTCGGCCAGCCGGGCGTTCAGCAGCGCCAGCCGGTCCTCGGTGACGCCGATGCCGCCGTCCTGCACGGAGACGACGACCGAGCCGTCGTCCGTCGTCCAGCCCGACACCTTCACCTTGGCGTCCGGCGGCGAGAAGGTCGTGGCGTTCTCCAGCAGCTCGGCGACCACGTGCGAGACGTCGTCGGCGGCGTGGCCGGCGACCTGCGTGTAGGCGGGGAGGGCCTGGAGGTCCACCCGCTCGTACCGCTCGATCTCGCTGATCGCGGCCCGCATCACGTCCACCAGCGGCACCGGGCCCGACTGGCCGTGGCCGTGCTCCTGGCCGGCGAGGACCAGCAGGTTCTCGTTGTGGCGGCGCATCACCGTCGCCAGGTGGTCCAGCTTGAAGAGGGTGGCGAGCCGGTCCGGGTCCTGCTCCTTCGCCTCCAGCTGCTCGATGACCGTCAGCTGGCGCTCGACCAGGCCGAGGGTGCGCAGGGAGAGCGACACGGAGGTGGTGAGCAGGATCTTGCGGTGCTCCTCCAGGTTCGCCTTGAGTTCGGCGAGCTCCTTGTCGAGGGCGGTCTTGGCGGCGCTGAGCGCGTCGTTGCGGCCGATCAGGCGGCGGCGGTCGGCGTCGAGGCCGGCGATCCGGGTGTGCAGGGCGGTGGACTGCGCCTCGGCCCGCGCGTGGATCTCGTTGAGGGACCGGACCACGGCGGCGAACTCGTCGTTGCGGCCGGTGAAGCGGACCGGGTCGGAGCCGCCCTCGTGATCGGGCGACGCCAGCCGCTCCGCGCCGCGCCTGAGCACGGACAGGGGCTGGGTGAGCGTGCGGGCCACGGCGGTCGAAACGCCTACGGAGACCAGCACCAGCAGGCCGACCAGGCCGAGCAGCACCTCGCCGGAGGTCACGTCGTCGTCGCGGAGGGCCGCGAGGGCGGTGGCGCGCTCGGCGGTGAGGGTGGACTCGACGGACCGCATGCGGTCGATCCGGGCGCTCAGCGCGGCGGCGACCGCCTCCGCGTCCAGCTTGCGCTCGGCGGCGGACAGCCGCGGCTCGTCGGTGAGCTTGGCGAGGAAGGCCTCCGCGGCCTTGACCTCGGGGCCGCTGACGGTGGCGGCGAGGGTCTCGCGCACGTCGGGCCGGGCCGCCCGGTCGAAGTCCTCCAGCGCCGCCTGCTCCCGGACGCGGGCGCGCTGGGCGGCGGCGGTCAGCTCGTCGCGGGTCTTCTCCTCGCCGCTGGGGGGCGCGTCCTCGTACCGGCCGGTGACCGGGTCGTAGACGGTGCCCGGCTCCTCGCCCGCCGGCACGGCGAGGGCGGCGAGGAGCAGCCCGCGGGTGGCGGAGGCCTGCTCGACGGCCCGGCTGAGCGGGGCGAGGGCGCGGCTGGTGGCGAGCGCGGCCGCGGCGCGCGGCGGGGTGCGCTCGGCGAGTTCGCCGGCGGGGGCGAGGAGTTCCCCGAGGAGTTCGGAGTACGCGGTCTCCGCGGCGGTGGCGGTGCCCTTGCCGGAGACGGCGGCCTTGCGGACGGCGGCGATGCGGTCGAGGGCGCGGGCCAGGTCGGCGTCCGCGCCGTCGCGGGCCTCCTCGACCTGCCCGTCGACGCGCTCGGCGCGCTGCTTGACCTGTCCCTGGGCCTTGCCCGCGCGGCCGGCGGCGACGTAGGCGACGACCGCGTCGCGCTCGTCGGCGAGGGCGTGCGCGAGGGTGACCGTGGCGCGGGTGTGCTCGGCGAGGGTGACCAGGCGCTGGGAGTCGTTGAGTTCGGCCGAGGCCGCGATCAGGGCGGGGGTTCCCGCGCCGGCGACCGCGAGGGCGACTACGGCGACGCCGAGGACCAGCCGGCTGCGTACGCGCACGGGGCGGCCGGCGGTGCCGCCGGTGCCCGTCGCGTCTCCGGTGCGCTCCGCTCCAGCCGGGGCGCTGCCGTTCTTCCGAGACCGCTTCTTCTGCACCGGTGCTCGCAATCCTGTACGTGTGCTCGTCTACTCGCCCCCGGCTTCGTCCGGGGGGACCCGTGGCCGAGGTGACGGCCGGTCAACAAGTAAACGCCTCCGCCCCCTCGTACCGCTTCAGACCATTCCAAGTGTGTTTGGGAGAGGGGCACGCATCGCCTGCCCGGCCACTCGAACGAGTGAACATCAGGGAAGAGTTGGCGATCAACTCGGGGGGCCCGCCGCCGGGGGGTGGTGTCGGGCGGGTGGTTGAAACCGCATGGGGGCTTTGGCAGTATGCCCGCCCACATCACACCGGACCCGGTGCCTCCGTGAGGGGAGGGTCCGTGAAGGCTCACCCAGGGCTGGTACGGACCATTTCGCGGCCCTGGTGCGAAACTCCGACCCGGTGGGGACATCCCGGGCAGACTGTCCATATGCGCATCGACCTCGCCTCCGCCCCAGGGGATCCGCAACACCCCAATGAGGACTGGCTGTCGGCCGTCCTGCCCGCGTCGGGCGGGGGCGGGGTCGTGGTGGCGCTGGACGGGGTGACCCCGCCGCGCGGGGACGACGGGTGCGTGCACGGGGTCCCGTGGTTCACGGCGCGGCTGGGCGGACGACTGACCGAACTGTCCGGATCGCGGCGGGACATGACGCTTTCGCAGGTTCTGGCGGAGGCGATCGCGGCCACGGCCGGGGCCCACCGGGAGACCTGTGACCTTTCTCACGTCCGGACGCCGCAGGCGACGGTGGTGATGGCGCGCTGGGACGAGCGGTGCGTGGAACACCTGGTGCTGTCGGACTCGGTGCTGCTGCTGCGGGATCCCCTCGGGGAGGTCACCGCGGTACGGGACGACCGGCTGGACCGGGTGCCGCGGGAGGTGCTGCGCTCGGTGGCGGCCACGGATGCGCTGCGCAACGCGGAGGGCGGCTTCTTCACCGCCGCGGCGGATCCCGCGGTGGCGGCGCGGGCGGTCACCGGCACGACGCCGCGGTCGGACGTGTCGGCGCTGGCCGTCCTGACGGACGGGGTGACGCGGTGGGTGGACACCTTCGGGGAGGGGGACTGGGCGGACCTCTTCCGCCTGCTGGTGAAGGAGGGGGCGAGGTCCGTGATCGACCGGGTCCGCGCCCTGGAGGCCGGTCCTGCGGGGGCGGCCCGCGGCAAGCGCCACGACGACGCGTCGGCGGCCTACGCGGAACTCTGACCCGCGCGCGGGTCCCGCACCCGCACCCGCACCCGGCACGGGACCGGCATCCGACGCCGCCGCGGAGCGTCAGGCTTCGGCGCCCTCGTTCAGTTGGTTCAGCAGGCGCGCCAGTTCCGCGACCTCGCCCCGGTCCCAGTCGGCCAGCTTCCGGCGGTACTGCTCGCGGCGAGCGTCCCGTACCCGCAGGAAGCGCTCCCGGCCGGACGGGGTCAGGCCCACCAGGAAGGCCCGGCCGTCGGCCGGATCGGGCTCGCGGGCCACCAGTCCCAGGTCCTCCAGGGCCCGAAGCTGCCGGCTCATCGTGGCCTTGCCGACCCCGAAGTACGCCGCCAGGTCGGTGGCGCGCTGCCGGCCCGCGTCCTCCAGGCGGACGAGCAGTCCGTACGCGGCGGGCTCCAGCTCGGGATGCAGCTCCCGGGCCATCTCGCCCGACGACGCCCGGGCGCGCCGGAGGAAGACGGAAAGCTCCCGCTCCAGCGCGAGGAACTCCTGGTCTCCGCTGCCCTGCACGTCCCGCTCCCCTCACGTGGTGTCCCCGGCCGCCGGGGAACACCAGTATCGGGCAGGGGGGCGCGGGTGTCCGTACACCCGCGCCCCCCGGGCCCGGCATCAGTCACACGGAGGGCACACCGCCCCCTCAGGCCGCCGCCGCCACCGGCACCTCCGCCTCCGCCAGCGCCAGCTCCAGCACCTGCCGGACGTCGGTGACCGGGTGGACCTCCAGGGTGTCCAGCACCTCGGCCGGCACGTCGTCCAGGTCCGGCTCGTTCCGCTTCGGGATGATCACGGTGGTGAGCCCGGCCCGGTGCGCGGCCAGCAGCTTCTGCTTGACCCCGCCGATCGGCAGCACCCGGCCGGTCAGCGAGACCTCGCCGGTCATCGCCACGTCCGTGCGGACCTGCCGGCCGGAGAGCAGCGAGGCCAGCGCCGTGGTCATCGTGATGCCCGCGCTCGGCCCGTCCTTGGGGACCGCGCCCGCCGGGAAGTGGATGTGCACGCCCCGGTCCTTGAGGTCGGCCACCGGCAGCTCCAGCTCGGCACCGTGCGAGCGCAGGAAGCTCAGCGCGATCTGCGCCGACTCCTTCATGACGTCGCCCAGCTGGCCCGTGAGGGTCAGACCGGCCGCCCCGGTCTCCGGGTCGGCGAGCGAGGCCTCGACGAACAGCACGTCGCCGCCCGCACCGGTGACGGCCAGTCCGGTCGCGACGCCCGGCACCGCGGTGCGCCGCTCGGCGGGGTCCTGCGCGGACTCCGGCACGTGGTGCGGCCGCCCGATCAGCGCCCGCAGGTCGTCGGCGCCGATGTGGAACGGCAGCTCCCGCTCGCCCAGTTCGTGCTGCGCGGCCACCTTGCGGAGCAGCCGGGCGACGGACCGCTCCAGGGTGCGCACGCCCGCCTCGCGGGTGTACTCGCCGGCCAGCTTGCGCAGCGCGTCCTCGCCCAGGGTCACCTCGTCGGCGCCGAGCCCGGCCCGCTCCAGCTGGCGCGGGAGCAGGTGGTCGCGGGCGATGACGACCTTCTCGTCCTCGGTGTAGCCGTCGAGCCTGACCAGCTCCATGCGGTCGGCGAGGGCCTCGGGGATGGCCTCCAGCACGTTGGCCGTGGCCAGGAACACGACGTCGCTGAGGTCCAGTTCCACCTCCAGGTAGTGGTCCCGGAAGGTGTGGTTCTGCGCCGGGTCCAGGACCTCCAGCAGGGCGGCGGCCGGGTCCCCGCGGAAGTCGGAGCCCACCTTGTCGATCTCGTCCAGGAGCACCACCGGGTTCATCGACCCGGCCTCCTTGATCGCGCGGACGATCCGGCCGGGGAGCGCGCCGACGTAGGTGCGCCGGTGGCCGCGGACCTCGGCCTCGTCGCGTACGCCGCCCAGCGCGACCCGGACGAACTTGCGGCCCATCGCGTGGGCCACGGACTCGCCGAGGGAGGTCTTGCCGACGCCGGGCGGGCCGACCAGGGCGAGTACGGCGCCGCCGCGGCGGCCGCCGACCAGGCCCATCCCGCGGTCGCCGCGCCGCTTGCGGACGGCGAGGTACTCGGTGATGCGCTCCTTCACGTCGTCCAGGCCGGCGTGCTCGGCGTCGAGGACGGCGCGGGCGCCCTGGATGTCGTACGCGTCCTCGGTCCGCTCGTTCCACGGCAGTTCGAGGACGGTGTCGAGCCAGGTCCTGATCCAGGAGCCCTCGGGCGACTGGTCGCTGGACCGCTCCAGCTTGTCGACCTCCTTGAGGGCGGCCTCGCGGACCTTCTCCGGCAGGTCGGCGGCCTCCACGCGGGCGCGGTAGTCGTCGGACTCCTCGCCCTCGGCGTCGCCGTTCAGCTCGCGCAGCTCCTTGCGCACCGCCTCCAGCTGACGGCGGAGCAGGAACTCGCGCTGCTGCTTCTCCACGCCCTCCTGCACGTCCTTGGCGATGGACTCGGCCACGTCCTGCTCGGCGAGGTGCTCGCGCAGCCAGGTGATGGCGAGCCGGAGGCGTGCGACCGGGTCGGCGGTCTCCAGCAGCTCGACCTTCTGGGCGACCGTCAGGAAGGGCGAGTAACCGGAGTTGTCGGCGAGGGCGCCGACGCCCTCGATCTGCTGCACGCGGTCGACGACCTGCCAGGCGCCGCGCTTCTTGAGCCAGCTGGTGGCGAGGGCCTTGTACTCCTTGACCAGCTCGGCGACCGAGCCGGGCAGCGGATCGGGCACGTGCTCGGCGACGGTCTCGCCCTCGACCCAGAGCGCCGCCCCGGGCCCGGTGGTGCCGGCGCCGATGCGGACGCGCCCGCGGCCGCGGATGAGGGCGCCGGGGTCGCCGTCGGAGAGCCGGCCCACCTGCTCGACGGTGCCGAGCACGCCGGTCCCCGCGTACGTCCCGTCGACCCGCGGCACCAGCAGCACCCGGGGCTTCCCGCTCCCGGAGGCGGCCTGCGCCGCCTCGACCGCGGCCCGTACCTCACCGTCCGTCAGGTCGAGCGGCACGACCATGCCGGGCAGCACGACCTCGTCGTCGAGCGGCAGAACGGGCAGCGTGAGCGATGCGGACGTCGAAGCCATGATCTTCCCTCCGGCAGTGAAGTTGAGCTATGCCGACTCAATGCACGTGAGCCCCCGTATGTTCCCCACGCTGCGTTCGCCGACGGCGAACGCAGCGTGAAGGTGCCGTCCTCGCCGGTCAGCGGGTCTGCGGCGGGTGGGGGCAGGCGCCCGGGCGGGCGTACAGCGCGATGGCGGCGCCGTGGACGCGGCGGAGGGCGCAGAGGTCGAAGTGGGCGACCAGCGTCTGGCGTTTGACGGCTTCCTTCGGGAGGCGGTCGCGCGGCTGGTCCGGCGGGTCCGAGAGGGCGATCACGCGGGGGCTGTCCAGCAGGGCGGCGCGCAGCTCCGTCGCGGGGAGTTCGGTGCCCTGGAGGGTGCCCGAGGCGGCCGGGGAGCGGGCCAGCGCGAGGTCGCGCAGGCCTCCGTACACGGCGGGCGAGGAGAGCAGCCACTCGCGGCGGCGGGCCGGCAGGAAGAGGACGGCGTCCCCCGGCCGGGACAGCTCGCGGACGGCGGCGGCCACCGCCACCACGTCGTCCTTGCGGCTCTCCGGCGTCCGGAGCCACAGCGACCACGGCAGGCCGAGCACCGCCACCAGCAGCACCACCCGCCACCGCGACACCAGCAGGGCGAGTCCCGCGAGGGCGTAGAGGACGTACCGGTCGACGTACCAGGGATGGACCAGCGAGACCGTCAGCAGCACGCCCGGCGGCAGCAGCAGCAACGGCAGTGCCACGCGCACGCGTTCCCGCTCCGCGCCCCGGGCGAGGAGCAGGCCCGCGCCGGCCGCCGCCGCGTAGGCGAGCCAGTCCTGCCAGCCGGGCCGCCCCAGCCACCCCAGCTGCGCCCCGGCCTGGCCCGCGGCGACCAGGGCGAGCGGCAGCACGCCGGCGGCGACGGCGAGCGCGCACCACCGCCAGGCCCGGTCCCGCCACGCCACCACGGCGTGCGCGGCCAGGGCGAGCAGCGCGAACTGGTGCAGCCAGCAGGCGAGGAGGAGCAGGCCGGCGTACGCGACCCAGCGGCCGCGCAGCAGCGCGTACGTCGCCCACACCACGGCCGCGGCGACCAGCGCGTACGAGCGCCCCTCCTGGGCGTACTGCTGCACCGGCGGCAGCACCGCGTACGCGGTCCCCGCCGCCGCGGCGGCCCGCGGTCCGGTCCGGGTCCCGGCGACCGCCGCCACGCCGCACGCGGCCACGGCCGTGGCCAGCACGGAGGGCAGGCGCAGTGCCCACAGGCCTCCGTCCCAGACGCCGAAGACGGCGTGCATGAGGAAGTAGTGGAGGCCGTGCACGGCGTCGACGTTGCCGAGCAGCGCCCACAGCTCCCCGGCGGTGCGGTGGGCCACCTGATGGGTGACGGACTCGTCCCGCCACATGGCGGGCCCGCGCTCCAGGCCCCAGAGGCCCAGGCAGAGCGCGACGAGGCCGGGCAGCAGGGACCGGGCGCGGTGCCACGCGGTCCCGTGGCACCCGGTGCGGCGCGGGGCGGTGTCGCGCCGGGCGGACTCCCGCTCCGGGGCGGGGGCGCCTGCGGTCCGGCTGATGACGGCCTCCGGGAGGTTTCCGTACGCGGGCGGGGGCTCCATACTCGGTGGTCGGCCAGGATCCACGGTGCGGAGGTGGGGCGTGAGCGCGTTCCGGTCGGTGTCCCTCGCTTGGCGTTCGCTGGCGGTCGCGGCCCCCCGCCCCCCCGCGGGGGCGGGGGGGGGGGGGGGGGGGGCCCCGGGCCCCCGCCCCCCCCCCCCCACCTACCCCGCGGCCCGGTCGGGCGGCCACCCCCCCCCCGCCCCCCCCCCGC
>NZ_JBIVYX010000004.1:419962-537029 GCF_044759225.1 Streptomyces sp. NPDC101132
TTCTGGGTGGGGGGCTTGTTCCCTGGTGGGGGGGGGGGGGGTGGCGGGGGGGGGGGGGGGGGGGGCGGGTTGGGGGTGGGGGGGGGGGGGGCCCGGCGGGGGCGGGGGGGGGCGGGGGGGTGGGCGGGTGCGGGCCCGGGGACCAGGGTGCCGCCATGTCCCCTTCCGCGTCGGCCGGTTCGGGCGGCTCGCCCTCCGCGGACGCCTCCCGGCCGCCGTCCGGGCCGTCGTCCGCGGCACCGTCCGGGTCGCCGTCCGGTGAGCCGTCCGCCTCCCCGGCCGAGGCCGCCGAGCGGCTGGTGTCCGTCACCCGTACCGGGGGGTTCGCGGGCGTGCACGAGAGCGTGCTGGTGAAGGAGGACGGGTCCTACCAGCGGCTCGCCAGGGCCAAGGCCACCGGCGGGGGCCGGATGACGCCCGCCGCGCTCGCCCGCCTGCGGGCCGCCCTCGCGGCGGCCGACTTCCCCCGCCAGGAGCGCGTCCAGTTCCCGGAACAGCCGGTGCGGGACGGGTTCACGTACCAGATCGTGCACGGCGGGTACGAGATCGGCGCCGCCGACCCGCTGTCGCCGTCCCTGACCCGAGTGGTCGAGGCCCTCCCCCCGTTCTCCTGACACCCGCCCCATCGCGCCGGCGCCCCATGCGGCGGCCCCGCCCCCACGTCCCGTCCGCACGCCGCCCGACGCCCCCCGGGGGTCTGCCGGGGGGAGGTCGCCCGAAGCGGTCACCCGGACCCGGTCTCCTCGGCGCCCGCGCGCCGGGGCGCTGCGGCGGGGCGGGCCACCCGGACGCGGTCGCCCGACGGGCCGCTCGGGTGGAGTTGCCGGGCGGGCCGCTCGGGTGGGGTCTCCCGGCGGCGGTCGCCGGGACGGGCTTCCGGGGCGCGGGACCCGCCGCCCGCACGCCGCCCGCTCGGCGCGTGAGGCCCCGGCCGCTGCCCGGATTCCCGGATTCCCGCGTCGGCCCCGTACCCGTGACCCCGCGCCACGGCCCCCGCCCGCGGCCCCGGACCGCCGCGGCGCGGCGCCTCAGGTCGGGGGGAGTCCCGTACCGGTCGCGGAGATCGACCGGAGTCGGAGGTCGAGGTACGACCGGAGGCGCTGCGGCATGTCGGGGAGGGCGGCCGGATCCAGGATCCACTGGATCTGGAGGCCGTCCATCATCGCGAGCAGCTCGCGGCCGACGCCCTCGCAGTCCGTGTCGGGGCGCAGCTCACCGCTCGCGATCCCGGACTCCAGCAGCTCGACGGTGTCGCCGAGCACCCGCGCGTACCGCTGCCTGAAGTAGTCGTGGGCCGGGTGGGCGGGGTCGCCCGACTCCCCCACGAGGTTGTTGAACATCCGGACGATGCCGGGGCGCCGGGTGTTGTCGCCGGCCAGCTCGACCACCCGGAGGAAGTGCTCGGCGACGGAGGCGGGCGGTTCCGTGAACAGCCGCTCGACGTCGTGCTGTTCACTCAGCTCCAGCACGGACAGCAGCAGGTCCTCCTTGCCGCGGAAGTGGTGCAGCAGCCCGCCCTGGGTGATCCCGCAGTCGCTCGCGATGCGCGCCAGGGACGAGGCGTGGAACCCGTAGCGCGCGAAGTGCTCCACCGCGGTGTCGAGGATCTTCCGGCGGCGGGCGTCGCCCACCGCGTAGGTCCCCCGGCCCCCGCCCGCCGCGCCCGCCCCGGCTGGCCGGGCCTTCGCGGCCGGCGTCGCCGTCCGGGCCGTGCGCGGCGTCCGCCCCTTGTCCTGTGCCATGCGCGACACCTTAAGCGGTGCCGGAAACGCCCCTCACCCATACCTATTCACCCGATTCACGGCGTGACTTGGATCACTTTTCCAAAACCTAGCACCTACTCGGTTTTCGCCCTTAGCCTGTGGCCCCGGTCGATCCGCCCGGCCGCTCCGGCACCCCCGGCACCCCCGGCACCCCAGACCGTCCCGGCACCCCCGGTCACCCCGGCACCCTCCGGACCCGGGCCACCCCCGCCGCGTCCGCCGCCTCCGCCACCCCGCCGCGCCCTCACCCCCGCCGCGCCCGCCGCCCCGCCAGCCCAGGAGGTACGCCCATGACCACCCCCGCCCACCGGGACGTCCCCGTCGACCGGCGCGTCGAGGACCTGCCCTCCCGCATGACGCCGGAGACACCGCGGACCCGGGCTTCCCCCACGGCCACGGCCTCCGCCCCTGACCGCCCCAGCCCAGCCCAGCCCAGCCGCAGCGTCCCACCCCACCCACACCTCCCGAAGGGACCGCCATCCCATGCCCACCAGAACCACCGCCCTCACCGCCGCCGCCGCACTGATCGCCGGACTCGGCACCACCGCCTACGCGACCCCGCCCTCCCCCACCCCTCCCGCCCCCGCAGCCGCCCGCCCCCTCGCCGGCATGCGCATCCTGATCTCGAACGACGACTCCATGCAGGCCGCCAAGGCCTCGAACTCCGACGGCCTCGGCCTCTACGAGCTCCGCCGCGCCATCTGCGCCGCGGGCGCGGACGTGGTCGTGATGGCGCCCTGGCAGGTGCAGAGCGGCCGCGGCACCGCCGTCACCAACGGCGGCGTCCTCCACGTCCAGCAGCGCACCGAGCTGCCCGCCGCCTACCGCGGCGACTGCTCGGGCGCCCCCTCGGGCGGCAGGGTCTACGGCGTCTGCCTCGCCGACGGGCCCTGCGGGCCGGACACCCCGAGCGCCACCCCCGCCGACACCGTCAAGCTGGCGCTGCGCGGCGGTCTGGCGGCCAAGGCCGGCTGGACCGAGGGCCCCGACCTCGTCCTGACGGGCATCAACTCGGGCTGGAACGTCAGCGCGTCGGTCAACGACTCCGGCACCGTCGGCGCGGCCGTGGCCGCCATCGACGCGGGCGTCCCGGCCGTGGCCTTCAGCTCCTCCGGCGACCGGGACTTCACCTCCTTCCCCCTGGTCAACTACCGCGCGCACGCCGAGTTCGGCGCCCGCTTCGTGGCGGGACTGAAGGAGAAGGGGCTGCTCACGGACGAGTTCGCGGTCAAGGTCGACTACCCCGATGTCAGCGAGGGGCAGCGGGCCAGGCCGCCGGTGTGGACCCGCGTCGGCGACGGGGCCGTCGCCTTCCACGCGTACGAGCAGCAGGGGGCCGGCGACGCCTTCCGGATCGTGCTCGGGCTGTGCGACGGCACCGGCGAGTGCGCCGAGACCCGGCGGGACGCGGACTCCACCTGGGTGCAGCGCGGCCACATCACCGTCGCGCCGCTCACCTGGGACCGCACCTACGGCACCTCCGTCGAGGGCCGCGGGGAACTGAGGCGCCTGGAGCGGTACGTCGAACGGGACGCCCCGCGCTCCTGACCCGGCCGGGGCACGCACCGCGCCGGTGCCCCCGCCACCCGCACGACGCCACCCGCCACCCCACCACCCGCACGACGCGCCCCCGCCACCCGCCACCCGCGCCCGCGGCCCCGCCGCCGGAACCCCCGGCGGCGGGGCCGCGTTGTGCCTGGTGTGCCTGGTTCCGGCCCGGGAGGACGAGGGAGCCCGCCGGGCCGGTCCGGACGAGGACCCAGCCCACACGGAGGAGCAGACATGACGACGGCGGTGACGCTGGACCGGCGCGAGGGCCCGTACGGGGAGGTCGTCCTGCGCAGACACGACGGCCGGTACGAGATCATCGCGAACGGCTGCTTCCTCATGGACACCTCCGACGGCCGCTCGGAGCGCCTGCTGGTGGACGCCGCCCTGACCGGGCTCGGCCCGTCCGTGACCGACCCCGCGGTGCTGATCGGAGGGCTCGGCGTCGGCTTCTCCCTGGTCCACGCCGCCGGCCAGGAGCGCTGGGGGCGGATCGCCGTCGCCGAGCGGGAGGCCGCGATCATCGACTGGCACCGCGCCGGCCCCCTCGCCGAGCTGACCGCGGGGGCGCTCGCCGACCCCCGTGTCGTGATCCTGCACACGGACCTGGTGGCCCACCTGCACACCTCCGCCGACCGGTACGACGCACTCTGCCTGGACATCGACAACGGGCCGGACTGGACGGTCACCGACGACAACCAGAGCCTCTACGGCCCCGCGGGACTGGCGGCCTGCCGGGCCCGGCTGAACCCCGGGGGGGTACTGGCGGTGTGGTCGGCCCAGCCGTCCCCCGCCTTCGAGGAAGCCTTGCGGAATGCCGGATTCCAGCAGGTACGGACGGAAGAGGTGCCGGTTGCCCGAGGCGTCCCGGACGTGGTGCATCTCGGACGCAACCCCGCATAGCCCCAGGCCGACGGGTCCTCTACGCTGCTCACCGAACACGCCGGATCATTGCTAGGCAACTCCCAGGGGCGGGGCGATGGAACACACACAGACCACCCAGAACGGCGTTGCGGCGACTCCCGGCGCCCAGCGGCGCGTCCTGGTCGTCGAGGACGACCAGACGATCGCCGACGCGATCGCGGCCCGGCTGCGGGCCGAGGGTTTCCAGGTGCAGACGGCCGGTGACGGCCCGGCCGCCGTCACGGCCGCCGAGAGCTGGCAGCCCGACCTGCTGGTCCTCGACGTGATGCTGCCCGGCTTCGACGGGCTGGAGGTCTGCCGCCGCGTGCAGGCCCAGCGCCCGCTGCCGGTCCTCATGCTCACGGCGCGCGACGACGAGACCGACATGCTGGTCGGCCTCGGCGTCGGCGCCGACGACTACATGACCAAGCCGTTCTCCATGCGCGAGCTGGCCGCCCGGGTGCACGTCCTGCTGCGCCGCGTCGAGCGGGCCACGCTGGCCGCCCACACGCCGAGAGGCGGCACGCTCCGCCTGGGCGACCTGGAGATCGACCACGCCCAGCGCCGGGTGCGGGTCTCCGCCGAGGACGTCCACCTCACCCCCACCGAGTTCGACCTGCTGGTCTGCCTGGCCGGCACCCCACGCGCGGTCCTCTCGCGTGAGCAGCTGCTCGCCGAGGTGTGGGACTGGGCCGACGCCTCCGGCACGCGGACCGTGGACAGCCACATCAAGGCCCTGCGCCGGAAGATCGGCGCCGAGCGGATCCGCACGGTGCACGGCGTGGGCTACGCCCTGGAGACCCCGGCGTCATGACGCCCCGGCCCGGGGCGGGGCTCCGCCCCTTCTCGATCAAGACCAAGCTCGGCACCCTCGTGGTCGTCTCGGTCTTCATCACCACGGGCCTGCTGATGGTGGCCCTGCGCACCGAGACCGAGCTGCGGTTCATCACCGTCTTCTCGGTGATCGCCTCGATGCTGATCACCCAGTTCGTGGCGCACGGCCTCACCGCGCCCCTGGACGAGATGAACACGGTCGCCCGGGCCATCTCCCACGGCGACTACACCCGCCGGGTCAGCGGAGCGGGCCGCCGCGACGAGCTGGGCGACCTGGCCGTGACGATCAACAGCATGGCGGACGACCTGGAGGCGGTGGACCGGCACCGCAAGGAGCTGGTCGCGAACGTCTCCCACGAGCTGCGCACCCCGATCGCCGCCCTGCGCGCGGTGCTGGAGAACGTGGTGGACGGCGTCTCCGCGGCCGATCCCGAGACCATGCGGACGGCGCTGAAGCAGACCGAGCGGCTGGGCGGCCTGGTCGAGACCCTGCTGGACCTGTCCCGGCTGGACAACGGGGTCGTCCCGCTGCGGGCCCGCCGCTTCGAGGTGTGGCCGTACCTGTCCGGCGTGCTGAAGGAGGCGGGGCTGGCCGCCGGGCGGCGCGCGCTGGCGTCGGGCTCCGGGAACCACGCGCGGGCCGACGTACACCTGCACCTGGACGTGTTCCCGCCCGAGCTGACCGCGCACGCGGACGCCGAGCGGCTGCACCAGGTGGTGGCGAACCTGGTCGACAACGCGATCAAGCACAGCCCCCCGCACGGCCGGGTCACCGTCCGGGCCCGGCGCGGCGAGCGGCCCGGCAGCCTGACGCTGGAGGTGCTGGACGAGGGCCCCGGCATCCCCGAGTCCGAGCGGCACCGGGTTTTCGAGAGGTTCAACCGGGGCAGCGCCACGGGCAGCGACGGGGGCACGGGGCTGGGTCTGGCGATCGCCCGCTGGGCGGTCGGGCTGCACGGTGGTGACATAGGCGTGGCCGAGAGCTCGCGCGGATGCCGGATCCGGGTCACCCTTCCGGGAGTACCCAAAGCCGCAGGTTGACGTAGGGTTCGAACAGGGAAGCTCATGATCTCGGCCACATCGTGCCGGGGATCAGGTCAAGGGTGCGGCCAGATGGCCGCAACCTCGATCGCGCGTACGCAAACCAGGCTTGTTTCCCGCCATTTCCAGCGGTGAAACCCGCCGTTCGATGTGACTTGCACGACGTAAGTCCCGCCCGGCCTGCATGACCCCGCGGGGGAGGCGTAGCCTTTATTCCCGCTGTCCACCACCTTGTGAAGCGGAAGAGGGCGGTTGCCGCCGTGTCGCCACAGTCCCCGAGTAACCCGAGCACCACGTCCGAACCAGAGGGCGGGAAGAACCCCGCCTCGGGCTTCGGCGCGAATGAGTGGCTCGTCGACGAGATCTACCAGCAGTACCTCCAGGACCCGAATTCGGTCGACCGTGCCTGGTGGGACTTCTTCGCCGATTACAAGCCCGGTGGGGGCGCCTCCGCACAGGCCGCTCCCGCGCAGGCTGCACCCGCCCCCGCTGCGGGCACCGGCTCCACCGGACCGGCCGGCACCGCGCCCCTGGACGGCGCCGCCGCCACGGGGCCGGCCGGCGCCGTGACCACGACGGTGACCTCCCAGGAGCCCGCGTCCGTGCCGGCCCCTGCTTCTGTTTCAGCTCCTGCCTCTGCTCCTGCCACCCCCTCTGGTGCTCCCGCTGTGACTGTCACGTCTCAGGCCCCGGCCGCCGCACCGGCCGCGCCTGCCCAGGCCACCCCTGCTCCCGCCGCCGCCCCGAAGGCCGCGCCCGCCACCGAGGCCCCCGCAGGCCCCGAACTGGTGACGCTCCGCGGCCCGGCCGCGGCCGTGGCGAAGAACATGAACGCCTCCCTGGAGGTGCCGACGGCCACGTCCGTCCGCGCCGTCCCGGTCAAGCTGCTGTTCGACAACCGGATCGTCATCAACAACCACCTCAAGCGCGCCCGGGGCGGGAAGATCTCCTTCACGCACCTGATCGGCTACGCGATGGTGCAGGCGATCAAGGCCATGCCGTCGATGAACTACTCCTTCCAGGAGAAGGACGGCAAGCCGACCCTGGTCAAGCCGGAGCACGTGAACTTCGGCCTGGCGATCGACCTGGTGAAGCCGAACGGCGACCGCCAGCTCGTCGTCGCCGGCATCAAGAAGGCCGAGACCCTGAACTTCTTCGAGTTCTGGCAGGCCTACGAGGACATCGTCCGCCGCGCCCGCGTCGGCAAGCTGACGATGGACGACTTCACCGGCGTGACGGTCTCCCTGACCAACCCCGGCGGCCTCGGCACCGTCCACTCCGTGCCCCGCCTGATGCCCGGTCAGTCGGTCATCATGGGCGTCGGCTCCATGGACTACCCCGCCGAGTTCCAGGGCACCTCCCAGGACACCCTGAACAAGCTGGGCATCTCCAAGGTCATGACCCTGACCTCGACCTACGACCACCGGGTCATCCAGGGCGCGGCCTCCGGCGAGTTCCTCCGCATCGTCGCCAACCTCCTGCTCGGCGAGGACGGCTTCTACGACGGCATCTTCGAGTCGCTGCGCATCCCGTACGAGCCGGTCCGCTGGCTCCGGGACATCGACGCCTCGCACGACGACGACGTCACGAAGGCCGCCCGCGTCTTCGAGCTGATCCACTCCTACCGGGTCCGCGGCCACGTCATGGCCGACACCGACCCGCTGGAGTACAAGCAGCGCAAGCACCCCGACCTGGACATCACCGAGCACGGCCTCACCCTGTGGGACCTGGAGCGCGAGTTCGCGGTCGGCGGCTTCGCCGGCAAGTCGATGATGAAGCTGCGCGACATCCTCGGCGTGCTGCGCGACTCGTACTGCCGCACCACCGGCGTCGAGTTCATGCACATCCAGGACCCCAAGCAGCGCAAGTGGATCCAGGACCGCATCGAGCGCCCGCACACCAAGCCGGAGCGCGAGGAGCAGCTGCGCATCCTGCGCCGCCTGAACGCCGCCGAGGCCTTCGAGACCTTCCTGCAGACGAAGTACGTCGGCCAGAAGCGCTTCTCCCTGGAGGGCGGCGAGTCCGTCATCCCGCTGCTGGACGCGGTCATCGACTCCGCGGCCGAGGCCCGCCTCGACGAGGTCGCCATCGGCATGGCCCACCGCGGCCGCCTGAACGTGCTGGCGAACATCGTCGGCAAGTCGTACGCGCAGATCTTCCGCGAGTTCGAGGGCAACCTCGACCCGAAGTCGATGCACGGCTCCGGCGACGTGAAGTACCACCTGGGCGCCGAGGGCACCTTCACGGGCCTCGACGGCGAGCAGATCAAGGTCTCGCTGGTCGCCAACCCCTCCCACCTGGAGGCCGTCGACCCGGTCCTGGAGGGTGTCGTCCGCGCCAAGCAGGACGTCATCGGCAAGGCCGGCACGGACTTCACCGTCCTGCCCGTCGCCCTGCACGGCGACGCCGCGTTCGCGGGCCAGGGCGTGGTCGCCGAGACGCTGAACATGTCGCAGCTGCGCGGCTACCGCACCGGCGGCACGGTCCACATCGTCATCAACAACCAGGTCGGCTTCACCGCCGCCCCGACGTCCTCGCGCTCCTCGATGTACGCCACCGACGTGGCCCGCATGATCGAGGCGCCGATCTTCCACGTCAACGGCGACGACCCGGAGGCCGTGGTCCGCGTCGCGCGGCTCGCCTTCGAGTTCCGCCAGGCGTTCAACAAGGACGTCGTCATCGACCTCATCTGCTACCGCCGCCGCGGTCACAACGAGGCCGACAACCCGTCCTTCACGCAGCCGCTGATGTACGACCTGATCGACAAGAAGCGCTCGGTGCGCAAGCTCTACACCGAGTCCCTGATCGGTCGCGGCGACATCACGCTGGAAGAGGCCGAGCAGGCGCTCCAGGACTTCCAGGGCCAGCTGGAGAAGGTGTTCGCGGAGGTCCGCGAGGCCGCCGCCAACCCGGCCGTCGCAGCGCCGCTGCCGGTCACCCAGCCGGAGTTCCCGACCGCGGTGCCCACCGCGATCTCCCAGGAGGTCGTGAAGCGGATCGCGGAGTCGCAGGTCAACATCCCGGACCGGATCACCGTCCACCCGCGTCTGCTGCCGCAGATCCAGCGCCGTGCGGCCATGATCGACGAGGGCACGATCGACTGGGCGATGGGCGAGACGCTGGCCTTCGGTTCGCTGCTGCTGGAGGGCACCCCGGTCCGGCTGTCCGGCCAGGACTCCCGCCGCGGCACCTTCGGCCAGCGCCACGCGGTGCTGGTGGACCGGGAGACCGGCGAGGACTACACCCCGCTGCTCTACCTCTCCGAGGACCAGGCGCGGTACAACGTCTACGACTCGCTGCTCTCCGAGTACGCGGCCATGGGCTTCGAGTACGGCTACTCGCTGGCCCGCCCCGAGGCGCTGGTCCTCTGGGAGGCGCAGTTCGGTGACTTCGTCAACGGCGCGCAGACCGTCGTGGACGAGTTCATCTCCTCGGCCGAGCAGAAGTGGGGCCAGACCTCCGGCGTCACGCTGCTCCTGCCGCACGGCTACGAGGGCCAGGGCCCGGACCACTCGTCCGCCCGCCCGGAGCGCTTCCTCCAGCTCTGCGCGCAGAACAACATGACGGTCGCGATGCCGACCCTGCCGTCGAACTACTTCCACCTGCTGCGCTGGCAGGTGCACAACCCGCACCACAAGCCGCTCATCGTCTTCACCCCGAAGTCGATGCTGCGTCTGAAGGCCGCGGCGTCGAAGGCGGAGGAGTTCACCTCGGGTTCGTTCCGTCCGGTCATCGGCGACTCCTCGGTGGACCCGAACGCGGTCCGCAAGGTCGTCTTCACCTCCGGCAAGGTCTACTACGACCTGGAGGCCGAGCGGCAGAAGCGCGGCGTCACGGACACCGCGATCATCCGCCTCGAGCGCCTGTACCCGCTGCCGGGTGCGGAGCTCCAGGCCGAGATCGCGAAGTACCCGAACGCCGAGAAGTACATCTGGGCGCAGGAGGAGCCGGCGAACCAGGGTGCGTGGCCGTTCATCGCGCTGAACCTGATCGACCACCTCGACCTGGCGGTCGGCGCGGACATCCCGGCCGGCGAGCGGCTGCGGCGCGTCTCGCGTCCGCACTCCTCGTCCCCGGCCGTCGGTTCCGCCAAGCGTCACCAGGCGGAGCAGGCGCAGCTGGTCGCCGAGGTCTTCGAGGCCTAGGCAGTACGTGCGGAAGGCCCGGTCCCCCGAGGGGGCCGGGCCTTCCGGCGTTTCCGGACCGGGCCGGAGGGGGGCCGGCCTACGGCTGCGGTTCGAAGTCCCAGTACGGACGCACCCGCTGGCGGGCGGAGACGGTGTGGACGTGCTGGGTGCCCAGCGTCCGCGTCAGCATCCGCAGCGCGTCGTCCTCGTGCTTGCCGGCCTCCTCCATGCGGCCGAGCAGGCGCAGGTCGGCGGCGAGGGCGATCTGGGCGCTGAGCACCATGGGGTGTTCGCTGCCGAGTACGGATTCGGCGGTGCGCAGGGTGTCGCGGCTGAGGTCGAGGGCGTCCTCCAGGCGGCCGGTGATGTTGCGGCAGCCGGCGGCGTTGATGGCGCAGCCCAGGGTCCACGGGTGGCGTTCGCCGAGGGCGCCCCGCATGCCGACGAGGGCCTGTTCGCTGAGGCTGAGGGCCTCTTCGCGCTCGCCCTGGGCGCGCAGCACGAGTCCGAGGTTGCCGACGGTGCCGATGCTGAACGGGTGGGCGAGGCCGAGTTGGCTCTGGTAGCCGCGTACGACGTCCTCGGAGATCCGCCGGGCCTCCTCGACGTCCCCGTACTCGCGCAGGTAGGTGGCGTAGTCGGAGGCGACCATCAGGGTCCACGGGTAGTCGGAGCCGAACACCCGGGTGGAGCGTTCGAGGACGCTCCTGAGGCGGGCCCCGGCCCCGGCGATGTCGCCGGAACGGCGCAGGCACAGGCCGAGGTTGTGCTCGGCGCGCAGGGTCTGGGGGTGGTTGGAGCCGAGGACCTGGACGTTGAGGCGCAGTCCCTGTTCCAGGCGGCTGAGGGCCTCGCGGTAGCGCCCGGTGAGGCGCAGGTTCATGGCGCAGGCGATGCCGGAGCTGAGGGTGGCGATGTGCCGTGGCTTCAGGACGCGTTCGCGGCGGCGCAGGGTGTCGAGGTCGAGGTCGTAGGCCTCCTGGTAGCGGCCCAGGAGGCGCAGGGCGGAGGCCAGGTTGCTCTGTTCGTTGAGGGTGGTGGAGTCGTCCTCGCCGAGGAGTTCGCGGTAGGTGTCGAGGATGCCGGCGAAGAGTTCGCGGGCCTTCTCGTACCGGGCCATGCGCAGCATCACGGCACCGTGGGAGCTGAGGGCGCGCAGGGTCTCCAGGTCGCGGTCGCCGCGTTCGGCGGTGAGGTGCTCGACGCGGGCGCGGCTGAGGGCCTCGGCCCGCTTGACGTGGCCGAGCATGCGCAGGGCGCCGCCGTAGTGGTAGCTGAGTTCGCGGACCTGGTCGTGTTCGTCGCCGAGCATCGCCCGCCAGACGCCGTCGGCGAGTTCGGACAGGCGCAGGCAGGTGCGGTACTCGCCGGCGAGGAGCAGGTAGCGCAGGCAGTGCAGGAAGAAGGTCTGGATCCGCGGGTTGGTGCTGCTGATGACGCCGGAGGGTTCGAGGTGCGGGATGAGTTCGGCGTACCGGGGCCAGCGGCGGGAGTCGGAGGGCCGGCCGGGGTCGGCGGCGGCCAGCACCTGGCGCACGGCGCGGGAGAGGGGTACGGACTCCTCCTCGCCGAGGTTCTCGCGGACGATCGTGTGGACCATGCGGTGCAGCTGGACGCTCTCCAGGCCGCCGCCGCCCTCGTCGACGGCGAGGTCGGAGTATTCGAGGCGGACCACGGAGAACTGCACGAGCTTGTTGAGGGCGGCGTTCCAGCGGATCTGGTCGTTGATGAGGCCGGAGAGCTCTTCGGGGACGTCGTCGGCGGTGAACTCGCGCAGCAGGCGCAGGGGCACCGGGCCGGGGGCGAAGAAGACGAAGAGCCGGAGCAGGGCGAGGGCGTCCGGGTAGTTCTCGCGGACGTTGTTGAGGAGTATGGCCAGCGCCGTGGGGAACGGCAGCGGGTAGTCCTCGGAGAGGGTGACGGCCTCGGGCGAGTCCAGGCGCCGCTGGAGGAGGGTGAGGTAGTCCCCGACGGTGAGCGGTGAGGCGGCGAGCCAGCCGGCGGTCTGGTCGAGGGCGAGGGGGTAGTCCTCCAGGGCCTCGGCGAGCTGGTCGGCCTCGTCCGGGCTGAGGCGCTGGGCGCGGCGGCGGATGAAGGTGATGGACTCGGGCCGGGCGTAGAGGGGGACCTCGACGAGGCTGGTGTGCCGGGCGGCCCAGTCGCGGTTGCGCGAGGTGATGATGACGTGGCCGGGGCCGCTGGGCAGCAGGTCGGTGAGGTCGTCGGGGTTGTCGCAGCCGTCGAAGACGATGAGCCAGCGGCCGTACGGGCTGCCGCGGCGGAGTGCTTCGAGGGTGGCGCGGATCTGCTCGCCGTAGCTGCCGGTGCCGAGCGGCAGGTCGAGGGCGGGGGCGAGGTCGGCGAGGCGTTCGCGGAGGGTGGGGCGGTCCTCGGCGGGGACCCACCAGACGATGTCGTACTCGGAGGCGAAGCGGTAGGCGTACTCGGTGGCGACCTGGGTCTTGCCGACGCCGGAGAGGCCGAGGAGGGTGACGGCGGCGGCGCCGGACGGGGCCTGGACGAGGGCGTTGCGGAGGTTGCCGATGACGTCGTTGCGGCCGGTGAAGCGGGGGTTGCGGCGCGGGACGCGGCCCCAGACCTCGGGCGGGTCGTTGGGGAAGCGGGGGCCGCGGCGGCCGGACTCGGTGCCGATGCGGTCGGTCGGCAGGTCGAGGCGGCGCAGGACGCGGTACTCGGCCTCGTAGGCGTCGATGCCCCAGAGTTCGACGTGTTCGAGGGCCGCGGTGGCGGCGGGGAGCTGGGCGTCGGTGAGGCTGACGGCGGCGAAGCGGTCGGGGTGGTTGCCGGTGACGGTGCGCAGGGCGGCGTTCCACTCCTCGACGGTGTGGGTGCCGACGGAGAAGTAGCGCTCGCTGAGCACGATCAGGACGCGGCCGCTGGCGCGGGCGAGGTCTTCGAGGGCCTCGGTGAGTCCGGGGCTGCGCTGCGGGTCCCAGCGCTGGAGGGTCGCGCGGTGGCCGTGTTCCTCCAGCCGGTGGGCGATCCACGCGGCCCAGGGGCGGTTGAAGCCCGCGAAGCTGATGACGAAGTGCTGGGGTGCGCCTTCGCGGTCCTGCCGACTACCAGTCATGCGACCGTCTCCAAGTGGGGTTCCCCCGGACGGTGGTGCGGGGGAGGGGCCTGGACGGGGGGAAAGATACCGCAGGTCACGGGAGGTCAACCCGGTGTGACGGCGGCGAGTTGGGGGTGGGCGTCCGCCCACCCCCGTCGCTCGCGGGCGAGGGCGGCGCGGGCTGTGGCGTACTGGTCGCCCGGGGGCGGCAGCTCGTCCATGGCGGCCTCGGCCTCGGCCATGGCGCGGGTGAACTCGCGTCCGGCGGGCGTGAGTTGCGGGGAGCGCTGGAGTCCGGGGAGGACTGCGGCCACCTGGGCGCGGTGGCGGGCGTGGGCGGCCCAGGCGCCGCGGGCGCCGTAGAGGGCGGCGCGCTGCCAGTAGCGGGCCAGGGCCAGGTGGGCGTACGTGCCGTGCAGAAGTCCCTCGAACGGGCGGGGATCGCTGCGCCAGGGGGCCCAGTGGCGGGGGGTGCGGTCGGCGGTGTGCAGGGTGACCAGGTCGCCGAGGGCGGTGAGTTTCCCGTGCTGGAGTTCGTGGACCAGCGTGGCGGCGAGGGCGGGCGGCGACTGGACCCGGACGAGGACGGTGCCGGGCGCGGCGGGCAGGGTGGCGCCGCTGGAGCGGGAGGCGCCGGCGAGCGGCACGATCGAGCGGAGCAGTCCGGCGGCCTCGGCGGCCCGGGCGGGGTCGTACCGGTCGAGGAGGGTGAGGGCGGCGGACCACTGGGTGTCCCAGCGGCGGTGGCCGCGGGGGGTGAGCCGGCGGGCGGGCTGGGTGGCGTGGTGCCCGGCGGGCGCCCGGTACGGGTCGAGGTCGTCCAGGACGGTCCGGCCGCCCGGCAGTGCGTGCAGGGGCAGGGCGGCGGGGTCCTGCGGGTCCCAGGAGCGTTCGGTGAGGGCGAGGGTGCCGGGGCGGGGCGGGCGCAGGAGGCCGAGGGTGGGCAGGGCGAGGCGGCCCTGGACGGGGCGCAGGGCGGTCTTGAAGGAGACGCCGGCGCGCAGGGCGGCGGCCACGGCGAGGGCGCCGAGGTGGCCGAGGTCGGGCGGGGGCGCGTCGCCCTCGGGGGCGTGCAGGCGGCGCAGGGTCTCCTCGGCCCAGACGCCGGTGGAGGGGTAGTGCAGGACGTCGTGGACGGCCGTGGGGTCGTGGCGTTCGGCCTCTTCGAGGAGGGCCCAGTGGTCGGCCGCCTCGGGCCCGGGCGCGGCGTCGAGCACGGCGCGCAGCAGCAGGAGGCGCTTGCTGTGGCGGGCGTGGCGCAGCAGCCGGGCGCCCTCGGCGGAGGGTTCGGTGCTGGCCAGTTCGCGCAGGACGGGGCCGTCGGCGCTGAGGGGTGCGGGCAGGGACGTGCCGGTCACGAGGCGAGCTCCTGGGCGGGTTCCGCGGTGGCGGCCGCGTGGAGGGCGCCGGCGATGTGCCGGATGAGGACCTGGAGGTCGGCGCAGTACACCGAGGGGTGCCGGAAGCCGGCGCGGGCGCGGTAGCGGTGCGGGTAGAGGCCGCCGCCGCAGACGGCGAGGAGTTCGCAGCCGCGGCACTCGGGGGCGAGTGCGGCGCTGCCGAGCTGGCGGGCGGCGAGGCCGGGGTGGTCGAGGAGGTCGTCGAAGCTGTGGGTGTCGAGCCGCATGCCGGTGTCGGCGGCGCCCTCGTAGGCCGATTTGAGGGTGTCGGCCTGTTCGAGGCTGCCGTCGGTCTCGATGACCGCGGTGGCGGCGGGTGCGAGACCGAGGGCCTCGCTGGCGCTGGGCAGGCCGAGCAGCAGGGCGATGACCTCCTCGAAGAGCCGGACGCGGGTGCGCCGTACCTCGCCCTGCCACCACTGGTCGAAGACGGCCGTGAGCCAGTCGCCGTACGGGGTGCGGCCGGGGGCGGCGCCCGGGGGCGGGGTGCTCCAGTTGGCCAGGGGCAGCAGCAGGCCGATGGCGGGCGGGCCGAAGGCGAGCAGGGAGCGGTACGTCTCCACCGGGTCCTGGCGCAGGTCGACGACGCAGAGCAGTCCGGCGTAGCTCTCGGGGTGCCGGGCCAGCAGGCGCAGGCCCCGGGCGACGGCGGCGAAGGCGGGCCGGCCGGAGTGGTCGACGCGGCGGGCGTTGTGGCCGGGCAGGCCGCCGTCGAGGCTGACGCCGACCCGGATCCCGGCGGCGGCGAGGGCGTCGAGGCGGCGGGGGGTGAGGAGGGTGGCGTTGGTCTGCACGGTGGCGGTGAGCCGGGTCCCGGGGTCGAGGGCGGCGCGCACCCGGTCGACGGGGCCGGTGAGTTCGGCGGCGGGGGCGAGGAGGGGTTCGCCGCCGTGCAGGACGAGGTCCACGCGGGTGAGGCGGTGGGCGCGGGCGTGCTCGGCGATCCGGCGGGCGGCGAGGTCCTGGACGGCGGGGGCCATCACGGCGGGCCGGGCGCGCCAGGACTGGTCGGCCATCGTGTAGACGTAGCAGTAGGTGCAGGCGAGGTTGCACCGGCTGTGGGTCTTGAGGACGAACTGCCGCAGGGGGTGGGGCCGGTGGCCGGCCGCCCGCAGGGCGGGGACGTCGAGCCGCGCATAGGGCCACGCGGCGTGCCGCCGATGCACGTCGCCCACCCCCACGCCACGAGCACTGGTTCCCGCCGCGCCGCCACCGTCCGGGACCGCGCCCGTCACCGCACCGCCCGCAGTCTCCGTCACCGCACCGCCCGCGGCCGCCCCGCCCCCGGCCCGCGCCACCACGCCGCCACCGGCCCGCCCAGCGGCGCCCGGGGCCCGGCCGGCCGGCTCCGCCGTGGCCCGCACACCGCGGCCACCTCCCGCGAGCCCCTCCACGACCCCTCGCACCCCCGCCCCGCCGCCACCGCGCCAGGAGGCGCCGGCCGGCTCGCCCGCCGGGGCGTCCTCGTCCGGGCCTGCTTGCGCGGGGGGCCCGGGGGGCCTGCCGGTCGGGGGTGTGGCCGTCCCGGCGGGGGCGGGGGGCCGAGGGGGGCCGGCGGCGGGGGGTGTCGCCGGGGCGGCGTCCGGCCGCGCGCCGCGGCCCGCTTCCGCGCTGGTCCTCATCGGCTGTCCCTCCCCCCGCGGACGTTCCATCCCTGCCCTGCGCCCCCGGCCCCCTAACGGCGGAAAGCGGTCAACTGCCCCCGGGTCAGGAGGCCTTCTGGTCGTAGTCGCAGAGCACCTCGGCGGGGTGGCTGACCCGCTCCACCATGCCCTCGATCACCTCCGCCAGGACCGCGTGGTCGATGCCGCGCAGCGTGGCCAGATCCAGCCCGGAGAGATCGGGCAGCAGCCCGCGGCCCGCTCGCCCGGCCGGTTCATGACGGGTTGTCACCATCAGCTCCTTCTCCCCCTGTTGAATCGACCGTCTGTACGGTCCAGTCCACTTTCCCAAGCTCCGGCCCCCGGAAACAGCGGCGCTCAGGAGGCGGTTCCCAGCGCACGGACCCGCGCACGGACCGCCGCCCGGCGCTCCGCGTCCGGCCTCGTCGCGGTGCCGGCCGGGTCGAGCCGCTGCCACAGCTCCAGCGCCGCGCGGTACGCGTCGAGCGCGGCCCGGGGCCGGCCGAGCCGCTCCAGGACCTCCCCGCGCAGCTCCTGCACGCGCGCCGCGAGGGCCTGGGCGGTGCCGCGGCGCTCACCCGGGCCGGTCTCCAGGGCGGCGCGCCAGGCCCGGCGGTACGAGTCGGCGGCCCGCTCCAGGCGGTCCGCGGACCGGGTGTGGGCGTGGATCTCCTGCTGGAGGTCGCCGTGCTCGCGCCAGGCCCCCGCCTCCTCCAGGGGGCTCCGGCTCTGCCGTACGGCCAGCTCCAGCAGGTATTCGGCCTCCCGCAGGTCGACCAGGTCCCCCTCGTACGCGTGGCGCAGCCGCAGGCCCGCGGCCAGCCGCGACAGCCGCCGGGCGGCGCGGGCGTCGGACTGGGGCACGGCGGCGCGGCTCTCGCGCAGCACCCGTACGGCGGCGGAGACGAACCGGCGCCCGTCCGCGGCCCGGGCCCGCTCCAGCAGCACGTCGCCCCATTCGGGCAGCAGCTCGCCGTACGCCTCGGCGTCCCGCGGGATCAGCCTGCGGGCCCTGGCGTACGCGTCGGCCGCCTCCTCCAGCGCCCCGGGCACCCCGTCCCTCGCGTACCGGGCCCGGTGCACCCGCGCCAGGCACACCAGCCCGGCCAGCCGCAGCTCCGGCTCGCCCTCCGCCTCGTCCAGCGCCTCGGCCAGCAGCCCGGGGGCTTCGTCGAGCCGCCCGGGCAGGTGCCTCAGGACGGTGGCCAGGTCGAGCCGGGCCCGCGCCCGCTCCAGCCGCTCCGCCGCCCCCGGACCACCCTCCCGCCCGGCCCCGGGGTCACCGCCCCGGCCGGGCACCGCTCCGGGCAGCGCCGCGAGCCCCGCCTCCAGCCGCACCGCGGCCCGGCCGGCCAGCTCCTCCCGCTCGGCGTCGTCCCCGGCACGGTCGGCGAGCCCGAGCAGCACCCGCCCCAGCACCAGGTCGAGCCCCGCGTCGGGCCCACCGCCCAGGGCCCGCTCCGCCCGCTCGTACTCCTCCAGCGCGGCCTGCGCCTCCCGCAGGGCCTCCGGGTCGTCCCGCAGCCCGCCCAGCCGGCCCAGCGCCTCGGCCCGCCGCAGCACGCAGTCCCGCCGCAGCTCCCGCTCGACGCCCGGCACCGCGCCGACGGCCGCGAACTCCCGGTCGGCGGCGGCCAGCAGCTCCGCGGCGGCCCCGGGGTCCCCGGCCGCCCCGGCGGCGGGGTCGGTGGCCCGCTCGTACAGCACCCGGCCCAGCACCGCCCGCGCCCGGACCATGCCGGGCAGGTGGGCCACGGTACGGGTGACCCGCTCGGCCTCGGCGAGGAGTTCGGGGTCGCGCTGGGCGCCCCACAGGGTCAGCAGCGCGCCGGCCAGTTCCGTCTCGGCCTCCCCCGCGGTGTTCCCGGGCCCGGGCGGCACGGCGGTGGCCCGCCGCAGCACCGTCACGGCCTGGTGCAGGGCGTTGCGGCTGCCGTCCCGGTGGAACACGGCGAGCCGGTCCCGGGCGATGGCCAGCGCCTCCTCCCGGGTCGGGGCGGGGGTGTGCCGGTCCTCGGCCCCCTCGGCCACGGCCGGCGGCTGCGGCACGTACCGGCGCACCACCTTCGCGGACACCTGGGCGAAGGCCTGCGGGAGCCGGGCGGCGGGCAGCCGGGGCGGCTCGGTCCCGCCGTCCGGAGCGGCCGCGGGCACCGGCACCCCGGTCAGCTCGGCGACGGCCAGCGCGGGGAAGTTGCGGACGCCCCGGCCGAAGTGCTGGAGCACGTACTCGGAGCAGTGCTTGAGGACGAGGGCGGCCTCGTCCCGGCCCAGCGGGCCCAGCAGCACGTCCTGGACGCCCTCGACGAACTCGTACCACTCCCCCGGCACCGGACCGCTGCGCCGCAGCAGCCCGCTGAGCAGCACCTCGGCCAGGTCGGAGGGCTCGGAGTCGGGCAGCATCGTGCGCTGGACCAGCCGCATGACCGGCAGGTTCAGGGGAGCGGCGGACAGGTAGACGGCCAGCCGCACGGCCCGGGGCGCGGCCGACGAGCGGAACCGGCGGACCAACTCGCGGGGCGGCCGGGCGGCCCGGGGCGGCGGCAGCGGCACACCCGGGTGGTCGGCCAGGACCCGTCCCACCTCGGCCGGCACCTCGCCCGCGCCGAGCCCCGCGACGAGCCGGGCCCAGGCGCCCAGCGCCGGCGCGCTGGGCGGCAGCACGGGCACGGCCAGGCCGCCGGTGGGACGGCCGTGCGGCGTGGGCCGGTCGGGCACGAAGGACAGCGGGCCCGCCGGGTCCTCGGTACGGGCGAGCCGGCCCCGCTCGGTGGGCAGCCAGGTGCGGCTCCACAGGCGCTGGGGCAGCGGCTGGACGATGACGGACGGCGTGCACTCGGTCCACCGGTGCAGCAGGCGCTGCGCCTCGCCCTCCCGCCACACGGGCCCGGCGCAGTCGCTGACCAGCATGGTGAGGCCGCGCCCGGTGGGGTCGCGCAGCCGGTCCCCCGACCAGACCCGGGTGCCGGGTCCGGGCGCGCGGCCGACGGCGGCGGTGCCCTCGGGCAGCCGGTGCAGGTAATGGACCTGTACGTCGCGGAAGGCGCCCAGCCGCTCGCAGACCGCCCGCAGGTCGTCGAACATGTCCCGCCAGACGGCCATGGACGGGGAGGCGTCCATGACCAGCCGCAGCGTGGTCTCCCGTCGGGTCTCGGGCCGCATCACGGGGATGGCCAGGCCCAGGGCGCGGGCGCTGGCCTCGGCGGTGGCCTCCTCGTCGAGCACCAGGCGGACGGGCGGGGCGGGGGGCCTGCGGCGCTGCAGGGAGCGCAGGGCCCGCTGGATGTCCTGGATGCGGGGCAGGGCCCCGGCCGCGGGAACCCGTACGGGGACGGCGGTCCGCGGCACGACCGGTGCCCCGGACGGCACCGGGGCGGGCACGGAGCGGTCCTCCGGATACAGGGTGACGACCCCGTCCGCCCCGGGCACCGGCGGCGTCACGGGCGGCCTGGCGGGCACCGGGACGGCGTCCTCCCGCCCGGACTCCCCCGGCTCGGCTCCGGGGCCGCCCTCACCGGCCGGCGGGACGTCCCCGGCGGGCCGGCCGGTCCGCCGGGCCGCCAGCCAGAGGGCGTCGGCGAGTTCCTCCGCCGACGGGTCGAGCCCGGCGGCGCGCAGCAGCCGGGCGAGCCTGCGGAGTTCGGGCGCCGGGTCGGCGGACGCGGTCACGGGGGGTCACCTCGAACGGTCGAGGCGCTGGATGAGCAGGTCGGCGAGGTCCTCCCGGGTGGGCGGGGCGGCGTGGTGGGTGAGGTAGATCGCGTTCAGCAGCTGGTCGGCGGCGACCAGTTCGGTCTGGGCGCGGCCGAGGAACTCCCGGATCAGGTCCGCGCCGAGCCGGGCGGCCTCCTCACCGAGGTGGGCCGTGACCATGGTGGCCAGCCGCTTCTCGCCGGGCGGGCCGAGCTTGAGCTGGATGCAGCGGCGCAGCAGGGCGGCGGGGAACTCCCGCTCGCCGTTGCTGGTCAGGATGATGAACGGGAAGGCCCGGCAGCGGACCCGGCCGTCCCGGACGGTGACCTTGGCACCGTCGTCGGTCAGCACCTGCACCTCGGGCTCGATGTCGGCCACCCGCTCCAGCTCGGGTATCGCGAACTCCCCTTCCTCCAGGACGTTGAGGAGGTCGTTCGGCAGGTCGATGTCGCTCTTGTCCAGCTCGTCGATGAGCAGCACGCGCGGCCGCTCGGTGGGCAGCAGGGCCGTCCCGAGGGGCCCGAGCCGGATGTACCTGCCGATCCCCGGCGCACCGCCGAGCTGTACGTCCTGGAGCCGCGCGATGGCGTCGTACCGGTACAGCCCCTCCTGGAGCACGGTCCGCGACACCACGGGCCAGCGCAGCACCCGGCCGAGCTTCAGCTCGTGGGCGACCGCGTGGGCGAGCGTCGACTTGCCGGTACCGGGATGCCCGGTGACGAGCAACGGCCGCCGCAGGTAGAGAGCAGCGTTGATGGCCTCCAACTCCTCCGGCTCGGGCCGGTGCAACTCGGCGGCGTGCCGGTGCGCCCCGAGCCGCCGCGTGGCGGCCGTCGCGGACTCCTCGGAACCGGGCCCCGCCTCGACGGGAGGCCCCCCGTCGAAGTCCCGCCAGGGCGGCGGCGGTGGCAGTTCGTCGATCCGGTCGTGCGGCTCGCCGACTCCGCGGTAGATGAGCCATTCCTCACTCACGTGCGCCTCCTGACGCCGTCACCGTGTAGCCCCCGCATCTGCCCCCGCCAGGCCCCGAAACACACCCACCCCGCCGGATACCGCCTCCCCAACCCCACTCCCCCGCACGACCCTTGGCCGCCCAGGTGGGTCGTGTGGTGTGTGGGGCAGGTGCTCGACCCGTCGTGGCAGGCCGGCCCGGGGGCAGGCACGGGCCTGGGGCAGCCGAAAGCCAAGGCGAAGCGCTCCAGCCCCCCGCCGGGGCAATACCGGCGTGGCCGCGCCCACTCCACCCCCGCACAACCCTTGGCCGCCCAGGTGGGTCGTGTGGTGTGTGGGGCAGGTGCTTGAGGCGTCGTGGCAGGCTGGACCGGAGGCAGGCCCGGGCCTGGGGTGGCCGAAGGCCAGGGCGAAGCCCCAAAGCCCCAGGGGTGGGCCTGCCGCTGGGCCTGCAGGCCACGACGGGTCAAGCACCGAGGGGACCCACACACCACACGACCCACCCGCCGAAGCTCCGGGGGGCGGCGGCACCGGCACATCGGCTGAGCCCGCCAGGGAACCCACGGCATCCCGAACCCAGAACCAGTTCTGGCCGCTCACAAGTCCCCCTGCAACGGCTCGTCATCCGGCAGCGGGCGCGCCGGGTCGTCCCAGACCAGCCCCATCCCCGTGGCCCAGTACGCGTCAGGGTCCCGCCCGTGGGCCCGCACCCGCAGCGCCTGCAACCGCAGGGGCAGCGTGTCGCCGCGCACCGCCTCGGCCAGCTCCTCGCGCACCCCGCGGTGGAAGGGCGCGCACGAGGCCCCGCCGGCCGGCGGGCGCCGGCACAGCAGCACCCCGTACCCGGCACGCTGCACGGCGTGCAGGGAACCCATCCGGCAGTGCACGGCCACCGTGTGCTCGGGCAGGGCGGTCAGCCAGCCGAAGGGCGGAGTACGCGCCCGCCCGCCCCGGCAGTCCGCACGCCCCTCCTGCACCGGACCGGCCATCACCCGGGCCCACCGCTCGGCCCGCCGCCGAAACGCATCGCCGACCTCCCCCAGCCCCTCACCCGCCCCAAACCCAGCCCCAAACCCAGCCCCAACCCCAAACCCAGCCCCGGCCCCAGCCCCAGCCCCAGCCCCAGCCCCAAACCCATTCCCAGCCCCAACCTCAGACACAACCCCCAGCCCACCCCCACCCCCACCCCCACCCGGATACCGGAACACCACCGGCCGCTGCACCCCCAGCGGCACCCCGCCGGACACCGTCCACTCGTCGACGTCCAGGGTGAACAGCTCCGGCGCCACGGCCACCTCCAGGAGCGCGGCCGCGTCGGCGGTGTCACACCGCCGGAAGCCCTCCGCGAGCGGCGCCCGCAGCGCGTCCGGCAGACCGCGCAGGGTGGCCCGTACACCCGAGTCGACCGGCGCCACGTGCTCCGGCCCCAGCAGCACCGAGACCCGCCAGTCGTACATGTCCTCCCAGCCGTGCGCCCACGCCTCCAGCAGCACGCTGGGGCCGGCCGGCAGGCCGGTGCCGTACGGAGAGGGCGGGGCGGCACCGGCGGCCGGCACGTGGCCGCGGGCGGGACGGGTGCGCAGCCCGGCCTCGTGGCGGTCGCCGAGTTCCTTCCGCAGCCCGCGCCAGAAGCGGCCGCCGGCGGTCTCGTACACCCAGTCCCACAGGTCCTCGTCGGCACCGGGCGCGACCGGCTCGCGGTGCTCGGCGAGGGACACCTCGGTGGCGTAGCGCAGCATGGCCGCGGCCTCGCCGCCCGCGCCGGGCGGGTCGTAGAGCATGCCCAGGCCGTCCCGCCAGCTCAGCGGCGCCGGGGTCAGGCCGGTCCACTCCTCGCCGCGTACGACGTCGACCAGGCTCTGGACGGCCTCGGAGGAGGCGGGCGGCGGGAGTTCGGCGAGCAGACCGGTCAGCGTGACGCGTTCGGCCGCGGTCAGCCTGGATCCGCCGCCCACGCCACCTCCACCCAGCCCACCCAGCCCGCCCAGCGCACCCCCACCCAGCCCACCCGGACCCGCGCCCACACCCAAACCCGCGCCCAGACCCACACCCAAACCCGCGCCCCCACCTCCACCCCCGCCCTCCATCTGGAGCCTGAGCTGCGCGTCGGTCCAGGTGGGGCGGGTGTTCTGGTCGCTCTGGTGCTGGTCGGAGTGGTACCGGTCATGGGCCCGCATGACCCGGCGGTACAGCCCCATCCGGCTCTTCGCGGACATCGGGAGGGTACGGAGCTGGGTGACGGCGACGGCCAGCCCGCCGCCGAGGTCGTTGCGGCGGGCCTTGACGACGCCGATGACCTCGCCGCGCTCCAGGTCGACCACCGGGCCGCCGGACATCCCCGGTTCGATCTCGTCCTCGGCGCCGAGCCGGAGCAGGGCCCCGCGCCCGGCCTCGCCGCGCAGCCGGGTGGGGCGCCCGGTGATGTCGGGGACGCCGGTGTCGTCCGTGCATCCGAAGTAGGCCACGTCGGCGAAGCGGTTGACCCGGGGCCGGTCGGTGAGCCAGACGCAGGTGTGGTCGACGGGATCGAGGACGCGGACGAGCGCGAGGTCGGGCGCGGGCCACATCCCTGCCGGCCGCCGCTCGCCGGCCGTCTCGGGCAGGACGCACTCGACGCGGCCGGCCACGGTGCCGGTGGCGCCGCCGTCGCCCGAGGCGAAGGTGATGCCGATCTCCCGCCCGACGATCCGCACCGCGCCACCCCCTCCCTCCCCGACGACGTGCGCGCACGTCAGGACCCAGCCGGGGGCGATGAAGAAGCCGCTCCCCCAGGTGTCGTCGGTCCTGGGTTCCCCATACCCGTCGGGCGGGGCGTGGACGCGTACGGTCGCGGCCAGGACCAGGGGATCGAGGATCTCGAAGGCGGCGCGCCCGGAGTCGCCCGTGCGCCCGTACGTCACGCGCGTGCCCCCTCGCCCCGCTCCCCGCCCGTCCCACGTACCTCCGCCGCAGGCCCGTCCACCACAGGCCCGTCCGCCGCGCGCCCCTCCACCGCACCCACAGGCCCGTCCGCCGCACGTCCCTCCACCACACCCGCAGGCCCGTCCGCGGGCTCGTCGGGGCGCCAGGTGAGGGTGATCGTGAGGGCGGCCTTCCCCTCGCCGTCGGCGAGCAGGGAGACGATCTTCCCGCTCTTGACGGTCAGCTCGATGCCGAAGGCGACGCTGACTTCCTGGGGTTCGAGGCCTTCGGTGGCGTGGCGCACGCTGCCGGCGACGCCGCGGATGAGGTCGTCGAGTCCGGCGACCTGGAGGGCCACCCGTTCGGAGAGCCTGCCGGTGTCGGTGTACTTGCCCTGGCCCGGCACCGCGGGCAGCTGGTCGGCGCCGTCGACGCGCACGAACACGGTCCGGCCGTCCAGCTCGATGCTGGTCAGCCCGTCGGACGTTCCCAATTCCCGCCCCCGCCCCCCGTGGACCAACCTGCCTCCGGCCCAAGCGTGTTGAAGCAGTTCAGGCTAGCGCCGCCCGGGGGCGCGCGCGAGGCCACCGGGAAATGCGGATTATCCTGGCCGGGAATGACCCCCACTCGACACGGAGCCTGTTGTGTACTTCACCGATCGCGGCATCGAGGAGCTGGAGAAGCGGCGCGGCGAGGAGGAGATCACCTTCGAGTGGCTCGCCGAACAGCTCCGCACCTTCGTCGACCTCAACCCGGACTTCGAGGTGCCGGTGGAGCGCCTGGCGACCTGGCTGGCCCGCCTGGACGACGAGGACGAGGACGAGTAGCGCGGAACGGCGAGCAGCGCGGAACGAGGGACAGCCCCGACCCGAACGGGGCGCGGGGCACAACCCCGACCCGAACAGGGCGCACCTCAGGGCGCACCTCAGGGCGCACCCCCGGCCCGCATCGCCCGCACCGCCCGCATCGCCCGCACCCCCGCCCCCCAGACACACGAGAGGCCCGGCCGGAGCGTACTCCGGCCGGGCCTTCGCGTGGCGGGTCAGCCGCGGGCCTGGTCAGGCCTGCTTGGTCTCCCAGAAGATGCGGTCGATCTCGGCGATCAGCTCGAGCGCCTTCTCACCGGTCTTCGGGTCGTTCGACGCCTTCGCGGCCGAGAGGGCCTTCAGGGTGTCGTTGACCAGCGTGTGCAGCTGCGGGTACTTCTCGAAGTGCGGGGGCTTGAAGTAGTCGCTCCACAGCACCGAGACGTGGTGCTTCGCGAGCTCCGCGCGCTGCTCCTTGATGACAATGGCGCGGGCGCGGAAGTCGGCGTCCTCGTTGGCCTGGTACTTCTCCTGGACGGCCTTGACCGACTCGGCCTCGATCCGGGCCTGGGCCGGGTCGTAGACACCGCAGGGCAGGTCGCAGTGGGCGCTGACCTTCACCTTGGGGGCAAACAGGCGGGAAAGCATTGAGCTTGTCCTCCTCGTGATCGTCTTCTCAGGTGGGAGATTACTCCGTGAGAAAGCCGATTTCGCGGCCGCCCCCATGGGCTTAGGACAAAAGTCCAGGGTCAGGATGGGACCGGTGAGCGAACGTACGGGATTCGCCGTGGGCGTGCCGGGAGGTGTCACGTGCCGATGGAGTGGCCGAAGGGGTGGCCGCGGGACTGGGTGCCGAGGGACTGGGTGCCGAGGGACTGGATGTCGAGGGAGTGGGTGTCGAAGGTGCCGCTGCGGTTGCCCCTCCGCGTGCCGTTCCGGACCGTGGAGGTGTCCGGACCCTCGATGGTGCCGACCCTGTACGACGGCGACTGGCTGCTCGTGCGGTACGGGGCGGCCGTGCGCCCCGGGCAGGTGGTGATCCTGCGCCACCCCTTCCAGCAGGACCTGCTGGTGGTCAAGCGGGCCGCCGAACGGCGGGACGGCGGCTGGTGGGTGCTGGGCGACAACGCGTTCGCGGGCGGTGACAGCACCGACTACGGCACGGTCCCCGAGGAACTGGTCCTGGCGACCGTGCGGCTGCGCTTCCGCCCGCGGCGGCCCGATCAGACCTCGCTCCCGGCCCGGCTCTCCTGGGCGCTGTCGGCGCTGCGGCCGGTGCTCTCCGACCGCTCGGCCTCCAGGCGCTTGCGGGCGCGGTAGGCGGCGACGTTCGCACGGGTGGCGCAGCGGTCGGAGCAGTAGCGGCGCGACCGGTTGGTCGAGGTGTCGAGGTAGGCGTTGCGGCAGGGCGCGGCCTGGCAGAGACCGAGGCGGTCGGCGCCGTACTCGGTGAGGTGGAAGGCCAGGCCCATGGAGGCGATGGCCGCGTACCCCGCGGTGGCGTTGGAGGGGTGGTCGGCGAGGTGCATGTGCCAGCGCGGCCGGCCCTCCTCGTCGAGGTGGTCGTGCCCGGAGATCTGCGGGCTGACGGGGAACTCCAGCAGCAGCGAGTTGAGCAGGTCCACCGCGAGGGTCTGGTCGCCGGTGTCGGCGGCCTCGAAGATCGCGCGGAGCCGGGCGCGGACCGACCGGAAGCGGGTGACGTCGGCGTCCGTGGCCCGCCGGGCCGCCGGGGAGCTGTCACCGAAGAGGGCGCGGACCGCCTCCACCGAGGTGAGCGTGTCCTTGTTGCGGGCCGGCTCCTCGCTGTTGACCAGGCGCACGGCGTAGTCCGAGTAATAGGCCAGTTCCACTTGTAGTCCTTAACGGCGGCAGTCTAGGTTCAGTAACGACTGATAGTGCTTCGAGGGTATTACGTACAGAGGGGTTCGGGATGGGCGAGACGACGACCGGTACCGACTGGCAGGCCTGGCAGGAGAGCTGGGACCGCCAGCAGGAGTGGTACATGCCGGACCGCGAGGAGCGCTTCCGGGTCATGCTGGACATGGTCGAGGCCCTGGTGGGCCCCGCACCGCGCATCCTCGATCTGGCGTGCGGTACGGGAAGTATCACGGATCGGGCCCTCAAGCGGTTCCCGGATGCCGTGAGCACCGGAGTGGATCTGGACCCCGCCCTGCTCGCCATCGCCGAGGGACACTTCGCGGGGGACCCGCGGGTCACCTTCGTCACCGCGGACCTCAAGGACCCCGACTGGGCGGCGCGGCTTCCGTACGACTCCTACGACGCCGTGCTGACCGCCACCGCCCTGCACTGGCTGCACAGCGAGCCCCTCGCGGCGCTGTACCGCCGGCTGGCCCCGCTCGTACGCGAGGGCGGCGTCTTCATGAACGCCGACCACATGAAGGACGAGGGCACCCCGCGGATCAACGCCGCCGAGCGCGCCCACCGGCACGCCGGCATGGAGCGGGCCCGGGCGGCGGGCGCGCTGGACTGGGCGGACTGGTGGGCGCTGGCCGCGAAGGACCCGGTGCTGGCCGGGCCGACCGCGCGCCGGTTCGAGATCTACGGCGAGCACGCGGACGGCGACACCCCGTCCGCGGAATGGCACGTGCGGACGCTGCGCGAGGCCGGCTTCGCCGAGGCCCGCACGGTCTGGCGCTCGCCGTCCGACGCGCTGGTCCTCGGCCTGAAGTAGGAAACCGGACGGGAAACCGGACGGGAAACCGGACAGCAGACCGGAATCGTTCCGCGGGAAAACGCCGCAGGGGCGGTACGGAGACCCGTACCGCCCCTGCGGCGCAAACGATCCTGCTTACAGCACCTTGGACAGGAACGCCTTGGTGCGGTCGTGCTGCGGGTTGCCCAGCACGTCGCGCGGGTGGCCGGACTCGACCACGACGCCGCCGTCCATGAAGACGAGGGAGTCGCCGACCTCGCGGGCGAAGCCCATCTCGTGGGTCACCACGATCATGGTCATGCCCGACTCGGCCAGGTCCCGCATGACGTCGAGGACGTCGCCCACCAGCTCCGGGTCGAGCGCCGAGGTGGGCTCGTCGAAGAGCATCAGCTTGGGCTCCATGGCCAGCGCGCGGGCGATGGCCACGCGCTGCTGCTGGCCGCCGGAGAGCTGCGAGGGGTAGTTCCCGCCCTTGTCGCCCAGGCCGACGCGGTCGAGGAGGCGTACGGCGCGCTCACGCGCCGTGGCCTTGCTCTCGCCCTTGACCATGACCGGGGCTTCCATGACGTTCTCGATCGCCGTCATGTGCGGGAAGAGGTTGAAGCGCTGGAAGACCATGCCGATGTCCCGGCGCTGGGCCGCGACCTCGCTGTCCTTCAGCTCGTAGATCTTGTCGCCCTTCTGCTTGTAGCCCACCAGCTGGCCGTCGACCGACAGGCGGCCGCCGTTGATCCGCTCCAGGTGGTTGATGCAGCGCAGGAAGGTGGACTTGCCGGAGCCGGACGGGCCGACCAGGCAGAAGACCTCGCGCGGGGCGACTTCCAGATCGATGCCGCGCAGGATGTGGGCGGCGCCGTAGGACTTGTGGACGCCTTCGGCCTTGACCATGGGCTCGCCGGTCATCGGGCCACCTCCGTACGGCGGAACATGTTCAGGTTGGCCTTGACGCGCTGCCACGGGGTGGGCGGCAGGTTGCGCGTCGAGCCGCGGGCGAATCGGCGCTCCAGGTAGTACTGGCCGACGCTGAACACGCTCGTGAGGGCGAGGTACCAGATGGAGGCCACGAAGAGCATCTCCATGACGGCGCCGGCCGTGTTGCCGATGTTGGACGAGGCGCGCAGCAGCTCGGTGTACTGGACCGCCGAGACCAGCGACGAGGTCTTGAGCATGTTGATGAACTCGTTGCCCGTCGGGGGCACGATCACGCGCATGGCCTGCGGCAGGACGATCCGCCGCATGGTCTTGGTCTGCGACATGCCGAGGGCGTGCGCCGCCTCGGTCTGGCCCTCGTCGACGGACTGGATGCCCGCGCGGACGATCTCCGCCATGTACGCGCCCTCGTTCAGGCCGAGGCCCAGGAGCGCGACCATGAACGGGGTCATGACCTCGACCATCTCGTTCTTGTAGATCGGCCCGAGGTTGAGGTACTCGAAGATCAGCGAGAGGTTGAACCAGACGAGGAGCTGCACGTACACCGGGGTGCCGCGGAAGAACCAGATGTAGAGCCAGGCGACGGCCCCGGTGACCGGGTTCTTCGAGAGGCGCATCACCGCGAAGAGGATGCCGAGCGCCAGGCCGAGGGCCATGGCGGCGACGCTGATCAGCACGGTGTTCCACAGTCCGTTCAGGACCGCGGGGTCGAACAGCTTGTCCCAGACCGTGTCCCAGATGATGTTGCCCTGGGAGAAGGCGTAGACGAGCCAGCCGAGCAGCGCGACGACCACGACGGCGCTGATCCAGCGGCCGTAGTGCCTCACGGGGATGGCCTTGATCGCCTCGTACGGAGTACCCGAGGCGCCGGGCCCGGCCGGTGCGGCGGCCGGACCCTTGTCGATCTTGTCAGTCACAATGACTGCCCTTCAGTGGAGCGCTGAGATCACTTGCCGGCGTTGATGGTGGCCGACTGGACGGCGCTGTCCTTGACGTCCCACTTCTCCAGGACCTTGGCGTAGGAGCCGTCCTTGATGATGGCGTCGAGGGCTTCCTTGACGGCGTCACGGAGCTGGGGGTTGTCCTTGGAGACGCCGATGCCGAAGAGGCCGACGTCGCTCTGGCTGCCGGCGACCTCGAAGTCGTTGCCGCCGCCGGAGGTCTTCGCGATGTACGCGGCGACCGGGTAGTCGTTCAGGTCGGCCACGGCGCCGCCGGCCTTGACGCGGGTCTGCGCCTCGGCGTCGGTGTCGAAGGCCTGGATGGTGAGCTTCTTGTCACCGCACTTGGCGGCCTGGGCCTTGAAGGTGTCCTCGTAGATCGTGCCGCGCTGGACGGCGACGGTCTTGCCGCAGAGGTCGTCCAGGGACTTGATGTTCTGCGGGTTGCCCTTCTTGACGAGGAGCGAGACGCCGGAGCTGAAGTAGTCGACGAAGTCGATGCCCTTGCCGATCTTCTTGCCCGAGTCGTCCAGGCCCTCCTGACGCTTCTTGTTGTCCGTCATCGAGGACATGATCAGGTCCTGGCGGCCGGTGTAGATCGAGGTGATCAGACCGTCGAAGGTGCCGGACACGAACTCGAACTTGACGCCGAGCTGCTTGGCCAGGGCCTGACCGAGGTCGGGGTCGACGCCGACGATCTTGCCACCCTCGACGAACTCCATCGGGGCGTACGCGGCGTCGGTGCCGACCTTGATGACGCCCGCGTCCTGGATCTTCTTGGGGAGCTTGGCGAACAGCGGCGCGCTGCTGGAGTTCGGGGACTCCTTGGTGCTGCCGGAGCCGCTGTCGGTCTGGTCGCCACAGGCGGTCAGCAGGAGGCTGCCTGCGACCGCGATGGCGCCGACCGCGGCGATCCGGGACCGGGCGGCGGTCGTACGACGGGTGGTGCTTGCGGTCATGAGCTTGTTCCTCCGGCAGGGATGGAAAGCGGCCGAAATGAGGGTCGGGCACGCACCTTCGAGTGTCGCGACCTCGTGTGATTCCGCATCTTGCCATTCGGACTGCGGGAATCAGACGGCCAGCCAGGTCAAAATCGGATAACGAGAGGCGGGGTTGAGGCAACAGGACTGCGGACAAGGGTGATCGCCACAGAAGTTTCTGGCGCGTAACCCCCGGGACACCGCGGTTTTTGCGGTTCGTCTCGGGTGCTGGACCGGGTCTGCCGAACTTTCCGGGTAAACCGGACAATGCCCGTAGGATCAAGGCGGAATCGACTCGTCTGGGCGAGCCTTCTTCGGGTAGAACAGATCCTTACACCCCTCATCCGGGGGCTCAGGGCGCGTGTGCGGCGCGCCCGCGCGTACGAACCTCCCCTCCGCGGGAAGCCGGCTCACCCGTCGGCGGAACCGGAGCTCGAACGCGGTGCCCGCCCACTCCGCAACCAGGAGTGGCCACCCTCAACCGATAAAGACTTAAGGGGTCAAACAAGTGGCAGCGGAGATCGTCAATCCTCGCAGCGACAGCGTTACGGACAACAATCCGGATGCGGCCTTCGCGCTGCACCGCGGCGGAAAGATGGCCGTGCAGGCCACCGTGCCGGTCCGTGACAAGGACGACCTGTCCCTCGCTTACACGCCCGGCGTGGCCAAGGTGTGCACCGCCATCGCCGAGCAGCCCGAACTCGTTCACGAGTACACCTGGAAGTCCAACGTGGTCGCCGTGGTGACCGACGGCACCGCGGTGCTCGGACTCGGTGACATCGGGCCCGAGGCCTCCCTCCCCGTGATGGAGGGCAAGGCCATCCTCTTCAAGCAGTTCGGCGGCGTCGACGCGGTTCCGATCGCGCTCGCGACCAAGGACACCGAAGAGATCATCGAGACCGTGGTCCGCCTCGCGCCCTCCTTCGGCGGCGTGAACCTGGAGGACATCTCGGCACCGCGGTGCTTCGAGATCGAGCGCCGCCTCCAGGAGCAGCTGGACATCCCGATCTTCCACGACGACCAGCACGGCACGGCCATCGTGACGCTGGCCGCCCTGCGGAACGCGGCCAAGCTGACCGGCCGCACCCTGGGCGACCTGCGCGCGGTCATCTCCGGCGCCGGCGCCGCGGGCATCGCCATCGCCAAGATCCTCGTGGACGCGGGCATCGGCGACGTGTGCGTCACGGACCGCAAGGGCGTCGTCTCCAGCGACCGTGCCGACCTGACGGACGTCAAGGCCGAGATCGCCGGGCTGACCAACAAGACCGGCCTCACCGGCTCGCTGGAGTCCGCCCTCGCGGGCGCCGACGTCTTCATCGGCGTCTCGGGCGGCACCGTGGCCGAGGAGGCGGTGGCCACCATGGCCAAGGACGCCTTCGTCTTCGCCATGGCCAACCCGAACCCGGAGGTCCACCCGGACGTCGCGCACAAGTACGCGGCCGTCGTGGCCACGGGCCGCAGCGACTTCCCGAACCAGATCAACAACGTGCTGGCCTTCCCCGGCATCTTCGCCGGTGCGCTCAAGGTCCGCGCCTCCAGGATCACCGAGGGCATGAAGATCGCCGCCGCCGACGCCATCGCCGGCGTCGTGGGTGACGAGCTCGCCGCCGACTACGTGATCCCCTCGCCCTTCGACGAGCGCGTCGCCGAGGCGGTCACCGCCGCCGTGGCCGCCGCCGCCCGCGAGGAGGGCGTGGCCCGGATCTGATCCGCGGACACCGCTCGCACGAGGGCCGCGCCGGGTCCCCCCAGGGAACCGGACGCGGCCCTTTCCACGTGCCGGGGCCCTACCGCGCGCGCCCCCGGAGTGCGACGAAGAACTCACCCTCCGTCCGCCGGAAGGTCTGGAAGCGGGCGACTACCGGGCGGTAGCGTCCGTGTCATGTTCGCCGCCTATGCCGCCCGCATCGACCGTGACCAGCCGCTGAGCGGCCTTGAGCTGGGCGAGCGCCCGGCCCCCGAGGCCCGTCCCGGCTGGGTGACCGTGAACGTCAAGGCCGCCTCGCTGAACCACCACGACCTGTGGTCGCTGCGCGGGGTGGGCCTCGGCGAGGACAAGCTCCCGATGATCCTCGGCTGCGACGCCGCCGGGATCGACCAGGACGGCAACGAGGTCGTCCTGCACTCCGTGATCGGCCAGAGCGGCCACGGCGTCGGCCCGGACGAGCCCCGCTCCATCCTGACCGAGCGCTACCAGGGCACCTTCGCCGAGCAGGTCACCGTCCCCGCCTGGAACGTCCTCCCCAAGCCCGCCGAGCTGTCCTTCGAGGAGGCCGCCTGCCTCCCGACGGCGTGGCTGACCGCCTACCGGATGCTCTTCACCAACGCCGGGGTGCGCCCCGGCGACTCCGTGCTCGTCCAGGGCGCCGGCGGCGGCGTCGCGACCGCCGCGATCGTCCTGGCCAGGGCGGCGGGGCTGCGCGTCTTCGCGACCAGCCGCGACGAGGCCAAGCGCAAGCGCGCGGTGGAGCTGGGCGCGCTGGAGGCGTACGAGCCCGGCGCGCGGCTTCCGCAGCGCGTGGACGCGGTGATCGAGACGGTCGGCGCGGCCACCTGGTCGCACTCGGTGAAGTCCCTGCGGCCCGGCGGGACGATCGTGATCTCCGGCGCGACCAGCGGCGACCGCCCCTCACACGCGGAGCTGACCCGGATCTTCTTCCTGGAGCTGAAGGTGGTCGGCTCCACGATGGGCTCCAAGGACGAGCTGGAGGACCTGCTCGCCTTCTGCGCCGCCACCGGGGTCCGGCCGGTCATCGACCAGGTGCTGCCGCTGGACCGGGCTCGTGAGGGCTTCGAGCGGATGGCCTCCGGCGACCTCTTCGGCAAGGTCGTGCTCACCGTCTGACCTCCTCCCGCCTCCCACCCGGCCGTCAACCAGGGTTGACATCCGTCATGGCGTCAACCAAAGTTGACGCCATGACGGATGCAACCGATCTCGCCGAGCGGGCCGGTGACCGGGACCCGCGTGTCGGGCTCCGGGCGGTGGCCGCGCTGCGGCGACTGCTGGAGCAGCTGGAGGCCGTCCAGGTCCGCAGCGCGAGGAACCAGGGCTGGTCCTGGCAGGAGATCGCGGCGGAGCTGGGCGTCAGCAGGCAGGCCGTGCACAAGAAGTACGGGAGGCAGTGATGTTCGAGAGGTTCACACGGGAGGCCCGGGAGGCCGTCGAGGGGGCGGTCGGGCACGCCGAGCGCACCGGCTCGGCGGTGGTCTCCGAGGAGCACGTCCTGCTGGCCCTGGCCGAGCGGGCGCCCTTCACCTCCCTCGGGGTGGACACCGGGGCGCTCGCCGCCGCACTCGCCGAGAACCGGCGGCGTGGAGGGCTCAGCAAGGCCGACGAGGAGGCCCTCGCGGGCCTCGGGATCGACCTCACCGAGATCGTCTCCCGCGTCGAGGCGACCCACGGCGCCGGCGCGCTGGCCGGCCCCGCGCCCCGGACCCGGCGCTGGTCGAACCACCGCAGGTTCACGGCCGGGGCCAAGTCGGTGCTGGAGCAGTCGCTGCGGGTCGCGCTGGGCCGGCGCGACCGGCGCATCGGCACCGAGCACCTGCTGCTGGCCCTGATCGCCCGGCCGGGCGCCGTGGGCGACGTACTGGCAGACCACGGGGTGACGTACGAGCGCGTGGAGCACGTCCTGGCGGGCCCGGAGGCCTGACGGCACGACGACCGCACAGGGCCCGGCCCCCGTCACCGCCGGTGACGGGGGCCGGGCCCTTGATGTATCGGCTCAGCGGTCGCGGAGGAGCGCCCCGAGCCGGGCGGCCGCGGTCGAGAGGTGCTCCCGGGCCTCGCGGAGCTGCTCGTCGGTGACCCCGTGGTCCCGGGCCGCGTCCCGCGCGTCGTCGCGGAAGCGGTCCAGCAGGCGGTCGAGGTCGCGTGCCGGGTCACCGGTCGGCGCCAGGTCGGCGGCCCAGTCGGGGGAGCCCTCGGGCGCCCGCTCGACGTCGACGGTCCAGCCCGGAGCGCCCTTGGCGGACGCGTCCGCCGGGTCCGTCTTCAGGAAGGCGTTGGTCGCCTCCCGGGCCAGGTCGCCGAGCTGCGTGGTGAACTCGGAGAAGCCGCCGCGCACCCCGGCCCGCGTGAACTGCTCCTGCAGCTGGCGGGCGATCCGCTGGACGTCCTCGCGGGCCTTCTCCTGGGCCTCCCTGGCCTGGCGGCGGGCCGTCTGGGCCTCCTCGCGGGCCCGGCGGCTCTCGTCCTTGGCGCGGCGGGCCTGCTCCTTCCACTCGTGCTTGGCGCGGCGCAGCTCCTCCTTGGCCTTCAGCCAGGCCTCGCTCTCGGCGAAGCTCTCCTCGCGGCGGTGCTCGGAGGCCGCCGCCGCGGCCTTCATCTCGCGACGCAGGTCACCCGCGGCGCCGCGGACGTCGTCGCGGATCTCCGCGGCCAGCTCGGAGACCGACTCGCGGATCTCCACCTCCAGGTCGGCCAGCTCGCCGCCGCGGCCGGCCAGCTCCTCGCGGCCGGCGTCGGTGATCGAGTAGACCTTGCGGCCGCCCTCGGTGGCGTGCGTGACCAGGCCTTCGGCCTCCAGCTTGGCCAGCCGGGGGTAGACCGTGCCCGCGGAGGGCGCGTACAGGCCCTGGAACCGCTCCTCCAGGAGGCGGATCACCTCGTACCCGTGACGCGGGGCCTCGTCGAGCAGCTTGAGGAGGTACAGGCGCAGACGGCCGTGGGCGAAGACGGGCGGCATGTCAGAGCACCTTCTTGTCGAGAGCGAGGGGCGTGGCGTCGGGGCCGTCCTCGGCGGAGCGCGGGCGGCGCAGCAGCGCGATCGAGCCCGAGACCGTGGAGGCCTTGAGGGTGCCGGTGCCCGCGCCGAGGGTACCCGTGATGCGCTTGGCACCCCACTGGCCGGAGACCCGCAGGTCGTCGAAGGAGGTGGAGACGCTGCCGGTGGCGGTGTTCGCCTCGACGCGGGTGTCGGCGGGGTGCGGCAGACGGATCGCGACCTGGCCGGAGACCGAGGTCAGCGCGATGTCCGCCGGGGTCCCGGACGGGAGGTCGAGCACCATGTCGCCGCTGACGGACTCGCCGCGCACGGACGAGCCGGCGCCGTCCACGACCGTGAGGTCGCCGGAGACCGAGTGGAAGCGCAGCTCGCCGGCCAGGGCCTGGGCCTCGACGTCGCCCGAGACGGTGTCGGCGCGCACCTCGCCGGCCAGGCCCACCAGGGTGCTGTCGCCGCTGACGCCGTGCAGCACGGTGCCGCCGCGGATGCCGGAGACCACGGTCGCCGCGCCGACCGCGGCCAGTTCGACCCGGGCGCCGGCCGGAACGGTGAGCGTGACCACGGCGCTGCGGCGCAGCTCGCTGCGCGCCTTCCGCCATTCCTTGGGGTCGAGCCACTTCTTCAGGCCCTGGCGCGTGAGGTCCTCGTACCCGACGGTCAGGGTGCCTCCGTCCTGCGTGACCAGCAGCGGCGGGCCCTCGACCCCGGCGATCTCCAGCCGGGCCGGGGTGCCGTCGTCGGTGCCGACGACGTTCACCGCGCCGTTGACGACGCGCACGCGGACCTGCGTCACGGGCACGTCGAACGCGAGCTTCTGGGCTTCGGCGACCGTCCACGTCGACTGTGTCATCGTGCTGATCCTCCTCCGTCGGGTCGACGCAACATATCGCGTCCCTCGCCAAACACGATATATCGCGCCCATCAGAAGTCAAGCAAGCCCGAATTGGCAGCATCCACCCCCCTTGCCCGTAATGTGGGCCCATGACGATCACCGGCGGACTCCTCCTCTGCCGCACCGACCCCCGCTCCGTCCGCCCCTCCGCACACCTGCTGCGCGAGCCCCTCCTCCTGGCCCCCGCGGGCCGGGACTGGACCGCGCTGGTGCCGGAGGGAAAGCCGTGGCGGGACGCCGGCGAGCCCCTCGACGACGTGCTGTCCGGCTGGGCCACGGCAATCGCGGTGGGCGCCCCCTGGCCGGCGATCGGCCTGTGGTGGAACGACGGCGAAACCGGCTTCGCGGTCGCCGCGGGCTTCCGCCGCACGGTGACGTACGCCTGGCGGGCCGACGGCACGCCGGCCGGCGCCCCGGACACGATGCGCATCCTGGCCGCACGCTTCGGACTGGATCCCGTACTGGACCTGGAGGACCTGGAGCGCCTGACCAAACCCGACCCGTCCGCGGACGGCCGGGCACGACTCCTGGGCCTGACCGCCCTCCTGGCCCGCGCCGGGCTCGCCCTCCCGCCCGGCCTGACCCCGGGCGGGCCGGCGGGCCGCCTCCGGGAAGCGGCCCGCACGGTGCCCGGCACCGAGACGGTCGACTGGTCGGGCTGGCGCGACGCGGTCGAGAGCGGCCCTCTGGGCCCCTGGCTCCGCGGCCCCCGAGCCCGCGCCCTGGGCGCGGCCCAGCTGGCCGCCGGCCTCCCCCTACTGGCCTGGTCCCTCCACCGCCGCTCCCCCGGCTGGGCCACCGCCGGCGCCGTCCTCACAGCCCACGGCACCCTCTCCCTGGCCTACCCCCACCGTCCCCGTCCCTGACGCCCACCGCGCCCCGCCTCAAGCCACCCCCAACAACGGACTCCCCGCCCGCGCCAACCAAGACCGGTACCCCGCGGACGTGAGGGCCGCCTCGCGGTACGCGGCCAGCAGGTCGGCGTAGACCGCGGGGTCGGCGCCGGGCGGCTGGGCCAGCAGCAGCCGCACGGCCAGGGGGTCGCCCCGTAGCGGCCGGATGGCCATGTCGTCCCGCGGCCCCGACGTCGGCTGGCACGGCGCCACCGCGTCGCCCGTCACGATCAGGGCGGCCGCGGTGTGGTAGTCCGCGTGCAGGTACGGCGGATCGAGCCCGGCGGCGGCCAGCACCCGGCGCAGCCCCGCCCACTCACCGTCCACGGACGGGTCGACCATCCACCGGTCCCCCGCGAGGTCGGCCAGGTCCACCACCTCGTGCCGCGCCGCGGGATGGTCGCGGGCCAGCGACACGAACTGCGGCTCGCGTTCGACGAGCACCCGTACGTCCAGCCCCGACGGGATCCGCAGCGGGGAGCCCTCCACCTCGTGCACGAAGGCCACGTCCAGCCGCCCCGCGGCGACCATCCGCAGCAGGGCGTTCGCCGAGACGTCCACCAGCAGCGAGGTCTCGGTGTCCGGCAGCCGTCGGCGCAGGCGGCGCAGCCACCCCGGCAGGGCACGGCTCGCGGTGGACCCGACCCGCAGCCGGGGCCCGCCGGCGGCGGCCCGCGCCTCGGCGAGCAGGGAGGCCATCCCGTCCAGCAGGGGCCGCGCGCGGCCCAGCACCTCGCGGCCGAAAGGCGTCGGGCGGCATCCGGTCCGGTCGCGCAGGAACAGCTCGCCGTCCAAGGCGCGTTCGATGCGCCGGAGTTGCGCCGTCAGGGAGGGTTGTGTGACGCCGAGCTGACGGGCCGCCTTGTGCAGGCTGCCCGCCTCCGCGATGGCGCACAGGGCACGCAGATGCCTCACCTCGAGCTCCATGCACCGAGCGTAGGGCTGCCCCCTGAGCCGCACCAGCCACCGGTGAACCACCACTTTCCGCCAAATTCACGGAAGTTGACGACCCGGCATACGGCACGAAACGTGCGTCGCCGCCGGGGCACCCGTTGGCGATAACCCCGCACTATCGGCACCCGGCATCATCCGCGGGCACCCGGGACTCCCCCACACTCCGGTACCGGAACGACCACCCCCCGCACCGGAACGAGTAGGAGCCCCCCATGCGCCACCCCCGAAGGACCGCACTCGCCTCCGCGTTGGGCCTCGGCCTGGCACTCACCCTCGGCGCCGTCCCCGCCACCGCCGCCGGCACCCCCAGCACCACCACCGCCGCCGGCACCGCCTCGTACACCGCCTACGAGCGCTCGCAGGAGAACGCGGCCGCCAACCGGGCGTTCTTCAAGGCCGTGATGAAGTCCGTCGCCGCCAAGCGCGCCGCCAACCCCGCGGCCGCCTCGGTCACCGTCTACTACAGCACCCGCAACGCCCCGTCCTTCCGCACCCAGATAGCCCGCAGCACCCAGATCTGGAACGGCTCGGTCGCGAACGTGAAGCTCGCCGAGTCGAGCAGCGGCTACGACTTCGCGTACTACGAGGGCAACGACTCCCGCGGCTCGTACGCGAGCACGGACGGGCACGGCAGGGGCTACATCTTCCTGGACTACCGCCAGAACCAGCAGTACAACTCCACCCGCGTGACCGCCCACGAGACGGGCCACGTGCTCGGGCTGCCGGACCACTACTCGGGTCCGTGCAGCGAGCTGATGTCGGGGGGCGGACCGGGCACGTCCTGCACGAACGCGTACCCGAACTCCGCCGAGCGCTCGCGCGTCGACTACCTGTGGCGGAACGGCCTCGCCGCCACGGCCACCAAGGGCTGACGGGGGTCCCCACCAGGGCCCCGCACAGGGACCCCGTCACCAGGGCCCCATCACGCGCCCCTCACCGCCGCGACCCGGCCTCTCCCCGCGACTCCGGTACGTACGCGGGGCAGTCCGGGTTCCGGCAGGGGCCCGGGCCCCACTCCGGCACGAAGGCGCCCAGCACCTTCCGCCGGTGGACGATCTCCTCGACGTGCCGGCCGCAGACCGGGCAGTGGCGTTCCTGCCCCGGCACGGTCCGCGGTTCGGCCGTCCTGTGTTCTTCGCCGCGCATACCTCCACGGTAGGCCCGTGGGGGCCGGGCGGCCCCTCCGTCACCGCTTCCGGGTGTACGAGCTGATCACGACGCCCATGTCGAGCACCTTCACGCCGGTCAGCTCCAGCCCGCGCGGCGCGAAGCCGGCCCGGGACATCGGGACGCCGTCCCCCGCGAAGACCGGGTACGTCTTGACCACGAACTCGTCGATCTCGTCCGCGAGCTGCCCGGCCAGGTCGGCGCCGCCCGCCAGGTAGATCCCCAGGCCGCCCTCCTCCGCCTTCAGCTCCCGGACCTTGGCCACGACGTCCCCGGCGACCAGCTCGACCGCGGGGTCGGGCGAGGTCTCCAGGGAGCGGGTGACCACGTACTGCCGCAGGTGGGCGAACGGGCTGGTGATGCCGAACCGGTAAGCGGCGTCGTACGTGGTGCGGCCCTGGATGATCGTGTCGAAGCGCTTGGGCTCGAACTCGCCCAGCCCGAGCGGCTCGTGGAGGTGGGTCGGGAGCACCTCGGGGTGCTCGGCCTTGAAGTGCTCCACCAGCTCGGGGAGCACGTACGGGTCGAAGAACTCGACTCCGCCGTCCGGGTCGGCGATGAACCCGTCGACCGTCGTGCCGATGTAGTAGGTCAGCGTGCGCATGCGGATCCTCTGCGGTTCGGCGACCGCCCCCCTGGCGACCACTGCACTCAAAGTAGTGCGGGTGCAGTGGTTACGCAAGGGGGTTGATCACCGGACCGGACCCGATCGCCGTCAGCCGCGCGCCTTCCGCCACATCGGCCACATCAGCGGCCCGTCGGGCAGCCGCACGGGCGTGCCGGTGAACTCGAACCCGAGCCGCTCGTACAGCGGCCGGCTGCGCTCGCTGCTCGCCTCCAGGTACGCCGCGACGCCCTCGCGGTCGCAGCGGTCGAGCACCGGCTGGATCAGGGCCGTGCCCAGCCCCTCGCCCTGCCTGGCCGGGTCGACGGCGATCATCAGCAGGTACTCGTGCTCCTCGTGGGTGGGGTGGATCTCGCCCATCAGGCGGCCCACGAGCTCGCAGCGCTCGTTGTCCGGGTCGGCGGTCTCCCGCATCAGGGCGGGTACGTCGACCTCCTCCTCGTGCACGCCGGCGGGGACCCGCAGCCACAGCGCGGCGGCCGACCCGTCCGCCAGCACGTCGATCCGCCCGCCCTCCAGCGTGACGTCGACGAACACGCCCAGGAACCTGCCGTGCACGGCACGGCGGTGCACGGGGTCGGGGAAGACCCAGCTGCTCACCGGGTCGTTCTGGAACGCCTCGTCGAGCAGCTTCGCCACCGCGTCCCGGTCCGCCGGCCCCGCCTGGCGTATCTCAACTCCCACAGCACTTGCCCTTTCACTCCACGATCACGGTCAACATCGCCCGCCGATCCTAGAGTTGGGGCAACGGAGAAGGCCCGCACGTCTGACCGAAACCGGTCGCACGCACGGGCCTCCGCCCCCTCGGACGTCACCGGACCGGCATCACCGGCCCGCCCCCCGTCCGCCCCGTCACCGTGTCCGCCGCGTCACGAACTCGGCCAGCGCCAGCAGCCCCCCGGCCGCGGCGAGGTCCGGCACGGCCCGCGAGAGCTGCTGCACCGCCCGGCCCATCCGGTCCGCCGCGTGGACCTGGGCCCAGTCCCGGCCTCCCGCGCGTTCCACGGCCAGCGCGGCCCTCGCCACGTCGTCCGGGGCGAGCGGTCCCGCGTACAGGGCGGCCAGCTCTTCGCCCGCCGGGGTGCCCGATGTGAGCGCGGCCACCACGGGCAGGGACTTCTTCCGGGCGAGCAGGTCGGCACCGGCCGGTTTGCCCGTGTGCTCCGGGTCGCCCCAGATGCCGATCAGGTCGTCGATCAGCTGGAAGGCGAGGCCCGCCTCGCGCCCGAAGGCGTCCATGGCCTCGACCTCCTCCGGCCCGGCCCCCGCGTACAGCGCGCCGAGGGCACAGGAGCACCCGAGCAGCGCCCCCGTCTTGGCCATGGCCATGGCCATGCACTCGTCGAGGGACACCTCCGCCCGCTCCTCGAAGGCGCAGTCCGCCTGCTGCCCGGCGCACAGCTCGACCACGCAGGCGGTGAGCCGCGCCGCGGCCGCGGCGGCCGCCGGGTGCGGGTCCTCGGCCAGCCGTTTCAGCGCGAGGGAGAGCATGGCGTCCCCGGTCAGCAGGGCGTCCGGGATGCCGAACACCGTCCAGGCCGTGGGCCTGCCGCGGCGCCGCGCGTCCTCGTCGATGATGTCGTCGTGGAGCAGGGTGAAGTTGTGCGCCAGCTCCACGGCCGCGGCCGCCCGTACCGCGTCGCCGGCGTGACCGCCCACGGCCTGGGCGGCGGCCAGTACCAGGGCGGGCCTGATGGCCTTGCCCGCCGGGCCGGCGGACGGCGTGCCGTCCGCGCGCTCCCAGCCGAAGTGGTACATCGCCACCCGCCGCATCGAGCCCGGCAGCTGCTCGACGGTCCTGCGCAGTTCGGGGTCGACCGCCTCCCTGGTCCGGTCCAGGAGGAACGCGGCCTCCTGACCGTCCACCGTGCCGGCCCCGGTCGTCGCCACGGGACGCCCGCCCGCCGCCGCGCTCAGCGCCACCGGCCGATCTCGACGTTCTCCAGGATGCCGAGGGCGTCCGGTACCAGGACCGCCGCGGAGAAGTACGCGGTGACCAGGTAGGAGATGATCGCCTGCTCGCTGATGCCCATGAAGCGGACCGAGAGGCTGGGCTCGATCTCGTCCGGGATGCCCGGCTGGTGCAGGCCGATGACGCCCTGCTCGTCCTCGCCGGTGCGCATGCACAGGATGGAGGTGGTGCGCGCGTCGCTGACCGGGATCTTGCTGGACGGGAAGATGGGCACGCCCCGCCAGGCCGGCACGTGGTGGCCGTCGATCTCCACGGGCGTGGGGTAGATGCCGCGCTTGTTGCACTCGCGGCCGAAGGCGGCGATGGCCTTGGGGTGGGCGAGGAAGAACTTGGAGCCGCGCCGCATGCTGAGCAGCTGGTCCATGTCGTCGGGGCTGGGCGCGCCGTCGTGCGGCTGGATCCGCTGGTCGTAGTCGGCGTTGTGCAGCAGGCCGAAGCTGCGGTTGTTGAGCATCTCGTGCTCCTGGCGCTCGCGGAGCGCCTCGACCGTGAGCCGCAGCTGCTGCTCGGTCTGGTTCATCGGCTGGTTGTAGAGGTCCGCGACGCGGGTGTGCACGCGCAGCACCGTCTGGGCGATGCTCAGCTCGTACTCGCGGGGCTGGGCGTCGTAGTCGACGAAGGTGCCCGGCAGGACGGCCTCGCCGACGTGGCCCGCGGAGAGGTCGATCGCGGCCTCGCCGTACTTGTTGGTGCGCTGGGCCGGCAGGCTGCGCACGTGCGCCACGTGCTCGCGCAGGGAGTCCACCCGGTCGGCGAGGAGCAGGAAGTCCTGGCGGGTGAGGACCAGGGCGGTGCCGGAGGTGGCGGCGCGGGCGGTGTACTCCCAGATGGCCTCGTCGTCGAGCAGGCTCTGCTCGCCGAAGTACGCGCCGTCGGCGACCGTTTCGAGGACGGCGTCCTCGCCGTACGGGCCGGGGCCGATCTGCTCGACGCGGCCGTGGGCCAGGAGGTAGACCTCCTCGGCGCGGCTGCCGAAGGAGGTGAGCTCGTCACCGGCGGCGAAGTCGAGCTGGCGGCAGCGCTGGGCGAGTTCCCCGAGGACGTCGAGGTCCTCGTAGTCGCGCAGCAGCGGGAGTTCGCCGAGCTCGGCGGGGATCACCTGGACCCGGTCCCCGGTCTTGACGAACGTCACGCGTCCGTCGCCGACCGAGTAGCTCAGCCTGCGGTTCACCCGGTAGGTGCCGCCCTGTACCGAGACCCACGGCAGTTTCTTCAGCAGCCACCGTGAGGTGATCTCCTGCATCTGCGGAGCGGACTTGGTGGTGGTTGCCAAGTTCCGCGCTGCCGCGGTACCGAGGCTGCGCTGCGGCTGAGCCTGGGCGTCACGGTTTTCGGAACCTGCCTGGACCGACATCTCATTCCCTTTCGATCACGCAAACGGCCTGCGAGCAGAAGCCTTTCAGCGCGCTGCGTGATGCGACCATTACACAAAAGGGTGGGACTACTCCGTCCGGGCGTGGGCAACCTGTGGAGTTCGGGAGTCACCCACAAGGACCCCGTGCGTTTCGGCCACTCGTGGCGGCCCCGCCCCGGACCTGCACCGACCCCGGCTCCAGCGCCCGCCCCGCCCCTCCCCACGCCCTTTTAATTTGATTCCTGGATGCAAGTTTCACTACCCTGCGGGCCATGCGGCTGACCCGATTCACCGACCTCGCCCTGCGCGTGCTGATGCGCCTGGCGGTCGAGGGGGACGACCTCCCCACCACCCGGGACGTGGCGGCGACCATGCGGGTCCCGTACACGCACACGGCCAAGGTCGTCGCCCGGCTCCAGCACCTCGGCCTGGTCGAGGCGCGGCGCGGGCGCGGCGGAGGGCTCACCCTCACCGCCGCCGGCCGGGCCGCCTCCGTCGGCGGGGTGGTCCGCGAGCTGGAGGGCGCGGGCGACGTCGTCGAGTGCGAGGGGACCGAGCCCTGCCCGCTGCGCTCCGCATGCCTGCTGCGCGGGGCGCTCCGCCGGGCACAGGAGGCCTTCTTCGGCACGCTGGACCCGCTCACCGTCGAGGATCTGGTGGGCGCCCCGACGGGGCCGCTGCTGCTGGGGATCACGGGCACGTCGGGAGGAGTGCCCGAAAGGCCCGGCCCCTGAGGGCCCCATGGCCGATATCGATCCGCCGGACGCCCTGCCTACCATCCACCGACCCACCCACCCGGACACACGTGCGCACCGCGGCGCACCTGCGCCCACCGTTTAATGCGCATCTCAAATTCCAATTATCGCGAGGAGCCCGCCATGCTTTCCGAGAAGTCGACCGCGACCGTACGCGCCACCCTCCCCGCCGTCGGAGCGGCCATCGGTGACATCACGGAGCTCTTCTACCGCAAGCTCTTCGAGGCCCACCCGGAGCTGCTGCGCGACCTGTTCAACCGCGGCAACCAGGCCGCCGGGCTCCAGAAGCAGGCACTCGCCGGCTCCATCGCCGCCTTCGCCACGCACCTCGTCGAGCACCCCGACACCCGCCCCGACGTGATGCTGGGGCGCATCGCGCACAAGCACGCCTCCCTCGGCGTCACCCGCGAGCAGTACCCGGTCGTGCACCGGTACCTGTTCGCGGCCATCGCCGAGGTGCTCGGCGACGCGGTCACCCCGGAGGTCGCCGAGGCCTGGGACGAGGTCTACTGGCTGATGGCCAACGCCCTCGTCGCGATCGAGGAGCGCCTCTACGCCGGGCACCGGATCGCCGCCGGCGACGTCTGGCGGGAGTGGACCGTCACCGCCCGCATCGAGGAGACCGCCGACTGCGCCACCTTCCAGCTGGTCCCCGCCGACGGCGGCCCGGCCCCGGCCCACCTCCCCGGCCAGTACGTGTCCGTGCAGGTCACCCTGGCCGACGGCGCCCGCCAGATCCGCCAGTACAGCCTCTCCACCGCCCCCGGCTCGGCCGTGCGCGCCATCACCGTCAAGCGGGTCCACGGCGGCCCCACCCCCGACGGAGAGGTCTCCCACCACCTGCACGCCCACGTGCGCGCCGGCGACACCCTCCGCGTCTCCGCCCCGTACGGCGACCTGGTCCTGCACGACGCCGCCGCGCCGGTGCTGCTCGCCTCCGCGGGCATCGGCTGCACCCCGATGGTCGCGATGCTGGAGCACCTGGCCGAGACCGGCCACACCGCTCCGGTCACCGTCGTGCACGCCGACCGCTCCCCCGCCGACCACGCCCTGCGCGCCGACCACCGCCGCCTCACCGGCAAACTCGCCGACGCCGCAGCGCACTTCTGGTACGAGGACGGTGCCGAGGAGTCCGAGGGCGACCGCACCGGGCTGGTCGACCTGACCGCGCTGCCGGAGCCGGCCCCGGGCACCCGGGCGTACCTCTGCGGACCGCTCCCCTTCATGCGGGCCGTGCGCGAGCAGTTGCTCGCCCGCGGCGTCCCGGCCGCCGACATCCACTACGAGGTGTTCGGCCCCGACCTCTGGCTCGCCACCGCCTGACGCACCATCGGGCCCACCGGCCCCGTACGCCCCCGGCACCCCCGTCACGGTCCGTGTCCGAATCGGCTCGCACACGGACCGAACGGGGTTTGCCGGAAGGGGGTGTTCCGGTACATCCCGGGTACGAGGCGGAGCGCGACCGGCGCCCGTCGCGTCGGCGAAGGAGGCCGCGATGGCCCGTCCGATGTCCGCGGAAGAGTTCAGGACCGCCCTGGTCGGCGAGGGTCTGACCGTAGTAGGGGTCGGCAACTGGCGTACCCACAACCGGAACCACCGGGGCCCGTGGGGACCGGTGCACGGCGTCATGATCCACCACACCGTCACCCGCGGCACCGCGGCCACCGTCCGTATCTGCCGCGACGGCCGCAGCGACCTCCCGGGCCCGCTCTGCCACGGCGTGATCGCCAAGGACGGCCACGTCCACCTCGTCGGGTACGGGCGCACCAACCACGCGGGCTCCGGTGACCCCGACGTACTGGCCGCGGTGATCGCGGAGAAGGCCCTGCCGCCGGACAACGAGCGCGGCACCGACGGCAACCGGCACTTCTACGGCTTCGAGTGCGAGAACCTCGGCGACGGCAAGGACCCCTGGCCCCCGGTGCAGCTCGACGCGATCGTGCGTGCCGCCGCGGCCGTCTGCCGGCACCACGGCTGGACGGCGCGCTCGGTGATCGGCCACCGCGAGTGGCAGCCCGGCAAGGTCGACCCGGTGGGCTTCACCATGGCCTCGCTGCGCGACCGGGTGCACGAGCGGCTGAAGTGAGCCCGGCCCCGACAATGGGGGCATGACCAGGCAAGCGCTCGACCTGACGGCCCTGCGGCCGCGGCTGCCGTCGCCGCTGACCGCACTCCCGACCGAGGACGAGCGCTTCGCCCGCCACGGGGTCACGCTGCTGCTCAAGCGGGACGACCTGATCCACCCGGAGCTTCCGGGCAACAAGTGGCGAAAGCTTTCGCTGAACCTGGCGGCCGCGCGCGAGCAGGGGCACACGACGCTGGTGACCTTCGGGGGCGCGTACTCCAACCACCTGCGGGCCACCGCGGCCGCGGGCCGGCTGCTCGGCTTCCGGACGGTCGGGATCGTACGGGGCGACGAGCTGGCCGGCCGCCCCCTCAACCCCTCGCTGGCCCGCTGCGCGGCCGACGGCATGCGGCTGCACTTCGTGGGCCGCGGGCCGTACCGGGAGAAGGGCTCCCCGGAGGGGCTGGCCCGGCTGCTGGCCGGGGCGGACGCGGAGGACGCGTACGTCGTCCCGGAGGGCGGCAGCAACGCGCTCGCCGTGCACGGGTGCGTGGAGCTGGGCCGGGAGCTGCGGGGCGCGGCGGACGTGGTGGCGGTGGCGTGCGGGACCGGCGGCACCCTGGCCGGCCTGGCGGCGGGGCTGGCGCCGGGGCAGCGGGCGGTGGGGGTGCCGGTGCTGAAGGGGGGCTTCCTGGAGCGGGAGGTCGCGGCGCTCCAGACGGCCGCGTTCGGGGGGCCGCGGGGTGCGTGGGCCCTGGCGGAGGGCTTCGACGGCGGCGGTTACGCCCGTGTCCCCCCTCACCTGGAGGCGTTCGCGGCGGACTTCGAGGCGCGGCACGGCCTTGGCGTGGAGCGGGTGTACGTGGCGAAGCTGTTGTACGCGGCGCTGACCCTGACGGAATCCGGCACCTTCCCGCGGGGCACGGTCCTGGCCGCCGTGGTGACGGGCACCCCGTAGCCCTCCGGGGCCCCGTCCCCTGCCCGCCCTTCCTCCGTTCCGCCCCCGGCCACCGCCGGGAGGTGCCCTTGGGGGCTCCCGCGGGAGGGGACTCAGTCCGCGGACTCGCGGAAGGCGGCGGCTTCCTCCAGGTCCAGCCGCCGCAACAGCGTCCGCAGCATCTCGTCGTCGATCCGCCGCTCGTCCCGCAGGGCGACGAAGACCTCCCGCTCGGCCGAGATCATCTCCCGCGACAGCCGCCGGTACGTGTCGTCCGCCGACTCCCCGGTCTCCTCGTTCACCGCCCCCAGCCGCTCCCACACCGAGTTCCGCCGCCGCTCCATCACGGTCCGCAGCCGGTCCGCCAGCGGCGCCGGCAACGCGTTGCGCCGGTCCTCCAGCAGTTCCTCCAGCCGGGCCTCCGCGGCCGCCGAGGCCGCGTTCTGGGCCTGCGCCTCCGCCAGCGTCTCGGCCTGCACGTCCCGCGGCGGCAGCCGGAGCATCCGGATCAGCGGCGGCAGCGTCAGCCCCTGGACCACCAGCGTGCCGATCACCGTGGTGAAGGTGAGGAACAGGATGAGGTTCCGCGCCGGGAAGGGCTCACCGGCCTCGCCGCCCTCCAGCGTCATCGGGATCGAGAAGGCGATGGCCAGGGAGACGACGCCCCGCATGCCGGCCCAGCCGACGATCACCGGAGCCTTCCAGTTGGTCTCCGGCTCCCGCGCCCGCACCCGCGCCGAGAGCCGCGGCAGGAAGGTCGCCGGGAAGACCCACACGAAGCGGGCCGCCACCACCGCGAGGAACACCGCCACCGCGTACCAGGCCGCGTGCACGCCCTCGTACTCGCCCAGCCCCTCCAGGACCACCGGAAGCTGGAGGCCGATCAGCATGAAGACCACCGACTCCAGCACGAAGGCGATCATCCTCCACACCGCCTCCTCCTGGAGCCGGGTGGCGAAGTCGACCTGCCAGTTCCGGTGCCCGAGGTACAGCGCGACCACCACCACGGCCAGCACGCCCGAGGCGTGCACCCGCTCCGCCGCCGCGTACGCCACGAAGGGGATCAGCAGCGAGAGCGTGTTCTGCAGCAGCGGCTCCCGCAGGTGCGTCCGCAGCCAGTGGATCGGCACCATCAGCAGCAGGCCGACGCCCACCCCGCCCACCGAGGCCAGCAGGAACTCCGCGATGCCGCCCGCCCAGCCCGCGCCCTCGCCGACCACGGCGGCCAGCGCCACCTTGTAGGCGGTGATCGCGGTGGCGTCGTTCACCAGCGACTCGCCCTGGAGGATGGTCGTGATGCGCGGCGGCAGCCCGAGCCGCCGGGCGATCGCGGTGGCCGCCACCGCGTCCGGCGGCGCGATCACCGCGCCCAGCACCAGGGCCGCGGTCAGCGGCAGGCCCGGCACCACCAGGTACGCCGCGTACCCCACCGCCAGCGTCGCGAAGAGCACGTACCCGACCGACAGCAGGGCCACCGGCCGGATGTTGGCCCGCAGGTCCAGGTACGAGCTGTCGACGGCGGCGGTGTACAGCAGCGGCGGCAGCACCAGCGGGAGCACGATGTGCGGGTCCAGGGCGTACTCGGGGACGCCGGGCAGGTACGCGGCGAGCAGTCCGGCCGCGACGAGCAGCAGCGGCGCCGGCACCGGCGTCCTGCGTGCGATCCCCGCGACGGCGGCACTCACCGCCACCAGTGCCACCAGCGGCACTACCTCCATCGTGGCCTTCCCTCGCTCTTCACCGGCCGTGACCGGGCCGGCGCCGACGTAACCTGGCCATCATGAGCGAGTGCACGCACGTTCCCGAACTGCCGCGCCCCGAGCCCGTACCGCGTGGGATGACCTGCCCGGATTGTCTGACGCTCGGCAGCCACCCGGTGCAGCTCCGCATGTGCCTGTGGTGCGGCCACGTGGCGTGCTGCGACTCGTCCCCCCACCGGCACGCCACCGCGCACTACCAGGAGACGGGCCACCCGGTGATGCGCAGCTACGAACCGGGCGAGACGTGGCGGTGGTGTTTCGTCGATTCCTCGATCGTGTGAGGGCCCCTGCGGCAGGGTAGGTCAACCCTTCGCCGGTTCCCCTGAATTGGGCCCGCAGACCCCTAGCCACTGTGCGTACCCGTGGGCTTACCATCAGTCACGGCCGCGGGATGGGGGCGCCGCGACACGACCGCTCGGATCGCGATAGCGTCACCGGCGAACAGAGCTCGTACCACCTTGGAGGTGAGGGTGTCCCAGATCGCAGGCGAGCCCGGGACGCAGGACTTCGTGGAAGTCCGGCTGCCGGCCGCGGGTGCCTACCTGTCGGTGCTGCGCACGGCCACGGCCGGCCTCGCGGCACGTTTGGACTTCACCCTCGACGAGATCGAGGACCTGCGCATCGCGGTCGACGAGGCGTGCGCGATCCTGCTGCAGCAGGCCGTGCCGGGCTCCGTCCTCAGCTGTGTGTTCCGGCTGGTGGACGATTCGCTCGAGGTGACCGTCTCGGCCCCGACCACGGACGGGCGGGCGCCGGAGCGCGACACGTTCGCGTGGACGGTGCTGTCCGCCCTGGCGGGCAAGGTCGAGTCCACGGTCGCGGAGGACCGTACGGTCAGCATCAGCCTCTACAAACAGCGCGGCGCGGGACCCGGTCCGGCGTGAGCGGCGAGGACGTCCCGGTGCGGGGCATGGGTGTCCCCCCGGAGGAGGTCCGGGGGGTGTCCCGGGCGGCGCACGCCGGCGGTGGCATCCCGGAGCAGCAGCACGCCCGGCCACACCCGGCGGAAGACGGCTTTTTGGACTCGGCGGAGCGACGGGCGGGCCCTATGAGCGAGAACGAGCGGCAGGACAACCACACGGCGGAAGAGCAGGACCCCCGCGACCGCAGCGGCGCGCGGGCCCTCTTCGTCCAGCTGCGGGGGCTCCCCGAGGGCTCCCCGGAGCGGGCGGAACTGCGCAACCGGCTGGTGCGCATGCACCTGCCCCTCGTCGAGCACCTGGCCCGCCGGTTCCGCAACCGCGGCGAGCCGCTGGACGACCTGACGCAGGTCGCGACCATCGGCCTGATCAAGTCGGTGGACCGGTTCGATCCGGACCGGGGCGTCGAGTTCTCGACGTACGCGACCCCCACGGTGGTCGGCGAGATCAAGCGCCACTTCCGTGACAAGGGGTGGGCGGTACGCGTCCCCCGGCGCCTCCAGGAGCTGCGTCTGGCGCTGACCACGGCGACGGCCGAGCTGTCGCAGCAGCACGGCCGGTCCCCCACGGTGCACGAGCTGGCCGAGCGGCTGGGGATCTCCGAGGAGGAGGTGCTGGAGGGGCTGGAATCGGCCAATGCCTACAGCACGCTCTCCCTGGACGTGCCGGACACGGACGACGAGTCCCCGGCCGTCGCGGACACGCTGGGCGCGGAGGACGAGGCGCTGGAGGGGGTCGAGTACCGCGAGTCCCTCAAGCCGCTGCTGGAGGGGCTGCCGCCGCGGGAGAAGCGGATCCTGCTGCTGCGGTTCTTCGGGAACATGACCCAGTCGCAGATCGCGCAGGAGGTCGGCATCTCGCAGATGCACGTGTCCCGGCTGCTGGCCAGGACCCTGGCGCAGCTGCGGGACAAGCTCCTCGTGGAGGAGTAGGACGGGAAGCGGAGGGGCGCTGCGGTCCGTACGGGACCGCCGCGCCCCTCCGTCGTTCCCGCGGCTATTCGCCGGCGGTGCGGGGGCCCGCGCCCAGGGCCTCGGTCGCCGTGGGGTTCACCAGGAGGACGACGACGGCGACGGCGGCCAGGGCCAGCGCGGCCGCGGCGGCGATCATCGCGCCGCCCGTGTTGTACAGGGTCCAGGCGACCGGCATCGCCATCAGCTGGGTCATCAGGGCGGGGCCCCGGCTCCAGCGGCGGCGCAGCCGCAGCCCGCGGGCGGCGACCAGCGGCAGGGCGGCGAGCGCGAGCAGCGTGACGCCGCCGGTCTCGGCCTGCTGCGGGGAGTCCGGGTCGCCCAGGACGCCCACCAGCAGCATGTAGACGCCGAGGCCGGCCAGGGCCAGGCCCTCCAGCGCGGTGAGCGCTGCGGCGGCGGTCAGCCGGGCGGGCACGGGACCGGAGGCGGCCGGTCCGGCGGGGGCGGGGGTCTGCTTCGTACTCACCCCAGCAGGGTAGCCGCGGCCCTTCCGGGGTGACCCGTATGGGCGGCCCCGGAACGGGTGGGTAATCTGGCGCTCATGCGTGCACTCCTCGTGGTCAATCCGGCGGCTACCACCACCAGTGCACGCGTGCGCGACGTGCTGATCCACGCCCTGGCCAGCGAGATGAAGCTGGAGGCGGTGACCACCGAGTACCGGGGGCACGCGCGGGACCTCGGCCGCAAGGCGGCGTACGGGGAGGACATCGACCTGGTGGTCGCCCTGGGCGGCGACGGCACGGTCAACGAGGTGGTCAACGGTCTGCTGCACGACGGGCCGGACCCGGAGCGGCTGCCCGGCCTGGCCGTGGTGCCCGGCGGCTCGACCAACGTGTTTGCCCGGGCCCTGGGCCTGCCGAACGACCCCGTGGAGGCGACCGGCGCGATCCTCGACGCGCTGCGCGAGCGCCGGGAGCGGACCGTGGGCCTGGGCCTGGCCTCGGGTACCCCGGGGACGGAGGACGAGGCGGTGCCGTCCCGCTGGTTCACGTTCTGCGCGGGCTTCGGCTTCGACGCGGGTGTCGTGGGGCGGGTCGAACAGCAGCGGGAACGCGGCAAGCGTTCGACGCACGCCCTCTACGTCCGACAGCTCGTACGCCAGTTCCTGGAGGAGCCGAACCGGCGGAGCGGGACGATCACGCTGGAGCGGCCGGACGCGGAGCCGGTCCGTGACCTGGTGCTGTCGATAGTGTGCAACACGTCACCGTGGACGTTCCTGGGGAACCGGCCGCTCTACGCCTCCCCCGAGGCGTCCTTCGACACCGCGCTTGACGTGCTGGGACTGGACCGTTTGTCAACTCCGGCGATCGCGCGCTACGCGACACAGCTCCTGACCTCGACTCCTGAGCGCGGCCCGCAGGGCAAGCATGCGGTCACTCTGCACGATCTGACCGACTTCACCTTGCATTCGAAGGTGCCGCTTCCTTTCCAGATGGACGGCGACCACCTCGGACTGCGTACGAGCGTGCGGTTCACAGGCGTACGCCGTGCACTGCGTGTGATTGTGTGAGTAGAAGACCCCAAAGTCCTTGCACTCGAACGTTTAGGCGCGGGTCCACCCCATAGAAGTACGGCTGTGACCTAGTCGACACCGACGAATCAAAAAAAACTTTCCGGAAGGGGTTGTATCCCCGTCCGAGGTTTGCGAATCTCTACATGGCGATCGGGACAGCCCGCAGAACCGGCCCCCATGACCGCCAGAACCCCTCCACGAATCGGACCGCACCGGGAAAACCCCTGGGCGTCGGCCCTTCCCTCGCGAAGGGATTCGTGAAAGCGTTCACATTCACAAGCAACGTGCAAGTCACACAAGAGAGGTAGCAGCCATGGACTGGCGTCACAACGCCGTTTGTCGTGAGGAAGACCCCGAGCTGTTCTTCCCCATCGGCAACACCGGTCCTGCGCTGCTGCAGATCGAGGAAGCCAAGGCCGTCTGCCGCCGCTGCCCCGTGATGGAGCAGTGCCTGCAGTGGGCGCTCGAGTCCGGCCAGGACTCCGGCGTCTGGGGCGGCCTCAGCGAGGACGAGCGCCGCGCGATGAAGCGCCGCGCCGCTCGCAACCGGGCGCGCAACGCCAGCGCCTGACATCGACTTTCGAGCCTCGAGCCGCAGCGCGTAGCACCACCCATATAGCGCTCAGCAACGTGCTCTTGAGCCCCGGACCGGGAAATCGGTCCGGGGCTCAGTGCTTTTCGCCGAGGATTCCGTCACGTTTCCGCCGGCCCGCCCGCTCCGGACGGGATCACGCTGCGTGACGGGGCCTTCGCTCGGTTTCCGGCGGGCTACTTCTGGGAGACCGCGGGGACGTCCAGCACGACCTTGGTGCCGCCCTCGGGGCGCGGCCGCATGTCGAAGCTGCCGCCGAGCTCGCCCTCGACGAGGGTCCGTACGATCTGCAGGCCGAGGTTCCCGGCGCGCTGCGGGTCGAAGCCCTCGGGCAGGCCCCGGCCGTCGTCCAGCACGGTGATCAGCAGCCGCGCGTCGTCCCGGCCGGTGCCGCTGCGCACCGCGCCGACCTCGACCGTGCCCCGCTCCCCCGGTGCGAAGGCGTGCTCCAGCGCGTTCTGCAGCACCTCGGTCAGCACCATCGACAGCGGGGTGGCGACCTCGGCGTCGAGGATGCCGAAGCGGCCGGTGCGCCGGCAGTCGACCTTCCCGGGCGAGATCTCGGCGACCATCGCGATCACGCGGTCGGCGATCTCGTCGAACTCCACCCGCTCGTCCAGGTTCTGGGACAGCGTCTCGTGGACGATGGCGATCGAACCGACCCGCCGCACCGCCTCGTTGAGCGCCTCGCGGCCCTGGTCGGAGTCCATCCGGCGGGCCTGGAGCCGGAGCAGGGCCGCGACCGTCTGGAGGTTGTTCTTCACCCGGTGGTGGATCTCCCGGATGGTGGCGTCCTTGGTGATCAACTCACGCTCGCGGCGCCGGAGTTCGGTGACGTCGCGGCAGAGCACCAGAGAACCGATCCGGGTCCCCTTGGGCTTGAGCGGAATCGCCCGGAGCTGGATCACCCCGCCGTTGGCCTCGATCTCGGTCTCCCGCGGGGCCCACCCGCTGGCGAGCTTGACCAGGGCCTCGTCCACCGGCCCGCGCGAGGGCGCCAGCTCGGCGGTGATGCTGCCGAGGTGCTGGCCGACCAGGTCCGAGGCGAGCCCGAGGCGGTGGTACGCCGAGAGCGCGTTCGGGGACGCGTACGTGACGGCGCCCTCCGCGTCGAGGCGGATCAGCCCGTCGCCGACGCGCGGCGAGGCATCCATGTCGACCTGCTGGCCGGGGAAGGGGAACGTTCCGGCGGCGATCATCTGGGCCAGGTCGGAGGCCGACTGGAGGTAGGTGAGCTCCAGCCGGCTCGGGGTGCGCACCGTGAGCAGGTTGGTGTTGCGGGCGATCACGCCCAGGACCCGGCCCTCGCGCCGCACGGGGATCGACTCGACCCGTACGGGCACCTCCTCGCGCCACTCCGGGTCGCCCTCGCGCACGATCCGGCCCTCGTCCAGGGCGGCGTCGAGCAGCGGGCGGCGGCCGCGCGGCACCAGGTGGCCGACCATGTCGTCCTGGTAGGAGGTGGGCCCGGTGTTGGGCCGCATCTGGGCGACCGAGACGTACCGCGTGCCGTCGAGGGTGGGGACCCACAGGACCAGGTCCGCGAAGGACAGGTCGGAGAGCAGCTGCCACTCCGAGACCAGCATGTGGAGCCACTCCAGCTCCGTCTCACTGAGCGCGGTGTGCTGGCGTACGAGGTCGTTCATGGAGGGCACGCAGCCGAGGGTACCCGGGCTCTGGGCAGGAGTTTCGCAGCGGGAATACCCAGACGGCCGGGTGGCCGCGTATCTTGGAGGAAGTGACGGGCCTTTGGTCCCTGTCATTGGATGGACAGAACAGAATGGTCTAGTCCACAATGCTGAGGTAAGAAGAGACTTCCGCCCTCCCCGCACAGGAGGACGGAGCGAGGTAAGCCGCGCGTTCTGCCCTGACCGCGCAGGCACCTCCCCACCGGCCGCAGGGACCGCACACCCTTCGGCCGAAGCAACTCCGGGCCATGGTGCCGGACGGGTTGAGGGTCCCGTCCGACACCGTGGCCCTGGGGCTTTTCCGGGGCCGTCCGAGTGGTTCAGCAGGGCCGTCCGGGGGTTTCCCACCCCCGTCCCCCGTCGCCGCCTACTGCGGCCAGGCCAGCAGCGCCCGCTCCGCCAGCGCCTCCAGCTCCTCCCGCGTCGCGCCGTCCCGCGCCTGCTGCGACATGCCCTGGAGCACCGCCCCGCCGAAGCGGGCCAGCGCGGCCGCGTCCGTGCCGGCCGGCAGCAGTCCGGCGGCGACGTCCGCCCGGATCCGGCTCTCGAAGAGGGCGATGTTGGCGTTGCGCCGGTCCCGCAGCGCCGCCTCCACCTCGGGCGTCGCGCAGTTGGTCGCGCTGATGACCAGGCAGCCCGGCGGGTGGGCGGGATCCGTGTACACGACGGCCGCCTCCCGGAGGGTGCGTTCCAGCCCCGCGCGGGCCGTGGGCTCCTCCGAGAAGGCGTGCGCGCCGAAGGCCCCGTACCGGCCCGCGTACACCTCGACCACCTCGTCGAACAGCTTCCGCTTGTCGCCGAAGGCCGCGTACAGGCTGGGCGCGCCGATCCCCATGGCCCGGGTCAGGTCGGAGATCGAGGTGGCTTCGTAGCCGTGGATCCAGAAGGCGCGCATGGCCTCGTCCAGGGCCGCGTCGCGGTCGAAGGAGCGGGGTCTGCCGCGCTGTCCGGTCGCCATGCGCGAATTCTATAGCGGGCGTTACTGAATCTGGTACGGTCCCATTCTGTAGCGACCACTAGAGAAATGGGGGGCGCGTCATGGGCGTGCTCAGCGGCAAGACGGCTGTGGTGACCGGCGGCAGCCGGGGGATCGGGCGGGCCATCTCCGAGCGGCTGGCGCGGGACGGGGCACTCGTGGCCGTCCACTACGGCAGCAACGAGAAGGCGGCCGAGGAGACCGTGGGGGCGATCACGGCGGCCGGCGGCCGGGCCTTCGCCCTGCGCACCGAGTTCGGGACGCCGGGGGCGGCGGAGGCCCTGTGGGCCGCGTACGACGCCCACCCCGAGGCCACGGAGGCCGTGGACGTCCTGGTGAACAACGCGGGCGCGGCGACCTTCGCGACGCTCGCGGACACCGACGAGGAGACGTACGACCGGATCCACGCGGTGAACGCGAAGGCGCCGTTCTTCGTCACCCGGGCCGCGCTGCCGCGGCTGCGCGACGGCGGCCGGATCGTGAACGTCACCGGCACCCCGGAGATCGCGCTGCCCGCGATCCTCGCCACGGTCATGGCCAAGGGCGCGGTGAACGCGCTGACCCGCTCGCTCGCGGCGGAGCTGGCGCCGCGCGGCATCACCGTGAACTCGGTGGGCCCCGGCATCACGGAGACCGACCTCAACGCCGCCTGGCTGGCCGATCCGGCCGCCCGCGCGCACGCCGCCTCCCGCTCGGTCTTCCACCGGATCGGCACGGTGCAGGAGGTGGCGGACGTGGCGGCCTTCCTGGCCTCGCCGGACTCCCGCTGGGTCACGGGCCAGCACCTCGACGCCACCGGCGGGCTCCAGATGGCCCTGCTCTGACCCCCGCGCCGGGCGGCCCCGGCCCCGCGGCCGCCCGCCGGTGCTTCCCCGCGGGCGCTCCCCGGGCGCCCGCCCGCCCCGTGCGGCCCGGCACGCCTCAGTGCGTCTCGGTGACCTTCGCCAGGGCGCGCGGGGCGTCCGGGTCCTGGCCGCGGGCGAGGGTGACCTCGTACGCCAGGAGCTGGAGCGGGAGGATCTCCAGGACCGGCTGGAGTTCCTCGGGCAGCCCGTCCACGGGCAGCACGAACCCGGCCGCGGCGGCCTCGACCTGGGGCCGGGGGCCCACCACGACGAGGTCGGCGCCCCTCCCCCGGAGCCGGTCGAGCACCGGCCGCAGCGCCTCGCCGCCGCGGCCCTCGGTGACCACCGCGATCACCGGGGAGACGTTGTCGACCATCGCCAGCGGGCCGTGCAGCAGGTCCGCGCCCGAGTAGGCGAGGGCGGGGATGTAGCTGGTCTCCATGAGCTTGAGCGCGGCCTCGCGGGCCGTCGGGTAGCCGAACCCGCGCGAGGTGATGACCATCCGCTCGGCGAACCGGTACCGGGCGGCGAGCGTACGGACCTCCTCGCGCCGGGCCAGGATCCGCTCCGCCAGCTCCGGTACGGGCGCGGCGGCCTCCGCGGCCCCGTCGCCGCCGCGCAGCCCCTCGGCGAGGAGGTAGAGGGCGAGCAGCGAGGCGGTGTACGTCTTGGTGGCCGGCAGGGCCCGCTCCGGGCCGGCCAGCACGTCGACGTGGTGCTCGGAGACGGCCGCCAGGGCGGAGTCGGGGTTGTTGGTGACGGCCAGGGTGACGGCCCCGGCGGCGCGGGCGGCCTGGGTGGAGGCGACCAGGTCCGGGGAGCCGCCGGACTGGCTCACGGTGATCACCAGCACGTCCTGGAGCCGGGGGGTGGCCCCGTAGGCGGTCGTGGTGGACATCGAGCTGAGGCCGCAGGGCAGGCCCAGCCGCACCTCCAGCAGGTACTTGGCGTAGAGGGCGGCGTGGTCGGAGCTGCCGCGGGCGGCGAGCAGGACGAAGCGCGGGCGCTTCTGGGCGATGGCCTCGGCGGTGGCGCGGATCGCCTCCGCGCCCTCGGTCAGCAGGCGGCGCAGTACGGCGGGCTGCTCGTCCATCTCGGCGGACATCATCCGCCCGGGACGCTCCACGGCGCTCACCCGTCCAGTCTGGCCCGGCGGCGGCCGGGCGGCACCCCCGGCGGACGCGCGGGAGCGCCCGATCCGGCCGACGATGGAAGGTGCGCAGACCCGGGTGCGAAGGGCCAAGCTCTGCTAGATTGGTCTATACCACCAAGACTTCCTTCTCCCAGATCGGCAGGCCCAGCGTGGAAGTTGTCATCGTCCCGGACGCGAAGGCGGGCGGAGAGCTCATCGCGGAGGCCATGGCCTCCCTGGTACGCCGCAAGCCCGACGCCCTGCTCGGCGTGGCGACCGGCTCGACCCCGCTGCCCATCTACGAGGCCCTCGCCGCCAAGGTCCGCGGCGGCGAGGTCGACGTCACCCGTGCCCGCATCTGCCAGCTCGACGAGTACGTCGGCCTGCCGGCCGGGCACCCGGAGTCCTACCGTTCCGTGGTCCTGCGCGAGGTCGTCGAGCCCCTGGGGCTGTCCGAGGCCTCCTTCATGGGCCCCGACGGCACCGCCGAGGACATCGTGGGCGCGTGCGAGGCGTACGACGCGGCGCTCGCCGCGGCCGGCGGCGTCGACCTCCAGCTGCTCGGCATCGGCACCGACGGGCACATCGGCTTCAACGAGCCCTGCTCGTCGCTCGCCTCGCGCACCCGCATCAAGACGCTCACCGAGCAGACCCGGGTGGACAACGCGCGCTTCTTCGACGACGACATCGACCAGGTGCCCCACCACGTCATCACCCAGGGCATAGGCACCATCCTCGACGCCCGCCACCTGGTGCTGCTGGCCACGGGCGAGGGCAAGGCCGAGGCCGTGGCCCAGACGGTCGAGGGCCCGGTCTCCTCGCTCGTCCCGGCCTCCGCGCTCCAGCTGCACCGGCACGCCACCGTCGTGGTCGACGAGGCGGCCGCCTCGAAGCTGAAGCTGGCGGACTACTTCCGGCACACCTTCGCCAACAAGCCGGCCTGGCAGGGCCTGTAGGGGCGGGGCGCCACGGCGCCGCTCCACACGACGGAAGGGCCCGGCTCCTGGGGGAGCCGGGCCCTTCCGCGTATCCGGGATGCGCCGCTGCCTGGGGGCGGTCCCGGTGCCGGTGATCCGTACGGGCCGGGGCCGTACGGAGCCTGGAACGGCGGGGACGGGGCGCCCCTCCTCGGGCGCCCGGCCCCCGCCGGGGTACGGGTGCGGGGTCAGAGCCCCGCGATCACCTCGGCCGCGGCCGTGCCGCTGACGCGGGAGGCGCCGTGCGTGGCGATGTGCACCGCCCCGCGGGGCTCGGCGCGCGGCAGGCCCATCTCGACCACGACCGTTCCGGGCCGGGCGGCGAGCACGGCGTCGAGGGCGGCGGTCATCCACGGGTGCCGGTGGGCGTCGCGCACGACGAGCACGACCGTACGGTCGCCCGAGGCGGCCAGGATCGCGCCGGCCACGTCCGTGCCCTCGGCGTACGTCCCCGCGGTGGTGTCCGGCAGCAGGGCGGCCAGCGGCCCGGCGAGCCCCCAGGGGGTCTCGTCGCCGACCGCGATGTTCGCGACCGGGCTGAGGGTGGCGACGTACGGGGCCTTCACCGTCACCTCGGCGGTGCGGGTGACCCGTACCGCGCGGCGGGCGGCGACCAGGCCGATGTCCGCCGTGCCGGGCGCGTTCCCCTCCTCGCCGGACGCGCCCGGCCCGTCGGCGACCCGGGCCTGCCGGGTCCAGTCGGCGAGGGCGCGCACCCGGGCAGCGGCGTCGGCGAGCCGCTCCTCGGGCAGGCTGCCCTCGCGCACGGCCGCGACCAGCGCGTCGCGCAGTCGCAGCACGGTCTCCTCGTCGGCGAGCCCGCCGCCGACGCAGATCGCGTCGGCGCCGGCGGCGATGGCGAGGACGGAGCCCCGCTCGATGCCGTAGGTGCCGGCGATGGCGTTCATCTCCATGCCGTCGGTGACGATCAGGCCCTGGTAGCCCAGCTCCTCGCGGAGCAGGCCGGTGAGGATCTGCGGGCTGAGGGTGGCCGGACGGGTGGGGTCGAGCGCGGGCAGCAGGATGTGCGCGCTCATGACGGCCTTGGTGCCGGCGGCCATCGCGGCCTTGAAGGGCACGAGTTCGCGGGCGTAGAGGGTGTCCAGGTCGGCGTCGATGCGCGGCAGGGCGTGGTGGGAGTCCACGCTGGTGTCGCCGTGGCCCGGGAAGTGCTTGGTGCACGCGGCGACGCCGGCGGCCTGGAGGCCCTCGACGTAGGCGGCGGTGTGCCGGGCGGCGAGGCGGGTGTCGGCGCCGAAGGACCGCACACCGATGACCGGGTTGTCCGGGTTGGAGTTGACGTCCGCGGACGGGGCCCAGTTGAGGTTGACCCCGCAGGCCGCGAGGCGGCGGCCGAGCTCGCGGGCGACGTCGTGGGTCAGGCCGGTGTCGTCGACCGCGCCGAGGGCGAGGTTGCCGGGGAAGGAGGAACCGTCGCGCACCTCCAGGCGCGTGACGTCGCCCCCCTCCTCGTCGATGGCGACGAGTACGTCGTCCCGCTCGGCCCGCAGCTGCGCGGTGAGCGCGGCCAGCTGGCCGGGCGAGGTGATGTTGCGGCCGAACAGGCCGACCGCGGTGAGCCCTTCGCCGACCCGGCGGAGCAGCCAGTCGGGGGCGGTGGTGCCCAGGAAGCCGGGCTGGAGCACGGCCAGGGCGTCGCGGGTCAGGGTGTCCGTCTGGTGGGCGGTGATCGTCATCGGGAGGGTCATCCCTTCACTGCGCCCGCGGTGAGACCCGCGGCCATCTTGCGCTGGACGATGAGGAACAGCACGACGATCGGCACGGCCATCATGGTGGAGCCGGCCATCATCGGGGCGAACTCGGTGCCGTTCTTCGTGGTGAAGTTGCCGAGCCAGACGGTGGCCGTCTGGTTCTGCTGGCTCATCAGCATCAGGGCGTACAGGTACTCGTTCCACGCCTGGATGAAGCCGTAGACGGAGGTGGCCACCATGCCGGGGGCGAGCAGCGGGAAGACCACGCGGAGGAAGGCGCCGGTCGGCGTGCAGCCGTCGACCATCGCGGCCTCCTCCAGCTCCTTGGGGATGTTGACGATGAAGCCGCGGAGGGTCCACACCGTGAACGGGAGGATGAAGGTCAGGTACGTGATGATCAGGCCGGTGAGCTTGTCGTACTGACCGAGGTCGTTCAGCAGCAGGAAGACCGGGATGATCATCGCGACCAGCGGGACCATCTGGACGGCGAGGATGCCGACGATCACGATCTTCCGGCCGCGGAAGGCGAACCGGGAGATGGCGAGGGCGGCCAGCATGCCGACCAGGATGCCGATGACGACCACAACGGACGAGACGAGCATGGAGCGCCCGACCGGGCCCCAGAAGTCGGCGATGTCGAGCGCGCGCCGGAAGTTGTCCAGGGTCCAGGTGTGGGGGAAGAAGTGCGGGTCCGGGTCGATGGCGTCCTTGGCCGGCTTGAACGCCGTGTTGAGCATCCAGTAGACCGGGAAGCCGGCGGTGACGAAGACCAGGAGGCCGAGGAGGTTCCAGCCGAGCTTGGACTTCCGGAAGCCCTTGCGGCGGGCGAGGCGCGGGGTCGCGGCGGTCGAGGTCACTCCACCTCTCCGATCTTGAGCATCTGGCGCATGTAGACGGCGACGACGCCCAGCAGGAGCAGGACGGTCACGAGGGCGATCGCGGAGCCGCCGGAGTAGTCGTTGACCACGAAGGCCTTCTGGTACGAGTACGTCGTGAGCAGCTGGAACTCGGCCTCGGGGTTGCCGTTGCGCATGACGAAGACCTGCGGGAAGACACCCATGTCCCAGATCACCGAGAGGGTCGTCAGCATGACGATGATCGGCTTGAGGATCGGGAGGGTGACGTGGCGGAACACGCCCCACGCGCCGGCGCCGTCGAGGCGCGCGGCCTCCTCCAGCTCCTTGGGCACCTGGGTGAGGCCCGCGCTGAGGGTGATGACCACGAACGGGACCGCGCCCCAGACCACCAGGAGCATGATCACCGCGAGGCCCTGGGGGCCGCTGGCGAACCAGTTGTGGCCGATCATCTCGACGCCCGGCAGCTTGCTCAGCAGGTAGTTGAGCACGCCGTAGTCGGCGTCGAAGAGCCACTTGAAGACGGCGGTGGCCACGATGATGGGCATGCCCCAGCTCGCCACCAGGGCGATGCTGATGAGGGCCTTGACCCAGCCGGAGACCCGCTGGAGCAGCAGGGCGATCAGCATGCCGAGGACCATGGTGAGGACGACCGCGCCGCCGGCGAAGAGGACGGTCCGCAGGACCACGGCCCAGAACTCCCCGTCGCCGAGGATGGCGGTGAAGTTCTGGAAGCCGACCCACTCGGCGTCCTTGAAGCCCCACAGTTCGGACTTGCCGAAGCTCTGGAAGGAGAGGGAGACCAGGCGCAGCAGCGGGTATCCCATGACCAGCACGATGACGAGCAGGCAGGGGGCCAGCAGCAGCCAGGGGGTCACGGAGCCCCCGCGGCGGTCCCCTCTGCGCGGCGTGCCCGTACTCCCGGTCGCGGCTTTGGACGAAGGCGTTTCCTTCGCCGGTGGCAGATCGGCGGTGGTGGTCTGTGCGGCACTCATCGCGCGCTCCTCAGCGGTCCCTCTCTTGGTACGGGCAGCAGGGCCCCGCCTTCAGCGGCGGGGCCCTGCCCGGTCAGGTCACTTGGTGTTGATGACCTTGTCGATCGCGGCGTCGGCGGCCTTGGCCGCGTCCTCGACCGACTTCTTGCCGGTGCCGATCTCCTGGAGCATGGTCTGCAGGACCTTGGCCTTCTCGACCTGGCCCCAGCCCGGAGCGGTGGGGACGAACCAGGAGGACTCGGCCGCGGTGGCGGCGACCTGGGTCTTCGGGTCGGCCTTCAGCGGGCCGAGGTCCGTCTTGTTGTTCGGCAGGTTGCCCTTGGCGATGAGGCCGGCCTGGCCCTTGGCGCCGGTGAAGGCGTTGATCCACTCGGCCGCGATGTCCTGGGCGTCGGACTTGGACGGGATCGCCAGGTCGGAGCCGCCGAGGAAGACCGGGAGGTTCTTGCCGTTCGGGCCGGGCATCACGAAGTTCTCGAGCTTGTCGGCGAGCTTGCCGACCTTGTCGTTCTCCGGCGTGGCCGCGGTGCCGCCCTCCCACGCCGCGGCGAAGATCGCGGCGGAGTTGCCCTGGCCGAAGACGACCGGGCGGTCGGCCTCGTCCTTGGTCTTGTCGGCGTGCATGTACTTGTCGAGGATCTCCTTGTACTGCTTGAGACCCTTGAGCGACTCGGGGGAGGACAGGGAGGACTTCCACTGGCCGCCCTCGTTCTTGGCGATGGCGCCGCCCGCGTCGTAGACGAAGGACATGGCCGCGTACCAGTCGGGCGAGGGCTGGTACCAGGCGCTGAACTTCGCGCCCTTCTTCTTCTGGATGGCGTCGAGCGCGGCGGTCAGCTCGGCCCAGGTCTTCGGGGCGGCCTTGACGCCCGCCTCGGCGGCGACGTCCTTGCGCCAGGTCCCGACGCGGCCACCGGCGTAGTAGGGGACGCCGTAGGTCTTGCCGTCGTAGGTGACGGACTCCTTCAGGGCGTCGAGCCACTGCGCGGAGTTGTCGAACTTGGACGGGTCGACCTCGGCGAAGGCACCGGTCGACATGTAGCCGATCATCTCGGAGTTGCCCATCTCGACAACGTCCGGGGCCTTGTCCGTGGCGAGCACGGCGTCGAGCTTGGCGTTCTTGTCCGGCCAGCCGTAGTACTCGTGCTTGACCTTCAGGCCCGGGTGCTTCGCGATGATCGCGTCGTCGGCGGCCTTGACCAGGTCCGGCCAGTTGTTCTGCGCGTCGACGGTCAGCCAGACGGTCAGCTCCTTGGCGCCGGAGGCCTTGTCGCCGCCCTCCTTCTTGCCATCGGTGCCACCGCACGCCGCGAGACCGATCACCATGCCCGCGACACCAACCGCCGCGATGAGCTTGCGCTTCACGCCACCCTCCTCAGGGATGCCTGCACTCCCCCTGCCCGCCGTACGTGAAATACGCCAAGTACTGCCGTGGGGCCGGGATCTGATCCATATTGGTTTAGACCAGTAGCCTGGAGCTTGGCCTAGACCTTTGGGGGTGTCAAGGGTCTAATAAACGAGGTGCCAGTCCGTTACCGGACCGACACCTCAGGGAGGGGCGACGTCCGTGCTCCGGCCCGTGTCACGATGTGACCGCAAGAGACGGAGGAGCCGGTGACGGCTGTGAAACTGGAGTCGGGAAGGACGGCGGCGATGGCCACCGAAGGGGCGCTTACCGAGCCCGAGGGCGGGGCGGCCACACGTACCGCCCGCGTGCCCAAGTACTACCGACTCAAGCGGCATTTGCTCGATATGACCGAAACGCTCCCCCCGGGTACCCCGGTGCCCCCGGAGCGGACCCTCGCGGCCGAATTCGACACCTCCCGGACCACCGTCCGGCAGGCCCTCCAGGAGCTCGTGGTCGAGGGCCGCCTGGAGCGGATCCAGGGCAAGGGCACCTTCGTCGCCAAGCCCAAGGTCTCCCAGGCACTGCAACTGACCTCCTACACCGAGGACATGCGCGCCCAGGGCCTGGAGCCGACGTCCCAGCTGCTCGACATCGGCTACGTGACCGCGGACGACACCCTCGCCGGGCTGCTCAAGATCGCACCCGGCGGCCGCGTCCTGCGCATCGAGCGCCTGCGGCTGGCCAGCGGCGAGCCCATGGCCATCGAGACCACGCACCTCTCGGCCAAGCGCTTCCCGGCCCTGCGCCGCTCGCTCGTCAAGTACACGTCGCTCTACACCGCCCTCGCGGAGGTGTACGACGTCCACCTCGCGGAGGCCGAGGAGACGATCGAGACCTCCCTGGCCACCCCGCGCGAGGCCGGCCTGCTCGGCACCGACGTCGGCCTGCCCATGCTGATGCTGTCCCGGCACTCCCTCGACGCGGACGGCGAGCCGGTGGAGTGGGTGCGGTCCGTCTACCGCGGCGACCGGTACAAGTTCGTCGCACGGCTCAAGCGGCCGGCGCCCCCCTCGGCCTGACGCCCGGGTCGGCCCGATGCGCGGGCCGGCCGGACCGGGTCGGGCGGACCCGGGTCGGCCGGACCCGGGTCGGCTGACCTGCCCGGACACCGGGGACCCCGTACCGGATTGCGGACGGGGTCTTACGCCCGGCGGTCCGCTCCCCGTAGATTCCCTGCGATTGCGTAGATGATCACGAGGGGACGAGGGTCATGCCGGAACCGGAATCAACAGGTACACAAGGGGACATGGCGGGCTCGGCCGGTACGGCGGGCTCGCCTTCTCCGTCTCCGCGGCCGGGTCCGTCCGGCCGTCTGACGCCGAAGTCCGTCGCCGTCTGGACGCTGGTGGCGCTGGTCGGCGCGGCGGGCTGGACCGTGCTCGCGCTCTCCCGGGGCGAGGAGGTCTCGGCCGCGTGGATGCTCGCCGCGGCCCTGGGCTCGTACGCCATCGGGTACCGCTTCTACTCCCGCTTCATCGCCCACCGCGTACTCGGCGTCGACAAGACGCGGGCCACCCCCGCCGAACGCCTTGACAACGGTGTCGACTTCCACCCGACGGACCGCCGGGTGCTCTTCGGCCACCACTTCGCCGCCGTCGCGGGCGCCGGCCCGCTGGTCGGCCCGGTGCTGGCGGCCCAGATGGGCTACCTGCCCGGCACCATCTGGATCGTCGTCGGCGTGATCTTCGCCGGCGCCGTGCAGGACATGGTGACCCTCTTCTTCTCCACCCGCCGCGACGGCCGCTCGCTCGGCCAGATGGCGCGCGAGGAGATCGGCCCGGTGGGCGGCGCCGCCGCCCTGATCGCGGTCTTCGCCATCATGATCATCCTGCTGGCCGTGCTGGCGCTGGTCATCGTCAACGCGCTCTCGCACTCCCCGTGGGGCGTCTTCTCCATCGGCATGACCATCCCGATCGCCCTCTTCATGGGCGTCTACCTGCGCGTGCTGCGGCCGGGCCGGGTCACCGAGGTCTCCCTCATCGGCGTCGCCCTGCTGCTGCTCGCGCTCGTTGCCGGCGGCTGGGTCGCCGAGTCCTCCTGGGCCGAGTTCTTCACCCTGAAGCCGACCACGCTGGTGCTCTGGATGGTCGGGTACGGCTTCCTGGCCTCGGTACTGCCGGTCTGGCTGCTGCTCGCCCCGCGCGACTACCTGTCCACCTTCATGAAGGTCGGCACCATCGCGCTGCTGGCGCTGGGCGTGGTCATCGCGATGCCGACGCTGAAGATGGACGCGGTCACGTCGTTCGCGTCGCGCGGCGACGGGCCGGTCTTCGCCGGGTCGATGTTCCCGTTCGTCTTCATCACCATCGCGTGCGGCGCCCTCTCCGGCTTCCACTCCCTGGTCTCCTCGGGCACCACCCCGAAGATGGTCCAGAAGGAGACCCAGGTCCGGATGATCGGCTACGGCGCGATGCTGACCGAGTCCTTCGTGGCCGTGATGGCCATGATCGCGGCCTGCATCATCGAGCCCGGCCTCTTCTTCGCGGTCAACTCCCCCGCGGGCGTGGTCGGCACCACCGTGCAGTCCGCCTCGGAGGCCATCGCGGGCCTGGGCTTCACCATCTCCCCCGAGGCGCTCGCGCAGGCCGCCAAGGACGTGGAGGAGGCCACCCTGCTCTCGCGCACGGGTGGCGCGCCGACCTTCGCCCTGGGCATGTCCGAGATCTTCTCGGCCGTGATCGGCGGCGCCGGGATGAAGGCCTTCTGGTACCACTTCGCGATCATGTTCGAGGCGCTGTTCATCCTCACCACCCTGGACGCGGGCACCCGCGTGGGCCGGTTCATGCTCCAGGACACCCTCGGCAACGTCTACAAGCCGTTCCGACAGGTCAGCTGGAAGCCCGGCGTCTGGATCGCGAGCGCGCTCGTCTGCGGCGCCTGGGGCTACTTCCTGTGGGTCGGCGTGAACGACCCGCTGGGCGGCATCAACCAGCTCTTCCCGCTCTTCGGCATCGCCAACCAGCTGCTGGCCGCCGTCGCCCTGGCCGTCTGCACCACGCTGCTGGTGAAGTCCGGCCGCCTGAAGTGGGCCTGGGTGACGGGCGTCCCGCTGGCCTGGGACGCGGCCGTGACGCTCACCGCGAGCTACCAGAAGGTCTTCTCCGAGGACCCGCGGGTCGGCTTCTTCGCCCAGCGCGACAAGTACCTCGCCGGCATCGACGCGGACAAGGTGCTGCCGCCCGCCAAGTCCATGGACGACATGCACACGGTGGTCACCAACTCCACGGTCGACGGCGTGCTGTGCGCGCTGTTCGCGATCCTGATCCTGGTGGTGCTGTTCGACGCGCTGTGGGTGTGCCTGAAGGCCGTCCGCAAGCCGGAGTCGGTGGTGCTGCACGAGACGCCGTACGTCGAGTCGAAGATCATCGCCCCGGCCGGCCTGATCGCCACGGCCGAGGAGAAGGCGGAGCTCGCCGCCGCGGGTCTCGACACGGGCGGCGGCCGCGTGAAGGAGCCGGTCTCCTCATGACCGCGGCAGGCCTGCTGGGCCGGATCCGTTTCTACGTCCGCGAGTTCACCGGCGAGGCCGCGTACGAACGGTACGTCGCCCACGCCCGCGGCCACGACCCGGACGCCCCCGTCCCGACCCGCCGCGAGTTCGAGCGGGCCCGCACGGACGCCCGCGAGGGCGACCCGCGCGAGGGCTTCCGCTGCTGCTGAGCCGTACCCCGGGCCCGGGGTGCCGCCGGAGGGCCGTCACCGCACCACGCGGGGGCGGCCCTCCGCCGTACGGCTGCTGCACACTGGACGCCATGGACATCGTGATCAGGGAAGCCCGGCCGGACGAGTACGCGGAACTGGGCGAGATCACCGCCCAGGCCTACCTGAAGGACGGCCTGCTCGACCAGAACGAGACGGACGACTACGCGAACACCCTGCGGGACGTGGCCCGCCGGGCCGCCCACGGCGAGATCCTGGTCGCCGTCGCGGACGACCGGCTGCTGGGCGGCGTCGCCTACGCGCCCCCGGGCAGCGAACTGGCCGACATCGCCACCGGGGGCGAGGCGGAGTTCCGGATGCTGGCCGTCGCCCGCGAGGCCCGCGGCCGCGGTGCCGGCGAGGCCCTCGTACGCGCCTGCATCGACCGCGCCCGCGCCACCGAGGGCGTCACCCGCATCGTGATGTCCACCCAGCCGGCGATGCGGGGCGCCCAGCGCCTGTACGAACGCCTGGGCTTCACCCGCACCCCGGAGCGCGACTGGTCGCCGGTCCCGCGGCTGGAGCTGCTGACGTACGGGCTGGACCTCTAAGGCCCCGCCGGTCACCCCCGCCCGCCTTCTCGACGGTGCCTCTCCGGCGATAGCGGAGAGGCACGACGCCGGGACTCCCCGTCGCGGGCGACACAACATCTAGGGGGTCACACAGACCACCGCCCCCACATGTATGCTCATCCTCGCTGTCGCCGCAGGGGAATCCGGTGCGAATCCGGAACTGTCCCGCAACGGTATGAAGTGCACGCATACGCGCACTCCCAGTCCGAAGACCTGCCGACGGCGCGCCCGGGTCGACCGAACCGGGCGCCGACCACGTCCGGGCCTCGCGGTTGGGCCGGTGGACGCCATGCGGAGCACGCGTACCTGCCACGCCCGCATGCGCCCCCGCACGCCCCGCCACGCAGGCCGGGAGCCGAGCGAGGGAGAGCCCCCCATCGTGACCATCGCGCCTGCCGCACCGCGCGCCGAGTCCGACCCGTCCGAGGCCGAAGGCCCCGGCACCGCGCTGCTGCGCACCCTCACCGACCTCACCGCCGACCTCCCCGACACGGACCCCGGCCGGGTCGCCGCCGCCGCGCTCCGCGGCCGGAGCGCCGACGCGGACGAGGCCGAACTGCGGGGGCTCGCCACCGAGGCGGCCGCGGGGCTCATCTCCGAGGACCCGGCCTACTCCCGGCTCGCCGCCCGGCTCCTGACCCTCGCCATCGCCGACGAGGCCACCGGCCAGGGCGCGACCTCCTTCTCCGCCTCCGTCGCCGTGGGCCACCGCGAGGGCCTGATCGCCGACCGCACCGCCGAGTTCGTCCGCCTGCACGCGGCCCGCCTCGACTCCCTCGTCGAGGCCGCCACCGCCGAGGGCGCCGACGACCGCTTCGGCTTCTTCGGCCTGCGCACCCTGCACAGCCGCTACCTGCTGCGCCACCCGATCACCCGCCAGGTGGTCGAGACCCCCCAGCACTTCATGCTGCGCGTGGCGTGCGGCCTCGCCGCGGACGACAGCATCGAGGCGGTCGAGGAAGTCGCCTCGCTGTACCGCCTGATGAGCCGCCTGGACTACCTCCCGTCCTCGCCGACGCTCTTCAACTCCGGCACCCGCCACCCGCAGATGTCCTCCTGCTACCTGCTGGACTCCCCGCTGGACGAGCTGGACTCGATCTACGGCCGCTACCACCAGGTGGCGCGCCTGTCGAAGCACGCGGGCGGCATCGGCCTCTCGTACTCCCGCATCCGCGCCCGCGGTTCGCTGATCCGCGGCACCAACGGGCACTCCAACGGCATCGTCCCGTTCCTGAAGACCCTCGACGCCTCCGTCGCCGCGGTGAACCAGGGCGGCCGCCGCAAGGGCGCCGCCGCCGTCTACCTGGAGACCTGGCACGCGGACATCGAGGAGTTCCTGGAGCTCCGCGACAACACCGGCGAGGACGCCCGCCGCACCCACAACCTCAACCTGGCCCACTGGATCCCGGACGAGTTCATGCGCCGCGTGAACGCCGACGCCGAGTGGTCGCTGTTCTCCCCCGCCGACGTCCCCGAGCTGGTCGACCTGTACGGCGACGAGTTCGACGCCGCCTACCGCAAGGCCGAGGCCGCGGGCCTGGCCCGCAAGACCATGCCCGCCCGGGACCTGTACGGCCGGATGATGCGCACCCTCGCGCAGACCGGCAACGGCTGGATGACCTTCAAGGACGCCTCCAACCGGACCGCGAACCAGACCGCCCTGCCGGGCCGCGTCGTGCACTCCTCGAACCTCTGCACCGAGATCATCGAGGTCACCAACGACGACGAGACCGCGGTCTGCAACCTGGGCTCGGTCAACCTCGGCGCCTTCGTCCACCCGGAGATCCAGGACATCGACTGGGCCCGCCTGGACGACACCGTCCGCACCGCGGTGACCTTCCTCGACCGGGTCGTGGACATCAACTTCTACCCGACCGAGCAGGCCGGCCGCTCCAACTCCAAGTGGCGCCCGGTCGGCCTGGGCGCGATGGGCCTCCAGGACGTCTTCTTCAAGCTGCGGCTGCCGTTCGACTCCCCCGAGGCCAAGGCGCTCTCCACGAAGATCGCCGAGCGGATCATGCTCGCCGCGTACGAGGCCTCCTGCGACCTGGCCGAGCGCAGCGGCCCGCTGCCGGCCTGGGCCGAGACCCGGACCGCCCAGGGCGTGCTGCACCCCGACCACTACGGCGTCGAGCTGCACTGGCCGGAGCGCTGGGACGCGCTGCGCGCCCGCGTGGCGAAGACCGGCATGCGCAACTCGCTGCTCCTGGCCATCGCCCCGACCGCGACCATCGCGTCCATCGCCGGCGTCTACGAGTGCATCGAGCCCCAGGTCTCCAACCTCTTCAAGCGCGAGACCCTCAGCGGCGAGTTCCTCCAGGTCAACGGCTACCTGGTGGAGGAGCTGAAGAAGCTCGGCGTGTGGGACGCGCAGACCCGCGAGGCGCTGCGCGACGCCTCCGGCTCGGTGCAGGGCTTCAACTGGATCCCGGCCGAGGTGCGCGAGCTCTACCGGACCGCCTGGGAGATCCCGCAGCGCGGCCTGATCGACATGGCGGCGGCCCGTACGCCGTTCCTCGACCAGAGCCAGTCGCTGAACCTGTTCCTGGAGACGCCCACCATCGGCAAGCTCAGCTCGATGTACGCGTACGCCTGGAAGCAGGGCCTGAAGACCACGTACTACCTGCGCTCGCGCCCGGCGACGAAGATCGCCCGCGCGGCCTCCGGCACGGCCGTCCCCGCTGCCGCCACTCCCCTCCCGCAGGCCGTCGACGCCGACGCGCTGGCCTGCTCCCTTGAGAACCCCGAGTCCTGCGAGGCCTGCCAGTGAGCACCACCCGATCCCAGAACCTGCTCGACCCGGGCTTCGAGCTGACCCTCCGCCCGATGCGCTACCCGGACTTCTACGAGCGCTACCGGGACGCGATCAAGAACACCTGGACGGTGGAGGAGGTCGACCTCCACTCCGACGTGGCGGACCTGGCCAAGCTCAGCCCGGCCGAGCAGCACATGATCGGCCGCCTGGTGGCGTTCTTCGCGACCGGCGACTCGATCGTGGCGAACAACCTGGTCCTGACGCTGTACAAGCACATCAACTCCCCGGAGGCGCGCCTGTACCTGTCGCGCCAGCTCTTCGAGGAGGCCGTGCACGTCCAGTTCTACCTGACGCTGCTGGACACCTACCTGCCCGACCCGGAGGACCGCGCGGCGGCCTTCGCGGCGGTCGAGAACATCCCCTCGATCCGCGAGAAGGCGCAGTTCTGCTTCAAGTGGATGGACTCCGTCGAGAAGATCGACCAGCTGGAGACGGCCGCCGACCGCCGCCGCTTCCTGCTGAACCTGATCTGCTTCGCGGCCTGCATCGAGGGCCTGTTCTTCTACGGCGCCTTCGCGTACGTGTACTGGTTCCGCTCGCGCGGCCTCCTGCACGGCCTGGCCACGGGCACGAACTGGGTCTTCCGCGACGAGACCATGCACATGAACTTCGCGTTCGAGGTCGTGGACACGGTCCGCAAGGAGGAGCCCGAGCTCTTCGACGACGCGCTCCGGCAGCAGGTCACCGACATGCTCAAGGAGGCCGTCGAGGCCGAGCTGCAGTTCGGCCGCGACCTGTGCGGCGACGGCCTGCCCGGCATGAACACCGAGTCCATGCGCGAGTACCTCCAGTGCGTGGCCGACCAGCGTCTGGTCCGCCTGGGCTTCGCCCCGGTCTACGGCTCCGAGAACCCCTTCTCCTTCATGGAGCTCCAGGGCGTCCAGGAGCTGACCAACTTCTTCGAGCGCCGCCCGTCGGCCTACCAGGTCGCCGTGGAGGGCACGGTCGACCTGGACGAGGACTTCTGAGTCCGCACCCGGACCCCTTCCGCGCCGGACCGGCCGGCGGCTGCCCCGCGCAGCTGCCGGTCGGTCCGGCGTTCGCGGTGGAGGCCGTACAGGGCCGGAGCCGACAGGAGGGTGAGGACGGACAGGACCGTGAGGTGGTTCAGGAACGTGGTCATGGGACCACTCTCCGGCGCCCGCGAAGATCCGGACAGTGGCAGGACTGTCGTAAGACATCGAATTACTGCCACACTGGGCGCATGCTGAAGGCCGCTCCCGCACTCAAGAACGTCGCCGTCGCCCTGGTCGACGGGGTCGCCCCCTTCGAACTCGGCATCTTCTGCGAGGTCTTCGGGATCGACCGCGGCGAGATGGGGCTGCCCGTCTACGACTTCGCGGTCTGCGGGGTCGAGGAGCCCCAGGTGGTGGGCGGCGACCAGCTGTTCACGATCGCCACCCGGTACGGGACCGAGCGGCTCGCCGAGGCCGACCTGATCTGCCTGCCCGCCGACCGGCGGGCTCCCGCCCGGGACTACCCCGAGCCCCTGCTGGACGCGCTGCGCGCCGCCGTGGACCGGGGAGCACGCGTACTCAGCGTGTGCAGCGGGGCGTTCGTCCTGGGGGCGGCCGGGCTGCTCGACGGGCGCCGGTGCACCACGCACTGGATGCACGCCGCCGCGCTGCGGGAGAAGTACCCGCTGGCCCGGGTGGACCCGGACGTGCTCTACGTCGACGAGGGCCCGGTCGTCACGGCGGCCGGCACGGCCTCGGGCATCGACGCCTGCCTGCACCTGGTGCGGCAGGCCCACGGGGCGGAGGTCGCCAACACCATCGCGCGGCGCATGGTCGTACCGCCGCACCGGGACGGCGGACAGGCCCAGTACATCCGGCGGCCGCTGCCCCGCACCGCGTGCGACGTGGTCGGGGACACCCTCGACTGGATGGTCCGGAACCTCGACGGGGAGATCACCGTCGAGCAGCTCGCCGAGCGCGCGCACATGTCCCCGCGCACCTTCGCCCGGCGCTTCCTCCAGGAGACCGGCACCACGCCGTACCAGTGGGTCCTGCGCCAGCGGGTGCTGCTGGCGCAGGAGTTGCTGGAGTCGACGGACGACACGGTCGACGCGATCGCCGGCCGCTGCGGCTTCGGCAGCGCGGCGGCGCTGCGGCACCACTTCCTGCGGGCGCTGGGCACCACGCCCAACGCCTTCCGCAGGACCTTCCGCGGCCCGCGGGCCGCCTGAGACCGCGAGGCGGCGACTACGCGTTCGGGACCGTCTCGTAGCGCGGCGTGCCCTCTTCCATCTGGCGCAGGGCGTCCTTGCGGTCGCGCTTCGAGAGCCGGTCGATGTAGAGGTAGCCGTACAGGTGGTCCGTCTCGTGCTGGAGGCAGCGGGCGAAGTAGCCGGTGCCGCGGACCTTGATCGGGTTGCCCTGGGCGTCCTGGCCGGTCACCTCGGCGTAGTCCGGGCGGGCCAGCGAGGCGTACGCGGTGGGGACGGAGAGGCAGCCCTCGTTCGAGTCGTCCAGGACCCGCTGCGAGGCCGGCAGCTCGACCAGCTTGGGGTTGACCACGACACCGGTGTGCCGCACGCCCTCGTCGTCCGGGCAGTCGTACACGAAGACCTTCAGGTCCACGCCGATCTGGTTGGCGGCCAGGCCCACGCCCTCGGCGGCCTTCTGGCTGGCGAACATGTCGTCGATCAGCGAGGCGAGCTCGTCGTCGAACTCGGTGACGTCCTTGCACTCGCGGTGCAGGACGGGGTTGCCGACCACGGTGATCGGGCGGGCGGTGCCGCGCTCGCGGTGGGCGAGCTCGCGCGCCTCGCAGTCCTCGGTGTCCACGACGTATCCGTCGTTGACCTCGCCGACCTGCTGCTCCGTCTCCTGCTGGGCCATGTCCGCCGTACGCCTTCCCTCAAGTCACCGTCTGTACCCGTACAGCCTACGGGCAGGCGCCCGCGCCGGGGCACCTGCCGGGGACCCCTCCGGGGCGGGGCCCTGCGGGGTCAGCAGACCTCTTCGAGGTCACGCCACTCCCGGGTGTCCGGGCTGTCGGCCACCCAGCCGTCCAGGAGGCCGCGCACCAGCCCCGCCGGGGCCGCGATGCCGCATTCGCGCTCCGGCACCCACAGGGACCCGGAACCGGCCGTACGGTGCCCCAGGGGGCCGGGATGGCCCGGTTCGCTGTGGTCGTGCGGGTCCACGTGCTCGCCGTCGCCCTCGCCGCTGGGCATGGCGCTCTCCGAACACGTCCGGCACAGCAGCCGCACCGACGAGGACCAGTCCTCCGCGGCGAATCCGGCGTCCGAGGCCAACTGCTCCAGGGCGTCGCGGTCCGCCTCGGTGGCCGCCTCCAGCAGCACCACCCAGGTGGGCACCGGCGAGGGCGCCCAGAGCTCGATCTCGTCGAAGACCGGGTACGAGGGCCCGGCGGCCGTCACGCGCTCGCCGTGCGGGACGCCGTCGTGCAGGACCACCTCGCCCCAGCGGCGCCCGGAGGACGGCAGCGGGATCGAGAGGACCTCCATCCGGGCCGGATCGAGCCTCCGGCCCCACACGACCTCCGCCTCGCCCTCGGGCGACAGGCGCACCGCCGCGCTGCCCAGCTCCATGCCCACGGGCTCGCCCGTGGACGCCCCGCCGCGGGGGTCGCCGGGCACCTTCAGTCCGTACGCCTGCCAGGCGCGCCGGGCCAGCGGCCAGTCCTGGAGCGCGGTGGCCGCGATCCCCACGTTCCACCAGTCGGGGGCGCCCGTCTCGCGGTCGAGCAGGGCCACGGCCCGCAGCCCGGCCGCCCTGGCCTGTTCCCAGTCGTGCCGGAACTTGTGCAGCAGGGCCAGGTTGAACCAGGACTCGGAGAGCCAGGGCTCGAGGTCCGCGGCACGCGTCAGCAGCGCCCCGGCGTCGTCGTACCGGCCGTCGCCGATCAGCGTGAACGCGCGGTCGGTCGCCTGCCGCCACGAGGCGGAGGGCCGATGCCGTACCTTCCCGAAGATCCTCACAATTCCCGCCTATGGGGGCACCCCCAGTGCTAGCTGGGGGACCTACGGTGCAGCCTTGCGGACTCTCTTACTTCGCATCCAACCATGCCCACTCGGACGGCCGCTCATTACCCATGGGTTACCCGTGTGGGGAGGCACTGACTCCGGCCCTCCCGGACGGGCCCCCGCCGCGCTGCAGCACCCGTGCCAGGCACTCGACGACCTCGGGCTGGTAGTCGTGGGCGGTGCCCAGCCTGAGGTGCTCCAGGGCGGCCAGCGAGCCGGCCGGGTGACGGCCGGGGCCCACGAGGTCGTCGTACGCGTTGACCGCCCGGACGATCCTGGCCGCGACCGGCTGCTCGCGGTACGGCTCGGCCTGCCGCTCCACGACGACGGCCACCTCCGCGGGCACCCCGGTCTGGCGGGCGACCTCGCCGCCGAGCCGGGCGATCCGCTCCCGCTCGACGGCGGGCAGCACGGCGGTGGCGCCGCTCGGGACCGGGTCGACCAGGGAGAGCTGGCCGATGTCGTGCATCAGCGCCGCGTACTCCAGCACCGTCAGCTCGCGCTCCGACAGACCCAGTTCGCGGCCGACGGCGCAGCTGAGGGCGGCGACCCGGCGGGAGTGGCCCGGCCTCGTGTAGCCGGCGATCTCGGTGGCGCGGGCCAGGGAGGTGATGGTCTGGCGGTACGTCGTGCGGATCGCCGAGATCCGCCGGAAGGACAGCTGGGTGAGCAGCAGCGGCACGCTGAACACCGGCAGCGCCCACAGCCCCGCCACCCCCACGCCGAGGGCCATCACCACACCACTGGCGCAGATCGCCGAGCCGATGCCCAGCAGGGCGCGCAGCTCGTCGCGGAGCAGGGGCCCGTACGGCCATCCGGTGCGCGCCCCGGCCAGCGCGGCGGCCAGCACCGCGTCGCACAGGGCGGTCAGCCCGAGCAGCAGGACGAGGTACACCGCGAGCAGCGGGCCCTGGCCGAGCAGGTCCCCCAGCCGGCCGGAGTTGTAGAGGGGCTGGAAGCAGACGGCGGCGAAGGTGACGGTCAGCACCCGGCGGGCCACGTGGTCCAGGGCGGGCCCACGGCCGAGGGCCACGTGCGGGACCACCCCGACCAGCGCGGCGGCCACGACCACGGCCACGATCTGGAGCACCCCGTGGTGGGTGGGCTGCCCGGCGTTCTGGCCGAGCAGGGCGTACGCGAGGGCCCCCGCGGAGCCGAGCGGCGCGGGCTGGCGGCCGCCGGCCGGGGCGTGCCCGGCGCCCTCCGCGGAGTCGCGGCGGGCCAGCTCGCCGATGGTGATCAGGACGCCGAAGGCGAGGGCCGTACCCGGTTGCACGACGCCGTGCCAGAGCGTCCAGCCGAGCCCGGCCACGGTCAGCGCGCCGGCCGCGCCCCGCACCAGGGCCACGGTGGCGCCGCGGGACCGGACCGTACGCGCGCCCGCGGCCCTCACCGGCCCCCTCCCCCGGGGCGCCCGGCGCCCCGCCCGGCCCCGCGGGCCGCGGGCGGCACCGGGGGCCCGCCGGGGCGGGGCAGCGGCACGTTCCCGCGCGGGGCGGCCACCGCCACGGTGTCCTCGTCGGAGGTGACCGAAGGGTGCCAGCCCTCCCGCTCGACGGCCCGCAGCAGGGCGCCCACCATCGCGGGGTCGAACTGGGCGCCCGCGCAGCGCAGCAGTTCGGCGAGCGCGGTCTCCACCGGCCGGGCCCTGCTGTAGGAGCGGGTGGAGGTCATCGCGTCGAAGGCGTCGGCCACGGCCACCACGCGGGCCAGCACGGGGATCTGTTCCCCGGTCAGCCCGTAGGGGTAGCCGGAGCCGTCCACCCGCTCGTGGTGGTGCAGGATCGCGGCGCGGGCCTCGCCGAGGAAGCCGATCCCGCGCACCATCTCGTGCCCGTACTCGGGGTGGAGTTCGATGACGCGGCGCTCCTCGGGCGTCAGGGGGCCGTCCTTGCGCAGCAGCCGGGTGGGGACGCCGAGCTTGCCGACGTCGTGCAGGATGCCGGCGAAGCGCACCACCTCCAGCCGGTCCTCGGGCATGCCCAGCTCGCGGGCGATCATCGCGGAGGCCTGGCCGACCCGCTCGCTGTGTCCCCGCGTGTAGCGGTCCTTGATGTCGACGGCCTGGACGAGGGCGCGGATGGTGGCCTGGTGGGCGGCGCGCTCGCGGTGGTACTGGGCGAAGACCCAGCAGGAGATGTACATCGGCAGCAGGACGAGCAGCGCCGCGGGCGCCCCGTAGGGGCTGTGCCAGAGGACGGCCATCATGAGCCCGGCGAGGCCGTGTACGCAGAACGGGGCGAGGGAGCGCGGCAGCAGGCCGTGCCAGGCGGTGCGGGCGGGCCGGCGCTCGGCGAGGGCCAGGACCCCGCCGTCCAGGGCGGTGAGCACGAGGCAGAAGGCAGCGGCGGCGGCCGCGGCCGGCAGGAGCAGGTACGGGAAGTCCGGGACGCGCAGCGGAGCCGCCCCGCCGAGGGCCGCGGGCCCGCGCAGGAGTCCGTACGCGTGTCCGGCGGCCCAGGCGGCGACCGCCTGCTGGGCGGCGTGCCAGACCCGGCGGACCGTCGCGGGCCGCTGCTCGACCTTCCCGGCGAAGGCCCCCGGCGCGGCGACGAGGGCCGCGGCGGCGGGCGGCAGGAGGAAGACGGCGGCCAGGACGACGGGGAAGAAGGCCCCCATGCCCTCCGGCACCCGGCTCCCGAGGAACGGGCAGACCCGCACCAGTTCCACCGCGAGGTAGAGCGAGGCGAGCAGGCCGACGGTCGGCCAGGGGGTGCCGGCATCGAACAGCGCGGGGCCGGCACAGCCGAAAGCGCCGAGAACGGCGCACAGGATATAGACACGCGCCCCCGGCGGAAGTGCCCGCATGGCGCTCTCCTCCCCGTGTGCCTGGGCAAGCCCGGTACCGAATCGAATCGGCGGTACCGAATGGGGAGAATATGGGGCCCGACCACGTGCCGGGCCGCATTTTCACATTGCGCCGTCCGGGTGCCCCCGGATTAGCACCTTCGGGTGAACGACGTTACGTTCCGGAAGCGTCCGTCGGAGTGAGCGCCCGGGTGGGACCCGCGTGGGCGTTCAGGTCGTGGCGGGTCCCGCGGCGGCGGGTCCCGCGGTGATGTCCTGGTCGGGAACGACCTGGCCGGAGCGGATCAGCTCGATCCGGCCCATCACCTTGGAGCGCAGGTCGCTGGGGACGTCGTCCGATCCGCAGCAGCGCTTCACCAGCTTCTTCACGGCCTGTTCGAGGCCGTACTTCTCCAGGCAGGGCGAGCATTCGCCGAAGTGCGTTTCGAACTTCGTGCAGTCGCTGTCCGGCATCTCGTGGTCGAGGAACTCGTAGAGGTGGTCCAGGACCTCAGAGCAGTCCGTCTCGTGCGGCTCTCCGCAGCTCATGAGCCCGAGCCTTTCCGATCGTTCGACTCTCCCGCGCCGGCCGGGACCAGCCCGCGGTCACGGGCGTAGTCCTCAAGCATTCCGCGGAGTTGGCGGCGGCCACGGTGCAGTCGCGACATGACCGTACCGATGGGTGTACCCATGATGTCCGCGATCTCCTTGTACGCAAAGCCCTCTACGTCGGCGAGATAGACGGCGATGCGGAACTCCTCCGGAATGGCCTGGAGGGCTTCCTTCACGTCCGAATCGGGCAGGTGGTCGAGTGCCTGCGATTCGGCGGAGCGCAGACCGGTCGACATGTGCGACTCGGCGCGGGCCAGCTGCCAGTCCTCGATCTCCTCCGCCGCGCTGCGCTGCGGCTCGCGCTGCTTCTTGCGGTAGGAGTTGATGAAGGTGTTGGTCAGGATGCGGTACAGCCACGCCTTGAGGTTGGTGCCCTCGCGGAACTGGTGGAAGGACGCGTACGCCTTCGCGTACGTCTCCTGTACGAGGTCCTCCGCGTCGGCCGGATTGCGCGTCATGCGCAGCGCGGCCGAGTACATCTGGTCGAGGTAACCGAGGGCGTCCCGCTCGAAGCGCGCATTGCGCTCGGCGGCCGTCTCCTCCACATGGCCGTCGTCGGTGCCAGTGACAGGACCCACCTCCTCCAACGCCGTGGCGGGACCGTACGCGGACCCGCTCGAATCGGAGAATAGTCGACCCTCCCGGCCGTCCGCCGCCCGGACAGGGGCCTGCCTGGGCGTCGGCAGTACCGTGCGAGCCCAGCCATCGCTGGAGGATGCCCCCAGGTCAGCGGCCTGCGGGCGGTCCGGGCAGATGGTCGAACCCATGCGGTCCCTCTCCTCTGGCGAGCTTCGTGTACGTGCCGACGTCTGGCACAACAGAGGGTTCCTTCGGCACATTCCCCCGGGCCCCCCGGTTTGTCAGGTGTCGGTCACCACACGCCGGCCGGGAATGGAGCGGGGCCTTCCGGAAAACCCGCCGGGCCCGCGGCCGGAGGGCGTACCGGCCGTACGCACCCGGCTCAGGGCGACAGCCGCTCCAGCCAGTCCCCGACCGCGCCGGCGATCAGCTCCAGGGCCGCCTCCTGGCCCGCCTCGGCCTTCTTCGGCACCGCGAAGCCGTGGTCGCCGGCGGGCACCTCGACCAGCTCGTACGTGCCCTCCGGGAACTCCTCCGGCCGCCCGAAGGGGTCCCGGCCGCCCTGGACCACCAGGGTGGGCAGGCCCGCGCCGGTGAGCTCGTCGGCCCGGGACTTCTCCGGCCTGCCCGGCGGGTGCAGCGGGAAGGCCAGCGCCAGCACGGCGTGCGCACCCAGCTCGGCCCCGGTGCGGCAGGCCACCCGGGCGCCCGCGCTGCGGCCGCCCGTGACGACGGGCGGGCCGGGTGCGGTGAGCGCGGGCCAGAGCGCCCGCCAGCCCTCGTCGAGGACCTTCGGCGCGGCGGCCACCTTCCGGCCGGCCACCCGCCACGGCTGCTCGACCAGTGCCACGGTGATCCCGCGGGCGGGCAGGGCCGCGGCCAGGGCCTGGAGGTCCCGGGCCTCGATGCCGCCCCCGGCGCCGTGGCCGAGGGCCAGGACGAGGCGGGCGGCGCGGGCGGGGTGCCAGGTGATCCTGGCCTCGCCCGCGGGGGTGTCGACGGTCTCGGTACGGGGCGCGGTGCGGGGTGCGGAGGGCGTCACGGGGCCATCCTGCCCGTCACCAGAGGGTGCCCAGCTCAGGCGCGGCCAGCTCGTGCAGCAGTTCGGGGCCGTTGTTGCGGACGTTGCTCACGGCCGTGGCGACCGGGTAGGCCCGCATCAGGCCCTCGGGGGGCGGGGCCAGCAGGCCGCGCAGCCGGTCCAGGTCGGTCTGCCGGGGGTCGAGCCAGGCGTCCCACCGGTCCGGGGTGAGCATCAGGGGCATCCGCGGGTGTATCTCGGCCAGGGAGGCCGGGCCGTCGGCCGGGGCGACGCCCAGCGGCGCGGTCTCCGCCTCGGTGGTGATCACCGAGCAGGTGACCCACCAGGCCGACGGATGGTCGTCGGGCACGGTGCGGTCGCGCCAGAACTCGTATATCCCGGCCATCGCGAAGACCGACCCGTCGGCCGGCAGCACGAAGTACGGCTGCTTGCGCGGGCGCTTGCGCTTCCCCTCGACCTCCAGCTGCCGCTCGTCCGCGCCGGTGACCCACTCGTAGTAGCCGTCGGCCGGGACGATGCAGCGGCGCTGGGCGAAGGGGCGCCGGAAGGAGGGCTTCTCGTGCAGCGACTCGGCCCGTGCGTTGATCATCCGGGCGGCGCCGTCGGGGTTCTTGGCCCAGGAGGGGACCAGTCCCCACCTGAGCGCGCGGAGCTGGCGAACCGGGCGCGGGTCCTGCGCGTCCTTCAGGGGGCGGTCGAGGACGACGTACACCTGCTTGGTGGGCGCCACGTTGTAGTCGGGCTCCAGGGCTTCCGTGGGCTCCCACTTCTCGATCCCGAAGGCCTCGACCAGGTCCTCCGCCCCGCGACTTGCTGCATAGCGTCCGCACATGCCTGCCACACTGCCATGTCCCTCCCCCGGCCAACGCCGGGAGGTACCCCCAGCCCCTTCGAAGGAGTCAGCCACCAGATGGACAGCAACGCGATAGGCAGCCTCTGGGACCGGCTCACCGGGCTCCAGCCCGCACCCGACACGTGGCTGGTCGTGGCCACGGCCCTGGCCGCCCTGGCCGTCGTGGTGCCGCGGCCCGTGTGGCGCCTGTCGCGCAACGCGATCACCATCGCGCACGAGGGCGGCCACGGCCTGCTCGCCGTGCTCACCCGGCGCCGGCTGGACGGCATCCGGCTGCACTCGGACACCAGCGGCCTGACCGTCAGCCGCGGCCGCCCGACCGGTCCCGGCATGATCCTCACGGCCGCCGCCGGGTACACCGCTCCTCCGCTGCTGGGCCTCGGTGGCGCCTGGCTGCTGTCCGGGCACCGGATCACGCTGCTGCTGTGGGCGGCGACGGCCCTGCTGGCCGCGGTGCTGGTGATGATCAGGAACGCGTACGGGGTGCTGACGGTGGTCCTGACCGGCGGCGCGTTCCTGCTGGTGTCCTGGCTCGCGCCGACCGACGTCCAGGCGCTGTTCGCGTACGGGGTGGTGTGGTTCCTGCTGCTCGGCGGGGTGCGGCCGGTCTTCGAGCTGGGCGCCCAGCGGCGGCACGGGGGCGCGCCCGACTCGGACGCCGACCAGCTGGGCCGGCTCACCCACGTGCACCCGGTGGTGTGGCTGCTCTTCTTCCACGCCGTTTCCCTCTGCTCGCTGATCGGAGGCGGGCGCTGGCTGCTCGGCCTGTGAGTTCAGGGCGTGAGACGACCCGCTTCCGGGCAGGGGGGCGCCTGGCCGAGCAACTAAAGTGAGGGGCATGACCCAGACCCCCGCGCTCCCCGCCCTCTGGCCCGCCCCGCTCGCGGACGGGCCCGTCCGTGCCACCGTGACCGTGCCGGGGTCCAAATCGGTCACCAACCGCGCCCTGGTGCTGGCCGCGCTGGCCTCCGAGCCGGGCTGGGTGCGCCGCCCACTGCGCTCCCGTGACTCCCAGCTGATGTCCGACGCGCTGCGCGCCATGGGCGTGGGCATCGAGGAGACCGTGTCCTCCAGTTCCGCGGGGGCCGGCGAGAGCGGCGAGGCCTGGCGGGTCATCCCGGCCGGACTGCACGGCCCGGCGACGGTGGACGTGGGCAACGCGGGTACGGTCATGCGCTTCCTCCCGCCGGTCGCGGCCCTCGCCGACGGCCCCGTCCGCTTCGACGGCGACCCCCGTTCGTACGAGCGCCCGCTCGGCCAGGTCATCTCCGCGCTCCGCACGCTGGGCGCACGGATCGACGACGAGGGCCGCGGCGCCCTCCCGCTGACGGTGCACGGCGGCGGGGCCCTGGACGGCGGCACGGTCGAGATCGACGCCTCCTCCTCCTCCCAGTTCGTCTCCGCGCTGCTGCTCTCCGCACCCCGCTTCAACCAGGGCGTCGAGGTGCGGCACGTGGGCGAGACCCTGCCGTCGCTGCCGCACATCCGGATGACGGTGGAGATGCTGCGCGCGGCCGGCGCCCAGGTCGACACCCCCGAGGCGGGCGGCGAGAAGAACGTCTGGCGGGTCTCCCCCAGTGCCCTGCTCGGCCGGGACCTGGTCGTGGAGCCCGACCTGTCGAACGCGCAGCCGTTCCTGGCCGCCGCGCTGATCACCGGCGGCACGGTGACGATTCCCGACTGGCCGCGCCGCACCACCCAGCCGGGTGACGAGCTGCGCCGCATCTTCACGGAGATGGGCGGCTCCTGCGAGCTGACCGACGAAGGCCTGGTCTTCACCGGCTCGGGCCGGATCCACGGCATCGACGTGGACCTGGGCGAGGTCGGCGAGCTGACCCCCGGCATCGCGGCGGTGGCGGCCCTGGCGGACTCCCCGTCGACCCTGCGGGGCGTGGCGCACCTGCGGCTGCACGAGACGGACCGGCTGGCGGCGCTGACCAAGGAGATCAACGAGCTGGGCGGCGACGTCACGGAGACGGCCGACGGCCTGCACATCCGCCCGCGGCGCCTGCACGGCGGGATCTTCCACACGTACGACGACCACCGGATGGCCACCGCGGGCGCGATCATCGGCCTGGCCGTCGAGGGCGTGGAGATCGAGAACGTGGCGACGACCGCCAAGACCCTCCCCGACTTCCCGGCCATGTGGACGGGCATGCTCAAGGGTTCGGGAGCCTGACGCGATGCGCCGGTACGGCAAGCACACCGACGAGGACGACATCCGGGCCCGCCCCAACCCGAAGGGCAACCGGCCCCGGACGAACATCCGGCCCAAGCACGAGGACGCGTCCGAGGGCTTCGTCCTCACCGTCGACCGGGGCAGGCTGACCTGTCTGGTGGAGGACCGCACCGTCACCGCGATGAAGGCCCGTGAACTGGGCCGGAAGGCCGCGGTGGTGGGCGACCGGGTGGGGCTCGTCGGTGACCTGTCCGGCAAGAAGGACACCCTGGCGCGGATCGTGCGCATCGAGACGCGCAAGTCGGTGCTGCGGCGCACCGCGGACGACGACGACCCGTTCGAGCGGGTGGTGGTCGCCAACGCCGACCAGCTGGCGATCGTGACGGCGCTGGCGGACCCGGAGCCGCGGCCCCGGCTGATCGACCGCTGTCTGGTGGCTGCGTACGACGCGGGCCTGGAGCCGCTGCTGGTGCTGACCAAGTCGGACCTGGCGCCCGCGGACAAGATCCTGGAGACCTACGCGACGCTGGGCCTGGCACACGTGGTGGTCAACCGCGACGAGCTGCACAACGGGGACGCGGCGGACCGGGTGCGGGAGCACCTGACCGGCCGGATCACGGCCTTCGTCGGCCACTCGGGCGTCGGCAAGACCACGCTGGTCAACTCGCTGGTGACGGAGGACCGGCGGCGCGCGACCGGCCACGTGAACGCGGTGACCGGCCGCGGCCGGCACACCACCACCTCCGCGCTGGCGCTGCCGCTGCCCTCGGGCGACGGCTGGGTCATCGACACGCCCGGCGTCCGGTCCTTCGGCCTCCACCACGTGGACCCGTCGCGCGTGATCCTGGCCTTCCCCGACCTGGTGGAGGGCACGGAGGGCTGTCCGCGCGCGTGCAGCCACGACGAGCAGGACTGCGCGCTGGACGAGTGGGTGGCCGAGGGGCACGCGGACCCGGCGCGGCTGTACTCGCTGCGGCGGCTGCTGGCCACGCGGGAGCGGCGCGAGGGCGACTGACCCCAGGATCCGCCGGGCCGCGGGCCCGTCGCGTGGCAGGCCGACGTTTGCCGGGCGGGGGGTCTGGTAAATGCATAATCGCACCAAGTGACGCGAAGCGGTCACCGAATGCGGGGAGGCATGCATCATGGCGTGGCTGCTGGTCGTGGTCGCGGGGATCCTGGAAACCGGTTTCGCGGTCTGCCTCAAGCTCTCGCACGGCTTCACCCGCCTGTGGCCGACGATCGCCTTCGCGTGCTTCGCGCTGGGCAGCTTCGGACTGCTGACGCTGGCCCTGAGGAAGCTGGACGTGGGCCCGGCGTACGCGGTGTGGACGGGCATCGGGGCGGCCGGCACCGCCATCTACGGAATGGTCTTCCTGGGGGACCTGGTCTCCACCCTCAAGATCGTCTCGATCACGCTGGTGATCGTCGGGGTCATCGGCCTCCAGCTCTCCGGCTCCGCGCACTGAACCCGCCGGGCGGGCCCGGCCTGAACTCGGCGGCCCGGGGCTCGCCGGGCCGTTCGGCGATGCCGAGGAGTTCGCGCAGGGCCGCCTCGCCGGGTTCCTCCGGCGGCGCGATCACACAGGACAGGGCCACGCGTACGGCCAGCTCGCAGCGGCGTACGGTGCCCTCCTCCGGTTCCAGCGCGGCGGCGGCCCGGTCCCGTACCGCCCGGGCCAGTTCGGCCGGTCCGGGCACTCCGGCGTCGGCCCGCCGCTGCGCCGGCACCGCGGAGGGGGCGCGCGCGGGCCCGGGGCGCGGCACCGGGAGCCGGTCGTCCCAGCAGCCGGTGAGCAGGGCCCGTACGAGGGGGTGGGCGCGGGCGGCGCGTACGGTCCACTCGGCCACGGCCAGCAGGCGTTCGCGGCCGGCCGCGTGGGAGACCAGGGCCCGGTCCACCCCGTCGAGGTACCAGTCGGTCTCGCGCCGGAGCAGGGCCCGGGCGAGGCCGTCCTTGCCGCCGAACTCGTTGTAGAGGGTCTGCCGCGACACTCCCGCGGCAGCCGCCACGTCCACCATCCGCACGACCGGCCAGGGCCGGGCCGTGAGCGCCGCCCGTGCGGCTTCCAGCAGGGCTTCCCGCGCTGTCGGCATCCCCGCGCCTCCCTCCCCGGCACGGCCGGGAACCTCACGTCCTCGCCAGCGTTGACGGGCCCGGTGACGCTGTCAAGGAGTGCCGCGGGGGTGAGCGCGGGGCCGTGTGGTCGGCCCCCTTCCGGGCCGATACTGTTCGGCCATGCCCGAGTATGACGATGATCTGCGCCTTGCCCATGCCCTGGCGGACGCCGCCGACGAGGTCACGATGGCCCGCTTCAAGGCTCTGGACCTGAAGGTGGAGACCAAGCCGGACATGACTCCGGTGAGCGAGGCGGACACGGCCACGGAGGCCGCGGTGCGCCGGCTGATCGAGGAGGCGCGGCCCTCGGACGCGATCCTCGGCGAGGAGTACGGGCTGGTGGGCGACGGTCCCCGGCGCTGGGTCGTCGACCCCATCGACGGCACGAAGAACTACGTCCGCGGGGTGCCGGTCTGGGCGACCCTGATCTCCCTGATGGCGGCGGACGAGAACGGCCGGTTCCGGCCGGTGGTCGGCGTGGTCTCCGCCCCGGCGCTGGGCCGCCGCTGGTGGGCCGCCGAGGGCGCGGGCGCGTTCGGCGGCGGGAGCCTGGCGGCGGAGGGCCCGATCGGGGTCTCCAAGGTGGCTTCGCTGGGCGACGCGTCCTTCGCCTACTCCTCGCTCACCGGCTGGGAGGAGCAGGGCCGGCTGCCGGGCTTCCTCGACCTGACCCGGGCCTGCTGGCGGACCCGCGGCTACGGCGACTTCTGGCCGTACATGATGGTGGCCGAGGGCTCGCTGGACCTGTGCGCCGAGCCGGAGCTGAACCTGTGGGACATGGCCGCCGTCGCGGTGGTCGTCCAGGAGGCGGGCGGCAGGTTCACCAGCATCGACGGCGTGGACGGGGTGGACGGCGGCAACGCCGCCGCGTCGAACGGCCTGCTGCACGACGAGATGCTCCGGCACCTGCGCCCCCGCGACTGACGGCCGCTCCCGCTCACCGAGCGTGCCCCCTTGATGGCCCAGGGCCGCCGTGGGAATCTGAGAATCCTCCGCTTGTGCGCTTGTGAATCCGTTCTCTAGCAACGGCCGATCCGGCGCTCCGCCCGAGCGGGGGTCTCACCCTAGGAGGTGGCTCTCTTCATGCTCGTCCGCGACGCCATGAGCACACTGATCCTGACCCTCGGCCCCGCCCACACCCTCAGGCAGGCGGCCTGCCTGATGTCCGGCCGCAGGGTCGGGGCGGCCGTCGTCCTCGACCCCGAGACCAGCGGCATCGGCATCCTGACCGAGCGCGACATCCTCAACTCCGTGGGCGCGGGGCACGACCCCGACCGCGAGACCGTCTCCGCCCACACCACCAACAACGTCGTCTTCTGCACCCCGGACGCCACGCTCCAGGAGGCCGCCGAGGCCATGGCGCACGGGGGTTTCCGGCACCTGATCGTCCTGGAGGACGGCGGCGCGGTGGGCATCGTGTCCGTCCGCGACATCATCCGCTGCTGGGTCCCGGCCCGGCGTACGGTCCCCGCGTAGGGATGAGCACGGCGGCGGGCCGGCACCCCCGGGGGTGCCGGCCCGCCGTTCGCTCCGGCGAGCGGCCGCGTCAGCCGCGCAGGGCCTGGACGGCGGCCTCCAGCCGCTTGCCGAAGTCTCCGTCCGCCCTGCGGAAGTTCTCGATCGCCCGCTCGGCGATGTCGTCGCGGGAGACCTTGGCGATGAAGCCGGACAGGTTCTCGACGAGCCGGCCCTTCTCGTCCTCGGACATCAGCCGGTAGAGGTTGCCGGCCTGCACGAAGTCGTCGTCCTCGGCGTGCAGCGGGGCGGCGTGGTCGCCGGTGACGCCGGTGACCGGCGTACCGGCCCACAGCGGCCGGTCGGTCTGGTGCGGGCCACCGAAGGAGTTCGGCTCGTAGTTCTTGGCGCCCCCGTGGCGGCCGTCGTAGAGGAAGCCGTCGCGGGAGTTGGTGCGCGCCTCGGTGGCGTGCGGGCGGTTCACCGGCAGGTGGTCGGCGTTGATGCCGACGCGGTAGCGGTGCGCGTCGCCGTACGCGAAGAGCCGGCCCTGGAGCATCTTGTCCGGCGAGGGGCCGATGCCGGGCACGAAGTGCGCCGGGCTGAAGATCGACTGCTCGACCTCGGCGAAGATGTTCTCGGGGTTGCGGTTGAGCTCCAGCTTGCCGATCTCGATCGGCGGGTAGTCCGCGTGCGGCCAGACCTTGGTCAGGTCGAACGGGTTGAAGCGGTACGTCGCCGCGTCCGCCGCGGGCATGATCTGGACCTGCACGGTCCAGGTCGGGAAGTCGCCGCGCTCGATGGACTCGCGCAGGTCGCGCTGGTGCGAGTCGGGGTCCTCGCCGGCGAGCCGGTTGGCCTCGGCCTGGGTGAGGTTCTTGATGCCCTGGTCGGTCTTGAAGTGGTACTTGACCCAGAAGACCTCGCCGGCCTCGTTGTTCCACTGGAAGGTGTGCGAGCCGTAGCCGTTCATGTGGCGGTACGAGGCGGGGATGCCGCGGTCGCCGAACAGCCAGGTCACCTGGTGGGTGGACTCGGGCGAGAGGCCCCAGAAGTCCCAGACGTTGTCCGCCTCCTGGGAGCCGGTGTACGGGTCGCGCTTCTGGGTGTGGATGAAGTCGGGGAACTTGATGGCGTCCCGGATGAAGAAGACCGGCGTGTTGTTGCCGACGAGGTCGTAGTTGCCCTCCTCGGTGTAGAACTTCAGCGCCCAGCCGCGGGGGTCGCGGCGCGCGTCGGCGCCGCCGAGGCTGTCGGCCACCGTCGAGAAGCGCAGGAACGTCTCCGTCTGCTTGCCGACCTCGGACAGGAACTTGGCCCGGGTGTAGCGGGTGACGTCGGCCGTGACGGTGAAGGTGCCGTACGCGCCGGCGCCGCGGGCGTGCACGACGCGCTCCGGGATCCGCTCGCGGTTGAAGTGGGCGAGCTTCTCCAGCAGCAGCTGGTCCTGGACCAGCACCGGGCCGCCGACGCCGGCCGTCTCGCTGTTCTGGTTGTCGGCGACCGGAGCCCCGGCCTCCGTGGTGAGCGGTCCCTGCGTCACGTGCGCCTCCTGCGTCATGTCCTGACTTGTCCTGTCCTCGACTGCGTCGGAACCGATCCTACGATAGACATTGTCCAAGTCAAGCAAGGGTCCAAGTCCGCACTGATTCGGGATCAAGGTCGCCCCGCTGTTACGCTGGCGCCATGAGTGACCTGCTCGAAAGACTTCGCGGACGCGGCTGGCGCATGACGGCCCAGCGGCGCGTCGTGGCCGAGGTCCTGGACGGCGACCACGTCCACCTCACGGCCGACGAGGTCCACGCGCGCGCAGTGGTCAAACTGCCCGAGATCTCCCGCGCGACCGTGTACAACACGCTGGGCGAACTGGTGTCGCTCGGCGAGGTGCTGGAGGTCTCGACCGACCGGCGCGCCAAGCGGTACGACCCCAACGCCCACCGGCCGCACCAGCACCTGGTCTGCGCCCGCTGCGGCGCCATCCGCGACGTGCACCCCGCCGGCAACCCGCTGGCCGACCTCCCCGACTCGGAGCGCTTCGGCTTCGTGGTCTCGGACGTGGAGGTCACCTACCGCGGCCTCTGCCCGGGCTGCGCCTCGGCCTGATCGGTCCCTCCGACGCCAGCATGCCCCCCGGTGATCCACCGGGGGGCATGCGCGTACGCGGGTATGTCAGGTCATGCCGGCCGGCGGCGGGCGCCCGACGGCGGCACCGCGGGGGCCGGGAACACGACGAAGGCCCGGATCCTGAGGATCCGGGCCTTCGCGCTAGTAGCGGGGACAGGATTTGAACCTGCGACCTCTGGGTTATGAGCCCAGCGAGCTACCGAGCTGCTCCACCCCGCGTCGGTGAACCCCACACTACGTCACGGTCGCCGAGCAGGGCAAATCCTTACGCGGTGAGCTCCTCGTCGAGGGCCTCACGCAGCCGCTCGGCCCGCGCGGCCACCTCGGAGGGACCCAGTTCCATCGCCCGGGCGCACCACTTGCGCCCCTCGTTCAGGTCGCCGTGGCGGGCCGCGAGCAGCGCGAGCCGGAGCGCGGCACGGCCGTGCCCGGCCACCGCGGCGCGGGTCCACCACAGGGCGGCCTCCGGCTCGCTGCCCTCGCGGGCCAGCAGCAGCCCGAGGTTGAACGCGCCGTTGCGGCTGCCCGCCTCGGCCGCCTCGCGGTACCAGCGGGCGGCGGCGCCCAGCTCGCCCCGGCCCGCGGCCAGCATGCCGACCCGGACCTGGGCGCGCCGGTGCCCCTGCTCGGCCGCGCGCTCGTACCACTCCTCGCTCTCGGTCTTCGCGGGCGGGCCCGCACCCAGCCCGGGAGGCTCCGGGGGCGGCTGGAGGGACTCCAGCAGCGCGGCCAGGCGGAAGGCGGCCTCGGCGCTGCCGCCGCCCGCCGCGCAGCGCAGGTGGCGCTCGGCCGCCCGCTCCTCGCCGTCCCTGACCAGGGCGATGCCGACCTGGAGGGCCGCGTCGGTGTGCCCCGCGGCGGCGGCCCGCTCGTACCACTTCAGGGCGGAGCGGTCCTCGTCGCGGCTGGCGAAGAGGATGCCGAGGTTGAACGCGGCGTCCACGCTGCCCGCCTCGGCCGCCTTGGAGAACCAGGGCTCGGCCCCGGCCGCGTCCCCGGCCTGGAGCAGCAGGATCGCCAGCGCGTTGGCGGCCTCGCGGTGACCGGCGTACGCGGCGCGGCGGTACCACTGCTCGGCCTGCGGCACCCGGTCCTGGGCGGCGCAGAGCAGCCCGAGGTTGTACGCGCCGTTGTGGTCGCCCGCGTCCATGGCGGCGCGGTACCACCGCTCCGCGGTCTGGGTCTCCCCGCGGGCGGCGTGCAGCGCGCCCAGGGCGTTCGCCGCGTTCCCGTCGCCGTCCTCGGCGGCCCGCAGCCACCAGGTGGCCGCGCCCTCCTCGTCCCCGGCGTCGCGCAGCAGGAAGCCCAGGGCGCAGGCCGCCCGGGCCTCGCCCTGCTTGGCGGAGGACAGGTACCAGCGCCCGGCCTCCTTCAGCTCGCCCCGGGCCTCCAGCAGGCTGCCCAGGTGCAGGGCGGCCCGGCGGTGCCCGCGGGCCGCGGCCTGCCGGAACCACTGCTCGGCCTCGCCCGGGTGCTTCTCGGCACCCGTGGCCGGGCCCTTGGCGGACTTCGCGCGCAGCCGCCTGGCGAGCCGGTAGGCCGCCTCGCGGTGGCCCTGCTCGGCGGCGGCCCGCAGCCACTTCTCGGCGCCCTCGTCGCCGCGGTGCTCCAGCAGGTCGGCGAGCGCGTACGCGCCCAGGGCGTGCCCGGACTCGGCGGCCTGCCGCAGCCAGTACTCGGCCGCGGGCTCGTCCCCGCGCTCGCGGTAGTGGCGGCCCAGGGCGTGCGCGGCGGGGGCGGAGCCGGCGACGGCGGCCACCCGCCACCAGCCGGCGGCCTCCTCGGGGTAGCCGCGCTGGAGCAGCAGGACACCCAGGTTGTTGGCCGCGGCCCGGTCGCCCTCGCCGGTGGCGCCGCGGAGGTAGGGCTCGGCGCCGTCGAGGTCGCCGCGGCGCAGCAGCAGCGCGCCGAGCACGCTCATGGCGCCGGGGTCGCCGGCGTCGGCGGCGGGGCGGTAGCGGGCCTCCAGCTCCACGTCCTCGACCGCCTCGTTGACGGCGTCGGCCAGCGCGGAGTCGGGCCCGGCCGGCGCGGAGTCGGCCGCGGTCGGCGCGGGGTCGGCCGCGGCGGACGCGGGCGCGCCGGCGGCCGCACGCGCGGTGCCGTGGGCGGCGTCAGCCGCCGCGTCGGCGTCGGGCCGGTGGTCCGCCGTCCCCGTCACCTTCGCTTCGTCGGAATCCGCCCGCACAAACCGCCCTGTCTCCAGCAGAGTTGACCTGTCCCCCATAAATCCCATCGTCGCATCACCTGCAACCCGCGTACACCTGGTATGTCGCAGCCAGTGAGGTCACTACAGCGTTTTGTCGACATGCCCACAGAGAGATAAGTCAAACACGGACCCGGCCCAACTCCCCCCGCATGGGGGACACATACCGAAACCGGCATATGACGAAGGCCACTCGGGTCCGTTCGCGGGCGCTCCCGGAGGTACGACGAAGGCCCGGATCCTGAGGATCCGGGCCTTCGCGCTAGTAGCGGGGACAGGATTTGAACCTGCGACCTCTGGGTTATGAGCCCAGCGAGCTACCGAGCTGCTCCACCCCGCGTCGGTGAAACCACCGTATCACGACGCGGGGCGGAGCCTTCCCGATCGACCGGGCGGCGCGGCTACTGCTTGGGCTGGGGTGCCTTGGCCTCGGCCTCGGTGGCCCGCTTCAGCGCCGCCTCCAGCTCGTCCTGGGCCTTGCCGTACGCCGCCCAGTCGCCCGCCTTCAGCGCCTTGTCGGCGTCCTCCAGCGCCTTGCTCGCGTCGGCCAGGGCCTGCTTGACCGTCGGGTTCTGGGGAACCGTGTCCGGCGGCTGCACCGTGCCGTCGGCCGGCGGCTTGGTGGTCGGGGGCTCGGCCCCGAAGACCACGTTCAGCGCCTTCTCCAGGGTGTCCTCGAAGGCCGTCTGCTCGCCGTAGGTCACCAGGACCTTCTTCAGCAGCGGGTACTTGAGGCCGCCACCGCGGACGTACACCGGCTCGACGTAGAGCATCCCGCCGTCCAGCGGCACGGTGAGCAGGTTGCCGTACTCCACCTGCGAGTCGCCCCGGCTCAGGATGTTGATCTCCTGGGCGATCTCCGGCTTCGAGTTGAACCGCGACTGCACCAGCTTGGGTCCGTCGACCGGGTTGGCCGTGGGCAGCTTCAGCACCCTGATGCTGCCGTAGTCGGACGTCGCCGGGTCGGCGTTGACCGCCATGAACGCGGCCAGGTTGTCACGGCCGTTGGGCGTGAACGTGGTGGTGAGGGAGAAGTCCTGCGCACCGCGGCCCGGCATCTTCATGGAGAGGTAGTACGGCGGGACCGCCGTGCCCTCCTTGGTGGTCGGGTCCTTCGGCACCGCCCACACCTCGCTGCCGCTGAGGAACGTCTGCGGGTCCTTCACGTGGTAGCGGGTGAGCAGCTCGCGCTGGACCTTGAACAGGTCCTGCGGGTAGCGCAGGTGCTGCATCAGGCTCTGCGGGATCTCCTTGCGGGCCTCGACCGTGCCGGGGAACGCCTTCATCCAGGTCTTGAGGACCGGGTCCTGGGTGTCCCACTGGTAGAGCTTGACCGTGCCGTCGTACGCGTCGACGGTGGCCTTCACCGAGTTGCGGATGTAGTTGACCTGGTTCTCCTGCGCGACGACCGCGCGCTGGGAGTTGGTCAGGGAGTCCGCGGTGGTGTCGCCGAGGGTGGTGCGGGAGGCGTACGGGTAGCCGTTGGTGGTGGTGTACGCGTCCACGATCCACTGGATGCGGCCGTCGATCACCGCCGGGTAGGCGGCGCCGTCGATGGTCAGCCAGGGGGCGACCGCCTCGACGCGCTCCTTGGGCGTGCGGTGGTACAGGATCCGCGAGCCCTCGCCGATGGCGCCCGAGTAGAGGATCTGCGGCTCGCTGAAGGTCAGCGCGTACGCGGCGCGGTTGAGCGGGTTGTCGAGGTTGACGCCGCTCTTGCCCTCGTACCGGGTCTCGACCTCGCGCCTGTCGTCGGAGTAGTCGAGTTCGAGCTGCGGGCCGCCGACGATGGAGTACTGCCTGGTCTCCTCGCCGTAGTAGATCCGCTGCTCGTACTTGCCCAGCTCGCCCTTGGAGGGCAGGCCGGCCTCCGTGAAGACGGGCTTGCCGTCAGGGGTGACCTCGGTGCCCTTGGCCGCGACCGCGCCGTAGCCGTGGGTGTACCGGAAGTGGTCGTTGATCCAGTTGTTCTTCGGGATGCCCTGGAGGTTCAGCTCGCGCAGGCCGATCACGGTGTCCTGGCCCTTGTACCGGTCGACGGCGAGGGTGGACGGGAAGCCGTAGTAGCCCTTGTTCTGCTGGAGCTGCTGGAAGGCCGGCGACACGATGTTCGGGTCGAGCAGGCGGATGCTGGCCGTGGTGTCGGCGTCCTGCCGGAGCTTGTTCTTGTCCGTGGTGTTCGCCGTACCCGGGTACTCGGTGACCTGCGTCTTCTCGATCCCGTAGGCCTCCTGGGTGGCCTTGATGTTCTTCTGGACGTACGGCGATTCCTTGGCCTGCTCGTTCGGCTGGACCTGGAACTTCTGGACGATGGCCGGGTAGAGGCCGCCGATCAGGATCGCGGAGAGCACCATCAGGCCGAAGCCGATCACCGGCAGCTGCCAGGTGCGGCGCCACAGCGTCGCGAAGAACAGCGCGGCGCAGATCGCGGCGATGCAGAAGAGGATGGTCTTGGCCGGCAGGTAGGCGTTGGCGTCGACGTACCGGAGGCCGGTCCAGTTGTCGGCCGCCTTGAAGTCGCTGGACTTCACCGCGAGGCCGTACCGGTCGAGCCAGTACGCGACCGCCTTGAGCGAGACGAAGAGGCCGAGCAGCACCGACAGGTGGCCGGTGGCCGCGGCGGTCGCCCGGGCGCCGGGGCTGGTCAGGCGCAGCCCGCCGTACAGGTAGTGCACGACGACGGCGGCGATCAGCGACAGCACGATGGCGGCGAAGCCGAAGCCGAGCAGGAAGCGGTACCAGGGCAGGTCGAACGCGTAGAACGACACGTCGAGGCCGAACTGCGGGTCCTTCTTGCCGAAGGCGACGCCGTTGACGTACATCAGCCAGGTGCGCCACTGGCCGGCGGCCGACGCGCCGGCGATCAGCCCGACGAGCGCGGCGATCCCGGTCAGCAGCCACTTCTTGTACGGGGCGATGCCCATGCGGTAGCGGTCGAGGCTCTGCTGCTCCAGCGACATGGCGCTCAGCGGGGGCCGCAGCCGGTGGGCCAGCCAGATGTTGAACCCGACGGCACCGGCCATCAGCAGGCCGAACACGGCGAAGAGCCCGGTCTTCGTCCACAGGGTGGTGGTGAAGACGGAGGAGTACTGCACGGACCTGAACCACAGCCAGTCGGTCCAGAAGCCCGCGAACATGATGAACGCCATGGCCAGGACGGCCAGGACGCCCAAGGTCATCAGCAGGGTCCGGGCACGCCGGGACGGGCGGCCGACTCTGATCCGTGGCCCGGACGGGCCTCCGCCGCGGTCCGGCATCTGGAAAGCCAAGGTGCGCACCTCGAAGTCGCTGTGTGTCGGTAGAGCGGGCACCCGATCGTAGAGCCCACTCGTGCAACTTACTGAGGCTTCGGTCAGTTCCCGGTATCGGGCGGAAAGGAGGCAGGATGTTGCCCATGTCCAACGTTTCCCCCTCCGGCACCCCGATGGCGGCCAGCCCGCTCACCCGTGCCGTCCTCGAAATCGACGAGTACGCGGCCGGCCTCGGCTGGGACCAGCCGACCCGGCTGTTCGCCCTCGTCGACACCGCGAAGCTGCGCGCCCAGGAGCCGCAGCTGGCCGAGCAGCTCGGTCTCGACCGGACCGACAGCGGCGCCGCCACCCTGACCCCGGTCCTGCAGGACGAGCTGCCGGCCGGCACCGCCCTGGACGAGTTCCTGGGCACCATCGCCTGGCCGGACGCCGTCACGGGCTGCGCCCTGACGGTGGAGCGGCTGATGCTGCCGCCGTCCGCCGAGGCCGCCGTACCGCAGGACCTGGACGAGGAGCGGCTGGCCGAGTGGGTGGCCCGGCACCCGGAGCGGCAGGAGGTCCGGATGACCGTGGCCGTGCTGCGCGACGGGGCCCGCGAGTCGGCCGTACGGCTGCGCGAGAAGGACTCCGCGAGCGAGGTGCTGACCGGCGCGGACCTGGTGCCGGGGCTGGCCGAGGCGCTGGCCTCGACCTTCGAGGCGTAGCGCCCCCGGCGGGCGCGGGACGCCCTCAGCGGGTGCGGGACGCGGTCAGGGCGTGCACTGCGGCAGCCCTGCCGTGTCCCCCTTGCCGATCTTCTTCAGGGCCTGCACCGCGTCGCCGATCGTGCCGACCTTGACCAGGGTCAGGCCGTCCGGGGTGTTCTTCGCGGCGGAGGAGCAGTTGTCCGCGGGGGTGAGGAAGTACCGGGCGCCCGCCTCGCGCGCGCCGATGGTCTTCATCTGGATGCCGCCGATCGGGCCGACCTTGCCGTCGTCGTCGATGGTGCCGGTGCCCGCGACGAAGTTGCCGCCGGTGAGGTTCCCCGGGGTGAGCTTGTCGACGATGCCGAGGGCGAACATCAGGCCGGCGCTGGGGCCGCCGACGTCGGCGAGCTTGATGTCGATGGTGAACGGGAAGGTGTGGTCGGTCCCGGCCCGGATGCCGACGATCGCGTGACCGTCGTCGGGGGCCTTTCCGGCGGTGATCACGACCTTCTCGCCGCCCTTGGGCTCGCGGTGGGCCTTCTCGGCGGCCGCGGCCTCCTTGGCGGGGATGACGTCGAAGACGACCTTCTCGCCCGGCTTGTGCCGGGTGACGAGGGCGGCGACGTCCCCGGGGGCGTTCACCGGAGTGCCGTCGACGGACTTGACCACGTCGCCGGCGTGCAGCCGGCCCTCCGAGGGGCTGTCCTTCACCACGGAGGCCACCACGACGCGGGCGCTGACCGGGATGCCGAGCTCCCTGAGCGCGGCCACCTTGGCGCTCTCCTGGGACTGGCTGAACTCCTCGGCGTTCTCCTGCGTCGACTCCTCTTCCGTCTTGCCGTCGGGGTAGAGGTTCTCGTGCGGGACCACGATGTTGCCGCCGGAGAGCCAGCCGTACACGGCCTCGACCAGGTTCATGTCGTAGTCGGCGCCGGTGACGCGGACGGTCGTCATGTTGAGGTGCCCGGTGGTCGGGTACGTCGTGCGGCCGGAGATCTGCAGGACGGCCTCGCCGTGGGACTCGCCGAGCGTGTTGACCGTGGGGCCGGGGCTCATCTCCGAGTACGGGACCTTGATGAAGATCCCCGCACAGAGGAACGCGAACAGCACGAGGGTCGAGGCGAGCATCGTCGCGGTGCGGCGTGGCATGGAACGACAGTACGGGACGTGTCAGAAGGCGTCGGAACCGGAGTGCGCCTTGTCGGCCCGGTCCATGGCCTCGCGGAACCGGGCGTACCCCGCCAGCTCCGATATGTCACCTGAGGTGCGGTCCCGGGCGGCCCAGCTCGCCCATATCGCAGCTCCTACGGCGGCGAACAGCGGAATCAGCAACCAGGCCAGCGACGCCATTCCGGGCCTCCCTCCCATGGACCGACACGCGGTGTGTGTTGTGGAATCCAACGCTGGTCCTCGGGGCGGGGTTACGCAAATCGACGGGGCGTCAGCAGGCGCCGACCCACTCCTCGGTGCCGTCGGAGAAGCGCTGGTGCTTCCAGATCGGGACCTCGTGCTTGAGGTCGTCGATCAGCTTCCGGCACGCCTCGAAGGCCTCGCCGCGGTGCGGGCAGGACACGGCGACGACCACCGCGAGATCGCCCACGGTCAGATCGCCCACCCGGTGGACGGCGGCCAGGGCCCGGACCGGGTACTCGGCCACGACGCGCTCGGCGATGCGGCGCATCTCCGCCTGTGCGGTGGGGTGGCAGGAGTAGCCGAGGGAGTCCACGTCGGCCCCGCCGTCGTGGTTGCGCACCGTGCCGACGAAGAGGGTCGTGCCGCCCGTGGCGTCGTCGCCGACGGCCTTGAAGACCTCGTCGAGCGAGAGCGGGGTCTCACGGATCTCGAGCAGCCGGATCGGGTCCGCTGCGGCCTGCTCGCCGGGGTGGTCGAAGTGCGGTGCCATACCGTCCATCGTGCCCTACGGCCGGGAGATCGCCCAAGGGGCGTTTCGACCGGTGCGCGGGGCCGCGGATATGGAGCCTCCTACAGGCCGGAGGGCCGGGTCCGCGCCGGGCCGGGGGCCTGGCCCGGGGCCGGTGCGGGCGGCCGCGGCCCGGGTGCCGGGGGCCCGGGTCCGTACGGTCAGATCCCCCGGCGCTTGCGGGCCCGGCGCACGACGGCGGCCGCGCCCAGCAGGGCGACCGTCGCACCCGCGGCACCGGCGGCGGTGGCGTCCTTGCGGCCGAGCCGGCGGCCGGCGACGGTGTGGCGCCCGGCCACCTCCTGCAGCAGCTCCGCGAGGACCTCCTCGTTGGTCCACCGGGGGCGCCAGCCCGCGTCGTGCAGCCGGCTCACGCTCACCACCCAGGGGTGCATCGTGTACGCCAGGTCCCCGGCCGGAGACGGGGTGAGGCCGATCCGGTGCAGCCGGGCGGCGGCGCCCAGGGCCACGGCCGAGGGCAGCTCCATCCGGCGGATGCCGCTGAGCTCCTCGACCTCCTCCTGTTCGAGCCAGCCCTCGCAGCCCACCGCCAGCTCGCCCTCGACCTTCTCCAGGGCCGCGTACTCCAGGGCGCTGACCAGGTCCTCGACGTGGCAGAACTGCCAGGTCGGGCGGGAGCCGGCGACGACGAGGAGCCGCGGGGACTCGAAGTAGCGGGTGAGCGCCGTGTCCGTGCCGCCGACCAGCACGGCGGGGCGGACCACCGAGACGTTCAGGCCCGGGTGGGCGCGCGGGGCCCGGCGGCCCAGGCGCTCGATCTCCAGCAGGTCGCCGACGCCGGTGGCCTCCGCGGTGGCGCGCAGCTCGGCGTCCTCGGAGAGCGGGATGTCGTTGTCCGGGAGCGCGCCGTAGACCATCGCGGAGGTGCACAGCACGACCCGGCGCACGCCGGCCGCCGCGGAGGCGGTGAGCACGGTCTGGGTGCCGCGCACGTTGTACGCCGTACGGGCGGCCGGGTCCGTCTCCAGGTCGAGGTCCAGCGCGAGGTGGACGACGACGTCGGCGCCGCGGAGCTTGTCGGCGATGGCCGGGTCGCGGACGTCGAGGACGTGCCACTGGGCGGCGGCGCAGTCGCCCCGCCGCTCGTCGATCGCGACGACCTGCCTGACCTCGTCGGACTCGGCGAGGCGGCGCACGAGCGCGGCGCCCACGCCCGAGGCGGCGCCGGTCACGGCCACCACGGGACCGCGTACGCCGCCGTTTCGCCTAGGGCGAACCTCGTCGTCGTGCGCTGCTCGGAGCTGTGGATCTGGGGAACTCACCGGGCGTCTCCAGCGGTTGTCTTCAGTACGGGCGCGTCGTGACGCGTACGTACCAGGTGATGTCCATCCTGCCGCAGCCCCGGAGCCGGCGGAGCACCGAGCCCGGAACCGGGTGTGGTGTCTACGCTGGTGGTGTTGTCGGACCATTGTTGTCGGACCATTGCCGTCGGTTCCCGCCGGCGGCCTGACGAGCCGAGGAAACCCGTGAGTGACACCCCATTCGGATTCGGCCTTCCGCCGGAGGAGCCGGAGAACGGCGACGAGGGCAAGAAGAAGGGCGGCCAGGGCGGCCCGAATCCGTTCGGGTTCGGCGGGGCCGGGCTGCCGGGCGGTGCGGACAACCCGTTCGCCGCGATGTTCGGGTCGGTGAACCCGGCCGATCTGGGGGCGGCCTTCCAGCAGCTCGGCCAGATGCTGAGCTACGAGGGCGGTCCCGTGAACTGGGACATGGCCAAGGACATCGCCCGCCAGACCGTCGCCCAGGGCACCTCGGACGGCGTCAAGGACTCCAGCGTCGGCCCCGCCGAGCGGGCGGCCGTCGAGGAGGCCGTGCGCCTGGCGGACCTCTGGCTGGACGGCGTGACCTCGCTGCCCTCGGGCGCGGGCACGGCCGTGGCCTGGAGCCGCGCCGAGTGGGTCGAGGCGACCCTGCCGGTGTGGAAGGAGCTCGTCGACCCCGTGGCCGAGCGCGTCGGCGCGGCCATGGGCAGCGTCCTGCCCGAGGAGATGCAGGCCATGGCGGGCCCGCTGCTCGGCATGATGCGTTCGATGGGCGGGGCCATGTTCGGCCAGCAGATCGGCCAGGCCGTGGGGACGCTCGCCGGCGAGGTGGTCGGCTCCACCGACGTCGGGCTGCCGCTGGGCCCGGCCGGACGTGCCGCGCTGCTGCCGCTCAACATCGAGGCCTTCGGCAAGGACCTCGGGGTGCCGTCGGACGAGGTCCGGCTGTACCTGGCGCTGCGCGAGGCCGCCCACCAGCGGCTGTTCGCGCACGTGCCGTGGCTGCGCTCGCACCTGTTCGGCGCGGTCGAGGGGTACGCGCGGGGGATCAAGGTCGACACCTCGAAGCTGGAGGACGTGGTCGGCCAGCTCGACCCGGGCAATCCCGAGCAGCTGCAGGAGGCCCTCCAGGGCGGCATGTTCCAGCCGCAGGACACCCCCGAGCAGAAGGCCGCGCTGGCCCGCCTCGAGACGGCGCTCGCGCTGGTCGAGGGCTGGGTGGACGCGGTGGTCCACGAGGCGGCCAAGCCCCGGCTGACCTCGGCGGACGCGCTGCGCGAGACCCTGCGCCGGCGCCGCGCCTCGGGCGGTCCCGCGGAGCAGACCTTCGCCACGCTGATCGGTCTGGAGCTGCGTCCGCGGCGGCTGCGGGACGCGTCCCGCCTGTGGGCCTCGCTGACCGACGCGCGCGGGGTGGACGGCCGGGACGGGCTGTGGGAGCACCCGGACATGCTGCCGACGGCGACCGACCTGGACGACCCGGACGGCTTCGTGCACCGCGAGCAGCTGGACTTCTCCGAGATCGACAGGATGCTCGGCGAGGCTGCCGAGCGGCGCGGTGAGCAGGACGGCACGGGCGAGGGCAAGGGCGACGACGAGAAGTGAGCCTGCACGACGACGCGGTCCTCGTCCTCAAGGGGTACGAGGACCAGCCCGAGCTGCGTGACGTCTACCTGGAGCACCTCGCGGCGCACCCGGACGGGGTCTACAAGCCCTGCACCGCCGGTCACGTCACCGGCAGCGCCCTGGTGATCGACCCGGTCGGCGGCCGGGTGCTGCTGACCCTGCACAAGAAGCTGGGCATGTGGCTCCAGATGGGTGGTCACTGCGAGCCCGGGGACGCCACGCTGGCGGACGCCGCGCTGCGCGAGGCCCGTGAGGAGTCCGGCATCGCGCACGGCCTGACCCTGCTGCCGGGCGGCCCGGTGCGGCTGGACCGGCACCCGATCCCGGCCCCGTGCAACTGGCACCTGGACGTCCAGTACGCGGCGCTGGCGCCGGCCGAGGCGGTGGCGGAGATCAGCGACGAGTCGCTGGACCTGCGCTGGTTCCGGTACGACGAGGTGGCCGGGGTGGCCGACGAGTCGGTCGTACGGCTGCTGGAGGCGACGCGGGCCCGGCTCTGACGGTGCCCGTACGTCCTGCCCGTACGACGGGGGCGGTCCCACGGTGTGGGACCGCCCCCGTCGCGTACCGGCGGGTGCCGGGGAGAGCGGATCAGGCGCGGCTGCCGCCCATGGAGTTGCCGCGCAGGCCGAAGCCGAAGGCGCCGCCGCGCAGGTGCAGCGGGGGCATCAGCTCGCTGGGCTGCACCAGCACGTACCCCTGGCCCTGGAACTGCATCTCCCAGCCCTCGCCCGTGGCACCGCGGCGGCGCCAGACCGAGGAGGTGGAGGTCGGGGCCTGCATCTGGGTGCGCAGCGTGGTGGACCAGGCGATGACGGCGTCCGCGTCCGCGCAGATGTTGCTGTTCGGCGTGACCTCCAGGACCAGCGGCTCGCCCGAGGTGAGCAGGGCCACCTGGCCGCTGCCGGTGAGCTCCAGGTTGTAGGCGCCGGCCGAGGCCACGCCGACCGCGCTGTCCACGGCGACGATGCCCACGCCGAGGGTGGAGTCGAAGGCGAGGACCGAGGCGCTGTCGACGGTGATGCCGCCGCCGACGTCCATGACGTGGATGTGCTGGGCGAAGTTGGCCAGGTAGACCTGTCCGACGCCCTTGCACTTCATCAGTTCCAGGCGCTCGTGCGTCATCCGCTCGACGTTGCGCCAGCTGCGGTTCTTGTACTGGCTCTGGAAGTCCACCTGGCCCTCGAAGGCGACCATCGCGCCCTGGCGGGCGAGGACGGAGCCGGGGCCCTGGCCGATCTCGACCTTGAGCAGCTGGGAGTTCTGCAGGGTGTAGCGCCCGGTCGACTGGACCGGGACGTGTGCGAAGAGTGTGCTGTGCATGGTGGCTCGGTGCTCCTCTCAGCCCCGGATCTTGAAACGGTCGCCGGTGTCCTCGCTGGGCTGGACGACCACGAAGCCCTGGCCCTTGAAACCGATCTGCAGGGCCTCGCCGCTGCCCCGGCCGATCAGGGCGCTCGCCTTGACGGTGCGCTTGGCCTTGAGGTCGAGGCCGGTGGTCCAGGCGACGAGCGCGTCCGGGTCGACGTACGTCTCCCGCTCGGCGCAGTCGAGGACGGTGGGGATGCCGCGGCTGACCAGGGCCACCCAGCCGGTGCCGCGGATGACCAGGTTGGTCAGGCCGGAGCCGGAGAGCTTGGCGATGCCCTTGACCGGCTCGATGGCGAGCTGGAGGGAGGCGTCGCAGGCCAGGAGGGTGGCGCCGTTGACCGAGAGGGCCTCGTTGTTGAGGTGCAGGACGACCACGTCGGCTCCGTAGTCGGCGAGGTAGAGGTCGCCGTCGCCGCGGCAGAGCATCAGCCGGCCGCCCTCTCCGGTGACCATCTCCTCGGCGGAGCGGCGCAGCGTCGCGGGGGCGGCGTCGAACTGGACGTAGCCGTTGTACGCGATCATCGAGCCGGCCTTGGCGATGAGGTCCTGGCCGGTGACCATCGTGACCTTGAGGGTCTTCGCGCTGTGGACGGCCATCCGGACCCCGGTGGGCGCGGCGCTGTGGGCGTTGAGTGTGTACGTATCCATGGCCTGCCTCACGCCTCGAAGGGCTGGACGACGACGAAGTTGCCGGGGGCGCCCCGGAACTGGAGGTTGACCGCCTCCGACTGGGCGCTGGCGTAGCCGGAGCGGCGCAGGCGCAGTGCGGTGGTCGTGACGGCCTGGGCGCCGGCGGACCAGGCGATCACCGCGTTGCCGTCGACGTACGTGGCCTGGCCGACGGGGAGGACCACCGGGGTGCCGCGGGTCTTGACCACGACGGCGCCGGTGCCGGAGAAGGCCATGGCGAAGAAGCCGCCGCCGGGCAGGCCGGCGCCCTCGATGCGGCGCACCTCGGTGTCGAGGTTCTCGTCGAAGGCGAGGACGCCGTGGGCGCTGGTGTAGATCTGCTCGCCCTCCAGGCGGATCACGAAGACGCGGCTGGCCTCGTCGGCGAGGAAGACCTCGCCCTCGCCGGAACAGCGCATGAGGGACATGCCCTGGCCCGTCAGCTGGCCGGTGAGCTTGCCGAGCAGGCCCGAACCCTTGTGGGCGAAGTCGATGTCGCCCTGGTAGGCGACCATGCTGCCCTGCTTGGCGAGGATGGCGTGGCCCTTGGCGAGGGTGGCGCGGACCTGCTGGGGGTTCTGCTCGGTCCAGCGGTCCCCCGCCGCCGCCTCGGCGTACTTGGTGAGGACGACCCGCAGGCCGGCCTCCGGGGGTACGGGCGCCAGCTGCTGGCCGCCGAAGGGCTGGCCGGGGATGCCGGGGGGCGGGGTGCCGGGCGGGGTGGTGCCGGGGTAGCCGGGCGGGGTGGTGGCGGCGGGGTAGCCCGGCGGGGTGGTGGCCGGCGGTGCCGCCGGGGCGAAGGGGGCCGGGACCGCGGCGGGGGGCGCGGACGGCGCGCCGAAGGGGGCGGCCGGCGCCGGAGGCGCGGTGGGGGCCACGGGTGCGGCGGGCGCGGGCGGCGCCGCGGGCGTGAAGGGGGCCACGGGGGCCGGGGGCGCGGGCGGCGCGCCGAAGCCGGCCGTCTGCGGGGTGGGGGTGCCGAAGGCCGGGGCGGGCGCGGGGACCGGGGCGGGCGCCACGGGGGCCGCGGGGGCGGGTGGCGGGGCGAAGCCGGGGACGGGCGCGGGAGCCGCGGGCTGCGCCTCGGGCTCCTCCGCGACCTCCCCGCCGAAGTTCTGCAGCAGGGCCGCGAGGCCGCCGTCGAAGCCCTGGCCGACCGCCGCGAACCGCCAGACGTCCTTGAGGTAGAAGTCGCCCAGCATCACGGCGCGCTCGGTGCTGAACTCGGCACCCGTGAAGGCGTACCTGACGACCTCCTCGCCGCCCGCGACGACCCTGATGTAACCGGGGCCGACCTGCGACATCTGTCCGGCGCCGTCGATCGTGGCGGTGAAGCTCAGCTTGTGGATCGAGGCCGGGATCCGGTCGAGCGTGACGCGGAAGGACTCGGTGTCGCCGGCCTGGGGGCCCAGCTGCTGGATGGCCTCCTCCGGGGACTTCGGCTGGTTGAAGAAGACGAAGTAGCGGTCGTCCGACAGCCGCTCGTCGGCGTCGAGGCCGAAACAGCTGATGTCGAACGTCAGCCCGGGGCCCGAGATCTGCACGCCGACATAGAGGTCCGTCCCCGCCGTGAGGTCACTGATCTTGGCCTTGTGGCCGCGTTGGAATTCCCTGGCCATGCGTACGACCGTCCCCCATCCCGAAATGTGAATGCGTTCAGCGAGTCAGGCTAACGGCAATCTTCGAGATCCAGCCAAGCCGGTACGCAGCCGGTACATTTCACGTCCCGTCACCGGTGGGGTGGCGGTCCCGCGTTACGGGGCGGAGGCGCGTCAGGTCTCGCGGGGGGCCGGGAGGTGCGGGAGGCGGTCGGCCGCGACGACGCCCTCCAGGTAGCCGCGGGCCCGCTCGGTACGGGGGTACGCCTCCAGCAGCCGCCAGAAGCGGGGGCCGTGGCCCGGGACCAGCAGGTGGGCCAGCTCGTGCAGCAGGACGTAGTCGACCACGTACTCGGGCATGCCCTGGAGACGGTGGGACAGGCGGATGCTGCCCTCAGCGGGGGTGCAGGAGCCCCAGCGGGTGTTCTGGTTGGTGACCCAGCGGACCGAGGCGGGGCGGGCGCGGCCGTCGTAGTACTGCTCGGACAGGCGCGCGGCGCGCGCGGTCAGCTCGGCGTCGCCGAGCGTCCGCTTGCTCTCCTGCGCGGCCAGTTTGTCGAGCATCAGGCCGACCCAGCGCTGCTCCTCGGCCTCGGACATCCGGGCAGGGATGAGGACGACCGTGCGGTCGCCTTCCCGGTAGGCGGAGACGGTCCTGCGGCGGCGCGCGCTCCGGCGGACTTCGACGGCGCTGTGCGGTGGATCGGCGGACACGCCCAAGACCGTACCGGGTGGCCGTGGCCGAAGTCCTCCCCCTGCCGGGTTTGAACGATTAATAGCCTTAATTCCTGCCGCCTGTGGACAACCCCCGGCCGGGGGTTCCGGGGACGGGCATTCTCGCTGGTGTGCGGGAGGGTCCCGGCATCCACGGAAGTGAGGCATGTGATGTATCCGAAGGTGAAACCTGCATTGGCGCGCGCCTGGCGCGATCTCCAGACGGTCCAATTCGGGGTGGCGCCCGCGCACGCGGTGGTGTTCGGTCCGCTCGACAACGCCGCGGGCGGATTCCTGGACCTGCTCGACGGCACGCGCGCGCTGCCGGCGCTCCGCGAGGCGGCCGCGGCGCTCGGGCTGCCCGAGGGGCACGCCGACCTGCTGGTGCGGCGGCTCGCCGGAGCGGGGCTGCTGGACGACTCGACCGCCGGCGGCCCGGCCGCGCAGGCGATGCGGCGCCGGATGGACATGGTCGAGCGGTTACGCCCGGACCTGGGCTCGCTGTCGCTGGTGCGGCGGGAGCCGGGCGGCGCCCTGCGCGGGCTCGCGGCCCGGCGGGCCGCGCGGGTCCAGGTGCGGGGGCTGGGCCGGGTGGGCGCGCTGGTCGCGGCGGTGCTCGCGGGTGCCGGGGTCGGCCGGGTCGAGGGGGTGGACGGGGGCGTCGTGGAGCCTAGTGACGTGGCGCCCGGCGGCCTGCCGCAGGACTCGGTGGGGATGCGGCGGGACGACGCGGTGCGGCAGCTGGTGCGGGCCGCGGCTCCGGCGGCGCCGCCGAGGAGCGGGCCGGCGGCCGGTGCCGGGGCGGCGGAGCCGGGGCTGTCCCTGGTGGTGGTCGCGCCGCGGCGGGGGCTCGCCGGGTACGCCCCGGACCCGGCGGAGACGGCCGACTGGGTCGGCTCCGGTACCCCGCACCTGTTCGCGGGGGTGCTGGAGGGGACGGGGGTGGTGGGGCCGCTGGTGCTGCCGGGGGAGACCGCCTGCTCGGGGTGCCTGGAGCGGGACCGGGTGGCGCGGGACCCGGCGTGGCCGAGGCTGGTCACGCAGTGGCGTTCGGGGCGGGGGCGGGCGGGTCCCTCGTGCGACATGGGGGTGGCCACCGCGGTGGCCGGGCTGACCGCGGCCCATGCCCTGGCCTTCCTCGACGGCCGGTTGCCCGCGTCCGCCGGGGCGCGCTGGGAGGTCGCGGTGCCCGAGCTGGACTGGCGGCGGGACCCCGTACCCGCGCACCCCGACTGCCCCTGCGGGGCGGCCCGGAGCGGAGAGGGGGAGCGCACCGGCGTCGGTCGAGAGCCGCAGGACACAATGGCCGGGTAACCGCCGTCCGCGGCGCGGCTGTGTGGGAACTGGAGGGGCGCATGTCTGATCTTCCCCGGAAGGCGGTCACCCGTACCGTCAAGCTGGCCGCGCTGCCCTTGGGCATCGCGGGGCGGGCCACCTGGGGTCTGGGCAAACGGATCGGCGGGAAGTCCGCGGAACTCGTGGCGCGGGAGCTGCAACAGCGCACGGCCGAGCAGCTGTTCCGCGTCCTCGGGGAGCTGAAGGGCGGCGCGATGAAGTTCGGGCAGGCCCTGTCCGTCTTCGAGTCGGCGCTGCCGGAGGAGGTGGCCGGCCCGTACCGCGCCGCGCTGACCAAGCTCCAGGAGGCGGCTCCGCCGCTGCCGGCGGGGACGGTGCACCAGGTGCTGGCCGAGCGGCTGGGCGAGGACTGGCGGGACCTGTTCCTGGAGTTCGAGGACAAGCCGGCCGCGGCTGCCTCGATCGGGCAGGTGCACCGGGCGGTGTGGCACGACGGGCGGGAGGTCGCGGTCAAGGTCCAGTACCCGGGTGCCGGTGAGGCCCTGCTGTCGGACCTGACGCAACTGGGCCGGTTCGCCCGGCTGCTGGGGCCGCTGATCCCCGGCATGGACCTCAAGCCGCTGATCACGGAGATGCGGGACCGGATCGAGGAGGAGCTGGACTACGCACTGGAGGCGGAGGCCCAGCGGTCGCACGCCGACGTGTTCGCCGACGACCCCGACGTGGTGGTGCCGGACGTGGTGCACCAGGGCGAACAGGTGCTGGTGACCGAGTGGATGGAGGGGACACCGCTGTCGGAGGTGATCTCCGACGGCACGCAGGAGCAGCGGGACGCGGCCGGTCAGCTGCTCGCGCGCTTCCTGTTCTCGGGCCCGGCGCGGACGGGGCTGCTGCACGCCGACCCGCATCCGGGGAACTTCCGTCTGCTGGAGGACGCGGACGGCGGCCTGCGGCTGGGCGTGCTGGACTTCGGCACCGTCGACCGGCTGCCGGGCGGTCTGCCGGCGACGATCGGCCGCTCGCTGCGGATGGCTCTGGAGGGCGACGCCGAGGCGGTCTACGAGGAGTTGTGCGCCGAGGGGTTCGTGCGGAGTTCGATCGAGCTGGATCCGGACGCGGTGCTGGAGTACCTGCGGCCGATCATCGAGCCGGCGGACCTGGACGAGTTCACCTTCACCCGGGGCTGGATACGCGGGCAGGCGGCGCGGATCGCCGATCCCCGGTCCCCGGCGCACCAGTTGGGCAAGCAGCTCAACCTGCCGCCGGCCTACCTGCTGATCCACCGCGTGACGCTGAGCACCATCGGGGTGCTGTGCCAGCTGGGCGCGACGGTGCGGCTGCGGGAGGAACTCCAGGCCTGGCTGCCGGGATTCCTCGCGGAGGAACCGGCCCTCGGGGACTGAGCCACCACAGGGTCACCACCTGGTCCGGGTCACCACCAGGACGAGTCCAGTCTGCCCTCGATGGCCCGGATGTTGGCCCGGGCACAGTCGTCGCAGAAGAACTGTCTGCTGCCGTTCTCCACGGAGCAGGTCCAGGTGACCGGGGGGCCCTCGGGGGCCTGCTTGCCACAGCGCGCGCACACGACGGCCCCGTTCGCGGGACCCGGCGGTGGGGGGTGGGGAGTCTGCTGGTCCACCTCCAGACGATATCGCCGCGAGGTGTTGACGGCGTCCGCAACGCACCGTGGGGACCGGTCCGTTCGGACCGGTCCCCACGGGAGGCGGATCGGGCTGGGTCAGCCTTCAGGCCGCTGGATCAGTGCATGACCGCCATGGCCAGCGCGCGGCGGGCGCGCATGGAGACGCGCTCGGCGCGCCGCTGCATGCGGCGGGCGGCGATCAGGCGCACGGCCTGACGTTCCGCCTCGACCTCACGCAGGCGTTCGTTCATATGGGCACGGGCCAGGGCTTCTGGGATGAGTTGCATTTCGCGGGTCCTGTTCTGACGCGAGATGTGCGCGCCGGGGGTGTTGAAGTCGGTGGTGGCGGAGCCGGACGGCTGCTCGGAGGTGTGGGGGGTCATCGGGGCCTGCTTCGGAGGTTCGTGCGTGAGGGGACGGTCGATGGTGCCGATGCCGGTCATGCCGCGACCGGGTTCTTGCGCGGGCGGCCACGGGGCCGCTTGCGGGCGACGACCACACCCTGGACGAAGAGCTCTCCGCCCCAGACGCCCCAGGGCTCGCGGCGCTCCTTCGCGCCGGCGAGGCAGGCCTCGACCAGCGGGCAGGTGCGGCAGAGCGACTTGGCGTACTCGACGTCGGCCGGGGACTCGGCGAAGAAGACCTCCGGGTCGTAGGTGCGGCACGGAACGGGCACGCCGAGGTTCTCGATGGCGTCGTCGAGCGCGGTGAGCGCGGTGAGCGGAGTCAAGGCGGAGTCCTCCGGGACTGCGGGCGGGGAGATCATCTGGGAGGGCGGTACGGACGGGGCGTGCGCTTCGAGTTGCACGGTGGTTTCTTTCCTCGTCTGTTCGGTTCGGCCTGTTGGCCGGGTTTCGGCTGGTACCGGGTGTTGCCAGTCCCGAGGCCCCTTCGCTCCGTCGTCCCCGTTCGGGGACAAACAGAAGGGCCGCGGATCCCGGGTGGGGTTCCGCGGCCCTGAAGGCGCCTGCCTGATCAGGAGATCAGGCTGGATCACTCCAGGGTTCGAGCCCACGGAAGGCCCACATCGTGTGGTGCTGCGTCGTCTGCTTCAGGGATCCGGCACCGGTGGCCGCAAAGGCATAGGCATCTGCCTGAGCCACTGCTACTGCTGCCGGTGCCTGGGTCGGTCGCTCGCTCCGCTCATTGCGCTCACGGACCGGAAGGGTCGCGAGGGCGGCGGGACCGCCGACGAAGGCAGCGGACAGACCGGTGCCCTGAGCAGCGGGAATGAACGAGACGAGCTGGGTGGAGCCGAGCAGGCAGGAAGCGGCGACCGAGCGATCGGTCATTTTGGTGAAGGTCATGAAGCTGGTCACTGGTCTCGCCTCCTCTCGGCGTCTCGGGGACGGTGGCCCGGGGGCCTGTCCCATGCGTATTCGGATAAGTACAGCACGGAGCGGGGGCCTCAGAGAAGCCACCGTTTCCGTTGCTAAGAACCTATGGGGAGCTGCGGGGCATGTGCAAACTATTTTTCCGACGAGTTTCTACGCGTCGTCCCCGTCCGCCTCCTCGGGGTCCTGACCTGCGCAGATGGCCAGGACGTCGGCTCCGAACCGCTCAAGCTTGCGGCCACCCACTCCTGAGATCATCGCGAGCTCTCCGCCGTCGGACGGCGCGGCCTCGGCGATCGCCATCAGGGTCTTGTCCGTGAAGACGCAGTACGCGGGCTGTCCCAGGCTCTTCGCCTGCCCCGCGCGCCAGTCGCGGAGGCGCTCGTAGAGTCCCTCGTCCATGTCGGAGGGGCAGTCCTCGCAGCGCATGAGCTTCATCTCACCCGCGTCGTTGAGCGTCTTGCCGCACACCCGGCACAGCACGGGGCCGCGGTGCCGCCTGCGGACGCCCCGCTCGATGCCGCCGGCCCCGCCGGTGCCGCGGGGGCCCCCGCCCAGGGAGCCGGGGCGCAGGCCGTTCAGGAAGCGGCTGGGGCGGCGGGACGCCCGGCCGCCCGGGGAGCGGGCCAGTGCCCAGGACAGCGTGAGGTGGAGCCGGGCGCGGGTCACTCCGACGTAGAGCAGGCGCCGCTCCTCCTCGATCTGGTCGTCGGTCTTCGCGTATGTGATCGGCAGCATGCCGTCGGTGAGCCCGACCAGGAAGACGGCGTCCCACTCCAGACCCTTGGCCGCGTGCAGCGAGGCGAGCGTGACGCCCTGCACGGTCGGGGCGTGCTGGGCGGCGGCCCGCTCGTCGAGCTCCACCACGAGGTCGGCCAGGGTGACCTCGCGCCGGGCGCGGGCGAAGTCCTCGGCGAGCCGGACCAGGGCGGCGAGCGACTCCCACTGGTCCCGCACGGCGCCGGAGCCGGCGGGGGGCTGCGGGGTCCAGCCGTTCGCGCTGAGGACGGCGCGGACCTGGGCGGGGAGCTCGACCACGTCGTCCAGCAGCGGGTCGTTCGCTCCGAAGCGGGCGGCGCTGCGCAGCTCGGCGATGGCCCGGCGCACCTCCTGGCGCTCGAAGAAGCGTTCGGCGCCGCGGAGCTGGTAGGGCACGCCCGCGTCGGCCAGGGCCTGCTCGTAGACCTCGGACTGAGCGTTGATCCGGAAGAGCACGGCGATCTCGCCGGCGGGTACGCCGCTCTTGATGAGGTCGCTGATCCGGCGGGCCACGCCCTCGGCCTCGGCCGGCTCGTCGGCGTATTCCGCATAGACGGGCTCGGGGCCGGGCTCGCGCTGGGAGACCAGCTCCAGCCGGTGGTCGGCCGCGCGCCCGCGGGCCTGCCCGAGCAGGCCGTTCGCCAGGTGCACCACCTGGGGGGTGGAGCGGTAGTCGCGGACCAGCTTGACCACGGTGGCGTGCGGGTGGCGGTTCCGGAAGTCGAGCAGGTGGTCCGGGGTGGCGCCGGTGAAGGAGTAGATGGTCTGGCTGGCGTCGCCGACCACGCAGAGGTCGTCGCGGTCGCCCAGCCAGAGTTCGAGGAGCCGCTGCTGGAGGGGGCTGACGTCCTGGTACTCGTCCACCACGAAGTGCTGGTACTGGGCGCGGACGGTCTCCGCGATGTCGTGGCGGTCCTGGAGGATGCCGACCGTGAGGAGCAGCACGTCCTCGAAGTCGATCATGACGCGGTCGCGCTTGAGCTGCTCGTACGTCGAGTAGATCTGGGCGATCTCCGCCGCGTCCCGGGGGGCCTCCCGGCCCGCCTTGTGGGCGGCGGCCGGGTAGTCGCCGGGGACGGTCTGGGTGACCTTGGCCCACTCGATCTCGCCCGTGACGTCCCGCAGCTCGTTCCGGTCGAGGCGGACGCGGCAGCGGGCCCCGGCCTCGGCGACCAGCTGGATCTTGCGCTCGACGAGCCGGGGCAGCTCCCCGCCGACGGCGCGCGGCCAGAAGTACTGGAGCTGGCGCAGGGCGGCCGAGTGGAACGTGCGGGCCTGCACCCCTCCGGCGCCGAGCGCGCGCAGCCGGCCGCGCATCTCGCCGGCCGCGCGGTTGGTGAACGTGACGGCCAGCACGCTCGCGGGCTGGAGCACGCCGGAGCGCACGCCGTACGCGATCCGGTGGGTGATGGCGCGGGTCTTGCCCGTGCCCGCACCGGCCAGCACGCACACCGGCCCCCGCAGCGTGGTCGCCACCTCGCGCTGCTCCGGGTCCAGGCCCAGGAGCACCGCGTCGGCCGACTCCGCTTCGGAGGGGAAGGAGGGGGAATGCGTTGCTGCTGTCACACAGCCATGCTGCCAGGTCCCACGAGGCGGACGCGGCGGTTGTCCACAGGGGAGGGGGGTCGGTCGTACGAATATGACTGATGCCACGGGGCAGGCGGCGGGAATGACCGGGGGCCGCCGTACGTTCGCATGGTCGGACCGACGTGGCCGTAAGGCCCCGCCGGTCCGCTCGTGACCACGTCCCCAGAGGAGCGCACCCACCATGCAGGGTTCCGTGACGATGTACAGCACCACCTGGTGCGGCTACTGCCGCCGGCTGAAGAGCCAGCTGGACCGGGAAGGCATCGCCTACACCGAGATCAACATCGAGCAGGACCCGGAGTCGGCCGCCTTCGTCGAGAAGGCGAACGACGGCAACCAGACCGTCCCCACCGTCCTGGTGGTCTCCTCCACCGGCAGCGAGCGGGTCATGACGAACCCGAGCCTGGCCCAGGTGCAGCAGGCCCTCGCCGTCTGAGGCCCGCAGCGCGCGACGCCGAGCCCCCGCCGAGGCGGGGGCTCCGTGCGTCACGGGCCCCCGCCCCGCGCGTTCCGGGGCCGCGCCGGGTCAGCCCAGCGGCTTCGGCAGCGGTTCGCCGTACCAGAGCTCGACGAGCCGGGCGGCGATCGAGATCCCCGACGGGGGCACGACCTCACCGGACTCGAAGGCCAGGCGCAGCTCCTCGCGGGAGAACCAGCGGGCCTCCTCGATCTCCTCGCCGTCCACGTTGATCTCGGAGCTGGTGGCCCGGGCCCGGAAGCCGAGCATCAGGCTGGACGGGAACGGCCAGGGCTGGCTGGCGACGTACTCGACCTCCCCGACGGTGACGCCGGCCTCCTCCCACACCTCGCGGACCACCGACTGCTCGATGGACTCGCCCGGCTCCACGAAGCCGGCGAGCGTGGAGAAGCGGCCCTCCGGCCAGTGCACCTGGCGGCCCAGCAGCGCGCGGTCCTGGTCGTCGGTGACCAGCATGATCACCGCGGGGTCGGTACGCGGGTAGTGCTCGGCCCCGCAGGCCGGGCAGCGCCGGACGTGCCCGGCCGCGGCCACCACGGTGCGCTCGCCGCAGCGCGAGCAGAAGCGGTGCAGCCGCTGCCAGTTCTCCAGCGCCACCGCGTGCACCATCAGCCCGGCGTCGCGCGGCGACAGCAGCAGCCCCGCCTCGCGCAGCCCCGCGGGGCGCGCGGACTGGTCCATCCGGCCCGGCAGCGAGTCCTTCTGGAGGGCGAAGTAGCTGACGCCGTCCTCGTCGGTGCCCAGGAAGTACCGGTGGGTCTCGGTCAGGGGCGCGTCGAAGGCCGGGGTCATCACGATCCCGGTGCCGCCGTCCGGGGTGTCGTCGATCAGCACCTGGCCGCCGGAGACCACGAAGACCCGCGTGGTCGGGTGGCTCCAGGCGGCCGCCAGCCAGGCCTCGTCGAGGCGGTGGTGGGCGGCCCGGTCGATGCCACTCGGCGCGGTCAGCGAGACCGGACGGCCCGCCGTCAGACCCAGGTTCTCGGTCGAGGTGCTCACAGGTGCTTCCAACTCCCCCGTTGTGTGGTGAACGGTGCGTGTGTGGTGCGGTGCGGCGCACGTGATCGTCGGTGGCGGCCGGCCGTGAGGGGCGGCCGGCCGGGGCGGACTCGGACAGGGGCCGCCCTCCCCCGGTCACCGGTGGGCGGCGCCCCCGGTCCAGTTCTCCGCCAGGTCGCCCCAGAGGTAGGCGGTGGCCTCCACGCCCTTGAGCAGCAGGTCCAGCTCGATCTTCTCGTTGGGGGCGTGCCAGCCGTCGGACGGTACGGAGATCCCGAGGAACAGCACGGGTGCTCCCAGCACGTCCTGCAGGTCGGCCGCCGGGCCCGAGCCGCCCTCGCGGGTGTAGCGGATCTTCTCGCCGAAGGCGCGGCCCATGGCCCGGGTCACCGACTGCAGCGCCGGGTGGTCCAGCGGGGTCAGGCAGGGGCGGGTCGGGGCGCCGAAGACGATCTCGTGGCGGATGCCGGCCGGGATCCGGGCCGCGACCCAGTCCTTCACGGCCGCCTCGATCACGTACGGGTCCTGGCCGGAGACCAGCCGGAACGACAGCTTCAGCTGCGCGCCCTTGGGGATGATCGTCTTGCCGCCGGGGCCCTGGTAGCCGCCGCCGATGCCGTTCAGCTCGGCCGTCGGGCGGGCCCAGACCCGCTCCAGCGTCGAGTACCCGGCCTCGCCGAGCGTCCCGTGGGACTTGGCCGTGCGCAGCCACTCCGACTCGTCGAAGGGCAGCTCGGCGATCAGCTCGCGCTCGGCGGGCGAGAGCTCGGCGATGCCGTCGTAGAAGCCGGGGATGGTGACCCGCTCGTCCTCGTCGTGCAGCGCGGCCACCAGGCGGGCGGCGACGGTGGCCGGGTTGGGCACGGCCCCGCCGAAGGAACCGGAGTGGATGTCCTGCTCGGGGCCGAACAGCTCGATCTCGCAGTCCGCGACGCCGCGCATGCCGGTGCAGACGGTCGGGGTGGTCTCCGACCACATGCCGGTGTCGGAGACGATCACCACGTCCGCGGCCAGCCGGGCGGCGCGCTCCTCGACGAGGTCGCGGAAGTTCGGGGAGCCGGACTCCTCCTCGCCCTCCACCAGCAGCTTGAGGTTGACCGCGGGCGCCGTGCGGCCGGTGGCGGCCAGGTGCGCGCGGACGCCCAGGGTGTGGAAGAACACCTGGCCCTTGTCGTCGGCCGCACCGCGGGCGTACATGCGGGCGCCGCCCCCGGCCGCCTCGACGATCACGGGCTCGAAGGGGTCCGTGTGCCAGCCGTCCTCACGGGCCGCGGGCTGGACGTCGTGGTGGCCGTAGACCAGCACGGTGGGAGCCTCCGGGTCACCGCTGGGCCACTCGGCGAACACCGCGGGGGCACCCGCCGTGGGCCAGACCTCCGCGACCGGGAAGCCTGTCTCGCGGAGCTTGGCGGCCAGCCAGTCGGCGCTGCGCCGCACGTCCCCGTCGTGGTCCGGCTGGGCCGAGACGGAGGGGATGCGCAGCCATTCCGCGAGGTCGTCGAGGAAGGCGGCGCGGTGCGTGTCGATGTACGTACGGACGGCGCTGTCCGGGGTGAGGCTCATACCCCGAGCCTAGCCGCCCGTCCGGGGCCCCCTTCGCGCGCCCGATTTGCCTTGGAGGATCCGCTCAAGGGCGGCCCTGCCGGGCAGCCGGGAGGGGCGGATCACCCGGCCGCTGCGGACGTGCAGGAACGCGGCGGCGACCCGCTCGGGGTCGATGCCGTGGGCTTCCGCCCAGGCCAGGCGGTAGATGGCGAGCTGGAGGGGGTCGGCGTTCGTGCCGTGGCCGGTCTTCCAGTCGACGATCTCGAAGCCGCCGTCGTCCGTGCGGTACACGGCGTCGATCCGGCCCCGGACCACCCGGCCCGCCAGGGTGACCTGCACGGGCACCTCCATGCGGTACGGGGTGCGGGCCGCGTACTCGCTCCGCTCGAAGCTGGCCTTGAGCAGCTCCAGGTCGCGCTCGTCGGCGATCTCCGCGTCGGTGCCGGGCAGGTCCTCGGGGTCGAGCAGGGGCAGCTCCAGCTCGTCGAAGCGGGACTCCACCCAGGCGTGGAAGCGGGTGCCGCGGCGGGCCGCGGGCTGCGGGGGCTTGGGCATGGGGCGGGCGAGCTCGCGGACGAAGCCCTCCTCGTCGGCGGCGAGCCGCTGGAGCTGCGACGCGGTGAGCGCCTGCGGGAGCGGTACGTCGCGCACGGCGGCCCGGGCCCGGCGCAGCTCCCCGGCGAGCGCCTCCAGGTCCCGGTCCCAGGACGCGGCGAGCCGGGCCTCCTCCGGAGTGAGGCGGGGCCCGCGCGTACGGGCGGCGGACGTGCCCTCGGGGCCACGCCCCGCCGGCCCCCCGGCCCCGGCCCTGGGCGCCGGCACACCGGAGCGCGCCGGGTACGCGTCGTCCCCGGGCGCGCCCTGGCCGGCCCAGGGGTCCTCGTCGCCCCAGGGGTCGCCGGAGACACCCGCGGCACGGGGGGCGGGGTCCGCCGCAGGCTGGCCGGCCGGGCGGTCACTCCGCACGCCGTCCGCACGCAGGGGCTCGCCGGCCCGGGCGCGCGGCGGGTCCGCGGGCACGTGAGGACCCGTCGCCGCGCCCCCACCGAGGGACGGGGCCCAGGGGTCCTCACCGGCCCAGGGGTCCTCGTCGGCCCACGGGGCTTCGGCAGCCCGAGGGGTCTCGGACCACTCGCCGGCGGCGGTGTCCGGGAGGGCGGGGGTGGTGCCGTCGGCGGACGCACCGGGGCCGTGCTGCGGTGCCTCCGGTCCGCCCGCGGCGGGCAGGCCCGTGCGGACGTCCTCGCCCGCCCACAGGTCCTCCCGGTCGTCCGCGCCCCCGGAAGCACGGAGGCCGGCCGGGCGGTCCCGGTAGGCATCCGCATCCACGGTGGCGCGTACGCCACGGGCCGCCCCCGAGGCGGGGACGGCGCGGCCGGGCGGCGTCCCGTCCGGGGCGGCGTACGCCGTGCCGTCCGGGCCGTACCAGTCGTCCGGGAAGGGGTCGTCGCAGTGCGGCGGCCAGAGGTACTCCCCGGCGTCCTCCCCGCCGGCGCGAAGCGCCTCGCCCCGCCCGGCATCCGCACCCGACGCACGGCCCTCGCCCCGCCCGGCATGCGCACCCCGCGCACGGCCCTCGCCCCGCCCGGAACCCGTATCCGGGCCGGAGGCCTCCAGGTGGGCCAGGACCAGGTCGGCGGCCGCGCGGCGGCGGCGGAGGGCCGCGCGGTCCAGCGGGAGCGGCCAGGACCGGTCGTGCCCGGGGGTGTCGAGCGCGGGGTTCGTCTCGTCCTCGCCCGGCCGCTCCGCCCAGACCTCGATCTCCCCGTGCCCCGTCACGCAGTGCGCGTACAGCGCCTCCAGGAAGGCCGACGGGCCCCGCAGCCGCTTCTGCGAGGGCCCCCACCAGTGCCCCGAGGCCAGCAGCAACGAGCGCGGCCGGGTGAAGGTGACGTAGCCGAGGCGCAGCTCCTCCAGCTCCGTGTGGTCCTTCATCTCGGCCTTGTACGCCTTCATCGCGGCCGAGGTCCAGCCGCCGACGTCCGGCAGCGTCGCCGCGTCCCCGCGCAGGGCGTGCGGCAGCACCTGCGGCTGCGCCGTCCACGACTCGCGCGGCCGGTCCGACGGGAAGGCCCCGGTCACCAGCGAGGGCACCGCCACCACGTCCCACTCCAGGCCCTTGGACTTGTGGGCGGTCAGCACCTTGACCGTGTTCTCGCCGCCGGGCAGCGAGTTGTCCAGCCCCTTCTCGTACTCGGCCGCGGTGCGCAGGAAGGACAGGAAGGCCAGCAGCGAGGTCTCGCCGTCGAGGGCGGCGAACCCGGCGGCCACGTCCAGGAAGTTGGACAGCGTCTCGCGCCGCCGGGCGGCCAGCGCGTGCGGCGAGGCCGACAGCTCCACGTCCAGACCCGTGGCGGACAGCACCCGGTGCAGCACGTCCATCAGCGGGTCGGCGAGCCCCCGCCGCAGGTCGCGCAGCTCCGCCGCGAAGCGGGCGAACCGCACCCGGGCATCGGCGGAGAACGGCAGGCCGTCCTCCGCGCCGCCCCCGTCGAGGAAGGCGTCGAGCGCGTCGGCCAGCGAGATGATCTCCGAGGGGTCGACCCCCTCGACGGCCTCCGCCAGCCGGTCGGCCTCGTCCTCCCCCCGCTCTCGTGCCACCAGCAGCCGGGCGCGCCGCCCCAGCAGCGCCAGGTCGCGCGCGCCGATCCGCCAGCGCGGACCGATGAGCAGCCGGACGAGCGAGGCGTTGGCCCCCGGGTCCTGGAGCACCTCGCACATGGCGACCAGGTCGGCGACCTCGGGCAGGTGCAGCAGCCCGGACAGGCCGACGACCTCGACCGGCACGTCCCGGGCGACCAGCGCGCCCTGGATGGCCGGGAAGTCGGCGGCGGACCGGCACAGCACCGCGATCTCGCCCGGCGCCGTGCCGGTGCGCACCAGGTGCGCGAGGGAGTCCGCGAGCCAGTCCAGCTCCTCGGCGTGCGTGGGCAGCAGCGCACACCGCGCGAAGCCGTCCCGCTCGGCGCCCGGAGCGGGATGCAGCGCCTCGACGCCCTCGTGCATCGCGCGCAGCGGGGCGGCCAGGCCGTTGGCGAGGTCGAGCAGGCGGCCGCCGCTGCGGCGGTTCTCGCTGAGCGAGTACCGGGTGGCCGGGCTGCCGTCGGTGTACGGGAAGTGCTCGGGGAAGTCGTCCAGGTTCGCCACGGAGGCCCCGCGCCAGCCGTAGATCGCCTGGCAGGGGTCGCCGACGGCGGTGACGGCGTGCCCCGTACCCCCACCGAACAGCCCGGACAACAACAGCCGCTGCGCGACCGAGGTGTCCTGGTACTCGTCCAGCAGCACGATCCGGAACTCCTCGCGCAGCAGCGCGCCCACCTCGGGCCGGGTGGTGGCGAGCCGTGCGGAAAGGGCGATCTGGTCGCTGAAGTCGAGCAGGTCGCGCGACCGCTTGGCCGCGCGGTACCGCTCGGTCAGCTCCAGCAGCTCCAGCCGGGCCGCGGCGGCCGCCGGGACCTTCCGCAGGTCCTCGTTCCCGAGCTTCACGCCGGCGAGGCCGGCGAGGAGCCCGGTGTCGTACGCGCGCAGCCGGTCCGGCTCGACCAGGTGCTCGGACAGCTCCGAGTCCAGCGCCAGCACGTCACCGACCAGGTCGGGCAGGGACCGGGTCAGTGCCGGATACGGCCCGGGCGCCTCCCGCAGCACGCGGGCGGCCAACTGGAACCGCGTCGCATCGGCAAGCAGCCGCGCACTGGGCTCCAGCCCGATGCGCAGCCCGTGATCGGTCAGCAGCTGCCCGGCGAAGGCGTGGTACGTGGAGATGCGCGGCTCCCCCGCCACGCCGTCCGGATCTCCGGGCAGGGGATCGGGGTCGGTGACCCCGGCCCTGACGAGCGCGGCGCGCACCCGCTCGGCGAGCTCGCCGGCCGCCTTGTTGGTGAAGGTCAGGCCGAGCACCTGCTCGGGCGCGACCTGCCCGGTGCCCACCAGCCACACCACGCGCGCGGCCATGACCGTGGTCTTGCCCGACCCGGCTCCGGCCACGATGACCTGCGGGGCGGGCGGCGCGGTGATGCAGGCCGTCTGCTCCGGGGTGAAGGGGATGCCGAGGAGCTCCTTGAGCTGCTCGGGATCGGTGATGCGCGCGGACACGAGAAAAGAGGCTAGCCGGGTCCACCGACATCCCGGACGTTCCGTTCCCCACACCCACCACCGCCGATGTACCGAGCCGCCCCCACTCCCCACCACCGCGGGGCCCCGCCCCTCACCCCGCCCCGCCCCTCACCGCGCCCCGCCCCTCACCCCGCCCCGCCCCGCCCCTCACCGCACCCCTCCCCCGCACAACCCTTGGCCGCCCTGGTGGGTCGTGTGGTGTGTGGGGCAGGTGCTTGAGGCGTCGTGGCAGGCTGGACCGGAGGCAGGCCCGGGCCGGGGGTGGCCGAAGGCCAGGGGCGCAGC
>NZ_JBIVYX010000005.1:0-221462 GCF_044759225.1 Streptomyces sp. NPDC101132
TTGGCACGCTGTTGAGTTCTCAAGGTGCGGTCGCTTCCTTTGTTCCCGTTTCCGGGCCCTCCGGGCGCTTCCTTCGTTTCCGACTCTATCAGATCCTTTCGGCGTCTGATTCCCAGTCAGCGGGATTTGTCTTCCCGGCCGTTGGGCCGTTCCGACGAGTGAGACTTTAGCGGATTCCCTGCCCCCGACGCTAATCGGGCGGATCCCGCCGGCCTTCCGATGCGGATTCCGCATTTTTCGCAAGAACGCGCGAAAGCAGAACGGCGCGGAAAAGCACCGTCGGCTTCTGTGATCTTGCGGAAGGGCTGTCCGGGGCCGACCGGGGTCGGTGCTCACGTCGGACAACTCGGAGAACATTACGGAGCGGCCGCCGCGGTGTCAACTTCGGCAGCCCGGGTGCGGCGGAGGGGCCGGCTCCTCCTGGGAGCCGGCCCCTCCGGGTGCTGGTGGCGGGTCAGACGTTGAAGCGGAACTCCACGACGTCGCCGTCCTGCATGACGTAGTCCTTGCCTTCCATGCGGGCCTTGCCCTTGGCGCGGGCCTCGGCGACCGAGCCGCACTCGACCAGGTCCGCGAAGGAGATGACCTCGGCCTTGATGAAGCCGCGCTGGAAGTCGGTGTGGATGACACCGGCCGCCTCGGGGGCGGTGGCGCCCTTCTTGATGGTCCAGGCGCGGGTTTCCTTCGGGCCGGCCGTCAGGTAGGTCTGCAGGCCCAGGGTGTCGAAGCCGACGCGGCCCAGGGTCGCGAGGCCCGGCTCCTCCTGGCCGACGGACTGGAGGAGTTCGAGGGCCTCCTCGTCGTCCAGCTCGGCGAGGTCCGCCTCCAGCTTGGCGTTCAGGAAGATCGCCTCGGCCGGCGCGACCAGGGCGGACTGCTCGGCCTTGAAGGCGTCGTCCGTCAGCTCGTCCTCGTCGACGTTGAAGACGTAGAGGAAGGGCTTGGTGGTGAGCAGGTGCAGCTCGTGGAGGAGGTCGCCCTGCTCCGTGCCCTTGGTGATGCCCTTCGAGAAGAGGGTGTGGCCCTCTTCGAGGATCTTGCGCGCCTCGACGACCGCGGCCAGGACCGCGACCTTGTCCTTCTGGAGGCGGGACTCCTTCGTCAGGCGCGGCTCCGCCTTCTCGATGGACTGGAGGTCGGCGAGGATCAGCTCGGTGTTGATCGTCTCGATGTCGTCCTTCGGGGAGACCTTGCCGTCGACGTGCACGACGTTCTCGTCCTTGAAGGCGCGGATGACCTGGCAGATCGCGTCCGACTCGCGGATGTTCGCCAGGAACTTGTTGCCCAGGCCCTCGCCCTCGCTCGCGCCGCGGACGATGCCGGCGATGTCGACGAAGTCGACGGTGGCCGGGAGGACCTTCGCCGAGCCGAAGATGCCGGCCAGCACGGCCAGGCGCGGGTCCGGGACGCCGACGACGCCGACGTTCGGCTCGATGGTGGCGAACGGGTAGTTGGCCGCCAGCACGTCGTTCTTGGTCAGGGCGTTGAACAGGGTCGACTTGCCGACATTCGGCAGGCCGACGATTCCGATCGTGAGCGACACGTTGGCGACTTCCCGTGAGCTGGAGGGGGGTATGGACACCCGGCCCGGAGACGGGCCACCGGACAGTTTACGTTCCGATGCCCGCCGGTCGACGTGTCCAGGGGGGATACGGGGTCCCCGCCGCCTAGTTTTGGGGGGTGGAGCAACACAGGACGCGATCCCCGTATCACCCTCAGCGACAGCAGGCGCGGCGGCCCTCGCCGCTGCCGCCGCAGGCGCGGCCGCGCCCCCGTCCTTCGGCGGGCCGGGCGGTGCCCCTGCTGCGCAGGCTGCCGCGGCCCCGGCTGACGGGGCTGGGCGGCGGGCTGTTCGCGTGTGCGGCGATGGCGCTGGTCGCCGGGTTCGACTGGCTGCTCTTCGACGGTTCGATGCTCGCCTACGGGCTGCTGTTCCTGCCCGTGGCCGCCGCGACCGCCCTGTGGGTCCGGCCGGCCGACCTGATCACCGCGCCGATCGCCGTGCCGATCGCCTTCGCCACCGGGGTCTGGCCGATCGCGGGCGGCTCCGGCGGGCTGGGCGGGCAGCTGATGGGGGTGGTGACCGCCCTCGCGCTGCACGCGGGCTGGCTGTACGCCGGGACGCTGGTCGCCGCGCTGATCGTGGTGGTCCGGAAGGCCGTGCTGGTGGGTCGGCGGCGCCTGCCGCACCGGCCCGGGCGCCCGTAGGGCCCGTACCGGTCAGATCGCCGTACCGGTCAGATCGCCGGGACCGTGCCGAGCAGACCGCCGTACCGGTCAGATCGCCGCGGACCGCCTGGCCGCCATCGCCGCGCCCACGATCCCCGCGTTGTTCTGGAGGGTGGCCGGCACGATCTCGGCCCTGATGCCCTCCAGGAGCGGCAGGAACTTGTCGGCCTTGCGGCTGACGCCGCCGCCGATGATGAACAGCTCGGGCGAGAACAGCATCTCCACGTGCGCCAGGTACCGGTGCACCCGCTTGGCCCACTTCTCCCAGGTGAGGTCCTCGTCCTCCTTGGCGCGGGTGGAGGCCTTCTTCTCGGCGTCGTGGCCGTGCAGCTCCAGATGTCCCAGCTCGGTGTTGGCCACCAGCCGTCCGTCGGTGAAGACGGCGCTGCCGATGCCCGTGCCGAGGGTGAGGAGGATGACCGTGCCGGTGCGGCCGCGGCCGGCCCCGAAGGTCATCTCCGCGACGCCGGCGGCGTCCGCGTCGTTCAGGACGGTGACCGGGAGGCCGCCGAGGCGGGCGGAGAGCAGGGCGCGTGCGTCGAGGTCGACCCAGCCCTGGTCGACGTTGGCGGCCGTACGGGTGATGCCGTCGGTGACGACGCCGGGGAAGGTCACTCCGACCGGGCCCGACCAGCCGAAGTGCGAGACCACCTCGACCACGCCGTCCGCCACGGCCTCGGGGGTGGCCGGGTGCGGGGTGAGGACCTTGTGGCGCTCGCGCGCCAGGTCGCCGCGGTCCAGGTCCACGGGAGCGCCCTTGATGCCGGATCCGCCGATGTCCACGCCGAAGATCTGCATGGGATCACCGTACGGGGCGCGGCGCGCCCGTACCCGTCGGCGGCCGGCCCTCACCCGTACGGGGGGCCGGTCCGCCGGGGGCGGCGGCTACTCGCCGGCGACGAGGTCCGCCGCCTCGGCGCGCAGGTCGCGGCGGAGTTCCTTGGGCAGCGAGAAGGTGATGGACTCCTCGGCCGTCTTGACCAGCTCGACGTCGGCGTAGCCGCGGGCGGCGAGCCACTCCAGGACCTCCTCGACCAGGACCTCCGGCACGGAGGCGCCGGAGGTGAGGCCGACGGTGGTGACGCCCTCCAGCCAGGCCTCGTCGATCTCGCGGGCGAAGTCGACCAGGTGGGCGGCGCGGGCGCCGGCGTCCAGGGCGACCTCGACGAGGCGGATGGAGTTCGAGGAGTTCTTCGAGCCGACGACGATCACGAGGTCGGCGTCGGCGCCCATCTTCTTGACGGCGGCCTGGCGGTTCGAGGTGGCGTAGCAGATGTCGTCGCTGGGCGGGGAGACCAGCAGCGGGAACTTGGTCTTCAGCGCGTCGACGGTCTCCATGGTCTCGTCGACGGACAGGGTGGTCTGGGAGAGCCAGACGACCTTGGACTCGTCGCGGACGGTGACCTTCTCGACGTCGTGCGGGCCGTCGACGATGGTGATGTGGTCGGGGGCCTCGCCGGAGGTGCCGATGACCTCCTCGTGGCCCTCGTGGCCGATGAGGAGGATGTCGAAGTCCTCGTTGGCGTAGCGGATCGCTTCCTTGTGCACCTTGGTGACCAGCGGGCAGGTCGCGTCGATGGTCGCGAGCCGGCCCTGGCGGGCCTCCTCGTGGACGACCGGGGCCACGCCGTGGGCGGAGAACATCACGATGTTGCCCGGGGGCACCTCCTCCGTCCGCTCGACGAAGATCGCGCCCTTCTTCTCCAGGGTCTGCACGACGTACTTGTTGTGCACGATCTCGTGGCGCACGTACACGGGGGCGCCGTACTGCTCGAGGGCCTTCTCGACGGCGATGACGGCACGGTCCACGCCCGCGCAGTAGCCACGAGGGGCGGCGAGCAGGACACGGCGGGAAGCGGGAGCAGTCATGCGGTCCATCGTAAGGCCGTCCAGCGGGGGCCGAAGATCGTGCCCATGCCCCAGACTGGTGGCTGAAGATCGTCTTCCGGCCGGGGGGCCCGGGGGCGGGCGCGGCGGGTACGGGCGGCTCGTGGAGGAAGCATGACGGCGGCGCAGGAGCTGGACGCGGACCGGGGCGGACTCCGCCGGAACCTCGGCTTCCGTGACCTGGTGGTCTACGGGCTGCTGTTCATCGCCCCGATGGCGCCGGTCGGCGTCTTCGGCACCCTGGACGCCCGCTCGCACGGTGCGGTCGCGCTGGTGTACCTGGTCGCCACGGTGGCGATGGGGTTCACCGCTTTCAGCTACGCGCAGATGGTGCGGGTCGCGCCGCAGGCCGGGTCGGTGTTCACGTACGCCCGCAAGGGGCTGGGCGAGGGGCCGGGGCTGGTCGCCGGGTGGATGGCGATGCTCGACTACCTGCTGATCCCGGCGGTGGCGTACCTCTTCTCCGGCATCGCGATGCACGCGCTGGTGCCGGAGGTGTCCCGCTGGGTGTGGACGGCGCTGGCCGTGGTGGTGACCACCCTGCTGAACCTGTGGGGGGTACGGGTCGCCGCGCGGGTGGGCTTCGTGGTGCTGGCCGTGGAGATCGTGGTCCTGCTGGTGTTCCTGGTGGCCGCCGTGTCGGTGCTGGTGCGGGACGGTGCGCAGCGCGGCTGGCTCTCGCCGCTGACCGGGGACGGGTCGCTGGGCTTCTCGGCGGGTGCGGTGCTGGGTGCGGTGTCGGTCGCGGTGCTGTCGTACCTGGGGTTCGACGCGATCGCCTCGTTCGCGGAGGAGGTGACGGGCGGCAGTGCGCGGGTGGCCCGGGCGCTGTTGTTCTGCCTGGGCATGACGGGGGTGCTGTTCATCGCGCAGACGTACCTGGCGGCGCTGCTGGAGCCGGTGTCGTCGGCCGAGCTGGCCGCGGAGCCGGCGCGGCAGGGGTCGGCCTTCTACGACACGGTGGACGCGTCGGTGGGGTCGTGGCTGCGCGATCTGGTGGCGGTGAGCAAGGCGGTGGGGGCGGCGTTCGCGGCGCTGGCGGGGCAGGCCGCGGCGGGGCGGCTGTTGTTCGCGATGGCGCGGGAGCGGCGGCTGCCGGGTGCGCTGGCGCGTACGTCGGGCGGGGTGCCGCGGCCGGCGCTGCTGGTGGCGGCGGCGGTGACGCTGACCGCCGCGGTGTGGGCGGCCCGGCGCGACGACGGGCTGGACCACCTGGTGTCCGTGGTGGACATCGGGGCGCTGGTGGCGTTCACGCTGCTGCACGCGTCGGTGGTGGGCTGGTTCGTCGTGCGGCGCGGGGAGGGCGGCTTCAGCTGGTGGCGGCACGTGCTGGTGCCGGTGCTGGGTGCGGGCGTGACGGTGGCGGTGATCGTCGAGGCGGCGTGGACGGCGCAGCTGGTGGGGGCGGTGTGGCTGGCCGTGGGTCTGGTGGTGCTGGTGGTGCAGCGGGGGCGGCGCGGCCCGGAGGTCGGCGGCCCTGTCGGCCCGGGCCGTTAGCCTGCCTGCATGGGTCTGAATACGTCGGCCGAGGCGCCGCTGCCCGTCGGCCAGGTGTCCCGGCTCATCGGGGGCTGGATCGAGCGGCTGGGCCAGGTGTGGGTGGAGGGGCAGATCACCCAGCTCAACCGCCGCCCGGGCGCGGGGGTGGTGTTCCTGACGCTGCGCGACCCGTCGCACGACATCTCGGTGAGCGTGACCTGCTACCGCGAGGTCTTCGACGAGGTCGCCGACGTGGTGCAGGAGGGGGCGCGGGTCGTGGTCCTGGCCAAGCCGCAGTGGTACGCGGTGCGCGGCCAGCTGTCGCTGCGGGCCACGGAGATACGGCCGGTGGGCATCGGGGAGCTGCTGGCGCGGCTGGAGAAGCTCAAGCGCTCGCTGGCTGCCGAGGGGCTGTTCGCGCTGGACCGCAAGCGGCCGCTGCCGTTCCTGCCGCAGCTGATCGGGCTGGTGGTGGGCCGGGCGTCGGCGGCCGAGCGGGACGTGCTGGAGAACGCGCGGCGGCGGTGGCCGGCGGTGCGGTTCGAGGTGCGCAACGTGGCGGTGCAGGGGGTGCACGCGGTGCCGCAGGTGGTGCGGGCGGTCAAGGAGCTGGACGCGATCGACCAGGTCGACGTGATCATCGTGGCCCGTGGCGGGGGCAGTGTGGAGGACCTGCTGCCGTTCTCGGACGAGGAGGTCGTGCGCACGGTCGCGGCGGCCCGTACGCCGGTGGTGTCGGCGATCGGCCACGAGCCGGATTCGCCGCTGCTGGACCTGGTCGCGGACCTGCGGGCGTCCACCCCGACGGACGCCGCGAAGAAGGTGGTGCCGGACGTGGGCGAGGAGCTGGACCGGGTGGGCATGCTGCGCGACCGGGCGCTGCGCTCCGTACGCGGCCTGCTGGACCGGGAGGAGCGGGGGCTGGCGCACGCGCTGGCGCGGCCGGTCTTCGTGCACCCGCAGCGGATGGTCGAGGACCGGGAGGAGCAGGTCGCGGCGCTGCTCGCGCGGAGCCGCCGGACGCTGGGGCACCTGCTGGACCGGGCGGACTCGGAGCTGGCGCACACCCGGGCCCGGGTGGTGGCGCTCTCGCCGGCGGCGACCCTGGAGCGGGGGTACGCGGTGCTCCAGCGGGCCGACGGGCACGTGGTGCGGTCGCCTTCGGAGGTGGGGGCGGACGAGCCGCTGAGGGCGCGGGTGGCCGAGGGCGAGTTCGCCGTACGGGTGGCCGGGGAGCCCGGCGGGGGCGGGGCGCCCGGCGGGGACGGGGCGTCCGGCGGGGACGGGGCGCCCGGCAGTGGCGAGGCGTCCGGCGACGGGGAGCCCGGCGGGGACGGGCCCGGCAGCTGACGGCTGCGTCCGGCGGGGTCCCGGCCGCGGGCTCGAACCGCGGCTTGCGCACCGTCTCAAGTCCCTTGAATTCGACCTTAGTTATTCGTACACACGCAATCCTTCCGCCACACTACCTATCTAGGATGATCACGGATGGCCGAGACGGACACCGGCACGGAGACGGCACTGGGCTACGAGCAGGCCCGCGACGAACTGATCGAGGTGGTGCGCCGCCTGGAGGCGGGCGGCACCTCACTGGAGGAATCCCTGGCCCTGTGGGAGCGGGGCGAGGAGCTGGCGCAGGTCTGCCGGCACTGGCTGGAGGGGGCCCGGGCCCGGCTGGACTCGGCGCTCGCCGCGCGGGAGGGGCGTGAGGGTGGCGGTACGGATTCCGGCGGACCGGGGGCCGGGGAATAGGAACCTGCGTGCGCAGGTTGATGCCGTTCGTTGAACTACGAACCACCAGTTAGTTGAAATTTCATCTATCTGGTCGTAGAGTCGTTCACGTCGCTTCGACCAGCACGTATGGAAGGCATCCAGATGTCCCTCGTTCTTGACCCCGCCGCCCAGGACCTCCTCTTCCGCGAGGCCCGCACCGCCAACACGTTCTCGGACGAGCCGGTGACGGACGAGCAGATCCAGGCGATCTACGACCTGGTCAAGTTCGGCCCGACGGCGTTCAACCAGACGCCGCTGCGCATCACCCTGGTCCGCTCCGCCGAGGCCCGCGAGCGCCTCGTGAAGCACATGGCCGAGGGCAACCAGCCGAAGACCGCCACCGCCCCGCTGGTCGCGATCCTCTCCGCGGACAACGAGTTCCACGACGAGCTGCCCCAGCTCCTCCCCCACTTCCCGCAGGCCAAGGACGTCTTCTTCGCCGAGCGCCCGGTCCGCGAGCAGTCCGCGCTGCTGAACGCCGCCCTGCAGGCCGCCTACTTCATCGTGGGCATCCGCGCCGCCGGCCTGGCCGCCGGCCCGATGACCGGCCTGGACTTCGGCGGCGTGCAGAAGGAGTTCCTGGACGCCGACCACACCCCGCTGATGGTCGTCAACATCGGCAAGCCGGGCGAGGACGCCTGGTTCCCGCGCTCCCCGCGCCTGGCGTACGACGACGTCGTCACCACGGTCTGACGACCGACGGCCCGGGCCGCTGAGCCCGGGCCTCCCCCGAAGCGACAAGAGGCCGCTCCCCGGAATTCCGGGGGCGGCCTCTTTCGCTCGTCCGGCGGCGGACGCCGCCGGCGCGGGCGGCGGGCGTCAGCCCTTCTTCGCCTCCAGCGCCTGCACCATCGCGGCGAGCCGGTCGACGGGCGCCGTGCCGGTCACCACCGTGGTGTGCCCCTGCTCCTCGCGGACCAGGGCGTTGTACTTCGCGCCCTCCCACACCTGCCAGGTCGCGTTGCCCAGGGACCGGGTCGCGTCGGTCTTCTCCGCCCGCTGGGTCACCCGCGGCACGTACTTGCGGGGCTCCTCGGTCGACTGCTCGACGGCCACGTACTGGCCGTCCGGGTCGAGGAAGCCCAGGTGCCAGGAGTTGGCGTTCCTGCGCTCGTACGTCACCGAGGTCGCGCGCCAGTCCGCCGACAGCCCCTGGGGCGCCGCCACCGGGTACGGCGCCGCGCGCCGGGCCGTGATCAGCTCCACCCGGTAGTCCACCACCCTGGTCGGGTCGGCGTCCTCGTCATGCGGGACGAACACGTAGATGAGGGCCACGACGGCGCCGATCACCGCCAGCGACCGCACCATGTCCCAGATGGTCTGCTTGCCTTTCATACCTGCCACGCGACCATCGTCCCCCATCCACTGGAGCGATCATCGGCAGGGTGGCGCAAAGAGACGGGACAAAGCGGGCACATACCAAGCGGATACCGATATGCCGCTCATACGTGCCCCCCTCTGCTCAATCTATCGGCCTACCGATAGAGTCGCAGGACCCTCTTCTCTTTCCGGCCGTCGTCGTACAGAAAGGTGCGCTCCGATGACCGAGCACAACTTGCCGCCCCAGCTCGAGGTCTCCCCCGAGGCCCCCGACCGCAACCTGGCCCTGGAGCTCGTCCGGGTCACCGAGGCCGCAGCCATGGCCGCCGGCCGCTGGGTCGGTCGCGGCGACAAGATCGGCGCGGACGGCGCGGCGGTCCGCGCCATGCGCACCCTCGTCTCCACCGTCTCGATGAACGGCGTCGTCGTCATCGGTGAGGGTGAGAAGGACGAGGCCCCGATGCTGTTCAACGGCGAGCGGGTCGGCGACGGCACCGGCGCCGAGGTCGACATCGCGGTCGACCCGATCGACGGTACGACGCTCAACGCCAAGGGCATGCCCAACGCCATCGCCGTGCTGGCCGCCGCCGACCGCGGCACCATGTTCGACCCGTCCGCGGTGTTCTACATGGAGAAGCTGGTCACCGGCCCCGAGGCCGCCGACTTCGTCGACATCAACGCCCCGGTCTCCGTCAACATCCGCCGCGTGGCCAAGGCCAAGAGCATGGCCGTCGAGGACATCACGGTCGTCATCCTGGACCGCCCCCGTCACGAGGGCATCGTCAAGGAGATCCGCGAGACCGGCGCCCGCATCAAGTTCATCTCCGACGGCGACGTGGCCGGCTCGATCATGGCCGCCCGCGAGGGCACCGGCGTCGACCTGCTGATGGGCATCGGCGGCACGCCCGAGGGCATCATCTCGGCCTGCGCCATAAAGTGCCTGGGCGGCACGATCCAGGGCAAGCTGTGGCCCAAGGACGAGGCGGAGCGCCAGAAGGCCCTCGACGCCGGCCACGACCTCGGCCGCGTCCTGCACACCGGCGACCTGGTCTCCGGTGACAACGTCTTCTTCGTCGCCACCGGCATCACCGACGGCGAGCTGCTCCGGGGCGTGCACTACCGCTCCGAGACCGCCACCACGTCCTCGCTGGTGATGCGCTCGAAGTCCGGCACGATCCGGCAGATCGACTCCACCCACCGCCTGTCGAAGCTGCGCGCGTACAGCGCCATCGACTTCGACCGCGCGCAGTAGCGGTACACCCCGGCAGGGCCGGGGCGGCACGGCAAGGGGCGGTCCCTGTGCGGGGGACCGCCCCTTTGCCATGCCCGCGGTACGCGCGTGCGTGTCCGCGTACGTACGTCAGCCCGCGGCCGCTATCGGTCCGGCGCCCGGCGCCTGGCGCAGCTCGGCCGCCCGGCGGCGCCGCCTGGCCAGCACCACGCGGCGCTCGGCGGCGGTCAGGCCGCCCCACACGCCGTACGGTTCCGGCTGGAGCAGCGCGTGCTCACGGCAGGCGACCATCACGGGACACCGCGCGCAGACGCGCTTCGCGGCCTCCTCCCGGGACAGCCGGGCGGCCGTCGGCTCCTTTGAGGGCGCGAAGAAGAGTCCCGCCTCGTCCCGGCGGCAGACCGCCTCCGAATGCCATGGGCCGTCCTCTTCCCTGGCTGGCACCCGCGGGGCCGGAACCGACGGCATTGCGGCTACCTGCAGGGACTGATGCGGCGGTTGAAGCACGGTCTACTCCTGACGACGGATTCGCGAGCGAGAGACGATGCGACAGTCCCTACCCGCTGTGCGTGCCCCTAAGCACTGCGTGCCGCCGTGGCGCCCGTTATCCGGCACGAAGTGACCGGAATTCGCCGGTCCTCCGCAGGTCAGGTGTCCAGGCGCTTCCGCAGCCGGTCGGCCAGGTCGACCAGCCGGTGCCCGCGCCTGGGCCTGGCCTCGACGCTGCCGAGCAGCGCGAAGCCGCGGACGATCACGACCGGGGCCCCGGGGTCCGTCCCCTCGTGGTCCGCGACCTCGAAGTTCCCGAGGACGCCGCTGCCGTGCCCGCGCAGCGTCACGTTCTCCGGGACCTTGATCTCGACGCTGCCGAGCACGGCCGTCGCGCTGATCTCGATGACCTGCTGCTCGAACACGGCCTCGGAGAGGTCGATCGTCACGTCGCCCATGACGCTCACCGCGCGGGTGCGGGCGCCGGGCCGCCAGCGGCCCTTGCGGGTGGCGCCGGAGCACACGGCGAGCAGCGTCTCCGGCTGACCGCCGTAGGGCGGCGCCGGGGCGTAGTGCGGGACGGCGGGGGCGGGGGCCGGGGCCTGGGCGTGCGGGCCGGGGAGGTCGCGCACCAGCGCCTCCAGCTCGCCGACGGTCTTGCGGGCGTAGAGCGCGTCGAGGCGCTCGGAGTGCTCCTCGGCGGTCAGGCGGCCCTCGGCGAGCGCGTCGGCGAGGACGAGGGCGATGCGGTCGCGGTCGGCGTCCGAGGCCCGGATCGCGGCGGCCGGATCGGCGGGTGCGGCGGCGGGGTGCTTTTCGAGGTCCACCGGCCCAGCATAGCGAGACGCGATAGATCGCGATACTGCCGAGTGAGCCTTACCTCACATACAGGACTCCCGGAGGAGGTTCTAGGCTGGTCTACTGCGCTGCCAACGGACGTCAGCGCATCTGCCGAGTGAGGAATGGCCGCGGTAACGATGCCAGAGTTTGCGTACACCGATCTGCTCCCCCTGGGAGAGGACAACACGCCCTACCGACTGGTGACCTCCGAGGGTGTCTCCACCTTCGAGGCCGACGGCCGTACGTTCCTCAAGGTCGAGCCGGAGGCCCTGCGCCTGCTGGCCGCCGAGGCGATCCACGACATCCAGCACTACCTGCGCCCCGAGCACCTCGCGCAGCTGCGCCGCATCATCGACGACCCCGAGGCGTCGTCGAACGACAAGTTCGTGGCGCTGGACCTGCTGAAGAACGCGAACATCGCGGCGGCGGGCGTGCTGCCGATGTGCCAGGACACCGGCACGGCGATCGTGATGGGCAAGCGCGGCCAGAACGTCCTGACCCAGGGCGGCGACGAGGAGGCCCTCTCGCGCGGCATCTACGACGCCTACACCAAGCTCAACCTGCGGTACTCGCAGATGGCCCCGCTGACCATGTGGGACGAGAAGAACACCGGCTCGAACCTGCCCGCGCAGATCGAGCTGTTCGCCACCGACGGCGGCGCGTACAAGTTCCTCTTCATGGCCAAGGGCGGCGGCTCGGCCAACAAGTCGTTCCTGTACCAGGAGACCAAGGCCGTCCTCAACGAGGCGTCCATGATGAAGTTCCTGGAGGAGAAGATCCGTTCGCTGGGTACCGCGGCCTGCCCGCCGTACCACCTGGCCATCGTGGTCGGCGGTACCTCGGCCGAGCACGCGCTGAAGACGGCGAAGCTGGCGTCGGCGCACTACCTGGACGAACTGCCGCGCGAGGGCTCGGTGCTGGGCCACGGCTTCCGCGACGAGGCGCTGGAGCAGCAGGTCTTCGAGCTGACGCAGAAGATCGGCATCGGCGCCCAGTTCGGCGGCAAGTACTTCTGCCACGACGTGCGCGTGGTGCGCCTGCCGCGGCACGGCGCCTCGCTGCCGGTGGCCATCGCCGTCTCCTGCTCGGCCGACCGCCAGGCGGTCGCCAAGATCACGGCGGAGGGCGTCTTCCTGGAGCAGCTGGAGAAGGACCCGGCGCGCTTCCTGCCGGAGACCACCGACGAGCACCTCGACTCGTCGGGTGACGTGGTCGAGATCGACCTGACCCGGCCGATGGACGACATCCTCGCCGAGCTGACCAAGCACCCGGTGAAGACCCGGCTGTCCCTGACCGGCCCGCTGGTCGTCGCGCGCGACATCGCGCACGCGAAGATCAAGGAGCTGCTGGACGCGGGCGAGGAGATGCCGCAGTACCTGAAGGACCACCCGGTCTACTACGCGGGCCCGGCGAAGACCCCCGAGGGGTACGCGTCCGGCTCCTTCGGTCCGACGACGGCCGGCCGCATGGACTCGTACGTCGCCCAGTTCCAGGCGGCGGGCGGCTCGAAGGTCATGCTGGCCAAGGGCAACCGCTCGCAGCAGGTGACGGACGCGTGCGGCACGCACGGCGGCTTCTACCTGGGCTCCATCGGCGGCCCGGCGGCGCGGCTGGCCCAGGACTGCATCAAGAAGGTCGAGGTCCTGGAGTACGAGGAGCTCGGCATGGAGGCCGTCTGGAAGATCGAGGTCGAGGACTTCCCGGCCTTCATCGTGGTCGACGACAAGGGCAACGACTTCTTCCAGAACCCCGCTCCGGAGCCGACGTTCACCCACATCCCGGTGCGCGGTCCCGGTCTGGGCTGAGCCGTGCCGCGGTCGTGGGGCCCCGGGCGGGGCCCCGCGGCCGGTGGTGGGCGGTGAGCGCCCGGCGCCCGCCGTCAGCGGAAGAAGTGCAGCTCCATCTTCTGGTAGCCGTCGCCCCCGTCGGAGAAGCGGATGTAGCCGCGGGCGTCCTTGAAGTCCCCGGTGCCGCCGGTGATGGCGCCGTCGAAGGACGGCAGGGCCTCGTCGTCGGGGTTGACCGAGACGAGCGCCTGGACGGCGAGCTGGCCGCCGGGGCCGCCGTTGAGGGTGAGCGTGCCGACGCACTGCATGTCGCTCGGACCGTTGCCCGACCCGGCGCGCACGACGGTGCAGCTGCCGCCGTCCCGGCCGATGGCCGAGCCGCCCTTCTCGCGGTAGAGGTCGTCGGCGAAGGCGAAGTTCTGGCCGACCTCGGGTTCCTCGTTGCCGGGGCTCTCCCCGGCGCTCGGAACCTCCTTGGCGTAGATCGTGAAGTCGGCCACGGCGGCGGATGCCGGCGCCGGGAAGCCGAGGGCGACGGCGGCGGCCACGCAGGCCCCGAGCGTGCCGAGTCTCCTGTAGCTGCGGGACATGTACTGCCTCCTGGGCGTCAGGCTTACCCCGTCCGGCCCCCGAGCCTCCTTCATTGTCCGCCGCACCCCGCGCACGCGCCCGGCGAGCCTTGCGCGCCCCCTCGGCGCCCCCGGGACCCCGGAAAGCACAACGCCCGGCCGGAGGGTCACCGGCCGGGGCTGTGGGGGGTGCGGGGTGTGACGGGTGGCGGTTACGCGAAGCGCTGCGCGGCCGAGCCGTTGCAGGGCTGGAGCTTCAGCTGGTCCTTGGGGGCGGCCAGGGTGAGGCACATCGACGGGGCCGCCGCGGGGCGGTAGGTGGACCCGTCGCGGGTGAACTTCTGGTTGGCGCCGCCGTGGCAGTTCCACAGGACCAGCGGCGTCCCGGCCGCGTAGTTGGCGCCCGTGACGTCGAGGCAGCGGTCGTGGGTCAGCTCGACGTGCACCGACTTGCGGGCCGGGTCGTACCACCAGCCCTGGTTGCGGCCGCCGTGGCAGTCCCAGCCGATGGCCTTGGTGCCGTTGGCGCTCGCGCCGCCGTTGGCGTCCAGACAGCTGCCGGTGGCCTCGTTCCTCAGCGGCTTGAACGCGTCGTCCCAGGCCAGCGGCTGCAGGACGGGGGTGCCGGTGGAGCCCGGGTCGGCGCAGCTCGCCTCGCGCAGTCCGGAGTCGTAGAGCTGGGTCAGGCAGGACGCGAACGCGCCGTGGCCCCGCTGGTTCGGGTGGAAGGACTGGCGGGCGGTGTTCTCGTCCCACGGGAAGTGGTCGCCGAGGTCCAGGTAGAGGCCGCGGGCCCAGGCGTCCTCCATGCAGACCTCGTGGCCGTGGAAGAGGCGGGAGTTGTCGAGGTAGACCGCGCCCGACGCCCTGGCCGCCGCCCGCATGCCCTTCTCGAACGTCGGCACGGCGTAGTTGCGGCCCCAGGTGGCGTCGGAGTCGTAGCCGGCGCAGCCGCCGGGCAGCTTGCCGGGGAAGTACGGGTTGTCGTGGAAGTCGGGGCCGATCGGGCTCGGGTAGCCCATGACCACGAGCTTGTAGTCGGCGTCCGCGTAGCCCGCGTCCCGCATGACCGTGCGCAGGTCGGCGACGGTGGCCTCGACCTTGGGGCGGAGGCCGTCGACCCTGGCCTGCCAGCCGGGGGCGTACTTCGGCTCGCAGGTGCCCTGGCTGAGCACCCAGCGCGTGACGCAGTCGGTCATGACCGGGCCGAACTGCAGGTCGTCGTTGGCGCCGGCGACCAGCAGGACCATCTTGATGCGGGTGTTGCGGGCCTTGATCGCGAGGCTGTCGCTCTGGACGAGCTCGTCGGCGTACTGCTTCGAGCCGCCGATGCGGATGTTGCCGGTGTAGGCGCCCGAGCAGGCCACGTTGAAGGTGAGGTCCGCGGCGATGCCGGTGCGGTGGATGGCGGTGTCGGGCGAGCGGTGGCACTGGTTGGACGAGGTGTTGGTCGCCGGGTCGTAGGTGCCGATGCCCTCGCCGGAGATCTCGCTGTCCCCGAGCGAGATCAGGCCCGTCTTGCGGTCGGCCATCGGGCGGATGGCCGGGTCGCCGTAGATGCGGGTGGCCTCCGCGGCGCGGACGGCCTCCAGTTCGGGCGAGAGGGGTGTGATGGCTGAGGCGGGAGTGGCCGCCTGGGCCGTCGGGGTGATGGCCGACACGCCGCCGAGAGCGGCCGCGAACGCCGCGAACGCCGCGACGGTAGATCTGATTCTGGGTGTGGTACGCGCCATGGAACGCCTCCCCGGTGTCAGTGTTACCCACGGTATTTACTGGCCAGTAGGGGACTTGGGAATACTTCGAACAAGACAACTGCTCAACTTTTGTGGGAGGCACAGGACATGACTGACGATCAACCCACCGGCGACCACCGGATCGAGCACGACTCCATGGGCGAGGTACGGGTCCCCGCGCAGGCCAAGTGGCGTGCGCAGACCCAGCGGGCGGTGGAGAACTTCCCCGTCTCCGGACAGCGGCTCGAAGCCCGGCACATCGCCGCGCTGGCCCGCGTGAAGGCCGCCGCGGCCACGGTCAACGCCCGCCTGGGGGTGCTGGATCAGGACATGGCGGACGCCATCGCCGCGGCCGCCGAGGAGGTCGCGGAGGGCCGCTGGGACGACCAGTTCCCGGTGGACGTGTTCCAGACGGGCTCGGGCACCTCGTCCAACATGAACACCAACGAGGTGATCGCCACCCTCGCCGCCGAGCGCCTGGGCCGGCCGGTCCACCCCAACGACCACGTCAACGCCTCACAGAGCTCCAACGACGTCTTCCCGTCGAGCATCCACATCGCCGCCACCGCCGCGGTCACCAAGGACCTGGTCCCGGCCCTGGCCCACCTCGCCGAGGCCCTGGAGCGGAAGTCCGCGGAGTTCGCCGAGGTCGTGAAGTCCGGCCGCACCCACCTCATGGACGCCACCCCGGTCACCCTCGGCCAGGAGTTCGGCGGGTACGCCGCCCAGGTCCGGTACGGGATCGAGCGCCTGCGCAGCTCGCTCCCCCGGCTCGCCGAACTCCCCCTCGGCGGTACGGCCGTGGGCACCGGCATCAACACCCCGCCCGGCTTCTCCGCGGCCGTGATCGCCGAGGTCGCCGCCGCCACCGGCCTGCCGCTGACCGAGGCCCGGGACCACTTCGAGGCCCAAGGCGCCCGCGACGCGCTCGTCGAGACCTCCGGACAACTGCGGACGATCGCCGTGTCGCTCACCAAAATCGCCAACGATCTGCGCTGGATGTCCTCGGGACCGCGCACCGGACTGGCCGAAATCAATCTGCCCGACCTCCAGCCCGGCTCCTCGATCATGCCCGGCAAGGTCAACCCCGTCGTGCCCGAGGCGGTGCTGATGGTCGCGGCACAGGTCACCGGCAACGACACGACCGTGGCCGTGGCGGGCGCGGCCGGCAACTTCGAGCTCAACGTGATGCTGCCGGTGATGGCGAAGAACCTGCTGGAGTCGGTCCGGCTGCTCGGCAACGCCGCCCGCCTGCTGGCCGACCGCACCGTCGACGGGATCACCGCCAACGTCGAGCGGGCCCGCGAGTACGCCGAGTCCTCGCCCTCGGTCGTCACGCCGCTCAACAAGTACATCGGCTACGAGGAGGCCGCCAAGGTCGCCAAGCGGTCGCTCGCGGAACGGAAGACCATCCGTGAGGTCGTGCTCGAATCCGGCTACGTGGACCGGGGCGACCTCAGTCTCGAACAGCTCGACGAGGCCCTCGACGTCCTGCGCATGACCCGCCCCTGACCGCGCCCCGCCCGGCTCCGGCCCCGGCCCCGACCCCGGCCCCGACCAGGGTCGGACCCGGGCCGGAGCCGGTCGCGGGCCCCGGCGCGGACCGCCGGAGGAACCCGTTCCGCGACACCCCGGCGCACCGTCGAAATCCAGCCGATTTACGTCCGTGACCTGCACCGCAGCGGTCCCGGCGCGCCCGCCCCTAAGATCTGCGCATGACAGGTACGGCAGGCACCGCGCACGGCGCGCCCGGGGAAGCGCACTGGGCACCCGGGGACCACATCCTCTGGCGCTACCGCGACAACGCCCCCGGCCTGAAGGGGCACGTCCACATCTGCCGGCCGGTGACCGTGGTGCAGGACACCGCCGACCTCCTCGCCGTCTGGATGGCCCCGGGCACCGAATGCGTCAAGCCGGTGCTCGCCGACGGCACCCCCGTCCACGAGGAGCCGCTCGCCACCCGCTACACCGCGCCCCGCACCACCGTCCGCTCGAAGTGGTGGGGCGCCGGCGTGCTGAAGCTGGCCCGGCCCGGCGACCCCTGGTCCGTCTGGCTGTTCTGGGACCACGACTGGGAGTTCAAGAGCTGGTACGTGAACCTGGAGGAGCCCCGGGTCCGCTGGTCCGGCGGCGTCGACTCCGAGGACCACTTCCTGGACATCTCCGTCTACCCCGACCACAGCTGGAAGTGGCGCGACGAGGACGAGTTCGCCCAGGCCCAGCGGTCCGGCCTGATGGACCCCGCGCAGGCGGCGCGGGTACGGGACGCGGGCCGCGCGGCGGTCGACCTGATCACGGCGTGGGGGCGGCCGTTCTCCGACCGCTGGCAGGACTGGCGCCCCGATCCGCGCTGGGCCGTCCCGGCCCTCCCGGAGGACTGGGACCGGACCCCGGCGCATATGACCTCATGAGACCCTTGATGCGCCCCCGGGGTTCAAACGTAGGATCGTCCTCCGCAAGGCTGCACTTCCGTAATTCTCATACTGTGCGCAGGACTTGACCAGGAGTCACCGAACCGAGCGAGAGGTAACGAGCGGGGAGCGGGTTTGACGGGCGACGGTGCCCGTGCCGCTGAGCGGGTATACCGCGACTGACCGAGTTGTGTGCAGCGCACATCGAGCGCAAACGGACGGAATTCCACGCGTGACGGAGTACCCCACCTCTCACGAGGGCCCGCAGCCGGGTGCCGGGGCAGCGGCTAGCGCGGCGGCGAACCACGCCCCGGGCGGTCTCGGCGTGCCCGCGCAGCCGGGTGGCCGGCCCGCCGCCGGCTCCTCCGGTACGAGCACGGGCACCGGTCCCGGCCCGCGCACCTCCGCCACCGCGTCGGCCGACCCCGAGGGCCACGACAAGGCGCCGGCCCCCTCCCGCCAGGCCACCCGCAGCGCGGCACCGGGCGCCGAGGGCATCCCGGGAGCCCGCCACGCCCCGGCCACCGGCACCGCGTCCGGCGCCGCCGCCCCGGGCACCCCGGCGGCGCCCGCCGCTCCCGCGGCCGCGCCCGGCACGGCGGACGCCGCCGGCGGCACCGGCGCACCGGCCGCGGGCACCGACCCCACCGCCGTGGCCCGGCGCGAGGGCGACCGGCTCCGCTTCGTCGGCGCGGCCACCCGCCGCATCGCGCGCGGCATCGACCTCGACGAGATCGTCCTGGGCCTGTGCCGGGCCACGGTCCCGACCTTCTCGGACGCGATCCTGGTCTACCTGCGCGATCCGCTCCCGGTCGGCGACGAGCGCCCGGTCGGCCCCGTCGTCTTAAGGCTGCGCCGGACCGACCGCCTGCGGCCCATCGAGGACCTCACCGAGACGGCCGCCCCGGACGGCACCTCGCCCGAGCTGGACTTCAGCCAGCTGCCGCTGCTGGGCCCCCAGGGGGACCTGCCGGCGGCCGAGCTGTGCGAGATCCAGCCCGGCGGCGCCCTGGCCGAGGTGCTGCGCGGCGTCCGCCCGGTGTTCGGCTCCGCCCCCGCGGCGCGGGCCGCGCTGCCGGAGCTGCTGGGCGCCGAGCACCCCGTACCGCGCGGGCAGCGGGCCATCCTGGCGCCGCTGCGCGGGCGGCGCCGGGTGATCGGGGCCGCCGTGTTCCTGCGCCGGCCCGACCGGCCCGCCTTCGAGCAGAACGACCTGCTGGTGGCGGCCCAGCTGGCCACGCACACCGCCCTCGGCATCGACAAGGCCGTGCTGTACGGCCGCGAGGCGTACATCGCGGACGAGCTCCAGCGCACCATGCTGCCGGACAGCCTGCCGCAGCCCACGGGCGTACGGCTCGCCTCCCGCTACCTCCCGGCGGCCGAGACGGCCCGGGTCGGCGGCGACTGGTACGACGCCATACCGCTGCCCGGCAGCCGCGTCGCCCTGGTCGTGGGCGACGTCATGGGCCACTCCATGACCTCCGCGGCGATCATGGGCCAGCTGCGCACCACCGCGCAGACCCTGGCCCAGCTCGACCTGCCCCCCGCCGAGGTGCTGCACCACCTGGACGAGCAGGCGCAGCGACTCGGCTCGGACCGCATGGCGACCTGCCTGTACGCGGTGTACGACCCGGTCTCGCACCGGATCACCATCGCCAACGCGGGCCATCCGCCGCCGGTGCTGCTCCACCTCGGCGGCCGCGCCGAGGTGCTCCGCGTACCGCCGGGCGCCCCGATCGGCGTCGGCGGGGTCGACTTCGAGGCCGTGGAGCTGGACGCGCCCGCCGGGGCGACCCTGCTGCTGTACACGGACGGCCTGGTCGAGTCGCGGCTGCGGGACGTGTGGACGGGCATCGAGCAGCTGCGCGAGCGGCTGGCCACCACCGCCCAGCTGACGGGCCTGGACCACCCGCCGCCGCTGGAGGCGCTCTGCGACGACGTGCTCGACATGCTCGGGCCCGGCGACCGGGACGACGACATCGCGCTGCTGGCGGCCCGGTTCGACGGGATCGCGCCGAGCGACGTGGCGTACTGGTTCCTCGACCCGGAGGAGACCGCCCCCGGGCGGGCCCGCCGGCTGGCCCGCCGCGCGCTGTCGCGGTGGGGTCTGGAGGAGCTGTCGGACTCGCTGGAGCTGCTGGTCAGCGAGGTGGTGACGAACGCCGTGCGGTACGCCGAGCGGCCGGTGACGCTGCGGCTGCTGCGGACGGACGTGCTGCGGTGCGAGGTCGGCGACGACTCGCCGCAGCTGCCGCGCCAGCGCCGGGCGCGGGACACCGACGAGGGCGGCCGGGGGCTGTTCCTGGTGAACCGGATGGCCCGCAGGTGGGGTGCGACCCGGCTGAGCAGCGGCAAGGTCGTGTGGTTCGAGCTGCCGCTGCCGGGCGGGCGCGGCCGGTCCTGACGCCGGGCCGGATCCCGGGCCGGGACGGTCCCGTCACCGCCGGTACGCGCCGAAGGGCGGCTCCCCGAGGGGAGCCGCCCTTCGGCGTGTACCGCGCGGTCAGCCGCTGAGCCGCGCGCCGCCCTCCTCCGGCTTGTCGCCGTCGCCGTCCGAGGCGCTCGGGGACGGGTCGGGCTTGGGCTTGTTCGTCCGCGTCTTCGAGGGGGTCGGCTCCGGGTCCTTGTCCGACTTGCTCGGCTTGGGCGAGGGACCGTCGTCGTCGTGCTTCCTGGACCGGCTCGGCGACGGGCTCGGGTCGTCGTCCTTCTTGGAGCGGCTGGCGCTCGGCGTGGGGTCCGGGTCCTCGACGCGGCCCATGTCGGCGTCCTCCAGGTCGAAGGTGTCCGTGCTGACGCCCCGCAGGGCGGCGAGCGTGTACGCCTTCCAGATGTCGGCCGGGAAGCTGGAACCGCCCGCGCGGCCGCCGCCGGCGGTGCCGGTCAGCGTGACCTGGGTGCCGGTCCCGGGCTCCTCGCCGAACATCGCGACGACCGTGACCAGCTCGGGGGTGTACGCGGTGAACCAGGCGGCCTTGTTGGACTCGGTGGTACCGGTCTTGCCCGCGGCGTCGTAGGCGCTGGAGGACACCGCGTTGGCGGAGCCGTTGCGCACCACGCCGGTGAGGACCTTGGTGACGGTGTCGGCGGTGGCGCGGGAGAGCACCTGACCGCCGATGGGTTCGAGCTCCTCGTAGGTGCGCTCGCTGTGCTTGGCGGCCTTGACGATCGACGGCGTGACCTTCTTGCCGTGGTTGTCGAAGGTGGCGTACACGGCGGCCATGTCGACGGTCGTGGACTGCATGGAGCCGAGGGCCATGGCGGGCCGCTCGACGAAGGCGCCGCGGTCCTTCATGCCGAGGGACAGGGCGGTCTTCTTCACGGTCTTGGGGCCGACGTCCACGATCATCTGGGCGTAGACGGAGTTGACCGAGGAGTTGGTCGCCTTCTGGACGGTGATCCGCTTGCCGTAGTCCTGGTCGTCCTGGTTCTGCGGGGCGAAGGGGGTGTCGCTGCCGACCACCGGGCGGCGGCTGGTGCCGTCGTAGATGGTGTTCGGTGCGATCGGGCGGCCGTCCTGGGTGGTGGCGCCGTTCTCGATGGCGGAGGCGAGCACGATCGGCTTGAAGGTCGAGCCCGGCTGGTAGTCCTGCCGGGTCGCGTTGTTGATCCAGTGCTCCTGCTGGCCCCGGCCGCCGTACATCGCGACGATCCGGCCGGTCTTCGGGTCCACGGAGGTGGCGCCGGCCTGGACCGCGGCGTCGACCTTGCGGCCCTTGCGGTCGAGCTTGGACTCCAGCTCCTCCTCGACCGCGTTCTCCAGGGCGGCCTGCTTCTTCTTCTCGATGCTGAGGGTGATGTCCCAGCCACCGGCCTTGATCTGGTCGTCCGTGATGCCCTGGCGGTTCAGCTCCGCCTCGGCGGCCTGGATCAGGTAGCCCTTCTGGCCGTCCATGCCGGAGGCGGGCTTGGGCTTGATCGGGACCGGGAACTGCATGCCGGCGCGCTTGCCGGGGTCCAGCTCGCCCATCTTGACCATGTTGTCGAGGACGTAGTTCCAGCGCTCCTTGGCGAAGGCCTTGCCGCGCTCGGTGGCGATGGCCCAGTCGTAGCCGTTGGGCGACTGGAGGAGCGCGGCGAGGTAGGCGCCCTGCTCCAGGGTGAGCTTGTCGGTGTTGACGCCGTAGTACGCCTGGGCCGCGGCCTGGATGCCGTACGCGCCCCGCCCGTAGTAGCTCGTGTTCATGTAGCCGGCGAGGATCTCCGGCTTCTTCATGCTGCGGTCGACCTTGAGGGCGATGACCAGTTCCTTGAGCTTCCGGGTGACCGTCTGCTCCTGGTTCAGGTAGTAGTTCTTGACGTACTGCTGGGTGATGGTCGAACCACCCTGCTTGCCCTTGCCGGTGACGGTGTTGAGGAGACCGCGGCCGAGGCCCTTCACGTCCACGCCGTTGTCCTTCTCGAAGGACATGTTCTCCGCGGCGATGAACTCGTTCTGGATGGGCCGGGGGATCTGCTCGATGGAGAGGATGACGCGGTTGACCTCGCCGGTGCGCGCCATCACCGAGCCGTCGGACCAGCGGTAGATGTTGCTCTGGAGGGTCGCCTGGTCGTTGGGCTGCGGCACCGGCAGGTAGAAGTAGAAGCCGATCAGCAGGCCCATGCCGACGAGGACGGTCCCGAGGAGGGTGCCGAGCACCTTCTTCCACGTGAAGAACCGGCGTATGCCGGTCTTCTGGCCCCGGGTACGCGGCGCCCGTCGCGCCCCGCGCTGCTTCTGAGCGCGTCGCGCTTCTGCTCGGCCCATCGCTCCTGCTCCGCTCGTGTACCCCCGATGTCAGCTCACGAAGCTAACACCGACGGAATGGACAAAGGTCGGCCAATCCGGTCTTTTCCGGACGTGAGAATGAGCACCCACCCCGATGGAACCGACGCATGGAGTGTGCGGGGGGTTGCCGTGAGCCGAAAAAGTGATATCACTTTGCTAAGCAGAGTGACTGACTGAAACGGGGCGGACCATGACGAACAGCAACGAACCGACCGACACCGCGGTGGACTCGGTCCTGCCCGAACCGGAGGTGCGCGAGTTCCCCGCGCACAGCGTCGGCGGCGGCACCGCCCTGCTGTGCGGCCTGCTCGGGCTCACGGCCGGCGTCCTGCTGGTGGTGTTCGGCGCCACCGCACTGACCGGCGGCGGCAAGGCGGCCGTGATCGTCGCGGGCGTCCTGCTGGGCCTGCTGTCCTTCGTGATGATGTGCGGCCTCAACTCGGTGGCCCCCGGCGAGGCGCGGGTGGTCCAGCTCTTCGGCCGCTACCGCGGGACGATCCGCACCGACGGCCTGCGCTGGGTGAACCCGCTGACCTCGCGGGAGAAGATCTCCACCCGGGTGCGCAACCACGAGACGGCCGTGCTGAAGGTCAACGACGCGTACGGCAACCCGATCGAGCTGGCGGCGGTCGTCGTGTGGAAGGTCGAGGACACCGCGCAGGCCACCTTCGAGGTCGACGACTTCGAGGAGTTCGTCTCGGTCCAGGCCGAGTCCGCGGTGCGGCACATCGCCATCGAGTACCCGTACGACGCCCACGAGGACGACGGCCTCTCCCTGCGCGAGAACGCCGAGGAGATCACCGAGAAGCTGGCCGTCGAACTGTCGGCGCGGGTCACGGCGGCAGGCGTGCGGATCATCGAGTCCCGCTTCACCCACCTCGCGTACGCCCCGGAGATCGCCTCCGCGATGCTCCAGCGGCAGCAGGCCGGCGCGGTGGTGGCGGCCCGGCGCCAGATCGTCGAGGGCGCGGTCGGCATGGTCGAGCTCGCCCTGACCCGGCTGGCCGAGGAGGACATCGTGGACCTGGACCCGGAGCGCAAGGCCGCGATGGTCTCGAACCTGATGGTGGTGCTCTGCGGCGACCGTGCCGCGCAGCCGGTCGTGAACACGGGCACCCTGTACCAGTGACCCCTCCAGGGAAGGACCCCGCCGCCGCACCCCCGCCGGATTCCGGCGGGAGCGGCCGGCCCGCGCGAGCCGCGGACCGGCCGGCCAGGGCGGCGCGGGCGGAGCGCAAGCAGGTGCTGCTGCGGCTGGACCCGCAGGTGTACGACGCGCTGGCGCGCTGGGCGGGCGACGAGCTCCGCTCGGCCAACGCCCAGATCGAGTTCCTTCTGCGGCGGGCGCTGGCGGAGTCGGGGCGGCTGCCCGGCGACGCGGCTCCCATCGCTCCCAGGGGCCGCCCCCGCAAGTCCCCCGATCCCTGACCCGAAGCCCCCTCGGCGCCGCCGAGGGGGCTTCGCCGTTTCCGCCGGACGCCGAACGCCGGGCGCCGGACGCCGGGACCAAAGTCCCGTTCCGAACCGTGACACAACGCTCTGACCTGCAAGGACGCCACCCGACCCCCGCTCTATGCACCGGGTGTATACATCGGGGGTATACACCGCGTGTACAGTCGTCGCCATGTCCATCGGCCACACCCTCCTCGGCCTGCTAGAGGCCGGCCCACGTCACGGTTACGACCTCAAGCGCGCCTTCGACGAGAAGTTCGGGCACGACCGCCCGCTGCACTACGGGCAGGTCTACTCGACCATGTCCCGGCTGCTGAAGAACGGCCTCGTCGAGGTCGAAGGCATAGAGGCCGGCGGCGGCCCCGACCGCAAGCGCTACGCCATCACCGACGCCGGCATCACCGACGTCGAGCAATGGCTCGCCCAGCCGGAGAAGCCCGAGCCGTACCTCCAGTCGACCCTCTACACCAAGGTCGTCCTCGCGCTCCTCACCGGACGCAGCGCCGCCGACCTCCTCGACACCCAGCGCGCCGAGCACCTCCGTCTCATGCGCATCCTCACCACCCGCAAGCGCAAGGGCGACCTCGCCGACCAGCTCGTCTGCGACCACGCCCTGTTCCACCTCGAAGCGGACCTCCGCTGGCTGGAACTCACCGCCGCCCGGCTCGACCAGCTCGCCCAGGAGGTACGCCGATGAACCCCGCCGGCTCCCTGCTCACCGCCACCGACCTGCGCAAGGCGTACGGGCCCACCAACGCCCTCGACGGCGCCGCCTTCTCCATCCACCCGGGCGAGGTCGTCGCCGTCATGGGCCCCTCGGGCTCCGGCAAGTCGACCCTGCTGCACTGCCTGGCCGGCATCGTCACGCCCGACTCCGGCTCCATCACCTACGCGGGCCGCGAACTCACCGCCATGAGCGACCGCGAGCGCTCCGCCCTGCGCCGCAGCGAGTTCGGCTTCGTCTTCCAGTTCGGCCAGCTCGTCCCGGAGCTGACCTGCGTCGAGAACGTGGCCCTCCCCCTCCGCCTCAACGGCGCCAAGCGCCGGGAGGCCGAACGCACCGCCCTGGAGTGGATGGCCCGCCTGGAGGTGGACGGCCTCAAGGACAAGCGGCCCGGCGAGGTCTCCGGCGGCCAGGGCCAGCGCGTCGCCGTGGCCCGCTCCCTCGTCACCGGCCCCCGCGTGCTCTTCGCCGACGAGCCCACCGGCGCCCTGGACTCCCTCAACGGCGAGCGCGTGATGCAGCTGCTCACCGAGGCCGCCCGGTCCACCAACGCGGCCGTGGTCCTGGTCACGCACGAGACCCGGGTCGCCGCGTACTCCGACCGCGAGATCGTCGTACGGGACGGCCGCTCCCGCGACATGGAGCGCGCCATATGAGCCTCCGCACCTGGTCCCAGGACCTCCGGATGGGCGCCAGGTTCGCCCTCGGCGGCGGCCGCGAGGGCTGGACCCGCACCCTCCTCACCGCCGTCGGCGTCGGCCTCGGCGTGGCCCTGCTGCTGGTCACCACCGCCCTCCCCAGCGCCCTCCAGGCCCGGGACGTGCGCTCCGACGCGCGCAGCACCTTCACCGCTCCCACGGCGGAGGCGCCCGGCCCCGGCACCCTGCTGGTCGCCGAGGCGGACTCCACGTTCCGCGAGTACGACGTCTACGGCCGCCAGCTCCAGCCCGAGGGCCCGGACGCACCCCTGCCGCCCGGCCTGAAGAGCTTCCCCGGCACCGGCGAGCTCGCCGTCTCGCCCGCCCTCGCCGAGCTGCTGAAGTCCTCCGAGGGCAAGCTGCTGCGCGAGCGCCTCAACGGGAAGATCGTCTCCGTCATCGGCGACGAGGGCCTGATCGGCCCCAACGAACTCGCCTTCTACCAGGGCCAGGACCGGCTCCAGCCGGACGGCACCCACATCAAGCGGGTCACCGGCTTCAGGAACGACGCCGTGCCCGAGCCGCTCGACCCCATCCTCACCCTCCTGCTGACCATGGTCTTCGTGGCCCTGCTGATGCCGGTGGCCGTGTTCATCGCCGCGGCCGTCCGCTTCGGCGGCGACCGCCGCGACCGCCGTCTGGCGGCCCTGCGGCTGGTCGGCGCCGACGGCCGGATGACCCGCCGCATCGCCGCGGGCGAGGCGGCCACGGGCTCCGTCCTCGGCCTCGGACTGGGCGCCGTCTTCTTCCTGTTCGTACGGCACTTCGCCGGCGAGGTCACGCTCATGCAGCGCAGCGTCTTCCCCGCCGACCTCAACCCGACCCTGTGGCTCGCGGCGCTGGTCGCCGTGGCCGTGCCGGCCGCGGCCGTCGCCGTCACGCTGTTCGCCCTGCGGGGCGTGGTGATCGAGCCGCTCGGGGTGGTCCGTACCGCCAGGCCGGCCAGGCGCCGGATCTGGTGGCGCCTGCTGATGCCCCTGGGCGGGCTCGCCCTGCTCGTCCCGCTCATGGGACGGGGCAACGACGAGGGCCAGTTCAACCAGTGGCAGGTCATCGGCGGTGTCGTCCTGCTGCTGGTCGGCATCACGGCACTGCTGCCCTGGCTGGTCGAGAAGACCGTCGCCCGCCTCGGCGGCGGCGGAGTCTCCTGGCAGCTGGCCGTGCGCCGCCTCCAGCTCGGCAGCAGCACCGCGGCCCGCCTGGTCAACGGCATCGCCGTGGCCGTGGCCGGCGCCATCGCGCTCCAGATGCTGTTCGCCGGCGTCGAGGGCGAGTACACCAGGGACACCGGCCAGGACACCCGGCGGGCGGCCATCTCCGTCCACATCCCGTCCGGCAGCGAGTCCGCCCGCCGGACCGACGCCCTCGCCCGGGAACTGGGCGCGATCGAGGGCGTCGCCCGGTCGACGCCGCTGAGCACCTCCGACCTCGCCCTCAAGGCCAAGGACCCGGAGCAGAGCGCGTCCCTGACCGTCGGCACCTGCGCGGCCCTGAGCGAACTCGCGACGCTGCCCTCCTGCAAGGACGGCGACACCTTCGTGCTCCAGGGCGGGGACACGTACGGCACCGACATCTCCGCGCTCACCGTGCCGGGCACCCGCCTGTTCGCCGGGCCCGTCTACGGCGACGACCCCACCGCGGACAAGGCGGTGCGGTGGACCCTGCCGAAGGACGCCCGCCCCGCGCCCTCCCGCAAGGACCCCACGGGCGTCATGCGCTCCGGCGTGCTGGCCACCCCCAAGGCCGCGCCGAAGAACCTGGGCGACCGGCTGTACACGATCATCTACGTCCAGGTCCCGCCCGGAAACGCGGACGCGATGGAGCGGGTCCGCACCAAGGTCTTCCTGACGGACCCGATGATGACCGCCTTCACGGCCGCCTCCACCCAGCAGTCCAACCGCTTCGCCACCATCCGCACCGGCCTGTTCATCGGCGCCACCGGCGTGCTGGTGCTGATCGGCGCGAGCATGCTGGTCTCGCAGCTGGAGCAGCTGCGAGAGCGCAGGAAGCTGCTGTCGGCCCTGGTGGCCTTCGGCACCCGCCGCTCCACGCTCAGCCTGTCGGTGCTCTGGCAGACGGCGGTGCCGATCGGCCTGGGCCTGCTGCTGGCCACCGCGACCGGACTCGCGCTGGGCGCGGTGCTGATGCGGATGACGAACGTCGCCGTGTCGGTGGACTGGGCCTCGGTGGCCGCGATGACGGGCATCGGCGCCGGCGTGGTGCTGCTGGTGACCGCGCTGAGCCTGCCGCCGCTGCTGCGGCTGATGCGGCCGGACGGCCTCCGCACCGAGTAGCGGCGGCCGCCCCGGACGGGCTCTAGTCCGTGGGCCAGACCGGCAGGGGGCGGACCGCCTCCCGCAGGGCCGCCGCCAGTTCGGTGAACTCCCCCTGCCGTGCCGTCCCGGTGCGCATCGCGAAGGCGATCCGCCGGGACGGCGCCGGTTCGGCGAAGTACCCCGTGGACAGGTACTCGTTGCGGGTGGTCTCCAGCCGCAGCGCGGTGCGGGGCAGCAGCGTCACCCCGAGCCCGCCGGCCACCAGCTGGACCAGCGTGGAGAGCCCGGCGGCCGTCGTGGTGACCGCGGCGCCCTCCTCCCGGCCCGCCTCGCGGCAGATGTCGAGGGCCTGGTCCCGCAGGCAGTGACCCTCGTCGAGCAGCAGCAGGTTCAGCCCGCGCAGCTCCTCGCGGGGGATGTCGCGGCGGCCGGCCAGCTCGTGGTCGCGCGGCGCGACGAGTACGAAGTCCTCGTCGAACAGCGGGATCTCGGTGACCCCGGGCACGCCGAGGGGCACCGCGAGCAGCAGCAGGTCGAGCCGGCCCCCGGCCAGCCCGTCCAGCAGCGAGGCGGTCTGCTCCTCGTGCACCTGGAGGTCCAGGCGCGGGTAGCGCCGGTGGATCAGGGACAGGACGGTGGGCAGCAGGTACGGCGCCACCGTCGGGATCACCCCGAGGCGCAGTGCCCCGGTGAAGGGCGCACGGACCGCCTCGGCCTCCTCCATGAGGCCGCCGACCGCGTCGAGCACGGTCCGGGCCCGGGCGGCGATGCGTTCCCCGGCGGGCGACAGCAGCACCTTGCGGGTGGTCCGCTCCAGCAGCTGGACGCCGAGGGACTCCTCCAGCGCGGAGACCGCGCCGGAGAGCGCCGGCTGGCTCATTCCGATCGCCGCGGCCGCGTCACGGAAGTGCAGGTGCTCGGCCACGGCCGCGAAGGCGCGCAGCTGCGCGAGCGTGGGAGCTTTGGGTCCTCTGTTACCGACAGCCACTGATAGGTACCTCCGATCACCATCGTAGAGCTTGGCTATTTCTGCAATCAATGCAGCTGTGCCAGCATGTGAGATCCGTCCAACCCTCACGGAAGTCCCCATTCCGCCCCACAAGGGCAGGGGTCTTCCCTCCCGCAAGGAGTGCATGTGCTCACCGTCGGTGACAAGTTCCCCACGTACGATCTGACCGCCTGTGTCTCGCTGGAGGCCGGCCAGGAGTTCGCGCAGATCGACCACAAGACCTACGAGGGCAAGTGGCGCGTGGTGTTCTTCTGGCCGAAGGACTTCACCTTCGTCTGCCCGACCGAGATCGCCGCGTTCGGCAAGCTGAACGACGAGTTCCTCGACCGCGACGCGCAGATCCTGGGCGTCTCCGGCGACTCCGAGTTCGTGCACCACGCCTGGCGCAAGGACCACGCCGACCTGCGTGACCTGCCCTTCCCGATGCTGGCCGACTCCAAGCACGAGCTCATGCAGGCCTGTGGCGTGCAGGGCGAGGACGGCTTCGCGCAGCGCGCCGTCTTCATCGTCGACCAGAACAACGAGATCCAGTTCTCGATGGTGACCGCCGGTTCCGTGGGCCGTAACCCCAAGGAGGTCCTGCGGGTCCTCGACGCCCTGCAGACCGACGAGCTGTGCCCCTGCAACTGGACCAAGGGCGAGGACACCCTCGACGCCGGCAAGCTCCTGGCCGGTGAGTGAGCATGGCCCTCGATGAGCTGAAGGCCGCCGTACCGGACTTCGCCAAGGACCTGAAGCTGAACCTCGGTTCGGTCATCGGCAACCAGGACGCCCTCACCGAGCAGCAGCTCTGGGGCACCGTCCTGGCCTGCGCGATCGCCTCGCGCTCGCCGAAGGTCCTGCGCGAGCTGGAGCCGGAGGCCAAGGCCAAGCTCAAGTCCGAGGCGTACACGGCCGCCAAGTCGGCCGCCGCCATCATGGCGATGAACAACGTCTTCTACCGCACCCGTCACCTGCTCTCCGACCCGGAGTACGGCACGATGCGGGCCGGTCTGCGGATGAACGTCATCGGCAACCCGGGCGTGGACAAGGTCGACTTCGAGCTGTGGTCCCTCGCCGTCTCCGCGATCAACGGCTGCGGCCAGTGCCTCGACTCCCACGAGCAGGTGCTGCGCAAGGCCGGCGTGGACCGCGAGACGATCCAGGAGGCCGTCAAGATCGCCGCGGTGATCCAGGCCGTGGGCGCCACCCTCGACGCCGAGGCCGTGCTCGCCGAGTAGCGGACCCCTCGACGCACCGGACCCCCGGTGCCGCCTCCGGGCGGCGCCGGGGGTCCGCGCGTCTCAGTCCTGCTTCTCCTTCTGCCGCAGCGCGTCCAGCAGGGCGCGGGCGTCCTCGATCATCGCCGCCTGGACCGAGGTGTTGTCGAGCGGGTCCTTGGGCTGCTCCCCGGAGGGCTCGTCGGAGAACCAGTTCCAGTTGGTGGCGGTCTCCACCACCAGGACGGCACCGCCGTCCACCACCCGCAGCTGCGGTCCGCGGTAGTCGCCGCCGTTCATCATGACCGCGTTCTCCCCCAGCCCCGGCACCTGCTCGGGCGTGGCGGGTTCCACGCCGCCCCACCGCATGTCCTCGGAGTCCGCGTCGAACTCCGGCTCCGGGTCGGTCTTCTTGTGCAGCGTGAGGGTGAAGTAGGCCTCGTACGAGCGCGACCAGCCCTTCGTCGGCGGCGTCTCCTGCCCCATCAGCGAGCAGGTGAACCGGTCGACCGCAGGGTGCTCGTTCTCCCGCCGGACGGTCCGGTCCCGCAGGTTGCCCATCAGGCCGGTCAGGGCCTTGGCCTTCACCTCGTCGCACAGGTTCACCGGCGTCCGGTAGGCGATGACCGGCGTCTCCGGCTCCCCCGAGCCGTAGACGTACAGTCCGCCCGCCCACACCGCGGAGGCCGCCGCGGCACCGCCCAGCGCCCACAGCCACCGGGCCGCCGGACGCCGCCCGTGCGCCGGCGGCGGCTCGGGCTCCGCCGCGCCGGACCCGCCGCGCGGGTCCTCGTATCCCCCGTCGAGCTCAGGCTCGGATATCACCGTTCGTTTCCCCCTGGTCGGCCGGAGCCGCGCCGATCGCCGTCGCCCCGTGGGGGCCCGGGCCGATCCGCAGCTCTTGTTCCCGGGAGAACGCCCGCAGGTAGACGACCACCGTGTTCGTGACCGCGACGAGCGGGACCGCGACCACCGCGCCCCCGATTCCGGCGATCATCCCACCCGCCGCCACCGACAGCACAACCGCCAGCGGGTGCACGCGCACCGCCCGGCCGAGGATGAAGGGCTGGAGGACGTGGCCCTCGATCTGCTGTACGGCCAGGACGACGAGCAGCACCATCAGGGCGGTGAACACGCCCTGCGTCACCAGCGCCACGAGCACCGCGAGGGCACCCGAGATCACCGCGCCGACGAGCGGGATGAAGGCGAAGAGGAAGATGAACACGGCCAGCGGCACGGCCATCGGCACGTCGAGGAAGTAGAGGCCGAGGCCGATGAAGATGGCGTCGATGAGGGCCACGATCACGGTGCCGCGCACGTACGCCGTGAGGGTCCGCCAGGCGCGCGGCCCGGCTCCCGCGACGCCGGGCCGGGCGATGGCCGGGACCAGGCCGAGGGTCCACTGCCAGATGCGGCGGCCGTCGTAGAGCAGGAAGAGCGTCGAGAACATCGCCAGCAGGATGCCGGTGAGCGCCTCGACCACCACCGTCACGCCCTGGAGACCGGCCGAGGTGATCTCGTCGGTGTTGGTGGTGATGGTCTCCTGGAGGTTCTTCGCGATGTCGTTGATCTGCTTCTCGGTGACGTGGAACGGGCTGTCCAGCGCCCAGCGCTTGAGCTCGTCGATGCCGTCCCTGACGCGGTCGCCGAGGTCGTCGAGGTTCTCCATGACCTGCCAGACGACGAACCAGCCCACCAGCCCGATCACGACGAAGCCGAGCACCGCGGTCACCGCGGTGGCCAGGCCCCGGGGGAGCCCGGCCCGGCGCAGCCGTACGACGAAGGGCTGGAGCAGCGCGGTGACGAGGAGGGCGGCGGCGAAGGCCAGGACCACGAGGCGGACTTCTGCGATCACCCGCATCAGCACCCAGAGCATCGCGGCGACCAGCAGCAGCCGCCAGCTGGCCTCGGCGGCCACGCGTACGCCCCACGGGACGACGCTGGCCGGCTCGGGGCGGCCCTGGCCGGAGGCGTGGGCGGCGGCCTCGGGCGGCGGCACGGGTCCGGAGCTCACCGGCCCGTCCCCCTCCGTCTCCGCGGCGACCTCGGCACGGCGCTCGTCGAGTGCCGCCTCCACCCGGTCCAGCCCCTTGCCCAGCCTGCTGAGCCAGCCTGGCTTCTTCGACATCTCGGTCCCTTCCCCCGCCCGTGAGCACGATCCCGGTCGACCGTACACGCGTACAGCCCCCCACCGAAGGACGGTGAGGGGCTGCGACGGATCCCTGGGCGGGCGGGCGGCCTAGTACCAGCCGTTGGCCTGCCAGAAGCTCCACGCTCCGCACGGGCTGCCGTAGCGGCTGTTCATGTAGTTGAGGCCCCACTCGATCTGCGTGGCGGGGTTGGTGCGCCAGTCGGCACCGGCCGAGGCCATCTTCGAACCGGGGTACGCCTGCACGAGGCCGTAGGCACCGGAGGACGGGTTGGTCGCCCGGTAGTTCCACGTGGACTCGTGGTTCACGATGTTGCTGAAGCACTGGAACTGGCCGGCGCCGACGATCTGACGGGCCATCGCCTTGACCTGGGCCACCGTGTACGAGGCCTGCGGCGTGAACGAGTCGGCGTCACGCGTGGCGGAGCGGCTGGCCGCTTCCTTGGCCTCGCGCTCCTCCTTCGCCTTCTCCTCGGCGGCTTCCTTCTTCGCCTTGGCGTCCTTGGCTGCCTGGATGCGTGCGGCTTCCTCGAGGGACTTCTTGGCGTCCGCGTCGGCCGCGCTGGCGAGGGCGTCGGCCTGCTGCGTCAGGGACGCAGTCTGGACCTGGGCCTGGTCGCCGACCGGGATGTCAGTGAGGAGAGTCGTGCCGGCAGCGGTCGTCTCGAGGTCGCTCGAGGGCTGGGTGTCGCCCGCGGCGACTCCCACGACTGCACCGACGGTGGTGACCGCGGTGGCAGATGCCACTGCGAATCCCCGGACCGAGATCCGGCTCACACGGTTTCCTTCCAGCAGCGTCGCGGCGTGACCTCGCGATGCAAGAGCGCCCCTGGCGCTGGCCTCCGCTTGCGATGGTCACTGGAGGCGCGGGCCCGTGGGCAACTCCCCTGAGAGGAGTGCCGCATGGTGCTTCCGGGCGGCATACGGCGTCGTCTGTTCAGTTGTTGCCTGCTGTGCAACTCCGAGGAGGTACACGGGTGCCGTATGCGGGGCCTGACGGAAGCAAGACTCTGCCGGAGGTGGACGGCGCAAGGCAATTCCCCGTTACGTGTGAAAGCTCACACCAGGCATGACGCAGAAGGTTTTTGGAAACCCCTGTGCGGCACGGCGCCGCCCGGCTAGGCTCCTGTGCCTTTGCCGGGCGGCGCCAACTGGCTGTCCGTTTTAACCGGTTACGGTCAGATCGTCTCCAGCATCTCGGTCACCAGGGCCGCGATCGGCGAGCGCTCCGACCTGGTCAGGGTGATGTGCGCGAAGAGCGGATGCCCCTTCAGCTTCTCGACCACGGCGACCACTCCGTCATACCGGCCCACCCGCAGGTTGTCGCGCTGGGCGACGTCATGGGTCAGGACAACCCGGGAGTTCGCCCCGATACGGGACAGAACGGTCAGCAGGACGTTGCGTTCCAGCGACTGCGCCTCGTCCACGATGACGAACGCGTCGTGGAGCGAGCGGCCCCGGATGTGGGTGAGCGGCAGCACCTCCAGCATGCCGCGGCCCAGCACCTCCTCGATCACCTCGCGCCCGGCCACCGCCGAGAGCGTGTCGAAGACCGCCTGCGCCCAGGGGCTCATCTTCTCGGCCTCGGTGCCCGGGAGGTACCCGAGGTCCTGGCCGCCCACGGCGTACAGCGGCCGGAAGACCATCACCTTCTGGTGCTGGCGGCGCTCCAGTACGGCCTCCAGGCCCGCGCAGAGCGCCAGCGCCGACTTGCCGGTGCCGGCCCGGCCGCCCATCGACATGATGCCGACGTCCGGGTCGAGCAGCAGGTCCAGCGCGATGCGCTGCTCGGCGCTGCGGCCGTGGATGCCGAAGGCCTCGCGGTCGCCGCGCACCAGCCGGACGTTGCCGTCGGCGGTGACGCGGCCCAGGGCCTTGCCCCGCTCGGACTGCAGGACGAGTCCGGTGTGCACCGGGAGTTCGGCCGCCTCCGGCACGTACAGGCGCTCCTCGGAGAAGAGGAGGTCCACCTGCTCGCCGGAGAGCGCGAGCTCGCTCATGCCGGTCCAGCCGTCGCCGGTGATGGCCAGCTCCGCGCGGTACTCCTCGGCGAGCAGGCCCACCGAGGAGGCCTTGATGCGGAGCGGCAGGTCCTTCGACACGACCGTGACGTCGTACCCCTCGGCCTGGAGGTTGCGGGCGACCGCGAGGATCCGCGAGTCGTTGTCCCCGAGCCTGAAGCCGGCGGGCAGGACACCCGGGTCGGAGTGGTTGAGCTCGACACGCAGGGAGCCGCCCAGGTCCCCCAGCGGAATGGGGGCGTCGAGCCGGCCGTACCGGACGCGGAAGTCGTCGAGCAGGCGGAGGGCCTGGCGCGCGAAGTATCCGAGTTCGGGGTGGTGCCGCTTGGCCTCCAGCTCGGTGATCACGACGATCGGGAGGACGACCTCGTGTTCGTCGAAGCGGGAGAACGCGTGCGGGTCGGCCAGCAGGACGCTGGTGTCGAGAACGTAGGTGCGCCTGTCGGGCGTGCGGCGCTTTGTGCTGGTCACCACGGAAGGACGTACCCCCTCGAGTGAGGTCGGGCCATGAAGACCGGACCGGTCATCGGCCGCAATGCCAGGGCCGATTTCCGGCCCTCCGCTTCGTACGTGCGGTCCGCACGCGCGTCCTGGTGCAAAGGGCCTCCCGGGCGGACGGCCCGGTGCCGTCCGCTGAGACTCGACACCCGTGGATCGGGCGTCGACCTGGTTGGGATATTCCCTCGAACACGCCGTGCCATGCCATGGCATATGACGGACGCGGGGTGAAGTCCTCGTGAAGGCCTTGCGCGGATGCGCTGGTGGGGGGCGCGGCGGGGGCCCGGCGGTGCCGGGGGGCCGCGGCGGCCCGAGAGGCCGTCAGGTGCCGTAGCGCCGGTGGCGGGCCGCGTAGTCGCGCAGCGCCCGCAGGAAGTCGACCTTGCGGAAGGCCGGCCAGAAGACCTCGCAGAAGTAGTACTCGGAGTGGGCGCTCTGCCAGAGCATGAATCCGGACAGGCGCTGCTCGCCGCTGGTCCGGATCACGAGGTCCGGGTCCGGCTGGCCGCGGGTGTAGAGGTGCTCGGAGATGTGGTCGATGTCCAGCTTCTCGGCCAGCTCCTCGAAGGAGGTGCCCTTCTCCGCGTGCTCCAGGAGGAGGGAGCGGACGGCGTCGGCGATCTCCTGGCGTCCGCCGTAGCCCACGGCGACGTTGACGAGTATCCCGTCGACCCCGTGCGTGGCCTCCTCGGCCTCCTTCAGCACGCCCTGGGTCTGCGCGGGCAGGATGTCGAGGTTGCCGACGTGGTGGACGCGCCAGCGGCCGTCGGCGGCCAGGCCGCGGACGGTGTTCTCGATGATGTTCAGCAGCGGGCGGAGCTCGACCTCGGGACGGTCCAGGTTGTCCGTGGACAGCATCCACAGGGTGACGACCTCGACGTCGGTCTCGTTGCACCAGCCCAGGAGCTCGGAGATCTTGTCCGCGCCCGCCTGGTGGCCCTGCTCGGTGGTGCCGCCGGAGGCCTTGGCCCACCGGCGGTTGCCGTCGAGGATGACGCCGATGTGCTTGGGCACCGCAGCGTGATCCAGGCGGCCCTCCACGCGGCGTGCATAGAGTCGGTACACCAGGTCGCGCAGATTCACGTTCTTCCAGCCCCTCCGTGCCAAGACCCCGTGCGAATCGCTTCCCCCGACTGCGCCACATTACTGCGCCCCGGGAGGGGCGGCCCAACCCGGGATGTCACAAGTCCGTGATAGGGAGGACAACGTGACTGATAACAATCCCTATCGGGCAGCAGCGGAACGGTACGACGCGATGGAGTACCGCCGCACGGGCCGCTCCGGCCTCAAGCTCCCCGCCATCTCCCTGGGCCTCTGGCACAACTTCGGCGACGACCGTTCGCTGGAGTCCCAGCGGGCCATCCTGCGCCGCGGCTTCGACCTCGGCATCACGCACTTCGACCTGGCGAACAACTACGGACCGCCGCCCGGCTCGGCCGAGCTGAACTTCGGCAAGATCTTCGCCCAGGACTTCGCCGCGTACCGCGACGAGCTGGTGGTCTCCACCAAGGCCGGCTACCTGATGCACCCCGGCCCGTACGGCGAGTGGGGCAGCCGCAAGTACCTGCTCAACTCGCTCGACGCCTCGCTCCGCCGGATGGGCCTCGACCACGTCGACATCTTCTACTCGCACCGCTTCGACCCGGAGACCCCGCTGGAGGAGACCATGGGCGCCCTCGCGTCCGCGGTCCAGCAGGGCAAGGCGCTGTACGTCGGCGTCTCCTCCTACACGGCGGAGCAGACCCGCGAGGCCGCCGGCATCCTGCGCGAGATGGGGGTGCGCCCGCTGATCCACCAGCCCTCGTACTCCATGATCAACCGCTGGACGGAGGAGGACGGGCTGCTCGACACCCTGGAGGAGGCCGGCATGGGCTGCATCTCCTTCGCGCCGCTGGCCCAGGGGCTGCTCACCGGCAAGTACCTCAAGGGCATCCCGGAGGGCTCCCGCGCCACCCAGGGCAAGTCCCTCAACCCGGACCTGCTCTCGGACGAGGTGCTGCGCCGGCTCAACGGCCTGAACGAGATCGCCGCCCGCCGCGGCCAGTCGCTGTCCCAGCTGGCCTTGAACTGGGTGCTGCGCGACGAGCGGATGACCTCGGCCCTGATCGGCGCGTCGAGCGTGTCGCAGCTGGAGGAGAACGTCGCGGCGCTGTCCGGCGCGCCCCTGACGGAGGAGGAACTGAAGGAGATCGACTCCTTCGCCGTCTCCACCCCGGGCACCAACATCTGGGCCCAGCGCGGCTGACCACCCGCTGACCTGGGGTTTCCCGGGACCCGTCCGAAAACGGAAAACGGGCCGGTCCGTGGGGGGGATACGGACCGGCCCGAGGGGGGGGTTCCACCATAACCCTTCGTAAAGCGTGCTGCGTGCATTGCCGCGACACGATTACGCTCCGAGTCCGCCCAGGAGCAGTCCGGTGAACGCCCCGGCGGCCATGAAGGGACCGAACGGCAGGGCCGTCTTTCGGCCCGCCCGGCCCCGCAGCACAAGGGCGAGGCCGTAGATCCCGCCGTAGAGGAAGCCGAGGAAGGCTCCGACGAGCAGTACCCCCCACCCGTACCACCCAAGAGCGACCCCCAGGGCGAGCGCCAGCTTGACGTCCCCGAAGCCCATGCCGTTCGGGTTGATCAGGAACAGCAGGAAGTACGCCGCCCCCAGCACCAGCCCGCCCAGCAGTCCGCCGCGCCAGGACCCGGCGGCCCCCGGCGTCAGCGCGGCGGCCCCCAGCAGCGCCGCGGCCCCGGCGGCCAGCGGCAGCGTCAGCACGTCGGGCAGCCGGTGCACCGCCCGGTCCACCAGGGCCAGCAGCACGGCGAACGGCGCGAGCAGCACCCACACCGCGGCCTCGGGCACGGTCCCGGCGGCCCAGGCCAGCGCCCCGCACACCACGCCGGTGAGCACGGCGACCCGCACCGGGTGCGGCCCGTACGGGACGCCGGCGCAGCGGGCCGTCCCCAGCCAGCCCCCGGCCCGGCCGGTGAGCGGATGGCCCTGGGGGCAGGCCGCGCGCCAGGGCTCGCCCGGCTCGACGGCCAGCCGGTAGGCGGCGCGCGGCAGCGCCAGCCCGGCGGCGGTGCCGTACCCGACGGCGGCGAGGGTGATCAGGAGTGCGAGCACGCCCCCGACCCTAGGGAGCCCCTGGGCCCGGGTCATGGGCCCGTGGACCCATTCGCGGCAGGGCGGGCGGGGCCTAGCCTGGGCCGGGCACCCGCACGGCCCGGGCTGCGGGTGGCCCGGGACACCGCGGATGCGGCACCCGGAGGCACGGCTGGGAAGGGGACGCGGATGGCGCGGCGCTGGCAGGACGGCAAGGGGACGCTGACGGTGGACGGCCTGGACGTGCCGGTGGAGATCGCCGCCTCCTACCGGGCCCGCACCCGGGGGCTGCTCGGGCGGGACGGGATCGAGGGGGCGCTGCTGCTGACCCCCGCGGGGAGCATCCACACCTTCCGGATGCGGTTCGCGATCGACGTGGCGTACCTCGACCGGAACCTGCGGGTCCGTGCGGTGCGTACGATGCGGCCCGGACGTCTGGGCCTGCCCCGGCCGCACTCCCGGCACGTGCTGGAGGCGGAGGCCGGGCAGATGGCCCGCTGGGGGCTGCGGCCGGGCGTCACCGTGGGACTCCACCGGGTCTGAGCGGGACGCCGCGGCCGGGGCGACCACGGGCCGGACGCCCGCCGGGCGGCGGCGGGGCGCACGGTAGGTTGGACCGGTTGGGCTCGGGCTGTGGTGGGGAGCGGTCGTGACGGAGAACGCGCAGGTGGCGGCGCTTGAGCGGCTGATGCCCGCGGTGCACGGCGCCGACGAGGAGATCGACTGGGCGGCCGCGGAGGCCGCCTGGGGCACCCGCTTCCCCGCCGACTACGTCGCCTTCATGGCCCGGTTCGGCGCCGGGGGCATCAACGGCGAGGCGAGCGTCCTGCTGCCGCTGGCCAAGCGGGGCCCGCAGTGGGACCCGGACCAGATGGCGGAGGAGACCGCCAACGCCCGTGCCCAGTGGGGCGTGCTCGGCGGCCGGGCCGCCTTCGAGGCGGACCCCGCGCACATCCTGGCCTGGGGGGTGACCGGCGGCTCGGACATACTCTGCTGGCTCACCACCGACCCGGACCCGGACCGCTGGCCGGTGCTGGTGTGCGGGCGGCACACGGCCGAGGTGTTCGCGCTCCACCCGTACGGGATGGCGGAGTTCCTGTGCCGGCTGTTCTCGGACGAGTTCGAGGTGAATCCGGTGTCCCTGGTGTTCTGGGACAGCGAGCGGCCCCAGACCTTCGTGAACTGGCGTGAGGAGCAGCGCCGCTGGCTGGCCGGGCTCAACCCGCAGACGGGCGAGCCGGACCCCTACGCGGGGCGCTGAGGGCCCGTGAGGGGGCGCTGAGGCCCGTACACCGGTCCGTGCCGTGCACGCGTCCCGTACGCGCCCGTACGCCCGTACGCGTCCGCGCCCGCCCCTCCGCGTCGCGCGCCCGCCCGTACGCGTCCCCGCTCCGGCCCCGCTCCGGCCTATTCGCCGCCGATGAGCACCATCAGCGTCCCGGAGAGCAGGGCCGCCAGGCCGCAGCCCACCGTGAGCACCGCCGCCTGGCGTACGGGCGCCCAGCCGGCCCCGCGCCCCGCGATGGTGGCGGTGCGCTCCGGGTCGGCCGGGTCGTAGGTGACGGTGACCGGGTCGCCTGTGCCGGTGGTCCAGGGGGCCAGGTCCCGGAACTCGACCTCGCGCCCGTCCTCCGCGGTCCGGAAGCGGAAGAAGTGCTCCCGCGCGTCGGTGTCCGAGTGGGTGACCACCCGGGCGCACTCCCCCGGCACCCGCACCCCGTGCCGCACGGTGCGCAGCACGGTCGCCAGGCGGCGGCCGTACGTCACGGCGACGGCGCCGAAGAGCAGCGCCATCGCGCCGAAGAAGAGGTAGCCGCCGCCCGGGACCCGCACGTTCAGCGCACCTCGACGCTCTTGACGACCGCGGCCAGCTCGGAGCCGCTGCGCTCGGCCTTCACCGTGTCCACGCGGACCGCGAAGGACTGCCCCCTGGAGTCCAGGCCGGTCAGGATCAGCCCGGCGACGCGGGTGCCCTTGGGCGGCCCGCCGGGCGCGCCCGTGGCGGTGAACTCGAAGTCGATGCGCTTGGCCGCGCCGGTGCCCGCGAGGTCGACGTCGCGGGTGCCCTGGAGGGTGGAGCCGAGCTGGATGCCGGCCTCGGCGCCGATCGCGGCCTCCTCGACGGAGTCGGCGTTGGTGAAGTTCATCCTGATGCTGATCACCGACTCCTTGTGGCCGGACCGCTCGCGCACCGCCGTGGGCCCGTCCTTCGCGGCCTCCTCGCGGTAACCGCCGGCGCCCTTGGGGTACGCGACGCTGACGGTGGGCGTCCTGAGGGTGCCCCAGCCGTCCGGGACCACGGCCTGCGGACCCGCGCCGCCTCCCCCGCCGCCTCCGCCTCCGCCGGCGGTGCCGCAGCCGGCGACCAGCGCGGCGGCGGCGAGGGCCGTGGCGGCCGCCCTGACGGTCTTCCATCGGGTTCCGGTCGTGCTGCTCACGCGTGCCCGCCCCTCTCCTCGGTCAGTTCGCACAGTAGCTGTAGGGGACGTAGCCGCGGGTGCCGTTGCGGGGCGCTCCCAGGAACTCGGCCTGGTTGAGCACCTCTTCCTTCTTCTCCGTGTTGACCGAGAAGCCGAGGCTGAGGCCCAGGTTGAGCTCGAAGCCGTACTCCGCCGCGTCGGTGGTGCCGGTGTAGCGGGTCCGGCTGGAGCGGCCCTTGTCGAAGAGCAGCTGCCCGAAGGGGTCGTCCGGGCCCGGCCGGGTGGTGGGGGCCCGGTCGCCGAAGAGGTAGAGGAAGGGCGCCGCGTTGTCGCCGCGGCCGTCGAGCCAGGCCTGGGCGAGGGCCCGGTCGGCCGCGCCCTTGGGGCCCGGCTCGAAGCTGATCGAGTTGGTGATCACCTGGATGCCGGTGGTGTTGTTGGTGCCCTTCACGCCCGCGCTGCCGCCGCGCTTGTCGTCGTCCTTCCTGCCGTTGTCGCCGCCGCCCTTGACCCCGTCCTTCGTGCCGCCCTCCTCGATGGTCTGGGTCATGTCGATGCGGATCAGCTCGCCGGTCTTCTTGTCGTACGTGACGGTCAGCGCGCCGGTGCGGACGGTGGTGGCGCCCGCCTCGCCGCTGAGCCCGCCCGCCTCGTACCCGACCTTGGTGCCGTACTCCAGGGCGGCGGTGTACGTGTAGGACTTGGTTCCCTTGAAGTCGTTGTCGGTCCAGGTGGCCTCGGGCGAGAACTTGAAGTTGCCGCCGAGGGTGGCGCTGAGCTTCTTCTCGTCGGCGGCGGAGAGCTTCAGCCCGGCGCCGGCGGAGAGTTCGAGGCCGACCTTGCCGTAGCCGATGTGGCGGTCGCCGAGCTTCTCCTCGACGCGCTTGCGGATGCGCTCCTCCTCGGCGAGCGGGCCCTTGCCGAAGATGGCGAGGATGCCGTTGCCGAGGCTGGCGTCGGCGCCGCCGGGGGACTTGCGCATCGTCTCGTACATCTTGAGCTTTTCGAGGTCGTCGCGGAACCGGGCGGCCTCCTCGGGGCTGCGGAAGACCCAGGTGTCGCCGTTGGTGACCTTGATGCCGGCGCCGAGTTCGACCTTGTCGGCACCGAACCTGCCGACCTTCATGCCGGGTTTGAAGTCCTTCTTCAGGGCTGCGGAAGCGGCGTCCGTGAAGGTGACGAAGACGTACTGGTCCCTGCCGTCGATCACCCCGTCGCCGTTGACGTCCTCCTTGGCCTGGAAGACCTGCTGCTGGAAGCCGTACTCCTGGCCCCACTCGAAGAACAGCACCTTGGCCTTGGAGCCGGCCTTGTCGGTGACGCTGGAGAGCTGGCACAGCGGGGGCTCGAAGTCGGCGTCGGTCAGCGGGGGTCCGCCGGCCTGGTTGCCGCCGCCCGCGCAGCCGCCCGTACCGCCGCCGAGGGCGCCGACCGCGCAGAGCAGGCGGGTGGTGAGGGAGCCGCCGATGCCGGCGGCCCCGATGCCGAGCACCAGGGCGCCGACGAGCAGGACGGAGCCGAGGTACTCCATGGCGGTGGCGCCGCGGTCGTACGGGGGGCGGCGATGCGGGAGCCGGCCGTACGGGGTCTGGTCGTACGCGGTCCGGCCGTACGGGCTCTGGTCGTACGGGACTCGGCCGTACGGGGTGCGCCGGCCGGCGTAGGGGCCTCCGGCGGTGCGGTCGGCGCCCGGCTCGGGGTCGGGCTCGCGCAGCCGGGCCACCGCGACACCCGTGACGGTGCCGGCCGCGACCGCGGCGCAGGACATCAGCACGCCCTCGACGCCCGCCCGGTCCCGCTGGATCGCCAGGTTCAGCACCTGGGCGACGGCCGGCACGGCGCAGGCGGCCAGCAGGTGGCGGCCCCGGTGGTGGCGGTGCGGGGCCGGATGGGCGGCGGCCGCGGCCCAGGCGGCGAGCGCCACGCAGACCGCGTTGGGCAGGTGGAGCAGGAGCAGCCGCCCGCCGAAGCCCGCCAGGCGGTCCGGGTCGGCGAAGGTCCCGTAGATCCAGCCGACTTGCACGTATTCGGTGAGGCACAGGACGAGCAGCCCCGCGACCCAGGCCCGTACGAGCGCCGCTCCCGCGCCGCTCCGGTACGGGACCTCCGTGGTCCCCCGCATCCGACCGCCCTCCCCTGCCGTACCCGGAAACTGCGCAGCAGCGTCGCCCGGGCGGAAGCGGAACGCGCGGGCCCGTGGGCCCAAGACGGGGCCCAGAGGACGGCTGGGCCCGGGGCTGGGCCCGGGCGTGGGCCCGATCGGCCGGCCGGCGCGGCGGCCGGCGCGTCAGTCGGCGCGGCGGCGACCGGGTGCGCGACGACCGGCGGACAAACGGGACGCAACGGCGGTCTACGCGCGTGGGAATTGTTGATCAGATGTCGGAAAACACCAGTGGGAATTCGGCCAGTTGGGGCAACCCCCACACCTGCGGCCCGAAAGGCCAGATCCCGCCGAATACGGGAGAGAATTCCGGGCGCAACGGGACACCGAGGGACACGGCAGCCCTGAGCAACCCATAAGCAATAACCGGAACCAAAGAATTTCAGGGGTTTTCGACCGTGCGACGAAGAATCTTCGGCGTGACCGCTTCGGCGGCCGCGCTCGGCCTGCTCAGCACCCTCACCGCCTGCGGCAGTTCCGCCGGATCCGGCGACGACGTCGTCCTCCGCCTGGTGGCCGCCGAGTACGGCGACTCCCCCGGCACCAGCGCCAAGCCCTTCTGGGACAAGGTGACCGCGGCCTACCGCGAGGAGCACCCCGGCATCCGCGTCGAGGTCGAGCTGCTGCCCTGGGCGGAGATCGACCGCGAGGTGACCCGGCGGGTCGCCGACGGCAACGCCCCCGACATGGCCCTGATGGGCGCGTACTCCGACTTCGCGGCCCAGGACAAGCTGTACGAGGCCAGTGAGCTGCTGTCGGTGTCGGCGGAGGCGAACTTCCTGCCGCCGCTGGCGGAGGCCGGGTCGGTGGGGAACCGGCTGTACGGACTGCCCTTCGTGGCCAGCAGCCGGCTGCTGTTCTACAACGAGGAGCTCTTCGACAAGGCGGGCATCGAGCCGCCGAGGACGTGGAAGGAGCTGAAGAAGGCCGCCGAGGCCCTCAAGGACGACGGCGTCGCGTACCCGTACGCGCTGCCGCTCGGCCCGGAGGAGGCCCACGCCGAGGCGATGATCTGGGAGCTGAGCAACGGCGGCGGCTGGGCCAACAGCGGCGGCGGCTACGCCATCGCCTCGGACGCCAACACCCAGACCTTCGTCTGGCTCCGGGACAACCTCGTCGGCAAGGGCCTCACCGGCCCCGTCGCCCCCGGGAGGCTGAACCGCAAGGACGCCTTCGCGGCCTTCCTGCGCGGCGAGGTCGGCATGCTCAACGGATATCCGTCGCTCGCCCACGAGGCGAAGGCGAAGGGAATTCCGGTCGGCACGGTGGAAATGCCGGTGGCGGACTGGCTGCCCAAGGGCGAGACCCCGCCCACCATGGGCGTCGCGGACTGGATGATGGCGTTCAAGCAGAACGGCAACCGCGAGAGCGTCGGCTCCTTCCTCGACTTCCTCTACGAGGACAAGAACCTCAACGAGTTCGCGAGCCGGTACCACCTGCTGCCCTCGACCACCTCCGCCACCCGCGTCTCGAAGGACGCGGCGGCCGACGAGGTGGACCAGAACTTCCTCACCGCCCTGCGCGGGGCGCAGCTCTACCCCGTGAACGAGCCGTCCTGGCTGAAGGTCAGCGACACGATCAAGCACAACATCGGCCGCGCGGTCGCCCCGGGTTCCGACCCGAAGGCCGTGCTGGAGGACATCGCGGAGCAGGCCCGCGGCACCTCGAAGAAGAAGCAGGACGGCTGACGGTCCGCTCGTCCGGTCCTCCGGTCCGCCGGTCCGCCGGCCCTCCGCTTGTCCGGTCCGCCGGTCCGCCGGTCCGCCGGGACACCAGCCGCACGTCTCCCCGTACCACGTGCGCAAGGTCCCGCCCGGACAGGACTTCGGACCCGTGCCGCGGCCACCCCGACGCGGCAGCATGGACCCCGCGGCGTCGATCCGACGCCCAGGCGGTCGTCGCCCGCACCGCACCCACAAGGCGCCCGCGGGCCGACCCGCCCCCTCCTGCTCCCGCCCTCGCCGTCCCCGGCCCTAGCCGAGGCTCTTGCGGAGCTGCTCGCAGCTGGAGTCCCAGGTGACCCGGCCGGCCACGGTGACGGTCTGCGCGTCGGGACCGGTGCGGCTGATGCTCCACTCCGCGGTGTAGACGCCGGTGTCGCAGGCGACCCGCTTGCCGGTGGGGTGGGTGGTGCGGAGCGTGTGGTGCCGCCCCGCCTTCGCCTCCTCGAACTCCGCCACCAGTCCGCCGCGCGCGTCGCGCAGCACGGCGCGCAGGGTCACGTCGTGCGTGCCGCTCTTGCCCGCCAGGACGCTCTTCCTCAGCACGGCCGCGCTGTGCACCTCGTACGCGAACTCGAAGGCCGGCTCGTACCGGGCCGTCGCGGGGTCCCCCACCTGGCCGCCCCACTCGGGCGCACCCTTGGGTCCCGGCTTCTGCTTCTTCGCCATCTGCAGGCCCGAGTGGAGGCGGAACTGCCCGTCGAGCCGCCGGCGGCCGTCCTCGGACCACTCCTGCCGCATCTTGTCCCCTGCCGGGTCCTGTACGTACGACCCCGAGGGCGGGGCGGCGGCCGGGGCCCCGGCGGCGGTGAGCGCCGGGGTGAGGGTGAAGAGGGCTGCGGCGGTGGTCACGAGGGCGAGCCGGATGCGCTTCATGCCGGGACAACGGAGCGCGCGTGCGGGGCCGTTACGTGGGCCGTGCGGGGTTCACCCGTAAGGGCCGGGCGGGCTCCTGAGGGGTCACGGATTCATGATATGAGTCGATCTTCGACGGTCTCCGGTCAAGGATCGCCGGAACCGATCACAGGGGGAACTCACATGACCGAGGCGGGGAACGAGGACGTGCAGGGCGGTGTCCGGGGAGCGGGCGACGGTGTCCACGGGCAGGTAGCGCCCGGCTGGGAGCCCGTACGGGACGAGCTGGCCGCGTTCGTGGCCGGCGAGCGGCACTCCCCCGAGGCGCAGCTGGTCCTGCACCACAAGGGCCTCCGGGTGGTGGACCTGTGGACCGGCGAGGACACCGGCCCGGACACGCTCGGGACGGTCTACTCGATCACCAAGGGCGCCGCGCACCTGGTGGTGGCGCTGCTCGTGCAGGAGGGCCGGATCGACCTGGACCGGCCGGTCTCGGCGTACTGGCCGGAGTTCGCCGGGCACGGGCTGGAGCGGCTGACCGTGCGCGAGCTGCTGGCGCACCGGTCGGGGCTGATCGGCGTCGAGGGCGGCTTCACGTACGAGGAGCTGACGGACGACGCGGCCCTCGCGGCGCGGGTGGTGCGGGCGGAGCCGTACTGGGAGCCGGGGACGAAGTACGGGTACCACGCGATGACCATCGGGGCCCTGACCGGCGAGCTGGTACGGCGGGTGACGGGCCGTACGGTGGCCGAGGAGTACGACGAGCGGCTCCGGATCCCGTACGGCCTGGACTTCTTCATCGGGCTGCCGGAGGAGCTGGAGGAGCGCTGGGCGCCGATCCTGCCGATGCTGCCGACGAACGAGCAGCTGGCGGCGCGGGCGGCGCTGGGCGGGCCGGGCGAGCTGCAGCTGGTCGCCTTCAACTGGAACACCGAGCCGCGGCTGGACCTGGTGGACTTCGCCAACGACCGGCGGGTCCGGGCCGGCGGCCCGGCCTCGTCGGGCGGGGTGGGCACGGCGCGCGGGATCGCCGGGATGTACGCGGCCGCGCTGGAGCTGCTGGAGCCGGAGACGGCGGCGGAGTGCGCGCGGCTGACCACGCCGGGCGCGGACGCGGTCGTGCCCCAGCAGGACGCCTTCGGCCTGGGCTTCGAGCGGCAGCCGGCGGTGGGCGACCGGGCCTTCGGGCACAGCGGCGCGGCCGGGGCCAACGCCTTCGCCGATCCGGCCACGGGGCTGGCGTACGCGTACACGCGCCGCCGGTTCGCCTTCCCGGGCGGTGCGGCGCCGGAGAACGACCGGTTCGCGCGGGTGGCGGTGGAGGTGGCGGGCCGGCTGGGCTGACCCGCCGGGGGTGGGGCGTACGGGCCCTCGGGCGGTACCGCCTCAGGCCTGGCCGGTCTCGAAGCGGCTGACCTTGCCTCCCTGGGTGACGGTGAACCGCCACAGGGTCCGCATCTCGCCCCAGGCGTCATTGCGGTAGCCGACGACCAGGGCCCGGCCGCCGTCGGACTCGGTCTGCACGTCCATGTGGCCGTTCGAGTCGAAGATCTCGCGGTCGGTCCACTCCTTCAGGTCGCGTTCCGACCCGTCGTCGGACATGGTCGCGTCGGGCGTGAGCAGGTCGAAGAACGCCTGCCGGTCGTGGCTGTTGACGGCCGCCACGAAGGCGGCGACGGCGGGGTCGCTGAGCTTGCCGGGGGCGATGGACACGGGGGCTCCTCGGGGCAGGGGGAACGGGCATTCCTCAGGGAACACCCGGAGGGCCCCCGATCCACCGACCCTCACCCGGTCGCCGGACGGCGGGCGTGTCAGGAACCGGGCTTGTCCCACACGGGGAAGTCGGTCTTCCGTCCCTGCTCCTTCAGCTCACCCAGGAACCGGTCCAGGGCGGTGACGGTCTGGCCGCGGCTGCCGCCGCCGTCGTGGAAGAGCACGGTGCCGCCCTTCTTCGGCAGCTCCTTGTGGATGTTGTGCATGATCGCGGAGACGCCCGGCTTCTCGAAGTCCTTGGTGTCGACGTTCCAGCCGAGCGGCCGCATCCCGTTGGCGGCGGCGATGCGCCGGCTGTCGGGGGTGAAGGCCCCGCCGGGCGCGCGGTAGTAGTCCACCTTCGCCGACCCGCCGGCGGCCTGCTCGATCAGCTTCTTCGCGTCCAGGATCTCCCTCTCCTGGTACGCCACGGGCTTCTTGTCCATGCCGGTGTCGTGGGACATGGTGTGGTCGCAGAGCCGGTGCCCCTCGGCGACGACGCGCCTGACGAGGCCGGGGTACGCCTGGGCCTGCGGCCCGACCATGCAGAAGACCGCCTTCACCTGGTGCTCCTTCAGCACCTCCAGCACCTTGGGCGTCCAGGTCGGGTCGGGCCCGTCGTCGATGGTCACGTTCACCGCGTCGCCGCCGCCCTGCGGCTCGTGCGCGATGCCCTGCGGCACCTGCCTGAGCGCCGGGGGCGCGGCGGGGTTCTTCGCGTCCGGCTGCCCCTTGTCGCGGGCCGCGGGCCTCGTACCGCCGTGGGACCCGGCCTCGGACGCCGTGATCTGCGTCGCGCCCCACACGGCCGCCGCGAGCGCGAGGGCCGAGGCCACGACCACGGCCTGGTTGGTGTACTTCGGCTTGCGTATCTTCGCCATCTTCATCCGTCGTTCCTCCCGCCCATGATGACGTGACCCCCCAACGGGAGGTTGCAGCGACCTCCATGACCAAACGGCAACAAACCGAACCAGGGACCAAAGCCCCACCAGGCCTTTATCCGCGTCCCGTCCGTTCCGCGAGGCCCTCCCCCGCCCCGGCCCTCACCCGGTGCCGGCGTCGGTCGAGCGCCGGTCCACCCGTATTTCGTCGCCGTCGCGCGCCTCCGGCGACGGCGCTCTGCCATGAACTTCCCGTCAGCCGCGCTGCGGGGTCCAGTAGGCGTGGGCGCCCTTGCGGGGGAGGGTTACCCAGGTGCGGGTGCCGCCACCCGGTTCGCGGGAGTCGCCGAAGCCCCAGTCGCCGCCGCATTCGCGGACGACGACCGCCAGGAGGCGGAGCGCGGAGCGGCGGCGGGCCTCGCAGGCGGCGGCCAGGCGCGGGTGCTCGTGGGACGCGTGGCCGTCGTAGACGATCAGCCGGAGCGCGTCGTCGCGGTAGCGGGCGGAGAGGTAGAGCTCCTGGCCGGGGTTCAGGTGGCAGGCGGCCGCGACCAGTTCGCCGGTGATCTGCTCGGCAACGGGTACGAAGCGGTCCATGCGGTGCGCGCGGAGGGCGGCGGTGACCGTACTGCGCGCGATGCGCCCGCTGTACGGCTCGCCAGGGACGGTCAGGCTGCACGCGAGCCCTTCGGGCGGCGGTGCGTCCGTACGGGCCGCTGCCGGGGGTGAGGCGGGGCAGCCGGTGGCGCGGGACGCGGGCAGGAAGGGGCTGAGCATCGCGGACTCCCTTGAGTGACGTGGCGTTTGTGGCATACGTGACTGATGGGGCGTGGCGAGTTCGACGCGCACGAGTGGCTACGCGGTGCGGGTGTGGTGGTTGTGGCCTGTCGGTAGGCATGGGCATACCCATCCGACGCGCTTCAACTCCCGTTGCGTGAGCGGTGCGTTACTCAATGTAGAGGGGAGGGTGGCCTTTTGGCCACCCGATCAAGGAACTTGGACCAACGCGTGGCCCGAGCGCCACCCGCCGGGGCAGACTGGCCCCCATGGCCCAGCGGACGTCACCCACCCAGCGGCAGCGACGACTCGGCGCCGAGCTGCGCAAGATGCGGCTGGCGGCGGGGGTTTCGGCCGAGTCCGCGGCCGGCCTCCTGGGCGTGGACCGCTCCAAGGTGTCCGCCATCGAGTCGGGCATCCGCACCATCAGCGAGGAGCGCCTGCGGACACTGGCGTGCCACTGCGACTGCGCCGACGAGCAGTACATCGCCGCCCTCGTGGAGATGGCGCAGCCGCGGCAGCGGGGCTGGTGGGAGCGGTACCGGGGATCGCTGTCGGCGGCCGTTCTGGACATCGCCGAGCTGGAGGCCCATGCCCGCCGCATGCGGTACGCGCACTCCGTGCACATCCCGGGGCTGCTGCAGACCAGCGACCACGCGCTCGCGGTGTTCCGCTTCGTCGTGCCCGCCCTCCCCGAGCCGGAGGTGGCGCTGCGGCTGGCCCACCGCCTGGAGCGGCAGCAGGTACTGGAGGGCGCCGGCGCCCCCGAGTACACGGGAGTGGTCCACGAGGCGGCCTTGCGCATGCAGTTCGGCGGGCCGAAGGTGGCCAAGGCCCAGTTGGAGCACCTGCTCCACATGACCGAGCACGACAACGTCACCCTGCGGGTGCTCACCTTCGAGGCCGGTGGCTTCCCGGGCGCGGGCCAGACGGTCAACTACGTGGAGGGAAGGGTGCCGCAGCTCGACACCGTGCAGGTGGACAGCACGCACGGCCCGGACTTCCTGCACGCGGACACCCAGCTCACGAAGTACCGGGCGCATCTGGACTGGATGGAGCGGCTCAGTCTCACCCCCGGCGCCTCGCGCGACTTCATCCGACGGCTGGCAAGCGAACTCTGAGGAGACCCGATGGTCGACATCACCTGGGAAGAGCCGTTCTGCGGCGAGGGCGCGAGCTGCTACCGCATCGGCACGGACTCGGACGGCAACAGCTACATCGCCCTCGCCGGGAGTGAGGACCGGTACCTCACCGACTCCGGCGAAGCGCTCCGGCAGCTGATCCGGGACATCAAGGCCGGCAAGGCGGACCACCTGCTGTAGGGCGGAGGCCGCGCGTGCGCCGCCGCAGGCCCCGTCGGCGGCGAGGGGTCACAGGCGGCGGTCGGTCTCGTCGATGGGGACGTCGTTGATGCTCGCCTCGCGGCGGCGCATCAGCCCGTCCCCGTCGAACTCCCACTGCTCGTTGCCGTGGCTGCGCCACCACTGGCCGTCCGCGTCGTGCCACTCGTACTCGAAGCGGACCGAGATGCGGTTGCCGGTGTACGCCCACAGCTCCTTGCGCAGCCGGTAGTCCAGCTCGCGCTGCCACTTCTCGCGCAGGAAGGCGCGGATCTCGTCGCGGCCGGTCAGGAAGCGGTCGCGGTTCCGCCAGACCGAGTCCTCGGTGTAGGCGAGGGCGACGCGCTCGGGGTCGCGGGTGTTCCAGGCGTCCTCGGCGGCCTGGACCTTGGCGCGGGCGGACTCCTCGGTGAACGGCGGCAGGGGCGGGCGCGGGCTCATGGCGGATCCCTTCAGGGGCGGGGAGGGGTGGAGAACGTTCGTTCTCCTTTCCTTTCGGAGCCTAGAGAACGAACGTTCTCCGCGCAAGCGATAATGGCGGCATGAGCACCGACACCGAGACCAGGACCCGGCTGCTGGACGCCGCCGAGACGCTCTTCTACGCCCACGGCGTGCAGGCCGTCGGCATGGACCGGCTGCGGGCCGAGTCCGGCGTCCCGCTCAAGCGGCTGTACCGGGTCTTCCCGGCGAAGGAGGCGCTCGTGGCGGCGTACCTGGAGCGCCGGGACGAGCGGTGGACGACCTCGCTGCGTACGTACGTACTCGCGCGCCCGGACGCCCGCGAGCGGGTGCTCGCCGTCTTCGACTGGCTGGGCGAGTGGTTCGCCGAGCCCGGCTTCCGCGGGTGCGCCTTCCTGAACGCGTACGGGGAGCTGGGCACCGCGGTGCCGGCGGTGACCGAGGTCGTACGGACGCACAAGGCGCGGCTGCGGCAGTTCCTGGGCGAGCTCGCGGAGGGCGTGGGCGGGGGTGACGACCTCGCCGACCGGCTGATGGTGCTGGTGGAGGGGGCGACGGTGGTGGCGGGCGTGGCCGCCTCCCCCACACCGGCACCGGCCGCGCAGGCGCGGGAGGTGGCGGAGCTGCTCCTCACCCGGCCGGGGGGCCCGGGCCGGGCCCCGGGCGGCGCGACCCCTGGCGCACTGGGCTGAGGAAGCGCCTGGCCCTCCGCCCCTTCTCCGCGCGGTTGGTCCCGGACGACCGTCTCGTTCGGGGAGCGGGTGCGCGTCCCCGGGCCGTTCGGCTTCGAGCTCGGCACCTCCACGTTCACGGCCGCCGGGTCCTGGCCCTAGCCGCGTGCGGCGTTCCCGATGGCGCCGCCCGCGCCGCCGATGCCTCCGGCGCCGTACCCGGGGACGAGGATGGCGCCGGCGTCCCGGAGGAAGTCGCCGGCCCGGCGTCGGGTGCCCTCCCGGCCGCCGTCTCCGCTGCCGCGCTGCCCCTGGGTGGCGCCCTCGCCGATGCCGCGCTGCCCCTGGGTGGCGCCGGAGGTGGCGTGCCGTCGGCCCTCCGTACCACCGTCGGTGGCCAGTTGGCCCTCCGTGGTGGCCGCGCCTCCGCCGGCGCCGCCCAGGGCCCCGCCGCCGCCACCGCCCACGGCACCGCCGCCGACGCCGCCGAGCGCGCCGCCACCGCCGCCGCCGACGGCGCCGGCCCCGATGCCACCCAGCGCTCCCCCGAGACCGCCGATGGCGCCGCCGCCCAGACCCGCCGCCGTGCTGCCGCCTTCGAGGCCGCCGCTCGCGCGCCGCCGGCCGTCGGAGCTGTCGTCCCCTTCGCGTTGGCGGCCGTTGCCCTCGCCCGGACCGGGCTCGCCGGTGGGGTTGGGCTCCGGCCTGATGAGGGGCTTGCCGGCGAGGTCGCCCGTACCGTCCCCGCCACAGGACCCGCCACCGCCCAGGGCGCACACGGCCTGCTCAAGGCGGCCGGTGACCTGGCCGCCCACACTGCTGACCGCCATCGCACCGATGATCAGGACCACGACGAGGACGATGCCCAGGTATTCGACGGCACTCTGCCCCCTGTCCCCGCCCCTTCCTCCTCCGCGTCCGATCCCGAACCAGGCGCGGCTCTCGGGGTGGGCGAGCGCGAGGACGATCAGGAGCGGTACGAGGAGCTGGCTGTAGAGCAGGACCACGACGGCCCGCAGCTGCGTGGGCATCCCCGAACCGGCCCCGGGCCGCCCGTCCCCTCCGTACCCATGCCCGTACCCGCGTCTCAAGGCTGTACCTGAACCGGCCATCGCTTCGTCTCCCCCTGGCTGCTGCGCGTGCACGTGGCAGAACCGGCCCCGCCGGGTGGGTGGCGGGGCCGGTTCGTGCGTGGACCGACGGTGCGGGGCCGGTGGGTTCGTTCGTTCCTGTACTGCTTCTTCCCTGGCTACTGGCCGCCCTCACCGCGCGGGAAGGAGATCTCGACGCGGCGGTTCTTCTTGCGGCCTTCCTCGCTGCCGTTGTCCGCGATCGGGTAGTCCTCGCTGTAGCCGCGGATGTCGAAGGTGATGCCGGGGTCGAGGTCCTTGGCGAGCTGCCGCTGGACGGCGTCGGCGCGCTGCTTGGAGAGCACCTTGCCGTGCTCGTAGGTGCCGAGGTTGTCGGTGAACCCGAAGACCCGGACCTTGGTGGCCTTCTGCTTGTTGATCTCGGCGGCGATGGCCTGGATGCGGGCGGTGGCCTGGGCGTTGAGGACGGCGCTGTCCTTGGGGAACAGCACCTCCGCCTGGAGCGCCATCATGATCGTCTCGTTGGTGTCCTGGCGGCGCTCCTCGCCGCCGAGGTCCTCGACGACCTGGGCGATGTCGAGCACCTTGGGCGGGGCGAGGGTGGCGCCTTGGGGGAGCTTGAGACCGGGTGAGTTGGAGTCGATGGGGACGTCGGGCTGAGACGACGCCTCGGTGCCGGGCGGCACGGAGGGCCTGTCGTCGGCCCTCGCCGCGGTGGCGGCAACGACGTTGGCACCCCCGATGACGAGGGCTGCGGCGATGGCGGTCACGGCGAGGCGCGATGGCCCCTGACGCCGGCGGTTGGCGTTCTCGGTCATGGGGTCACCCCGAGATCTTGATCGTCGCGGTGGCGAAGGTGGGGAGCTGGAAGTCCACCTGGGCAGTGCCCTCGGGGGGCGCGGGGAACTGGGCGAAGAAGGGCACGGACTGACCTGCCTTGATGCTGACGAGACCCATGGTGCAGAGGCACTTGCCGTCCGTGTCGCGGAGCACGTAGTAGCGCTTCTTGCCCACGGAATCGGTGAGCATGGCGCCGGCTACCGAGTCGCCGCTCGCGCTGACACCCTCCTCGTTCCCGCGCCAGGCCGAGGTGCCGTTGTAGTTCTCGCTCGCGGAGTTCTTGATGCTGCCACTGACCGTGAGGAAGCCCCCCTGGTCTCGGTTGGCCGAGTTGATGATCAGCTCAACGCCGCCATCGCCTTTCGCCGTTGCCAGGACCTGGCTCTGGTCGGGGGTGTTCTCGGCATCGGGACTCTTCTCCCCGCTCCCCTGGGGCTTCGCGGCGGACGACTGGCCGGCCTTGTCGGGCTGCTTGCCGTCGTCCCCGCCACCGCAACCGGCCAACGTGAGGGTCAGCGCTGCCGCCATGGCTACAGCGGCCGCTCCCCCGCGGACCTTCATCGTCTGCCGAATGCTCATGTGTGCCGCTTCCTTGTCTGTCGTTCGCTCTTAGTCGACCAGTCGCACGCTGAAGAGGAGCTTTGCCAGCTCGCGCCAGGGATCCGGGTTCAGGGGATCGAACGTCACGTCCCCGCCCTTGCACTTGAGATCGAAGGGCTTGGGCTCGTCGTCGTCCTCGTCGTCCCCGGGGGGCGGGTCGTCGCCGTCGCCGGGGTCCACCGGGTCGTCGCCCAGCCGGCACCGCGGCTCGATCACGGCGGCGGCATCCGCCGTGCCGTGCATGGTGCTGGTCCCCGGGACCACGGACTCGCCGACCGCCTTGTCGGTCTTCACCGACGCCTCGAAGCGCGGGAGCACGACCGAGCAGGACTGCAAGGACGCGTGGTTCTCGCCGGCGAAGGCACTCGCCGCACCACAGGCCCCCTCCAGATCCAGGAGCTCGCCCTTCAGGAGCTTCTCCCAGTCCTCCCGCTTGAGCAGTCCGAGACTGAGGCCGGGCTTGAGGTGGTCGCGGGCGTCCGTGGCCGCGGCGAGGGCGGCGGCGTCAGCGGCGCCCTGCGCCGTGCTTCGGGTGGCGGAGGCCATGCCGACGGCGAAGAAAGCGAACGCGGCAAAGAGCAGGCCCGCCACCACTACGACGTAGATGGGGAAGGCCTGCCCTTTGTCCTGCTTGAGACCGAGGCGCAAGATCAGCCGGCCTTGATCTTGTCCACCTGCTCCTTGATCTTGGTGGTGATCGCCGTCCCGATGCCCGACGCGACGATCGCGAGGATCAGCGCCACCACGACCAGGATGATGCCCAGGTACTCGAAGGCCGTCTGGCCGCGGTCCAGGTTCGCGTACCGCTTCTGAATGCGGGTCACCGCGGTGTTGGCCCAGCCGTTCACGCGGATCTTGGTGTCGACGGCGGCCTTGAGCATCTTGTCGTTCGACATGGGATTCCCCTCCCGGTCCGGCCGACCGGTGATCGGCCGACGCGCAAGTCTCTGTAGTGCCTGCGGCATTCCCGGCGTCTTCGCCGGTGCCGCTTTCGACACGAGAAACGTACGACCGGGAGCCCCTCCCGCCCGAGGGCCCCAGGGCCCAACCCCGGGCCCAATCCGCGGCGTGGGCCCCCGGGCCCGGGTGGCGCTCACGCATGGCCCGTCCCCGGGCGGGCCGTGCCCAGCCAGACCGCGATGGCCTCGCTGCGGCTGGCGGTGTGGAGCTTCGCGAAGATGCGGTTGATGTGGTTCTTGACCGTCTTCTCGCTGATGAAGCAGGTGGCGGCGATCTGCTGGTTGCTCATCCCGGATGCGATCAGGTCCATGATCTCCACCTCCCTCGAACTCAGCCCGAAACCGGTGCGATTGTGTGCCCGCTCAGAAGACTGTGCCATATGTGGTTGCGTTTGCGAAGGGGTGTGCTGGGGAATCCCGGCATACGGAACCCCCGTCGCGAAGAACTGCCCCAGACCTTCCGGCAGCGGACCCCGCTCCGTCGCCCCCTCCCGCACTTGCGCCAGCAACGCACTCGCGGCCGTGGCCGTGAAGTGGGCCCGGCCCTCCTTCACGTCCCGTACGGCCTGCACCAGTTGGTCCGCGGTGAACTCGCCGTGCACCAGGTACCCGCCGGCGCCCAGCCTCAGCGCCTCACGGACGATCTCGTCCTCGCGGCTGTACGTCAACATCATCACGGGCGCGATCTGCACCAGGTACGGCAGCGCGGAGATGCCGTCGACGCCCGGCATCCGCACGTCGAGCAGGACCACGTCCGGGCGGTGCTGCTGGGCGAGTTGGACGGCCTGGCGGCCGTCGGTGGCCTCGGCGGCCACCTGGATGTCCTCGCGGCCGCCGAGCAGGACCGTGAGGCCCGCCCGTACGACGGGGTTGTCGTCGGCGACGACCACGCGGAGCGGAGGGGACCGGAAGGGATCGGGGAACGCCGGGGCCGGCTGGGGAACCGGCAGGTGGGCGGGCGTGTGCTCGGAGCGGAGCGATGCGGCTCCGGAGCTGCGGTGCTGGGACACGTGGAACGGGTCGTCCGGCATGGGTGCCGCCTCCTCTCGTGGGTTGCGGGAGCGTGGGTGAGCGGTCGGTTCTAGTGCGGGGTCAGGGCCGCGACCGGCAGGTCGAGGCGCACCTCCGTGCCGGAGGCGGTGCGGCCGCGGCCGATGCGGATGCGGGCGCCGATGGAGGCGGCGCGCTCGACCATGCCGACCAGGCCGAAGTGGCCGGACCTGCGGAGTTCTTCGAGGGTGGTGCCGGGCGGCAGGCCCGTCCCGTCGTCCAGCACGCTGATGCGGAGCAGGCTGTTGACGATGCCGGCCTCGACGACGACGTGCGTGGCCCGGGCGTGCCGGTGGGCGTTCTCCAGGGCTTCGGAGGCGACGGTGAGGAGTTCGCGGGCGACCGTGTGCGGGACGGCGGGTACGGGAGCGGATCCGAGCCGGCGGAACTCGGCCGGGATGCCGGTCCGCGCACCGAAGTCACGTACCCGTGCGTCGAGTTCGTCCCCGACCTGGACGCCGCCGTCCAGGTCGCCGTCGCGGCGCAGGTCGGCCAGCAGTTCGCGTGACTCGGCGGCCGCCCGGCGGGCCGAGCGGGCCACCAGTTCGGCCTGGTGCTTCACGGTGAGCGGGTCCATGCGGCCGGCCGAGGCGGCCAGCCCGTCCGCGGCCAGGGCGAGGCCGTGCAGCGTCTTGGCCACCGAGTCGTGCATCTCCCGGGCGAGGCGGGACCGCTCCTCGCCCACGGCCTCGGTGACGGCGAGCCGGGCCCGGGTCTCGGTGAGGGCCTGGCTGGCGGTGCCGAAGCGGAAGAGGAGGTTGCGCAGGGCCACGCCCACGGCGCCCGCGATGAGGCAGAGGCCCGGCAGCATGACGGCGCCCACGGCCGTGGCGTTCAGGTCGGAGTCGGCCGCGTACACCCCGGCGACGGCGCAGGCCTGGAGGGCGGCGTAGATCGCGGAGCCGCGCCACCCGTAGACCAGGCCGGCCAGCAGCGGCGTGCAGACGATCACGAAGCCCAGCGGGGACTCCGGCGTGGCCGTGACCAGCAGCAGGGTGCTGAAGAACATGTCGACGGCCAGCACCCAGCGGTACTTCAGCAGCAGCGGACCGAAGCGCTCCCAGTCGCGGAAGAGCAGGTACGAGCCCATGAAGGTGACCAGGACGGCGCCGCCGACCAGCCAGGTCGCCAGGCCCGGGGCGGTGTGCCCGAGGGCGAAGGGCGTGCCCAGGGCGATCATCGCCAGCCGGAAGCCGAAGACCTGGCGGCACATGGCCTGGAGGGCGTTGATCTGGATCGACAGGGCGGGGGCGGGCTGCTGCTGCGGGAGGGCGCGCACCCGTTCCAGCTCGCGCAGCGGGCCGCGGAGCTGGAGGGTCGGGTTCGTCGTGCCGGAGTACACCGCCGCTCACCCGCCCAGGAAGGCGTCGAAGTCGAGGTTGGCGCCGTAGATGAACCCGCAGACCAGCAGGATGAGCGTGCCGGGCAGCATGAACGTGGTGACGGCGAAGGTGGCCTTGGGGACGGCGCGGGCGGCCCGGCGGCGGGCGTTCTGGGCGTCGGCGCGGCGCATGTCCTCGGCGATCTGGATGAGCGTCTCCACGATCGGGGAGCCGAGCTCCTCGCCCTGCTGGAGGGCGGTGACGAACTGGGCGACCTGCTCGCTGTCGTTGCGCTGGCGCAGTTCGTCGAAGGCCTGGCGGCGGCTGACGCCCATGTCCATCTGGCGCAGGGTGATCCGTACCTCGTCCGACCAGGGGCCCCGGTACTTGTCCGCGACCCGCTCCAGGGCCTGGCGGAAGCTGAGGCCGGCGCTGACGACGACCGCGAGGACGTCGAGGAAGTCGGGCAGGGTGCGCTCGATGTCGTCCCGGCGGACGCGGACGGCGGACCAGAGGCCGACCTCGATCCAGAAGGCGCCGAAGCCCACCATGAGCAGGGCGAGTACGAGCTGCCCGTTGATCAGCATCGCGAAGGCGCCGGCCCCGCCGAGGGCGGCGTACACGGCGCGGCGGGCGGCGTAGCGGTCGATGGTGAGGCCGCCGGGGTTGCCGGCCATGTCGATCTGCTTGCGCTTCTTGTTGACCCTGGCCGGGCCCATCATCCGCAGCACGGCGGGTGCGTAGCGGATGCCCATGCGGTCGATGACGGAGCCGGCGGCGGAGGTGCGGGTGGCGCCGACCTCCAGGGCGAGGACGAGGTCCGAGGGCAGCTTCACCTCGGCCCGGTACATCCGGATGCCGTGGAAGGCGCCCATCACGCAGAGGGCGGCGGCGAGGGCGAGCAGGAGGGCGGTCATGGGCTGCTCCCTCAGACGTCGATCTTGGACAGGCGGCGGATGATGACGAAGCCGGCCGTGAAGAGGCCGATGGCGATGATCACGGCGGTCTGGCCGATGAAGGCGCCGGTCATGCGGTCGAGGGCGCCGGGCATCATCGCGTCCACCATCAGCAGCGATCCGAGGCCGATCACGGGTACGGCGTACGCGGTGACCGTGACCTGGGAGAGCTGGGTCTTGATCTCGCGCCGGGTCTCCTTGCGCTGCTCCAGCGTCACGGTGAGGTTCCGCAGGGAGCCGACGATGGCGCCGCCGGCCCGGCTGGACAGGACGAGGGTGGTGACCAGCACGACCAGCTCGCGGGAGGGGAGCCGGTCCGCCAGCTCGCCGAGCGCGTCGTCGATGGAGGCGCCGACGGCCAGCCGGTCGGCGACGCGGGCGAGTTCCTCGCCGGCCGGGGCCTCCAGCTCGTCGGCCGCCATGGCGATGGCGGTGCGGAGGGCGAGGCCGGCCTGGGTGGCGTTGGCGAGGATGCGGGACAGCTCCGGGAGCTGGTTGATGAACTTCTCGATGCGCTTGCCGCGCTGCCAGTTGAGGAAGGCGTTGGCCCCCCAGAGGCCGATGAGGCCCGCCACCGGTCCGAAGAAGGCGGCCAGCAGGGAGGCGGCGATCAGCCAGACGCCGAGGACCCCGCCCAGCATGTAGACGAAGAACTCGCCCGGGGTGAGGTCGAGGCCGGTCGCGGCGAGTTTGCGCTCGATGGCGAGCCCCAGCCGCGTCCTGCGCAGTCTGCGGTCCACCCCGCGGAACCTGCGCTGACGGCCCCCGGACTCGATCCGGCCGGCCGACGACAGCCGGTCGATCAGCGCCGCCCGCTGCGCCCTGCCCGTGGTGTAGGCGTGCACGCCGAGGACCACCAGGACGCTGCCCAGCAGGGTCACGCCGATCGTGAGCAGTGCGATGTTGTTCATGGCGGGTGGCGGCTTCCTCGTCGTGTGGTGCCGGTACGGCTAGCCGGCGGTCCGGGTGGTGAGCTGGTCCTCTGTCACGGCGACCCCGAAGGCCTGCGGAATCGGCTGGTTGTTCATGTACAGGCGGTCGGCGATGCGGCGCGGGAGCGGGTGGTACTCGAAGTGGCCGTAGACCCGTCCGTCGCCGGCGACGGGCTGGGCGAGGAACCGGCAGACCGAGGTGATGCGGAACGGCTCCCGGCCGTGGGAGTCGAGGATCGCGATCTCGGTGATCCGGCGGGAGCCGTCCGCGTGGCGGGTGAGCTGCACGATGACGTCGACGGCGCTGTTGATCTGGTCCTGGAGCGCGACGAAGGGCACCTCGACCTCGGACATCGAGGCGAGGGTCTGGAGGCGCATCAGCGCGTCCTCGGCGCTGTTGGCGTGGACGGTGGCGAGCGAGCCGTCGTGGCCGGTGGACATGGCCTGGAGCATGTCGAGGGTCTCGCCGCCGCGGACCTCGCCGACGATGATCCGGTCGGGGCGCATGCGGAGGGAGTTGCGGACCAGGTCGCGGATGGTGATCTGGCCCTTGCCCTCGACGTTCGCGGGCCGGGTCTCCAGGCGGATGACGTGGGACTGCTGGAGCTGGAGCTCGGCGGAGTCCTCGATGGTGATGATGCGCTCGCCCTCGGGGATGAGGCCGGAGAGGGCGTTGAGGAGCGTGGTCTTCCCGGTGCCGGTGGCGCCGGAGACGATCACGTTCATCTTCGCCTGCACCAGGCCGGCGAGCAGGTACAGCATGTGCTCGTCGAGGGAGCCGAGGCCGATCAGCTCCTGGAGGGTGTAGGCCCGCGGGAAGCGCCGGATGGTCAGGGTGGCGCCGGTCAGGGACAGCGGCGGGATGATGACGTTCACGCGCTCGCCGCTGGGCAGGCGCGCGTCGACCATCGGGTTGGCCTCGTCCACGCGGCGGTTGACCGTGGAGACGATGCGCTCGATGGTCTGCATCAGCTGCTCGTGCGAGGCGAAGCGCAGGGGGAGCTGCTCCACGCGGCCGGCCCGCTCCACGTAGATGTGGTCGGGTCCGTTGACCATGATCTCGGAGATCGAGGCGTCCTCCAGGAGCGGCTCCAGGACGCCGAGGCCGAGCGCCTCGTCGACGACGCGCCTGATCAGCTGCGACCGCTCGGCGGTGGAGAGGACCGGCCCCTCGCGGCTGATGATGTGGCCGAGTACGCGCTCCAGGCGGGCCCTGCGCTCGGTGGTGGCGAGCGAGGACATCTCCGCGAGGTCGATCTCCTCCAGGAGCTTGGCCCGGTACGCGGCGACCAGGTGGCCGTCCTCCCGGGCGCTGTGGTGCTCCTCGGGGGACTGGATGCGGGCGCTCAGGCCGCCCCGGCCCTCGCGGAACGTCATTCGGCGTCCTTCGGCATGGTGGCGGTGCGGACGGCGTCGTCGAAGCTCAGGCCCGGCACGATCGAGGTGATGCGGAGCCGCGCCTCGGCCGTGACCCGGTGGCCGGAGCTGTCCACGGTGATGGTGGAGTGCTCGGCGAGGCCCCCGTTGATCGCGGCCCGGCCGGCCGCGGCCCCGTTACTGCCGTGCAGCGCCTGGTAGCGGGCCGCGGCGCGGGCGGCGGTGCCGGCCTGCTCGTACGCGTACGCGACGTACCCGATCTGGAGGCCCGCGACCGCTATCAGGAGCAGCAGCGGCAGGAAGCCGGCGTACTCGATGAGGACCTGCCCGCGGTCGCGTCCGTTCCTTTCCCTCATCTCAGTCCTCCGTCCGCTCGTCCACTGCTCCGCCGCGGGCGGTGATGGTCATGCCTCCGAGGTCGAGCCCGGGGTAGAGGACCGGCACCTTGACCGTGACCGAGGCGCAGTAGAGGTGTCCGCCGTTGCGGGGGCAGTTCGCGGTCACACCCCATGAGGCGGCTATGTGTTCCTCGGCCGCCGCCTGGCAGGCGGCGCTGCCGTGCACGGCACCGGCGCGGGACGCCTCGTCGGCCGCGTTGCCGACGAGGATGAACGCGTAGCCGATCAGCACGCACTCCCAGACGGCCGCGACGACCAGCAGGATGAAGGGCCACGTGCCCACGAACTCCACCGCCGTCTGCCCCCGGTCCGAGCCGGCCGCGGGCCCGGGCCTCCGTATCCCGGACATGCTCAGTCCCCCTCCCCCGCCGGCAGTGCCGGGCCTCCCGTGCCGCGGCGCTTCCACAGGCCGATCGAGCCGCGGTCGCCGCCCGCGCGGAGGGCGAGTTGGCCGCCTCGGCCGGCCGGGGGCCGGGGCTGGTCGTCCGAGGGCTTCGTCAGGCCCAGTTCGCCGGCCAGGCCCCACAGGGCCTGCTTGACCGTCGACCGGTTGTCGAGGTCCTGGACGCGGCCCGCGTCCACGACGCCCTGGAGTTCCTTGTAGGCGGCCGGGACCGCGATGCGGGCCACCTTGGTCTTGGTGATCTTCTCGATCAGCGAGGGCTGTATCTCGGTGTGCTTGGTGTGGCGGTTCACGACCATCGCCGTCTCCTCCGCCTTCCTGACCTGGAGCCTCTCCCACATGCGCACCATGCGCTTGGCCGCCCGGACCGCCACCACGTCGGGGGTGGTCACCAGGACGGCGACGTCGGCCATCTCCACCGCCGCCGCGTTCGCGCCGTTCATCTGCGTGCCGCAGTCGATGACGACCAGCTCGTACCGGTTCCTCAGGGCGCTCACGATCTGCCGGGCCGCACGGTCGTTCACCTCCTCGCCGCGTTCGCCGTCGCCGGGGGCCAGCAGCAGGGCCAGCCCCGTCCTGTGGTCGTACACCGCGTCCTGGAGGACGCGCGGGGAGATGTCCTGGATCCCGGCGAGGTCCGCGATCGAGCGGCGGAACTGGACGTCCAGGTACGAGGCGACGTCCCCGGCCTGGAGGTCCATGTCCACCAGGGCGGTACGGCGGCCCGACGCGGCGGCGGCCAGGGCGAACTGGACGGCGGCGAAGGTGGTGCCGACGCCGCCCTTGGCGCCGGTGACGGTGACGACGGAGCCGCCGGGGCCGGTGAACACGTCGCCGCCGCGGCCCAGGTGGCGGCGTACGCCGACGGACCACTGGGCGGCGGCCTGCACGCGGGCGGCGAGTTCCTCGTACGAGAGCGGGAGCCCGATCAGGCCGCGGGCGCCCGAGTCCATGGCCGCCGCGAAAAGGGCCGGGCCGGCGTCGGCCGTGACCAGCACGACGCCGACCGCCGGGAAGCGGAGCGCGACCTCGCGGATGAGTTCGAGGGCGGGGACCGGGCCGATGCGTTCGTGGACCAGGACGACCTCGGGCAGCTCCTCGACGGACTCGGCCGCGAGGCGGGCCAGGGTGTCGAGCAGCGAGGTGGAGTCGGTGACGGGCGCGCCGGGCTCCGCGGACGGGAGCTGGCTGAGGAGGGTGGTGATGGAGCGGGCGGCGTCCGGGTCGCCGACCGCCGGGAGGATACGGGTGGTCATCCGGGCCTCACTTGTCCCCTTCGAGGGTGTACATGCGTTCGGCGGGGGTCAGGGAGGTGTCGCTGCCGGGGGCGACGAGGGCCAGCCGGACGTGCTCGGCGAAGGACTCGGCGAACGCGACGCGCTGGGTGTCCTTGGTCTCCAGGGCGAAGGTGATCGGGACGGCCTCGGAGGTGCCGCGGCGGTCGCCCTCGTTCTCCAGGGCGGTGAGCTTGCCGACGTTCAGGACGCGGGCGTTGGTGACGATGATCTTGGAGACGTCGGGGGCGCCGTCCTTCTTGCCCTCGAACGTGGCGATGATGTTGACCTTGTCGCCCGGGTGGATCTTGCCCGCCACGCCCGTCTCGGCGTCGATCATGATGGCGATCTCCTGCTCGCCCGTCTTGAGCTGCGGCCGGTCCACGATCATGTCGGCCTGGAGCAGCGAGCCGGCCTGGAGCGTGGTGAGCACGGTCTTCCGCTCGACCGCCGTGATGTCGGTGACGGCGGTGTCGGGCAGCCAGCGCTTGGGGATCCTGACCCGCTCGAACTGGCCGGCGGACAGCTCCGCGTACGGCGCTATGTCCCTCTTGACGCGGTACGCGACGGCCTCGGGGCCGACCTTGGAGTTGACGTCGCTGATCACGGAGAGGACTCCGACGAAGGCCGCGAAGGCGCACAGGACGGAGAGGAGGAGCAGGATGACACCGCGTCGCTGGCGTGAGTTCATGAGCCGGGCTACCTCGTCGGTCGTGAGTCGGGCGGGTGGTGCTCGGGCGTGAGGGGGGCGGTTCGGGGCGGTCGGTCTCGGGGCCGGGGTCGGAGGCGGATCGGATTCCGGTCGGATTCCGGTCGGGTTCGGAGCGGTTCGGGGCGGTCGGTCTCGGGTCGCGGTCGGCGGCGGGTCGGGTTCCGGTCGAGTCGGGGCGGGTGCGGGGGCGGGCGCTCGGGCGGCCGTGCGGGCTCCCGCCGGCCGTCGCGGCGGCCGGGCGCCCCACGCCCCTACGAGGCCGACGCCAGCGGTGGCGGGGCGAGCGGGGCCTGGCAGAAGCCGCAGCGGTCGCCGATGAGCTCCAGGCCGCACCAGTGGCAGTCGGCCCGGCGTACGGACGCCACCAGCTGGTACAGCACGGAGATGTCGGGGATGGCGGCCGCGAACTCCACCAGGCGCGGGGTGCCCCACCAGCCCGCCGAGTCGGCCGGCAGCGGGCTCTCCAGTACCCCCTGGACCTGCCAGGCGGGGGCGAGTTCGGCGGCCACCCACTCGGAGGTGAGCTGGCCGCGGGCGAAGGTGAGCTGGGTGCCGAACTCGGGGCCCGGGAGGGGTTCCGCGCCCTGGGCGCCGAGGCGGACCAGGCGCGGCTGCGGGTTGGCGAGCACGGCGAACTGCGAGCCCGGCATCCAGGACTTGGCGTGGCTCTTCAGGCTGACGGGTACGCGGTCCAGCCGGGCCACGCTGCCGAGCAGGGCGCCGGCGTAGACGTAGTGCGCCAGCAGGCGGGCGGCCGAGGCGAGGACGCCGGGGCTGAAGTCGCAGATCGAGAGCTGGCGGAGCTGACGCACGAGCAGGGCGATGCCCAGGGGCGGCAGATCGATGTCGAGCAGCGCGATCCGGTCACTCTCCAGAATCGCCCGTACGGTGTGCAGGCGGCGGACGAAAGCGGCCGGAAGCGAGCCGGGTACGACCACCACCAGGTAGCCGTGGCGCTCCAGCAGCGCCGCCGTCTCGGCGAGCGAGCCCTCCAGGTCCACGGCCTCCGGGGACCGGAGCGTCACCGCGGGCGGAGTGTGGCGGTCGGGAGCGGGCAGCACCAGGTCGGCACTGGTGACTGCGATGGCGGTCGGCACGTGAATCCCCCGTTCACCCCGTTCACCGCGGGCGCGCACGTGCTGCGCGACCGCAAATGATCACTGCTCGTCCCTCCTGCTCCAGCACCTTATCCGCGTCATACCTGCCGGGGCAGGGCCTTGTTCTTTCCCGTGGACTGACGACGGGTCACAGTTGGCTGAAAACCGGGACAAGAGGGTGCGGAGGGCGATCCCGCAGTTCTACCCCGCAGGCCGGAAAGAAATGTGACGGGAGCGCAGGAATTCAGTCACTGGCCGATTTACCTATGCCAACACATGATCAAACCCGGTCACCGCCTCCCCTTGCGGGGCAATGGCGCCCAGACCCTTGACAGGGCGATTGGTCTGGACCAACTTGTTGGCGGGCGCCCCAACCCCGCCAACACTCCCCCCACGGAGCCTTCGTGAACCGCATACGCTCCCTCTCCCTGCTCTCCGCCGCCATCTTGACGGCCACGGGCCTCACCGCCCTGGCCGCCGGCACGGCCCGGGCGGCCGACGTCAACGTGGCCCGCAACGGCGGCTACGAGAACGGCCTCGCCAACTGGACCTGCTCCGCCGGCAGCGGCACCACCGTCTCCTCCCCCGTCCACACCGGCACCGCGGCGCTCAAGGCCACCCCCTCCGGCCAGGACAACGCCCGATGCGCGCAGACCGTCACCGTCAAGCCGGGCTCCACGTACACGCTGAGCACCTGGGTGCAGGGCTCGTACGTCTACCTGGGCGCGACCGGCACCGGCACCTCGGACGTCTCCACCTGGACCCCCGGCGGCACCGGCGCCTGGCAGAAGCTCTCCACCACCTTCACCACCGGCGCGAACACCACCCAGGTGACCGTCTACACGCACGGCTGGTACGGGCAGCCCGCCTACCTCGCCGACGAGTTCAGCGTCTTCGGCCCGGACGGCGGCGGGGGCACCGACCCCGGCCCCTCCGTGCCCGGCGCGCCCGGCGGCCTGGCCGCCGGCGGACCGACCGCCTCCTCCGTGAACCTCACCTGGAACGCGGTCGCCGGGGCCGCCGGCTACCACGTGTACCAGGACGGCCAGCGGGTGAAGACGGTCACCGGAGCCACCGGCACCACCGTCACCGGACTGGCCTCGTCCACCACGTACTCCTTCGCCGTGAGCGCGTACAACGCGGCCGGCGAGGGACCGAAGTCGCCCGCCGTCAGCGCCACGACCACCAGCGGCGGGACCAACCCCAACCCGTCCGTGCCCAAGCACGCCCTGACCGGCTACTGGCAGAACTTCAACAACGGCGCGACCGTCCAGCGGATCTCCGACGTCTCCGCGCAGTACGACATCATCGCGGTCTCCTTCGCCGACGCCACCGCCACGCCCGGCGCCATCACCTTCAACCTCGACTCGGCCGGACTCGGCGGCTACACGGTCGCCCAGTTCAAGGCCGACATCGCCGCGAAGAAGGCGGCCGGCAAGTCGGTGATCCTCTCCATCGGCGGCGAGAAGGGCACCATCACCGTCAACGACTCCGCCTCGGCCAACGCCCTCGCCGACTCCGCGTACGCCCTGATGCAGGAGTACGGCTTCTCCGGCATCGACATCGACCTGGAGAACGGCCTCAACGCCACCTACATGACCCAGGCGCTCCGCTCCCTCTCCCAGAAGGCGGGTCCGGGACTGGTCCTGACGATGGCCCCGCAGACGATCGACATGCAGTCGACCTCGAACGCCTACTTCAGGACAGCGCTGAACGTGAAGGACATCCTCACCGTCGTCAACATGCAGTACTACAACAGCGGAGCGATGCTCGGCTGCGACGGCAAGGTGTACTCGCAGGGCTCGGTGGACTTCCTCACCGCCCTGGCCTGCATCCAGCTGGAGGGCGGCCTCGACGCCTCGCAGGTCGGACTGGGCCTGCCCGCCTCCACCAGCGGCGCCGGCAGCGGCTACGTCTCCCCGGCCGTCGTCAACAACGCCCTGGACTGCCTGGCCCGCGGCACGAACTGCGGCTCCTTCAAGCCCTCGAAGACGTACCCCGGCCTGCGCGGAGCCATGACCTGGTCCACGAACTGGGACGCCAAGGCCGGCAGCGCCTGGTCCAATGCGGTGGGCCCGAAGGTCCACGCCCTCCCCTGAGGGAGCGCCGCGCCCCGGGTGAGGGGTGTGGGGGTGTACGTCTAGCGGACGGGTGCGGATTTGGCCGAAGTCCGGCTCTTGACCGGGTCATGTCATGAGCGCACGCTGTGCGCGTCCGCACGGAGCCACCCCCACACCTCCGACCCCAGGAGACCTCAATGCGGCTACGCCCCAGAAAGGCCGCCACCCTCGCGGCCCTTCTCGCGCTCGCCCTCGGCGCACCCGCCGTCGGCGTCAGCGCCAACGCCTCGCCCGCTCCCGTTCCGTCGACGGCGACGCAGGACGAGGCGATCGTCCAGTACGAGATCCACGGCCCCTCGACGCCCGCCGACCGGACCGCGCTGGCCCGGACGGGTGTGTCGATCGACGAGGTCGGCGACCACACGGTCGTCGTCAGCGCCGACCCGATGCAGGCGAAGAAGCTGCGCTCGATGGGCTACCGCCTCCAGGCGCTGCCCGGGCCGGCGAACCGCAACGCCCCCGGCGTCGCGGCCACCCCGATGGACTTCCCCTCGGCCGACTCGCGGTACCACAACTACGCCGAGATGAACGCGGAGATCGACACCCGGCTCGCCGCGTACCCGTCCATCATGAGCAAGCGGGTGATCGGGAAGTCGTACCAGGGCCGCGACCTGATCGCGATCAAGATCAGCGACAACGTCGGCACCGACGAGGCCGAGCCGGAGGTGCTCTTCACGCACCACCAGCACGCCCGCGAGCACCTGACCGTCGAGATGGCGCTCTACCTGCTCCGCGAGTTCGGCGCCGGGTACGGCTCCGACGCCCGCATCACCAAGATGGTCAACGAGCGCGAGATCTGGATCGTCCCGGACCTCAACCCCGACGGCGGCGAGTACGACATCGCCACCGGCTCGTACCGCTCGTGGCGCAAGAACCGCCAGCCCAACTCGGGTTCCTCGTACGTCGGCACGGACGAGAACCGCAACTGGAACTACAAGTGGGGCTGCTGCGGCGGCTCCAGCAGCAGCAAGTCCTCCGAGACCTACCGCGGTGCCGCGCCCGAGTCGGCGCCCGAGGTGAAGGTGGTCTCGGACTTCGTGCGGAGCCGGGTGGTCGGCGGCAAGCAGCAGATCAAGGCCGCGATCGACTTCCACACGTACAGCGAGCTGGTGCTCTGGCCGTACGGCTGGACCACGGCCGACACGGCCGCGGGCCTGACCGCGGACGACCAGGCGGCCTTCGCGACCGTCGGCCGCAGGATGGCGACCAGCAACGGCTACACCCCGGAGCAGTCGAGCGACCTCTACATCACGGACGGGTCGATCGACGACTGGCTGTGGGGCGTGCACAAGATCTTCGGCTACACCTTCGAGATGTACCCGGAGACCTCCTGGGAGGGCGGTTTCTACCCGCCCGACGAGGTGATCGAGCGCGAGACGAGCCGGAACAAGGACGCGGTGCTCCAGCTGCTGGAGAACGCGGACTGCATGTACCGGTCCATCGGCAAGGAGTCGACGTACTGCGTCTGACGCCCGCCGCGTGACCAGGGGCGCCCCACCGCCAGGGGGGCGCCCCTTTCCCGTGTCCCGGCCGGACGGACGGCCGGGCCGGGCGGACGGGCCGGGCGGACGGGCGGTGCGTCAGCCGAGGACGGCGAGGGCGTCGATCTCGATGAGCAGGCCGGCCGGGAGGCCGACGTAGACGGTGGTGCGGGCGGCCGGGGCCTGCTTCAGGCCCTGCTCCTCGAAGTACGCGTTGTAGATCTCGTTCATCTCGGCGAAGTGGCCGGTGTCGGTGAGGTAGACGCGGATCATCATCACGTCGTCCCAGCCGGCGCCGCCCGCCTCCAGCACCGACCGGACGTTCTCCAGCGTCTGGAGGGTCTGCTCGCGCAGGGTGGGCCCGGCGACCGTGGGCGGCTGTCCCTCCACGGCCGGGAGGAAGCCGACCTGACCGGCGACCTGGAGGATGTTGCCCTTGCGCACCCCGTGCGAGAAGGCCGCGGGCGGGGCGGTGTGGGTGGGCGGGGTGACGGCGGTCTTCTCGGTCACGGCGTGGGTTCCTTGCTGTCGGTGTGGTGGGCGTGGTCCGTCCGGTCGGACCGGTCCGGACGTGCGGTGTGGTCCGTGCGTGCGGTGTGGTCCGTGCTGTCGGTGTGGTCCGTGCTGTCGGTTCCCGCGTAGTCGTGGCCGACCGCCTCGGCGGTGCGGCGCACCTCGGGCAGCAGCGCGAGCAGCCCTTCGGCGCTGACGACCACGTTCGGGGCGGAGAGGGAGAGCGCGGCGACGACCCGGCCCGCGTAGTCGCGCACCGGCGCGGCCACGCAGTTGATGGACTCCTCGTGCCCGCCCAGGTCGGCGGCCCAGCCCTGGTCCCGTACGGTGGCCAGCTCGGCCAGGAAGGCCCGGGCGTCCGGCGTCGAACGCGGCGTGTAGGCGGGGTAGTCCAGGCGTTCGGCGAGCGCGGTGCGCTCCGGGAGGGGCAGGTCGGCCAGGAGCAGCTTGGCGACGGCGGCCACCGTGATGGCGACCGGCTTGCCGATGCGGCTGTACATCCGGACCGGGTACCGGCTGTCGATCTTGTCGATGTAGAGCACCTCGTTGTCCTGGTGGACGGCGAGGTGGACGGTGTGGCCGGTGCGCTCGTTGAGCTCGACGAGGTGCGGGTGGGCGATCTCGCGCACGTCGAGGTTCTCCACGGCCTGTGCGGCGAGTGCGAAGAGCCGGGCGCCGAGGCGGTACCGGCCGTCCTGCTGGCGGTGGACGAAGCGGTGCTCGTGCAGGGTGCGCAGGAGGCGCAGGGCGGTGGACTTGTGGACGTCCAGCGCCGAAGCGACGGTGCCGAGGTCGGCGGGGCCCTTCGCGAGCAGCGGCAGGATGCCGAGGGCCCGGTCGACGGTCTGGCTCATGGGGTGTCCTCCGCTGCTGGGGTGGTGGCCGGCGTCGCCGCCGGGGCCGGGGCGGTCACGGCCCCCGGCGGTGATACGTCGCCCGGTGTGGCGAGGGCGGCCCCGGCGAACCGGTGTGCCAGGCGCAGCCGCTCCGCCGGGCGCAGTCCCCTGAGTACCCCCGCGAGGTAGCCGGCCGCAAACCCGTCGCCGGCGCCGGTGGCGGCCACCACCTCCACGCGCGGGGCGGGCACGAAGACCTCGGTGTCGCCGGTGCCGGCCTCGCGGGTGAACAGGGTGGCCCCGCGCGCCCCGTCCTTGACCACCAGCTGCGCGGGTTCCGGCAGCAGGGCGCGCAGCGCGGCGGGGCCGGTGGCGCCCCAGAGGGCGGCGGCCTCGTCGGCTCCCGCGAAGACCAGGCCGGCCCGGCGGGCCAGGGTCAGCAGCAGGCCCGGGTCCTGGCGGAGGGCGCGCCGGTGGTTGAGGTCGAAGGAGACCAGGGCGGCGCGGGGCGCCCCAGTGAGGGCGAGCAGCAGGTCGGCGCAGCTCGCGGAGAGGGCGGCGGTGATGCCGGTGAGGTGCAGGACCCGGGCGGCCAGCAGGGCGGGGTCGAAGCAGCCGGGGGCCATGGCGGAGGCGGCCGAGCCGGCCCGGTAGTAGGCGACGCCGTCCGCGCCGGCGGCCCGGTCGGCGGCGGTGCGGAAGTAGATCCCGGTGGGGCGCGCGGGGTCGCGTACGACCCCGGAGACGTCCACCCCGTACGCGGCCACGCGGGCGGTGACGTACCGGCCGAAGGCGTCGTCGCCGACCCGGCTCAGCCAGCGGGTGCGGTGGCCGGCGGCGGCGAGGGCGCAGGCGACGTTCGACTCGGCCCCGCCCGCGCTGCGTACGAAGGCGTCGGCGTCCGCCAGTCCCGCTCCGGGGGCGGCGGGCCGCAGCGCCACCATCGACTCGCCCACCGCGACCAGATCCATCCGTCACCCGCCTAGGCTCGTTGACCAGCGCTCCACCCGGATGCTAGACAGCGTGGAGCGAGCACCGCAACGACCGTTGCACCATATGCAACACCCGTACGGCAGTTGGAGGCTGGGCATGGAGGACCGCGTGCGGCGACTCGCACAGGAGACCGTCGACCACCGTTTCAAGGGGCTGCCGCCGGACGCCGAGGCCGCCGGACTCACCGTCGGCGAGCTCGCCGCCCAGCACCGCGACCTCCACACCGGCGGGTTCACCACGCCCGTCCTGACGCTCTCGGCCACCGCCCTGGAGCACAACCTCACCGCGCTCGGGACGTACGCGGCCCGGCACGGCCTGGCCTTCGCCCCGCACGGCAAGACCTGCATGGCCCCGCAGCTGTTCGAGCGCCAGCTCGACCACGGCGCCTGGGGCATCACCGCCGCCATGCCCCACCAGGCCCGCGTCTACCGGGCGTTCGGCATCCGGCGGATCTTCCTGGCCAACGAGCTGGTCGACCCGGCCGCCCTGGCCTGGGTGGCCCGCGAGCTCGACGCCGACCCGGACTTCCGCTTCGTCTGCTACGTCGACTCCGTGCGCGGCGTCGAGCTGATGGACGCGGCGCTCCGGGCGGCGGGCGCGGTCCGGCCGGTCGACGTCGTGGTCGAACTGGGCGCGGGGGCCGAGGGCCGCACGGGCGCCCGCACCGAGGCCGACTGCACCGCCGTCGCGGACGCGGTCGCCGCCGTGGAGACCCTGCGCCTGGTGGGCGTGGCCGGGTACGAGGCCACCATGCCCGGCGCCGACGCCGACAGCGTGCGGGCCTGGCTGCGCCGGCTGACCGGGCTGGCCGCCGAGTTCGACAAGGCGGGCCGGTTCGCCGGGACCGGGCTGGAGGAGATCGTCGTCAGCGCGGGCGGCAGCGAGTGGTTCGACGCGGTCGCCGAGGTGTTCGCTGAGGTCCCGGAGCTGTCCCTGCCGGTGCTCCGGCTGCTGCGCTCCGGTGCGTACGTCTCGCACGACCGCGGCTGGTACGAGGGGCTGACCCCCTTCAACCGGGTCCCGGAGGAGGGCGCCCTGCTGCCCGCGTTCCGGCTGTGGACCCAGGTCGTCTCCCGGCCCACCCCCACCCAGGCCTTCGTCAACGCCGGCAAGCGCGACATCGCGTACGACCTCGGGCTCCCGGTGGTCGAGGCGGTGCGCGGGGCCCGCGACGGCATCGAGCGGCCCGCCCCCGAGGGGACCGCCGTGGTCAAGCTGTCGGACCAGCACGCCTGGCTGGAGACGGCCGCCGAGGGGGACCTGGAGGTCGGGGACTGGGTCGGGCTGGGGATGGCCCACCCGTGCACGATCTTCGAGAAGTGGCCGCTGATCCCGGTGGTGGCGGACGACGGCACGGTCACCGACTTCGTCCGCACCTTCTTCTGACCCCGCCCCGGCCCGGCCCGGCCCGGCCCCCGAGCCACATCCCCGGGCCCGGCCCCCGAGCCACGTCCCCGGGCCCCGACCGCCCGACCGCCCCGAGCGAAGGAGCCCCCGCCGTGGACCTGGTGGTACGCGGAGTCCGCGTCGTCGACGGCACCGGCGGCCCCTCGTACACCGCCGACGTCGGCGTGCACGAGGGGCGGATCGCCGCGATCGGCCGGATCCCCGGCGGCGGCCGGCAGACCCTCGACGGCCACGGGCTCGCCCTGGCCCCGGGCTTCGTCGACATGCACGCGCACAGCGACCTGGCCCTGCTCCGCGACCCCGACCACGGCGCCAAGGCCCTCCAGGGCGTGACCCTGGAGGTGCTGGGCCAGGACGGCCTGTCGTACGCGCCGGTGGACGACCGCACCCTCGGCGAGGTGCGCGAGGCCATCACCGGCTGGAACGGCGACGGTTCGGACGTCGACTTCGACTGGCGGACCGTCGGCGGGTACCTCGACCGGCTCGACCGGGGCTTCGGCGGCGAGGGCATCGCCGTCAACGCCGCGTACCTGGTGCCGCAGGGCACCGTCCGCGCGTACGTGATGGGCTGGGGCGACCGGCCGGCCCGCCCGGACGAGCTGGACCGGATGCGCGCACTAGTCGCGCAGGGGCTGGCGGAGGGCGCGTTCGGCATGTCCTCGGGGCTGACCTACGCGCCGGGCATGTACGCGGACGGCGCCGAACTGACCGAGCTGTGCCGGGTGGTGGCGGAGTACGGCGGCTACTACTGCCCGCACCACCGCTCGTACGGGCGCGGCGCACTGGCGGCGTACGAGGAGATGGTGGCGCTCGCACAGGAGGCGGGCTGCGCCCTGCACCTGGCGCACGCCACCATGAACTTCGCCGAGAACGCGGGCCGGGCGGGCGAGTTGCTGGCCCTGCTGGACCGCGCCCTGGCCGCCGGCGCCGACCTCACGCTGGACACGTACCCGTACACCCCGGGCTGCACGACCCTGGTGGCGCTGCTGCCGGGCTGGGCGAACGAGGGCGGTCCGGAGGCGGTGCTGGCCCGGCTGCGGGACGACGCGACCGCGGCGCGGATCCGGCACGCCATGGAGGTGGAGGGCTCGGACGGGTGCCACGGGGTGCCGGTCGACTGGGCGGCCGTCGAGGTCTCCGGGGTGTCGGACCCGGCGCTGGCCGGGTACGTGGGGCGGCGCCTCGACGGCTGGGAGACGGCCCGGCGGCTGCTGCTCGGCGACCGGCTGGGGCCGACCGTGCTCCAGCACGTGGGCCACGAGGAGAACGTACGGGCCATCATGCGCCACCGCGCGCACACGGGCGGCTCCGACGGCATCCTCCGGGGGGCCAAGCCGCACCCGCGCGCCCACGGCACCTTCCCCCACTACCTGGGCCGGTACGTGCGCGAACTCGGCGTGCTCTCCCTGGAGGAGTGCGTGGCGCACCTCGCCGGCCGCCCCGCGGCCCGGCTGCGGCTCTCCGACCGGGGCCTGGTCCGCGAGGGGTACCGGGCGGACCTGGTGCTGTTCGACCCGGAGACGGTGGCGGCGGGCGCGACCTTCGCGGCGCCGCGGACCCCGCCGGCCGGGATCCCGTACGTGCTGGTCGACGGGCGTTTCACGGTGCGGGACGGGCGGCGGACGGACGTGCTGGCCGGGCGCGCGGTCCGGCGCGGGGACTGATCCGGGCGCCCGGGCGGACCACCGGGAACCCCGCGTCGTCGAACGGGTGCGGCCTACGATGGCGGCATGCTCGCCTTCGTCCCCGCTGTCCTGCTCTTCGCCGCTTTCTGCCTGAGCGTCCGCGAGGACCGGCGCCGCTTCCGCAACGCGGTGCTGCTCGGCCTGACCTTCATCACGCTGTCCCTGGCGCTGCTGGCCCAGATCCGCCATCTCCCGCACGTCGCCGCGGAGATCATCCTGCTGACCGTCCTCGCCGTCCCCGCGCTCGGCACGGTCGCGCTCGGCGTCTTCCTGGTCGCCAACGGGATGACGATGGTCCGCAAGGAGGGCCGCAGCCCGGCCAACCTGCTCTCCCTGATGGCGGGCGTGGGCATCTTCTGCATGATCGGGCTGCTGGTGGCCGTCGGCACGGAGGGGTCGCCGGTGCTGGACGGGATCGTCGGCACGCTGGTGATGCTGGTCGCCTACGTCTCGTTCATCTTCCTGTGCTTCCTCGGGTACGCCTACCTCTACGGGCGGATCCGGGTGCGCGGCGACGTGGACTTCGTGGTGATGCTGGGCTCCGGGCTGATCGGCGGCGAGCGCGTCCCGCCGCTGCTGGCCTCGCGGCTGGAGAAGGGGCGCGAGATCTACGCCGCCCAGGTGGCCCGCGGCGGTGCGGCGCCGCTGATGCTGACCTCGGGCGGGCAGGGGCCGGACGAGAAGCTGCCGGAGGCGCGGGCGATGGCCGGCTGGCTGCGGGAGCGGGGCGTGCCGGAGGAGCACCTGCGGACCGAGGACCGGTCCCGCACGACGGACGAGAACATGCGGTTCAGCCGGGACCTGATGCTGGCGGAGGACCCGGCGTACCGCTGTGTGGTCGTCACCAACAACTTCCACGCCTTCCGGGCCGCCATGACGGCCCGTCGGGCGGGGGTCAACGGCCAGGTGCTGGGGTCGCCGACGGCCCGCTACTTCTGGCCGAGCGCCACCATCCGCGAGTTCGTGGCGGTCTTCTGGGAGCACCGGGCCGTCAACCTCGCCATCAGCGCCCTGATCGTCGCCTTCGGGGCGCTGGCCACGGCTGGCGCGCTCTGACGCGTCCCGCGGAAGGGCCCCTCAGCCGTCCAGGGCCCCGACGATCGCGTCCGTGGCGGCGACCCGGCCGAGGCGGGGGAAGATCTTCGTGAAGGTGTGCGCGTGCGAGGCGGCGTCCAGGTCGGTGGTCGCGTCCTCGGCGAAGACCAGCCGGTAGCCCAGCTCCCAGGCGCTGCGCGCGGTGGACTCCACGCCGATCGAGGTGGAGATGCCGGCGAGGACGATCCGGTCGACGCCCCGGCGGCGGAGCTGGAGGTCGAGTTCGGTGCCGGTGAAGGCGCCCCAGTGGCGCTTGGTGATCACGATGTCGTTCTCGGTGCCGGGACCGCCGGTCAGCTCCGCGGGGAGGACGGAGAACTCCGGCGGAGGCGCGACGGGCGGGAAGTTCCGCGCGTCCGCGTCGTCGACGGGCAGGTCGCCGCCGTCGGCGTGGAAGGCGACCTTCACCAGCACCACGGGCAGTCCGCGGGCCCGGAAGGCCTCGGCGAGCCGGATGCCGCGGGCCAGCACCTCGTCGCTGGGGCGGGCGGTGTCGCGGGCGAGGATGCCCTGCTGGAGGTCGACCAGCACGAGCGCGGTCCGGTCGGCGAGGTTCTTCAGCTCGGTCACGTGGGCTCCATGGCGTCGGGTGCGGGTGCGGGTGCGGGTGCGGTCGTGCGTACCGCACCGGGGGCGTACGTCAGTCCTCGGCGAGGCGCCGCAGCAGGACGACGGCCTCCGCCAGGGTGCGCCGCTCCTCGGGATCCAGCCGCTCGGCGATCAGCTCGGCGAGCCGGTGGCGGCCGGCCTCGTGCCGCTCGCGCAGCCGGCTGCGGCCGGCGTCGGTGAGGCCGACCAGCCGCCGGCGGCCGTCGGTGGGGTGCGGGGTGCGCGCCACCAGCCCGAGGGCCTCCAGCGCCCCGACCGTCGCGAGGAGGGACTGGGGCCGGACGGCCTCGGCGCGGGCCAGGTCGGCCGAGGTGGCCGGGCCGTCCCGGTCCAGCCGCTTGAGGACGGAGGCCTGGGAGAGCGTGACCCCGCCGCCGGAGGCGGCGGCCCGCAGGTGCCTGACGAGCCGGCCGACGACGATCCGGAGCTCCTCCGCCGTTTCGTCGGGCTGCGGGTCGAGCGGACACATGAACAGGACATTACGGACGGACAGTCGAACTGGCAAGGTTGCCTGTCGATCCGGGACCCCGCCCCCGCCCCCGCACACCCCCGCGCGCAGCAGCGTGACGAGCGCAACACCCGGGCCGCGGGCGGCGACCGGAGGGGTGCGATCCACAGGCCCGGACCGGGTCGCGGGCAGGAATCCAAGGGGGCCGGAGCCGGGGAACCTTACGAAGGGGGAAATCGGACAAATCACCGGAGGGGCGGGCGTGGAAAAGGGCCAGCGGGCCGCCCGCGCGGCCCCGTAGTCTCCTGTGTATGCAGGTGATCCAGTCGACGAAGCTCGCGAACGTCTGTTACGAGATCCGGGGCCCTGTGCTCGAAGAGGCGATGCGGCTTGAAGCAGCAGGTCATCGCATCCTCAAGCTCAACACCGGAAACCCGGCGGCGTTCGGTTTCGAGTGCCCTCCCGAGATCCTCGAGGACATGCTCCGCAACCTGGGCAACGCCCACGGCTACGGGGACGCGAAGGGCCTCCTCTCGGCACGCCGCGCCGTGATGCAGCACTACCAGACCAAGGGCATCGACCTGGACGTCGAGGACATCTACCTCGGCAACGGCGTCTCCGAGCTGATCCAGATGTCGATGCAGGCGCTGCTGGACGACGGCGACGAGGTGCTCGTACCGGCACCGGACTACCCGCTGTGGACAGCCTCGGTCTCCCTCGCGGGCGGCACCGCCGTGCACTACCGCTGCGACGAGCAGTCCGACTGGATGCCGGACCTCGCCGACATCGAGCGCAAGGTCACCGACCGCACCCGCGCGATCGTGATCATCAACCCGAACAACCCCACGGGCGCGGTCTACGGCGAGGAGATGCTGCGCGGCCTCACGGACATCGCCCGCCGCCACAACCTGATCGTCTGCTCCGACGAGATCTACGACCGGATCCTGTACGACGGCGCCACGCACACCAACACCGCCGCCATCGCGCCGGACCTGCTCACCCTGACCTTCAACGGCCTCTCGAAGAACTACCGCGTCGCCGGCTACCGCGCCGGCTGGATGGCGGTCTGCGGCCCGAAGAAGAACGCGTCCTCGTACATCGAGGGCCTGACCATCCTCGCCAACATGCGGCTGTGCGCGAACATGCCCTCGCAGCACGCCGTGGCCACGGCCCTCGGCGGCCGGCAGTCGATCGAGGACCTGGTGCTGCCCGGCGGGCGGCTGCTGGAGCAGCGGGACACGGCGTACGACCTGCTCACGCAGATCCCCGGCATCACCTGCGTGAAGCCCAAGGGCGCGCTGTACCTCTTCCCGAAGCTGGACCCGGCCGTCTACAAGATCAAGGACGACCGGCAGATGGTCCTCGACCTGCTGAGGGCCGAGAAGATCATGGTCGTGCACGGTACGGGCTTCAACTGGCCCGAGCCGGACCACTTCCGGATCGTCACCCTGCCGAACGCCAAGGACCTCGGCGACGCGGTGACCCGGATCGGGAACTTCCTCGACGGCTACGGCCAGCCGTGACGCACTTCTGACGGACATCCTGGACCGAGCTCTACTTTAGAACCATTCCAATGTAGGATGGCCTCCTGACCACGCCAGGAGGCCATCCCCATGTACGAGCCGATCCGCACGAAGTCGGTCCACCGCGTGCCCGGCCGCCCCGACTACCCCCACCGCAGCCGCGGTGAGGAGCTGGACATCCAGCTCGCCGGGCACCTGGCCGCCCTCCTCGCGGTGACCGACGAGCTCGGCCTGGACGAGGCGGCCGAGGAGATCGCGGGCCAGGTGGCCCGGCTCCGGGGCACCCCGCCCGCCCGGCACGCCGGACTCTCCGACGCCGACGCCGAGGCCCTGCACCACCGCGCCCACGACCTCGCCGCCCGCGCCCTGGTCGTCGCCGCGTCCCGCGCCGACACCGCGGCGGCGATCCTGGCCGCCACGCGCATGGACGCGCACACCGCCGCCCTCAAGCCGGCCGCGGCCCACTGACGGCCCCGGTCCGGGGCCGGGGAGGCTCCGGACCGGGTGCCACGACCTCCGGTACGCCGTCCTGCCGTCACGCGCCGGCCGTCACGCCGTCCTGCCGTCACGCGGTCCGGCCGGCACGCCGTCGCGCCGGTGAGCGGATCAGCCCGCGTAGCAGCGGCGCAGCCAGCGCTCGCGGCCGTTGCCCGCCGGGGTGAAGCCCACGCGCCGGTGCAGCACCCGGTAGTTGTCGAAGGCCAGGAAGTCCCCGGCACCCAGCAGCAGGCTCTCGTACGGGGCCGACTCCAGCGCGTCCGAGAACCGGGCCAGCACGTCGAACGCCTCCGGCACCGCCGCCTTGGTGGTCCCCCGGTCGAAGCGGATGCGCGGCAGCCCGCCCTCGGCGCCGGCCGGCTCCAGCAGCGGGACGGACCGCAGCGCCTGGCGGTCGCCGCCCTCCCCCGCGCGCACCGAGTCCGGCGCGGCCACCTCGTACCAGGCCCGCCCGAGGTCCTCGCGCAGCCCCTCGTCCATGGCCTCCAGCGCGTACGGCAGGGGCATGACGTCCGTGGGGACCTGCTCCTCGTTGCGGATCCCGCAGAAGGTCAGGAAGCGCGGCACGTACCGCCGGGGGTCGCAGCCGGGGGTGCCGAAGCCCAGGTGGGGGTTGTCGGTGTGCCAGAAGAACTCCTGGTCGGCGCCCCAGGAGCTGGTGGTGCCGGCCGCCGCGGGGTTGGGGACGACGTTCCGCAGCAGGTGCCCGGCGTTCTCGTACCCGACCGCGAACGGGGCGATGCCCATCAGCTGGAGCATGCCCAGGTGCAGGGCGTTGACCACGGACAGGTCGCGCTCGGCGGCCCAGCCGCTGGTGGGCGAGGCGGGCCAGCGCTCCTGCTGCGGCAGGTTGCGCACCACGATCAGGCAGGAGCCGGAGCGCGGGAAGCCGGCCACCTCGGCCAGCGCCTCCGGGGACAGCGCGCCGATCAGGGCCTCGGCGCCGATCCGGCCGAGGATGACGGTCTCCAGGTCCGGGTCGAGCCCGTCCGGCGGGAGGTTGGCGAGGATGCTGCGGTGGGCCTGCTCCGACTCAGCGTCGGAGAGGGCGAGCTGGACGACGGGCGGTACTGCGGTACTGAGCACGGTGATGTCTGCTCCTTGAGAGGGTGTCCCCGCGAAGGGACCTGCTTTCTTTCGGCGCGCGTCAGACGACGTAGCGCAGGATCAGGGAGGCGAAGAGGACGCTGAGCGAGGCGACGAGGGTGGCGCGGACCACCTTGGCCCCGCCGCGCAGGGTGGCCTTGCTGCCGACCCAGTTGCCCGCGATGTTCGCCAGCAGCATCGGGATGCCGATCAGCCACAGGATGTGGCCGGAGATGACGAAGGCGACGAGCGCGCCCACGTTGGACGCGAGGTTGAAGACCTTCGCGGTGGCCGAGGACTCCACCAGGCCCACCCGCAGCAGCAGGTGGAAGCCGAGGATCAGCATGGAGCCGGTGCCGGGGCCGAAGAAGCCGTCGTAGAAGCCGATGCCGAAGCAGAGCAGCGGCACCCACAGCCACAGCGTGAGTCCGTGCAGCTCGGTGAGGGTCTCGGCGTGCTTGTTGCGCTTGGGCAGCAGGGTCAGCAGCAGGCCGACCGGGATCAGGAAGGTGATCAGCTTGCCGATGGTGTCGGCGTCGAAGAGCAGGATGACCTTGGCTCCGGCGTACGCGCCGACGAGCGCGAAGACCACGCCCGCGCCGACCAGCTTCCAGATGACCTTCTTGCTGCGGGCGAAGTTCCACAGGGCGGCCAGGGTGCCGACGGTGGACACGTACTTCTCGGTACCCAGGGCGAGTTGGGGCGCGTAGCCGGCGAACAGCACCGCCGGTACGAGGATCAGGGCGCCGCCGCCGGCGATCGAGTCGATGAATCCGGCGACGAAGGCCGCCGCGGTGAGGAGTCCGATCTCCACGGGCTCAGGCCTCTCTGTGAATCTTGTGCTGGGCCGCCTGGGCCCGGGGACGGACGACGAGCAGGTCGACGTTGACGTGTTGGGGGCGGGTCAGGGACCAGACGACGGTGTCGGCCACGTCCTCGGCGAGCAGCGGCTCGGCCACGCCCTGGTAGACGGCGGCGGCCTTGGCCTCGTCGCCGCGGAAGCGGTTGACGGCGAACTCGTCGGTCCTGACCATCCCGGGGGCGATCTCGACGACGCGGACCGGGCGGCCGCACAGCTCCAGGCGGAGCGTGGCGGCCAGGGCATGGGCGCCGGCCTTGGCGGCGACGTAACCGCCGCCGCCCTCGTAGGCGGTGAAGGCCGCGGTGGAGGACAGCACCAGGACCGTGCCGCGGCCGCTCGCCTCCAGGGCGGGCAGCAGGGCCTGGGTCAGCCGGAGCGTGCCGAGGACGTTGACCTCGTACATCGCGCGCCAGTCGGCCGGGTCGGCGTCGGCGACGCTCTCGGCGCCGACCGCTCCGCCCGCGTTGTTGACCAGGTCGTCGACCGGGCCGACGTGCTCGGCGAAGGCGCGGACGGCGGCTGCGTCGGTGATGTCGAGCGGGTACACCTCGGCGCTGCCCCCGGACGCGGCGGTCCCGTCGGCCGCCTGGATCTCCTTGGCCACGTGCTCCAGGAGCTCGGCGCGGCGGCCGGTCAGGACCACGTGGTGGCCGGCCGCGGCCAGGGCGCGGGCCGTGGCGGCCCCGATGCCGCTGCCGGCACCGGTGACGACGCTGACGCGGCGGGCGGGGGCTCCGGCGTCCGTGGGGGTGGGTGTGGGGGTCAAGTGAGTGTCCTCCTGAGTGCGGTTCCTTCGTGCCCGGCGGCCGGTCGTGGGGCGTGCCGGGGCATGGCGGCCCGGTCCTGGGGCGCGTGGGGCCGTCAGGACTGCCGTCGGTGGTGCGGGTGGTGCGGCGCGGATGGCGCGCGGGGTGCCGTGCGGCCGGATCGGTACGGGTCCGGGCGGCGCGGGTGGTGAGCGGTGAGCGGTGGTACGGGCGCGGGGCGCGGGTGGTGCGGGTGGCGCACGGGTCGCGCGGGGCGCGGGCGGTACGGGGCGCGGGTACGGCGCGCGGGGTGGGGCGGTGGTTCCTGGTGGCGGTGCCGGGTGGCGGTGCCGGGTGGTGCGGTCGTACGGGGTGCTGCCGGTGGTCCTGGGCCGAAGGGCCCGGTGGCGGCGGGAGTTACCAGGTCATGTCGTCCGTGCCGGCGCCGGCCGCCGGGGCGGTGACGGTCTGGCCCGGCTGCGCGGTGGTGCCGGCGGCGGCCGCGAGCGGCGCCGCGACGACCAGTGAACCGGCGGCGAGGGCGACGGCGGCCGCAACGGTGGCGGAGGAGGGCAGCAGAGCGGAGAGGCGCATAAGTTCTCAGTCCTTGAGGGCGAGTGGGAGCCGGTGCCGGTACGGCCGGAAGCCGGCCGGGCGGCGCCGCTCCCCGGTCGGCGCTTTCAAGGAGATCTTGTCCCGCCCACCGGAGCTGGGAAAGGGAGTTCCATCGGCCAGGTTCGGCCATGGCTGGACACGGCCATTCCGAGATACCGGTCCGCATCCTGGACATCGGGGCCGTTGCGGCCGCCCGCATGTTGGACCGAACCAATCACGGTGGGCATTCGGAGGCTCACATAGTTATGATCCCGCGCGGTGGGGACGGCCAGGGGGGACGGGCCACCACGGGGGGTTGCTGACCATGCAGAAGGAAGAGTTCGACTTCACCCATGAGGTGTTCCGGCAGCTGATCGCCGCGCCCGGCAGACCGCTCGCCGCGCTCCGCGCCGAGCTGCTCCTCTCCGAGGCGGAACTCGCCGCCGCGCTGGCCGGGCTGACCCAGTGCGGGCTGGTCCACCGGCACGCGGTGACCGGCGAGCCGCTCCCGGTCACCCCTGAGGCGGCCCTCGCCCGCCTCTTCGAGCAGGAGCAGCAGTACAACGCCGAGCGGATGGCCCGGCTCCAGCAGCTCCAGACCACCCTCGCGGCCATCGACGCGCGGCTGACCTCCGCGCCCGGGCTGGCCGAGCCCGCACTCGGCTCGGGCAGCGAGCTGATCGTGGGCGAGGCCGAGATCGGCGCCTCCCTGGAGAGCGCCACCGCCCGGGCCCGCAAGGAGATCCTCTCCATGCACCCGGGCCGCCCCCGCAGCCCGGCGCAGCTCGCCGACGGCATGCGGCGCAACCACGAACTCCTCGACCGGGGCGTGGGCATGCGCACGCTCCAGCTGGACGCGATGCTGCGGGTCCCGCACGGCCGGGCCCACCTGCGGGCGCTGGAGGAGTCCGGGGCGGAGGTGCGGATCGCGCCGGTGCTGCCGTTCCGGCTGATCGTGGTCGACGGGATCCAGGCGTACGCGGCGGCCCCCTCCCCCGACGACCGGCAGGCGGCGGTGCTGATGACCGACCCGCGGGTGGTCGAGGTGCTGTGCCGGGTCTTCGAGCACTTCTGGGTGCACGGGGCCAAGCTGCCGGACAACGAACCGCCGGCGCCCGCCGACGACCCGCTGACGGAACGCGAGCGGGCGCTGCTGCGGATGCTGTTCCAGGGCATGAAGGACGACGCCATCTCCCGCTCCCTCGGCGTCTCGCCGCGCACCCTGCGCCGGCTGCTGACGGACGTGATGGCCAAGCTGGACGCCGACAGCCGCTTCCAGGCGGGCGCCCGCGCGATGGCCCGCGGCTGGCTCACGGAGGAATGAGCGGGGCCGGGCGCGCCCGGCGCCCGGGGCCGACGGCGGCCGGCCGGCGCCGCGCGGCGCCCGTCCCGCGCGGCCGCGGCCACTGGCCGGGTGAGGCCGCGGCTGGTTGTGGCCAGCACCGGCCCCTGGCGTCCCCGGCCCGACCGGTTCACGATCGATTCACCCCCTTAAGGCCCCATTCCCCGAGGTGGATTCGTCATGTGCGGCGTAGCCGGGCTCTTCACGGGCTGTACCGCCCTCACCCCCTGTCCCCCGCCGCCGCCCGTTCCCCCGGGTGCGGGCGGCCCCCCGGGAGCGGGCGGCTCCCCGTACGCGGGCGGCCCCCCGTACGCCGCCGCGCCGGACGACGTCCCCGCGGCGGGTTCCCCGTACGCCCCCGACCCGTACCGCAGCCCGTTCGGCGACTGGTACGAGCGGGTGGCCGCCCGGCCGCCGCTGCGCCGGGCGCTCGTGCTCCCCGAGGGGACGGCGCCCTTCTCGCCCGCCCTCGCGCCCGTCACCGGCCACCCCCTGGTCCGCGCCCTGCCGGCCGCCGCGCAGACCCGGCTGCTGGCGCTGCACGCGCACCGCTACCTCGGCTTCACCGCCCGTCTGGAGCACCTGGTCGTCAACCGCACGGCCCTCGGCATCGCGCACGGCACCCTCGGCGTCGACCTGCCGGAGGAGATGCGCTTCGACGCGTACAAGCTCTACTGCGACGAGGCCTGGCACGCGCTGACCGCCGCCGACCTCGCCCGCCAGCTCCGGCACGCCACCGGCGTCGCGGCGCCCGACGCCGGCACCCCGGCCTTCCTGGCCCGGCTGGCGGCGGTCCGGGAGGCCGTCGGGCCCCGGTCCGCGCAACTCGCCGAACTGGTCTTCGTGGTCTGCTCGGAGACCCTGGTCTCCGCCACCCTGCCGGCCGGCGCCGAGGACCCCCTGATGCCCGCCGCGCTCCGCGACACCCTGCGCGACCACGCCCGGGACGAGGTCCGCCACCACGCCTACTTCGCGGCCTTCCTGCGCCTGCTCTGGGCCGGGCTCGACGCCCGCCAGCGCCGCACGGCCGGCCGGCTGGTGCCCCGGGCCGTCGCCGCGTTCCTCGGCCCCGACCTCCCCGCCCTGCGCGCCGACCTGGCGTCGGCCGGGCTGCGGCCCGGGGAGGCCGAGCAGGTGCTGGCCGAGACCCACCCGCCGCACGCGGTGGCCGCGTACGCCCGTGAGGCCGCCCGGCCCGCCCTGGGCCACTTCGCGGAGCTGGGCGTGCTGGACGATCCGTACGTACGGGAGGAACTGGCCGCGCACGGGCTCAGTTGGGACGCGCACGTCACCTGACGTTCATTCAACCAACACCGGAACCTGGGTTTCCGCGAGCAGGCTCCGCCCTGTGAGACGCATCCTGGGAATCGCCCTGGCGGTCCTGCTGATCGGCGGAGTCGTGTTCGCCGTCCTGGCGGGGCGCGGAGGTCAGGGAATAGGCGGCACGGCAACGAAGACCGTGCGTGGTGTGATCGGGTCGGAGAAGGCCGAGTTCTTCGACGATCCCGACGTGGTCGAGGCCCTTGCGAGCAAGGGCTGGACGGTGGAGACGGAGACCTCGGGGTCCTGGGCGATGGACCAGCTCCCGCTGAAGGACTACGACTTCGCCTTTCCGGGGAGCAGGGCTCCCGCCGACGCGGTCCGCGCGAAGTCCCCCCTGAAGGTGACCGCGGCCCGCCCCTTCTACTCGCCGCTGGTGATCGTGGCGCACGGCGCGGCCGCCGGGGTGCTGGCGGACAACGGCCTGGTCCGGAAGGGCGGCGCGAAGTCCGGCACGCTGCTGATGGACCCGTTCCTGAAGGCCGTGGCCGCCGACCGCACCTGGCAGCAGCTCAAGGGCGCCGGCGCGCACGCCGAGCTGAGCGGCTCCCTCTACATCAGCACCACCGACCCGGCCAGCTCCAACTCCGGTGCCCTGTACCTGGCCATGACCTCCTTCGTCGCCGAGCAGCAGAAGGTCGTCGCCGACCGGGCCGGCATCGACCGCACGGCGCCGCTGCTGCGCAAGCTGATCGCCCCCCAGGGCGCCCAGCAGACCAGCACCGACGCGCCGTTCCGGGACTTCGTCAGCGGGGTGGGCAACCCGCTGGTGCTCGTGTACGAGTCCCAGGTGGCCGCCCTGCTCCAGCAGAAGCAGGACACCGGCGACCTGGTGGTCCTCTACCCCGACACCACGGTCCCCAGCGACCACACCCTGGTGCCGCTCACCGAGGACGGCAAGGCGCTCGGCGAACTGCTGAGCACCGACAAGCGGCTGCGCGAGCTGGCCGTACGGCACGGCTACCGGCCGCAGGGCGCGCTGTCCGAGTTCACCGCGGCCACCGCGCCGCACACCGCCTACCTCAACCAGAAGCTGACGGGGATCCGCCAGGCGCCCGTGCCGACCGTCGAGGTCCTGCACGAGATGGCCGCGCGGGCCAAGGGCCAGGGGGGCCGCTGATGACCACCGCAGAAGAGCCGGGACAGCTGGTCCTGACCGCCCCGGAGCCCGTGGCCCCGGTCCGCAAGGAGCAGGCCGCCGGCCTGGTGCCGCTCCAGGACGGCGTACGGGAGGAGATGGCCCGCCGGGCCGGGGAGTACGTCGGCTCGCTGGCCGGCCTCGACGCCCGCTCGCCGGAGTTCGCCGGACGCATCGGGGAGATCGCGGGGCTCGGCGCGGGCGAGATCCGCAGCGCCGCCCAGCAGTCCAACCGGATGCTGGACCGGGCCGTACGCTCCCTGGGCGCGGACGGCGGCGGCGAGGCCCAGGCCCGCGTCGCCACCTCCCTGGTGGAGCTGCGCCGCACGGTCGAGGACCTCGACCCGCGCGACACCCCCGGCAAGGGGCTCGGCAAGCTGCTGTCGAGGCTGCCGGGCGGCAACAGGTTCCGCGACCACGTCGCGAAGTACGCCTCCTCGCAGGCCACCCTCAACCGCATCGTCGGCGCCCTGCGCGGCGGCCAGGACGAGCTGCGCCGCGACAACGCCGCGCTGCACACCGAGCGCACCCGCCTGTGGGAGACCATGGGCAGGCTCCAGGAGTACGCGGTGCTCACCGAGGCGCTCGACGCGGCGGTGGAGCAGCGCGTCGCCGAGGTCGCGGCCGCCGACCCGCAGCAGGCGGACGCGCTGCGCGCGGACGTCCTCTTCCCGGTCCGGCAGAAGCACCAGGACCTGCTGACCCAGCTCGCGGTCTGCGCCCAGGGCTACCTGGCCATGGACGTGGTCCGGCGCAACAACGACGAGCTGATCAAGGGCGTGGAGCGGGCGGCGACCACGACGGTGTCGGCGCTGCGCATCGCGGTGATGCTGGCCTCCGCCCTGGACAACCAGCGCAAGGTGGTCGAGCAGGTCAACGCCCTGCGGGGGACGACCGAGGACCTGATCCGGGGCAACGCGGAGATGCTGGCCACGCAGACCGGCGAGATCCAGCGGATCGCGGCGGACCCGGCGGTGGGCGCGGAGACCCTGCGCACCGCGTTCGGGCAGATCTACCAGACGCTGGACGCGATCGACACGTACAAGGTGCAGGCCACGGAGTCGATGGCGGCGACGGTCGAGTCGCTCACCGGGGAGCTCCAGGCGGCGACGGCGTACCTGGAGCGGACGCGGCAGACCGGCGCCCTCGAAGGCGGTGACCGGTGAGGAGGCGCATCACGACGGCCGCCCTGCTCGCGCTGGGCCTGGTGCTGACGGCGTGCGACGGCGCGCCGGAGCCCGACGCCGGCCCCCTGCCCTACCGCGAGGGCACGCTGCGGGTGCTGGCCTCCTCCGAGCTGTCCGACATGCAGCCGGTGCTGGACGCGGCCCGCGAGAAGACGGGCGTCACGGTGGAGTTCACCTGGTCGGGCACGCTCGACGCGGTGGAGAAGCTGGCCTCGGGGAAGGCGGACGGCGCGTACGACGCCGTCTGGCTGTCCTCCAACGACTACCTCAGGCTCCGGCCCGAGGCGGGTGGCAAGGTCACCAACGAGACGCCGGTGATGACCTCGCCGGTGGCGGTCGGCGTCAGGCGCGCCACCGCCGACCGGCTGGGCTGGAAGGACGGGGAGCTGACCTGGTCGCAGCTGCACCAGGCGGTGAAGGCCGGCCGGCTGACGTACGGGATGACCGATCCGGTCCGCTCCAACTCCGGCTTCTCCGCGCTGGTTTCGGTGGCCTCGGGGCTGTCGGGCGCGCAGGCGGCCCTGACGGACGCGGACGTGGACAAGGCCTCCCCGGCCCTGAAGGAGTTCTTCAAGGGCCAGAAGCTGACCTCGGGCTCGTCGGGCTGGCTGGCGGACGCCTACACCCGCCGGGGCTCGGTGGACGCCCTCGTCAACTACGAATCCGTCCTGCTCTCCCTGAAGCAGGACCTGACGGTGATCCGCCCGAAGGACGGCGTGGTCACGGCCGACTACCCGCTCGCGCTGCTCACCTCGGCGCCGCAGGGCGCGCGCACCTCGATGCGCTCGCTGACCGCGTACCTGCGGACGGCGGAGGTCCAGAAGCGGATCACGGACACCACGCTGCGGCGGCCGGTGACGGCGGGCGTGGCGCCGGGACCGGGCCTGTCGCCCAGCAAGCGCCGCGAACTGCCCTTCCCCGGCACCCGGTCGGTGGCGGACGGCCTGCTGGCCTCGTACGAGAACGAGCTGCGCCGCCCCTCGCGGACGGTGTACGTGCTCGACACCTCGGGCTCGATGGAGGAGGAGAACCGCATCGGCAGGCTCCGCGACGCCCTGACCAGGCTGACGGGCAGCGGGGACTCGCCGGTGGGCCGGCGCTTCCGGGACCGGGAGGAGGTGACGCTGATGCCCTTCGGCTCGAAGGTGAAGGGGACCACGACGCACGTGGTGGACCCGGGCAGCCCGACGACCGCCCTGAACGCGATCCGCTCGGACGTCGACGCGCTCACACCGGACGGCGGCACGGCGGTCTACAGCAGCCTGAAGGAGGCGTACGAGCACATCGGCGGCGGCCGCGGGGACGCCTTCACCTCGATCGTCCTGATGACGGACGGGGAGAACACGGAGGGCGCGGACGCCTCGGAGTTCGACGCCTTCTACGCCCGGCAGTCCCCGGAGGGGAAGTCCACGCCGGTCTTCGCGATCCTGTTCGGCGACTCCGACAAGGCCGAACTCACCCACATCACCGAGCTGACCGGCGGCCGCCTCTTCGACGCGACGGGCGGCAACAGCTCCCTGGACGGCGCCTTCGAGGAGATCCGTGGCTACCAGTAGCGGTGCCCTGCGGTACCTGGAATCGAAGAAGAACCTGGCCGGCAGCGCGGCCGGCCTGGTGGGCGTCGGCCTCACCCTGGCCGGTGCGGCGGGCCCGTACTGGCCGGTGGTGGTGGCCGGCCTGTACGGGGCGGCCGCCCTGATCGCCCCGCCGGACCACGTGGTCGTCCCGGACTTCCCGGACCCGGCGGAGCAGCTGAGCACCCTCCGGGACGACTTCGCGACGCTGAAGCGGTACATCGCGGAGGTGGAGCCGAACCCGGCGGCGGCGGGCAAGCTGACGGAGCTGATGAACCGGTACGAGGCGCTGCTGGACCCGACCTGGGTCTCGGACGTCCTGGCCGCCGACCCGGACGCCGTCCACACCCTCTCGCGGGCCATCCGCCAGGACGTCCCGGAGTGCGTGGACACCTACCACCGCGCCCGCTGGTGGAGCCGCCTGAACCCCGGCACCGAATCCCCGGACCGCCACCTGGAACGCCAGCTGAACCTCCTCTACGACGAGGCCGACCGCCTCACCACCGCCCTCCGCGAAGCCGAATCCCGCCGCCAGCAGACCCACACGACCTACCTGGAAGACCGCGGCCGCTCCTGACCGGGCTTATCCGGCCGATCGCCATCAGCCCGATAGGCCCGGGTTTCGACCTACACGGCCCAGGTTGGCCACCTGCCGGAACTCGCATAAGGGCCGTCCACAGCAATCGACCGGCTGGACCCATGACCCTCAGGCGATCAGCGCCATGGCGAAGCAGACGAGAAGCGCACCGACAGTGACGAACACAAAACCGAAGCGGCGCACACTCCGCACCGCCGGAAAACCTTCACTCGGCGCACCCCCGGTTCTTCGCGTGATCTCGCGCGCAAAGGACGCCACACGATCAGTGCACACAATCAGGACGATTCCGAAAATAAGCAGAAATACGCCACAAAGGCCGGCAAATATTTTGGCTGCGAGCGGTGGATCCGCGACGGCCGCCAGCGTGATCACAATTTCCCCCATACTGAACTGACTACCCGCGAGACGGCGTGGGGCAAGAATCCCCACGCCGCCACACCCTACTGGACCGCGATTCCGAGTGTCTCTGCTCGTCACCGCCGATGGCGGTAGACGAACGGAAGGAAGGTGTACCCGACAGCAGCGGTCAAGTTCGCCGGGACAGCTGGGGGAATGTAGTTGAGGCCGACACCGCCACCGGCTTGCGCTACATAGACGAGCGCCCCCTTAGCATTCTCAGTCCCCCCCGTCCCCAGGGAAGCATGGGCCACTGGACCCTCACCCACGTTGGCGTCTAGCTGCCCGGCCCATCCAGCCAGCTGGCTGAAGTCATCCGCGTTCGAGTACATGGCATCAGCAGAAAGGTTGGCTTCAACTCCACCCAGCCCAAAGGAAGGCGTGATACTGATCGCCGTGCTTTCATTCCCGGCAAAATCTGAAGCCAGGCAGGCTGTCACGCCACCAGAGACTCCAAACGAACCGGAAACAGTGCCGCAAAATCCCATGGTCTTCGGGATGTAGGACTCAACTACGTCCCAGCCACGGCCCGCGGCACTCCTGATGGAATTCCAGAGACCACTTTCCTTCTCATTGCGCTTACGCTGAGCCTCGGCAGCCTTGCGATTTGCCTCTGCTCGGGCCTTCGCCGAGGCCGCGACGCAGTCGGGGTCCTTGCTGCACATGTAGCGGTACTGGTTCTGCTGCTTGACGTAGCCGGGTGAGACCGTGCCGCCCTGGCCCTCGGTGATCTGGGCGTAGTTCTTACCGTAGTTGATCACTTCGGTGCCGTCGCCGTTGCAGACGTACTGGCCGGAGCGGCACTCGGGGAATGCCTCGCCGGTCGGGTCAGCGAAGGTGGCGGGGTTGTTGTTGCCGTAGATGTACGGGTTGTGCTGGGCCGGGTCGTCCGTGATCAGGAGCGGGTCGACCGAGAGGAAGCGGCCCAGTTGCGGGTCGTACTCCCGGGCGCCGAGGTGCGTCATGCCCGTCGGGTCCTGGACCCCGCCCACAAAGCCGCGGTCTCCCGGCCAGTTGACTCCGGTGCTGGAGCGCTGGCCGCCGAACGGCAGCTGCTTGCGGCGCGTCACCGCCTGGCCGGCGCCCCAGGCCACGGCGATCAGCGCCGTTCCTTGCTGGTCACCGAAGAGGAAGTCGATGCCCGCCCCGGTCCGCACGGCGACGGTCTCTCCACCGTGGGTGTAGTACCGCACTGCGGTCTTCGATCCCGCTGCGGACAGGGTCAGTTCGTTGCCTCCGGGGAGGTAGGCCGTCCGTGAGCCGTCCGCGTTGTGGGCGAGCACTCGGTTGCCGTCCGTGTCATAGGTGTACGACGTCTTCTTCGTACCCTCGGTGACGGTCTCGAGGTTCCCAGCAGCGTCCCAGGTCATCTTCTGACTCCGGGCACCGCCCTTCCGCTCGACGGTGTTGCCCGTCGCGTCGTACGTGAAGACCTCGGTCTTGCCGTTGTCGGGTCCACCGGTCGTCTTCACGCTGCGCAGCGCGTGTGGAGCGTCCTCACCAGGCTTCCCCGAGACGTAGTCACGGGTGACGTCGACCGAGCCCGCGCCGGTGGAGTGACGGACTTCCTTGGAACGGTTGCCCATGATGTCGTACTCGTACTCGTACCAGTACGAGTCCGGGCCGCCGACCGTGGTCGCGCTGGCACCGGCCGTGCAGTCGTCCGTCGCGGACTTGGTGGTCCAGGCATCGGTCATGCGCCGCAGGGCGTCCAGCTTGAAGCACTGGTTGTCGGTGGTCGCCCCCGCACCCTGGCCGGCTGTGCTGGAGATGCGCTTGACGTTCCCGACGGCGTCGTACGTGTACTTGGTGTCCTCGATGCGCAGGGCCTCTTCACCGTCCAGGGTCCGCTGCCGGAGCTCGCCGGTGTGCTCGTCCCAGTTCTGCGTGCGGAAGACCTTGCGGCCGAAGTTGCCGTACTCGGTCCGGACCGGCCGGGCGAACTCGTCGTAGGACACGGCGTTGACCAGGATGATCTGTCCGGCCGTGGTCTTCTGCGGGAGGTTGCCCTCGCCGAGGACGGTCGTGACGTACTCCGACGGCAGGTTGCCGAGCGCCGGCTGCTTCACCCACTCCTGGACACCTGTGTACTCGTTGTACCCGTAGGTCCACGTGTAGGTGCCAGCGAGGTCACCGATGCCGTCCGGCAGTGAGGTGCTGGTGGAGGTCGGCTGGTAGACGTCCGTGTAGCCGCCCACGGAAGAGGTGTAGGGCTGGCCTTCGACCCAGTGCGTGGTCGCGGTGAGCTGGCCCTTGGCCACCGTGTCATAGGTCCACTTGGCCCGGACCTGCGCCCCCTGGGAGAGGCTGCTGGGCCGGCCGAGCGCGTCGTACGACGTGGTGTGTGCGCTACCGCGGGCGTCCGTCGTGGTGACGGGGCGGTCCGCGTTGTCGTAGGTGGTGGTCGACGTCCCCTTGTCCGGGTCCACGGCCTTGGTCTCACGGCCCCTGGCATCGTATGTCCAGGTCCAGTCCACCTTGGCCGGGTCGGTCAGCTTGGCCAGCTTGCCGTGCTTCTCGTACGCGTAGAGGGTCGACTCGAATTCGGTCCGGGCGGCATTCGTGTAGGCACGCTGCTCGACCTTGCGTCCGAGAGCATCGGTGATCGTGGTGGTCGCGGTTCCTCCGGTGGGCGGAATGACCGTCGTGCGGTCGCCGCCGTACTGGAAGGAGGTCCTCCGCACAACGCCTGCGTCCTTGACAGCGTCGCCGTTCCTGTAGGGCGTCTGCGTCAAAGGACGTTCGGCGCCGTCGTAGACGGTCTCGACCGACGACGGCACCTGCGTTTCGTCACCCGTCCACAGCGTCGTGGAGGGCGCGACCTTTGCGTAGTACGGGTTGTACTGCTTCACCACGAGGCCGCGGGTGTCGTACCGCGTCTCGCTGATCACAGCGCCGTTCGGGTCTCCGATAGCCGGCGCCTGGGTCTCGATGGGGCGGAGCAGACCGTCGTAGAAGGCGTACGAGTAGGCGTACGAACCGTCGTGCTGGAGCTGCTTGGTGGTGACGACGTTCGCCACGGACTGCGAGACCCGGTAGGCGAAGTCGACGGAGGGAAGCGTCGGGTGATCCGTCTTGGACCAGCCCGGCCTCCACACCTTGTCGACCCGACCCAGTCCGTCGTACTCGACGTCCGTCCGCTTGTTGTTCGGGTCGACCACGGCGGTGGTGACGCCCCGCCGCGGGTCGCTGTATACGGTCGTCGCGTGTCCGAGCTCGTTGGTCGTGACGGTCTTGGTCGGGACCTGCCCCGTCGCCGGCGTAAAGGCGAACGTCGTGGTCGATCCTGCGCCATCGGTCATCGACGTCTGGCGGCCGTAGGCGTCGTACGCGGCAGTGCTGACGGTGATGAACCCGGTGCCCGGTCCGTTGTTCTCGTCGCGCCGCGTCTCGTCCCCGAGAGTCGGCGCGGCCCCAATAGCAGTGGCGCCGTCGTAGTAGGTCCGCGTGGTGCCCACCAGGTCGGTGGGCAGATTCGCTGCGGTGCCGCACGGCTTGGCAACTGTCGTGGTCTCGGCGACCGCAGACAGCATGTTCTTGACCGCGTTGCGTGCGTACGAGGTCGTTGTGCAGCTCTCGTCTCCGGCTTTGTCCTTGTCACCCGTCTCGGAGGTGCTTTCGACGAACCCCTCGTCATCGAACGTACGGGAGGTCTCCGTGCGGCGGAGGGCCGCGCCGACGACCGTTGTCCTGCTCTCCTCCTTCGCAACGCCGGTCTGGTAAGCCGCGGAACTCGGGAGGTTGTCCGCTGCACGCGAGCTCGTGGCAGTCGGTGTTGCGGAGCGCCAGGGCGTGTAGCTCGTGGCGGACACCAACGGTCCGCCGACGCCGTTGAATGTGGCGGTCTCACGAGTCATTCCTGCAAAAGCCTCGTGATCGGGAATCGTCGTGCCTTCGCTGTCGGCGACCGCCGCACCGGCGACGCCCCGGAAGAATCGCGTCTCCGTCAGTGTCTGGTCCGTGATGGCCGGGTCACCCGTCCTGGTCTGGACGCGGCTGTACCCACGGCGGACACCCCAAGTACGGTCCGCAGGCTTCGTGAACTCGTCATCGCTCTTGGTCCACAGCGGCCCGGGAGAGGGGTACGCGTAGTCGGTGCGCTTCGTGAGCCCGCCCTCCACGTTGGCCGACTCGAGCACCTGAGTGACGACATACGTGTGAAACCAGTCGAGATAGGGCTTGTAGTCGGGCGCAGGCGCTTCTGGCGGCGACCAGATGACGGGGTAGCAACGCTTGTTGTTGGCCGACGGCGAGGGCATGCTCCCGGCCTTGCATTCCGCGTCCGAGTACGTCACGCCGATGGTGCTGCCGGATTCCGTCTTGATGCCGGTCACCCTGAGCCGGGAGTAGGCGGGCACGGGATCCGGCTGGCCGTCGCGCATGGCGGCGCCTTCGACCCGGTTGGCGTAGCGGACTCCGAAGAGCAGGATCGACGGCAGCGACTTGGAGGTGTCAGCGGTATAGCCCGTGCGGTCGATCGCGGCGAGCCAGATGGCGGGGTCCTTGCCGTCCGGTGTCGGCTCGAAGGTCTGCTTGAACGTCCACGCGTCGACCTTCTTGAAGGCCCCTCCGTCCAGGACTGACGTGGTCACCTGGGTCAGGCGCTTGCGAAGGAAGAAAGTGGGTGAGGAGTTCCCCTCACACTTGTCCGTCTTGGACGCGCAGTACTGGTCGAAGGGGACGTCCGGCCAATGCTTGGCGTTATCCTTCGTGAACTTCTCCGGTGCGCAGTCGAACTGGTCCTCGGTCGGGCCGGCCGTGACCGGTACGCAGCGCTCCGAGACGGCGAAGTCGACCTTGGCTGCACCCTCGTCGGCGTACATCCGGTTGGAGCGCAGGCCGTACTCGATGCGCTTCAGGTAGCCACCGCGGGTGTACGGCGTGGGAGTGCCCTTGTACGTGCTGTCGATGTTGAGCTGGTAGTGGTTCTCGTCCTTGGCCCAGTAGTAGGCCATGGCGTTGCTGTGCGTGTCGACGACGTAGTCGAGGTTCCAGCGCCAGGCCTGCTGGCACCAGGAATCCTTGAACGCGGTGGCATGGCAGGGCTCACCGGCGTGGTTGCCGAAGACGGGCGTGGTCCAGGTGGAGTTGGTCTCTTCCTTGCCCTCGACCCAGCCGGGCAGCCGGTTGTAGCCGAAGTAGTAGCGGGTGCCATCCGGCTTGGTGACCAGCCAGTGCTCGCCGTCCTGGTCACCGTTGCCACGGTTCGCGCTCTTGCGGAGCTCGACCTTGGTGCCGTCGTCGTCCTTCTTCCGCCACGTCCGGACTCCACTGGCCGCGTCCCAGCCCGTGGTGTCGTCGCTGACCAGCTCGCTGGTGGCACCCCCGAGGGACAGGACCGCATTCTCCTTCTTCCAGCACTGGTCTCCGACCTTGTTGGAAGGGTTGTTACCGTCCTTCTTGTCGTCCTCACAAGCGGTGTAGCGTCGCTCGATGTACCCCGGCGACAGCGACCAGCCGTCTCCGATCCACTCACCCTGGTTGTTGGTCGAGGCAGTGCGGCCATCGATGGACTGGGAGGAGTACGAGAGGTCGAGATCGGGCTTCAGTCCGCCCGGGACGTCCGGGGTGTCCATCTTGTACGACCAGGAGAAGCCTCCCGTCGACCCGCCCCCCGTCCAGGACGAGGACGGCGCGAGGGACGTGGCCGTGAAGTTGCCCGCCGACCCGGACGGCGCCGCGGTCACGCTGAACAGTGAGACATCGGGCGCGGCCAGGGGCGCAGCCGGCTTCAGAGGTGCGGGCGTGGGCCTCACCAGCAGAGTCGCGCCGGCTTGCGATACGGGCACCACCGCGCTGTCGACAACCGCGGAGAGCTTCTGTCTCTTGCCGTCGTTCCGGGTCGAGACGACTCGCCCGGGCGTACATCCAGGGCCTACGAATGGCCCAGCGGCGCAACTGGGCACGGCGCGGAGCACCAGGCGCGAGCCCCAGTTGCCGCCGCGCAAGCCTGCGAATGCCGAGTAGTCGACCTCGACGCGGAGGCGCCCGGTGCCGCCCTTGTCGCCGTGGCCCTGTATGGCGATGAGGACGCCGTCCACTCCGGCAGCCCGCGCCGTGGCCTGGTCCAGCACCTGCACCCTGGCCCGGCTGGCAGCCGGACTTCCGCCGGCGCTGACGGCCCGAGCCACGGACACGGGTAGCGAACCGACCGGCTTCACCCGGGGCGGGCGCCCAACGCCGGCGACGTCCAGCGTTGCCGAACCCGGAGCGGGCCAGCGTGCACTCTTGTCCGGCTGCCACGTGTTCCGATGCGTCTCATCCTTCACGGCGAGCGCCTTCCCGGATACCCGGGAAACCGGAACCGGCTTCATCGGCGAGATATCTCGAAGCTTCAATTCCGCAGCCGCGGCAACCGGGCCACCGATCAACCCGGCCACCAAATAGACGGCCAGCGTTGCGGAAACGAGTCGCGTGGAGCGACCCACTGAACGAACAGGATGCCGCACGGCAGCCCGAAACCGTCTGGACACAATCCCCCCCACAGGAACCACGGTCAAGATCCACGGCACCCTAGCAGCGAATAGAGGATTCGGCGAGAGACATGGATCTCACTCACCAGAACTCACGATTCAGAGGAAACGGGCAGCTCAGTGAGGGTGTAGACGCTTCGGACAAACCGGGCCTCCAACCGGCATTTTCCCGCCTCACCCGCCACCCAATGCCCTTGTCGATGGCCCAGCTCATGCCTATAAGGTCCCGTTGGAAACAACGCACACCTGAGGGGGGTACAAGTGAAAACAAGCCAAAGGGGTGGGGACTTCAAGGCGCTGCCACGTGTCGCCACAACAGCGACACTGAGCCTTCTGATTGCCATTTCAGGCGTTCCCGCGCAAGCGGAGGACAAAGTCGCTCTAACACCAACCGCGATTTCCGGCCACGGCACTTCGGTCGAGGAAGGCAAGGCGGTAGCGGCAGCCCGCGAGTCGGGCAAGCCTCAAGAGGTCCTGTCGCACCGGACGGAAACCTCACAGGTTTTCGCCAATCCGTCCGGTTCGTTCACCCAGAACAGCTACGTCGTTCCGCAGTGGGTGCGTAAGGACAACCGGTTGGTGGACATCGACCCATCGCTGCAGGTCGCACGCAGCGGAGCCTTGGTCACGAAGGCGACCAAGATGGGTCTGGCGTTCTCCGGAGGCGGCGCGGGGCCGCTGGTCAACATGGATCAGAACGGCCGCGGCATGTCGTGGTCCTGGCCTGATCCGCTCCCCAAGCCGACGGTCGAAGGCAACGAGGCGACCTACGCCGAGGTCCTGCCTGGCATCGACCTCAAGCTGCGTGCCGGACGAAGCGGTTTCAGCCAGCTGTTGATCGTCAAGAACGCGGCGGCGGCGGCCAATCCCCGGCTGCAGGAGGTCCGGCTCAAACTGGACAGCCGGGGAGTGCAGGCCTCAACCGACGAGCACGGCAACATGCGCGCCGTGAACCCGGCAGGGCAGGTGGTGTTCGCGGCCTCACCCGGGCGGATGTGGGACAGTTCTGCCGGCCCAACGGGTACGGCCACAGCAAGCGCAGCGGCCAAGTCGAGCGCAAAGGCGACGCCGCCCAAGGACGAGTTCGAAGCCGGCTCCGGCGCCAAAGAGGCGGTCATCCCGACCAGGATCTCGGCCGGGCATCTGCGCCTCACGCCCGACGCCGAGATGCTCCGCGGCAAGAACACGGTGTACCCCGTGTACATCGATCCCACGGTCAACTCGGTGGCGGGGGTCCGCGAAGCCTGGACCATCGCCTACAAGAAGACCGGCGACGTCAGCTACTGGCTCGGCAAGACCTGGCACAACAGCGACGGCACTGTGGGGACGACGACGGCCCGGATCGGTTACGAGAACTCGACCGAGGGGACGGCCCGCACCTTCTTCCAGATGGACACGAACAACCTCTGGAACACGAACAAGGTGATCCTGAAGTCAACCTTCCGGATCAAGAACGTCTGGTCCTGGTCGTGCAGTGACGCAACCTCCGAACTCTGGCTGACGGGCCCCATCAGTCCTGCGACGACATGGGCCAACCAGCCAGGATGGTCCCGCCGGCTCGCCTACTCCCAGGAGAGCAAGGGCTGGAGTTCGTCATGCCCGGCAGCCAACCTCGCCTACGACGTGACCGACGGAGCGAAGCAGGCGGCGGCCACGTCCTGGAACAACATCACGCTGGGCATGAAGGTGCCCGACAGGGACGAGGACAACGTCAATGCCTGGAAGAAGTTCGACGTCAACACCGCCATGCTGACGACGGATTACAACACCGTCCCCAACACCCCGAGCAAGCCCCAGACGTCACCGAACACGGGCGACGACTGTGGCGTCAACACTCCGTACACCGAGATCGGCAACACCGACATCACGCTCAGGGCCGGCATCAAGGACCCGGACGGCGGCACCGTCAAGGGCCGCTTCGTCCTGTGGCCCATGGGCTACGGCGAGCCCGGCACCAAAGCAGAGCTCACAGTGGACGTGACGTCGGGCACCCAGGCGTCGTTCCCCCTCTCCAGAACCAGGTTGAAGGACCTGCTCACCAACGTCGGCATTACGACGACCGGCACCTTCAGCTGGATCGTCCGTGCCGAAGACGGCGCCCTGAACAGCGCTTGGACCGACACGTGCCACTTCCGCTTCGACGCGACCCGGCCGAGCAACCCGCCCGGCATCAGTTCGAAGGTCTTTCCCGACGGGGCGGACGGATGGCCTGTCGGCACCGGCAGCGTCCGCACAAAGGGCAGATTCACCTTCAGTGCGAGCGGGATCAAGGACGTCGCCAAGTACGAGTACTGGAGTGACTGGGACCCGGATCGCAAGACGGTCAAACCCGACGCAGAAGGCGGCACCGCATACGCGGACCTGACGCCGACCAAGGCCGGCTCCCACTACGTGTACGCCCGCAGCTACGACGACGCGGGCAACCGCTCGGACATCGCCGCGTACCTGTTCTACGTCAACGGGCCCGCAGCGAAGGACAAGCCGGGGGACATCAACGGAGACAGCATCGGAGACCTCTGGGGCACCGACAAGGATGGCAAGCTGCACCGCTTCTACGGGGTGGCGGACGGCAGCCTCGTAGAGGCCACCACCCTCGCCAGCGAAGCCGACTGGAGCGCGGACAAGATCACGCACCGGGACGACTGGACGGATGACGGTTTCGTCGACCTGGTCGCCCTGCGCAAGGACAGCGCGACCAGCACCCACCGGCTGTGGCTCCACCCCAACACCGGATGGGGGTTCGCGTGCAGCAACTGCTCGGACTCGGATTACGACAAGAAGGAACTGAAGCTCCGGATCAGCAGCAACAACCACTGGAGCAAGGGGGCCAAGCAGATCCTCGCCGTGGGTGACATCGACGGGCCGACCTACGTCGACGACGACAACATCCCCGACATCCCCGGCTACCCGGACCTGCTGGTGAACGACGGCACGCACGTCTGGCTCTATTACGGTTCCCCGAGCTTCTACATGGACGACCGGGACCCCATCCTGCTGGCCGGCAGCAGCGACACCCCCATCTCCTCCGGCAGTTCCACCGTCGCCGATGTGACCTTCGGAGCTCCCGGTGACTGGAACAGGGACGGCATCCTCGACCTGCTCGTGCGGTACGACCGTACGGACATCGGCGGCGCCCTGTGGGTGTTCAACGGCCGCAAGGATTCAGCCGGCGACTACGCCCTGAGCCTGAACTCCCGCACGAAGGTCGGTCCCGACAACTGGAGCGTCGAGGACGTGCCCCAGTTCGTGTCCGTTCCGGATCTCACCTACAACGGACGGTTCGACCTGTGGCTCACCACCAAGGGTTCAGGGCGCATCCGTTTCTGGGCTGACTGGTCGGCAGACGGCGAGACGAGCCGGATGACGGCCTCCGAGGCCTTCTCCGGTTACCAGACCATCGGGTGATCGCAGTCGTGTAGGGCAAGGGCGCGTACGACGGCTCGTCGGTCGGAGGATCGGCGGGCCGTCGTCGTATGCGGGCTAGGGTCGGCGCACGGGTGATCAACGGGGGAGGGCGTCGTGCGCAGGTGGGTGGGGTTGGGGGCCGGGGTCGTGCTGGCCGTGGCCGGGTGCTCCGGGGGCGGGGCGGGTGACGGGGCGTCGGGGGCCGGCGCGCGGGCGTACCTGGAGGAGGCCCTCGGTGTGGCGGAGCGGCACTCGGTGCTGCGGGACACCGCCGACTGGGCGGCGGTGCGGGAGGCGGCGTTCCGGCGGGCGGAGCGGGACCGGGCCCGGACGCCCGCGCAGACGTACCCCGCGATCCGGGACGCGCTGCGGGAGTTGGGCGACCGGCACAGTCAGCTGCTGGATCCGGCGCAGGCGGCGGAGGCCACCGGTGCCGCGGATGCCGAGCCGCCGGCCGTGGAGCTGCTGCCGGGACGGATCGCGCACGTGACGCTGCCGGCCGTGCCCAACGAGCGGGCCGGTGCGGAGTACGTGCGCCGGGGGCGGGAGGCCGTGGCGAAGGCGGCCGCGGCGGGGACGTGCGGGTGGGTGGTGGACCTGCGGTCCAACCCGGGCGGCGACATGTTCCCGCTGCTGGGCGCGGTGGGGGCGGTCCTGGGTGACGGGACGGTGGGTGCGTTCGTGACGCCCGGCGGAGGGCGTACGCCGTGGGTCGTCCGGAGCGGTACGCCCGGCGGGCAGCTCCGCGACTGGGGACCGGCCGCGCCGCTCCCCCGGCCCGGGCCGCCGGTCGCCGTGCTGACGAGCAACCGCACGGCCAGTGCCGCCGAAGCGGCGGTCATCGCCTTCCGTGGCCGCCCGTCGACCCGTACCTTCGGCGAGCCGACGGCCGGCCTGACGACGGGGAACGCGGCCCACCGGCTGTCCGACGGCGCCCTGCTGCTGCTCGCCGGGTCGTACGAGGCCGACCGTACGGGCACGGTGCACAAGGGCCCGCTCGCCCCGGACGAGGAGACCGGCGAGGAGCGGGCGCCGCAGGCCGCCGCGCAGTGGCTGCGCGCGCAGGACGGCTGCCGGGGCTGAGGACCGGCCCGCGCTACCGGGGGCTGAGGACCGGCCCGAGCCGGACGGCTGCCGGGGCTGAGGACCGGCCCGCGCTGCCGGGGCTGAGGACCGCCGCGGAACGGCGACGGCCCGCCGGTCACGAGGACCGGCGGGCCGTTGCTGCGTCGGGTGCCGCTTGGTCGGGGGCTCCCACGTTCTTCGTCACCCCCTCGCGGGGGTCGGGGCTCAGCCCAGGCGCTCGACGAGCGCGTGGTACTGGTCCCACAGCTCCTTCGGGGTGTGGTCACCGAAGGTGTTGAGGTGGTCGGGGACCAGCGCCGCCTCCTCGCGCCAGACCTCCTTGTCCACCGTCAGGAGGAAGTCGAGGTCCTCGGCCGGCAGGTCCAGGCCCTCGGTGTCGAGCGAGTCCTTGGCCGGCAGGATGCCGATGGGGGTCTCGACGCCCTCGGCCTTGCCGTCGAGGCGCTCGACGATCCACTTCAGGACGCGGCTGTTCTCGCCGAAGCCCGGCCACACGAACTTGCCCGCGTCGTTCTTGCGGAACCAGTTCACGTAGTAGATCTTCGGGAGCTTCGACTGGTCCTTGTCGGCCGCGACCTTGACCCAGTGGGCCATGTAGTCGCCCATGTTGTAGCCGCAGAACGGCAGCATGGCGAACGGGTCGCGGCGCAGCTCGCCGACCTTGCCCTCGGCGGCGGCGGTCTTCTCGGAGGCGACGTTCGCGCCGAGGAACACGCCGTGGTTCCAGTCGAAGGACTCGGTCACCAGCGGCACCGCGGAGGCGCGGCGGCCGCCGAAGAGGATCGCGGAGACCGGGACGCCCTTGGGGTCCTCCCACTCCGGGGCGATCGTCGGGCACTGCGCGGCCGGCACGGTGAAGCGGGCGTTGGGGTGGGCGGCCGGGGTCTCCGAGTCCGGAGTCCAGTCGTTGCCCTTCCAGTCGACGAGGTGCGCGGGCGCCTCCTCGGTCATGCCCTCCCACCACACGTCGCCGTCGTCGGTCAGCGCGACGTTGGTGAAGACCGAGTTGCCCCAGAGGGTCTTCATGGCGTTGGCGTTGGTGTGCTCGCCGGTGCCGGGCGCGACGCCGAAGAAGCCGGCCTCGGGGTTGATCGCGTAGAGGCGGCCGTCCTCGCCGAAGCGCATCCAGGCGATGTCGTCGCCGATGGTCTCGACCGTCCAGCCGGGGATCGTGGGCTCCAGCATGGCGAGGTTGGTCTTGCCACAGGCGGACGGGAAGGCGGCGGCCACGTACTTGGCCTCACCCTGCGGCGGGGTGAGCTTCAGGATGAGCATGTGCTCGGCCAGCCAGCCCTCGTCGCGGGCCATGACGGACGCGATGCGCAGGGCGTAGCACTTCTTGCCGAGCAGGGCGTTGCCGCCGTAGCCCGAGCCGAAGGACCAGATCTCGCGGGTCTCCGGGAAGTGCGAGATGTACTTGGTGCTGTTGCAGGGCCACGGCACGTCGGCCTCGCCCTCGGCGAGCGGCGCGCCGAGCGTGTGGACGGCCTTGACGAAGAAGCCGTCGGTGCCGAGCTCGTCCAGGACCTGCTGTCCCATGCGGGTCATGGTGCGCATCGCCACGGCGACGTAGGCGGAGTCGGTGATCTCGACGCCGATCGCGGACAGCGGCGAGCCGACGGGGCCCATGCAGAAGGGCACGACGTACATCGTGCGGCCCTTCATGGAGCCGCGGAAGATGCCCTTCTCTCCCGCGAAGATCTCCTTCATCTCCGCCGGGGCCTTCCAGTGGTTGGTCGGGCCGGCGTCCTCCTCCTTCTCGGAGCAGATGAAGGTGCGGTCCTCGACGCGCGCGACGTCGGTGGGGTCGGAGGCCGCGTAGTACGAGTTCGGGCGCTTGATCGGGTCGAGCTTCTTGAACGTGCCCTTGGCGACGAGCTCCTCGCACAGGCGCTCGTACTCGGCCTCGGAACCGTCGCACCAGACGATCCGGTCGGGCTGGGTGAGGGCTGCGATCTCCTCGACCCAGGAGACGAGCTCCTGGTGGTTGGTGGGGGTGGAAAGGGGAGCCGCGTTGTCGCGCGCCACGATTGCTCCTTGTAGAGGGGTTTTTAAGATGTATGCCCCGTGGGGGCTGCGACCCGGACGCGTCGTAGCTGCTCATCCGGTGCCGACCGCACTCATCTGATCATCCGTGTCGTGTGCCCATATGTCCAGGGGGCCTCTCACGTGAGCATCGCCACTCGGTTCAATCTTCGGCAAAGCGAACAATCGGCAAAAGACACCTCCCGGCAACCTACGGACCCGTAGGTAGCATGGCGGCCATGACTCTTGATGCCCCCGCCAAGCCGCTCATGCGCGGCTGGCTGCACGCCGGGATGTTCCCCGCCGTGGTGATCGCGGGCCTGGTCCTCATGGCCTTCACGGACTCGACCCGCGCGCGGGTGGCCTGCGGCGTGTACGCACTCACCGCCTGCCTGCTCTTCGGGATCAGCGCGCTCTACCACCGGGGCACCTGGGGGCCGCGCGGCGAGGCGGTCCTGAGGCGGCTGGACCACGCCAACATCTTCCTGATCATCGCGGGGACGTACACCCCGCTGACCGTGCTGCTGCTGCCCGACTCCACCGGACGGACCCTGCTGTGGGCGGTCTGGATCGCGGCCGCGGCCGGCATCGCCTTCCGCGTCTTCTGGGTCGGGGCGCCGCGCTGGCTCTACACCCCCTGCTACATCGCGATGGGGTGGGCCGCGGTCTTCTTCCTCCCCGAGTTCATGCGCGCGGGCGGGATCGCCGTACTGGTCCTCGTGATCGTCGGCGGCCTGCTGTACAGCGCGGGCGGGGTCATCTACGGCATCAAGCGGCCGAACCCCTCACCGCGCTTCTTCGGCTTCCACGAGGTCTTCCACTCGCTCACCCTCGCGGCCTTCATCACCCACTACGTGGGCATCTCGCTGGTGGCGTACGCGCACGCGTAGCGAGGACGGCGCACGCGCACGAGGACGGCGCACGCGCACGCGCAAGAGGCCGCCGGCACTCAGCCGGCGGCCTCTTCCACGACTACGACCTGACCGCGCCCAGCTCACGCGCCAGCGCGCGGTCGTCGCCGGTCGGCGCCGCGCAGACGAAGTGCCGGCAGACGTACGCCGCCGGCCGCCCCCCGACCAGCGGCCGGTCGGCCAGCAGCGGGAACTCGTCCCCGCCCGGCTCCCCCACCGCCACGACCGCACCCGGCGCCGTCCCGAGCAGCGCCGTACGGTGCAGCCGGTGCAGGGCGGCGTCGTCGGCGGGCCCGACCACGGCGATCTCGCGCGGCCCGTCGAGCAGCGCCTCCGCGACGGCCAGCCCCCACCCGATGAACCGCGGGGCCCGCGGCCCCAGGGCGTGCACCACGCCCAGCGCGCGCTCCGCCGCGGTGCGGTGCGCCTCCGAGCCGGTGTGGGCGGCGTACGAGAGCAGCGCACCCGCGGCGGCGGTCCAGCCGGCCGGCGCCGCGTTGTCGGTGGGGTCCTGCGGCCGGCGGATCAGCTGCTCCGCGTCGTGCGCGGTGTCGTACAGCGTGCCGTCCTCGGCGGTGAACTGGTCCAGGATCAGGTCGGCGAGGAAGCCGGCGAACTCCAGCCAGACCCCCTCCCCCGTCACCGCCGCCAGCGCGAGGAAGCCCTCCGCCACGTCGCCGTAGTCCTCCAGCACCCCGTCGTTGCCGCCGACCACGCCGTCCTTGCTGGTCCGGGCCAGCCGCGCGCGCCCGGAGGCCGCGTCGAAGTGGACGCGCACCAGCAGGTCCGCCGCCTCGGTGGCCCGCTCGACCAGGTCGGGGCGGTCGAAGTACGCCCCGCACTCGGCCAGCGCGGCGATGGCCAGGCCGTTCCAGGCCGCCACCACCTTGTCGTCCCGGCCCGGCGCCGGCCGGGACGCCCGCGCGGCCAGCAGCCGCTCCCGGATCGAGGCCATCCGCGCGGCCTCGACCACCGGCCCGTCCTGCGGGAGCTGGAGCACCGACTTCCCGTGTTCGAAGGTGCCCTCCTCGGTCACCCCGAAGTACGCCATCGCCGTCCCGGCGTCCTCGTCGCCGAGCACCTCGCGCAGCTCGGCGGCGGTCCAGGCGTAGTACGCGCCCTCGACGTGCTTCCCCGTGCCGTCGTCGGAATCGGCGTCCAGCGCGGAGGCGAAGCCGCCCTCCCGCGTGCGCAGTTCCCGCACCATGAAGTCGGCGGTCTCCAGGGCCACCCGCCGGGCCAGGCCGGACCCGGTGCTGCGCCACAGGTGCGCGTACGCACGGCACAGCAGCGCGTTGTCGTACAGCATCTTCTCGAAGTGCGGGACCACCCACGCCCGGTCCACCGAGTACCGCGCGAAGCCGCCCCCGAGCTGGTCGTAGATCCCGCCCCGCGCCATCGCCTCGCAGGTGTCGGCGGCCATCTGGAGCGCGCCCTCCGCCCCGGTCCTGGCGTGGTGCCGCAGCAGGAACTCGACCACCATCGACGGCGGGAACTTGGGCGCCCCGCCGAACCCGCCGTGCCGGGAGTCGTAGTCCCTGGTCAGCCCGAGCAGCGCCTGCGCCAGCTCCTCGGGCCCCGGCACACCGGCCCGCCCGTAGTCGAGCTGCCGCCCGGCCAGGTCCCGCACGATCTTCTTCGCGACCTCGGCCACCTCGTCCCGGCGCCCCACCCAGGCCGTGCGCACGCCCTCCAGCACCTGCATGAAGGACGGCATCCCGTGCCGCGGCTCCGGCGGGAAGTACGTACCGAAGTAGAAGGGCTCGGCGTCGGGCGTCAGGAACACCGTCATGGGCCACCCGCCCTGCCCGGTGGCCGCCTGCACCGCCTCCATGTAGACGGCGTCGACGTCCGGCCGCTCCTCGCGGTCCACCTTGACGTTGACGAAGTGCTCGTTGAGGTAGGCCGCCGTCAGCTCGTCCTCGAAGGACTCGTGCGCCATCACGTGGCACCAGTGGCAGCTCGAGTACCCGACGCTGAGCAGCACCGGCACCCCCCGCTCCCGCGCCTCGGCGAACGCCTCGGGCGACCAGGGCCACCAGTCCACCGGATTGTCCGCGTGCTGCAGCAGGTACGGGGAGGTCTCATGAGCGAGGTGGTTCGGCATGCGCACATCCTGCCCCACGCCCGGAAGCCCATCGCCGGAAGCCACGAACCGGAGCCGGGCCCCGTACCGGAAAAGGGGAAAAGAGGAAAAGGGGAGGAGGTCCGGGTGGCCGTGCCGGGGCGCAGCGGGGACGCCGGGTGCGCGCGGCCGCACCGGGATCCCGGACGGAGGTTTGGCGCGAAGCTCTGATCCTGCTCAACTCCGGGCCATCCGGCGGGCGTTCTCTCGCGCGGGCGACTTCCGCGCCGCACACTGGTCCTCCTGGCCAGGCTCTTCGGAGGGGGATGCGCATGCGTGACGGCCATCGGGGCGAGGCGGAGCAGCTGGTGGCGCGGGCCGTCGAGGAGGAGGTGCGGCGGTCCGGCGGGCGGCTGGAGCAGGGGCCGCTGCTCGTCCGGGCGAGAGAGGCGCTGGACGCGATGGCGTCCGCGGCCGCTCCCGAGTACGCCGCCTACACCCGGGCGCTCGACGAAGCCGCCGCCGGGGCTCCCTCGCTCGGCGCCGCCTTCCGGGTGAGCGCCTCAACGGCAGCCCTGGTGACGGGCGTTGCCGCACTGACCGCTTCCGTCACCGACCTTGCCCTGGGCCTGGAGGCCGGTGCGGCACTCGGTGCCGGGGCGGTGGTCGCGGCAGCCGGCGCGGCGGCCACCGCCGCGAAGGTCGCGGCCGACTACTGGCCGGCCGCCCACCGCAGGGCCGGCGCCCTGGGCCAGCCGGGCGGCCCCGAACAGCTGCGGCTCCAGTGGCTGACGGCGCTGGAGGTGCGAGGCGTACGGCCCTTCCTCGACCAGCAGCGGATGGTCTCCGAGGCCGCCCGCCGCACCGTCCCGAAGCAGACCGCCGCCGCCCCGCAGCTGCGCGGCGCGGACCGCAGCGCGGCGGCCCGGCGGCGGAACGTACTGGCCCAGTCCTTCGGGCAGCTGCCGGAGCCGGCCGGACCGTTCGCCGGGCGGCGGGCCGAGGTGGCCCGGATCGCCCAGTGGGTGCAGGCCGCCCGGGCCAGCACCGAGACCCGGCCCGTGGTCGTCGTGCTGCACGGCGAACCGGGCGTGGGCCGCACCACGCTGGCCGTCCGCACCGCCCACCACCTGCGCGACCAGTACCGCGGGGCCTGCGTGGTGGACCTGCGGGGCGGCTCGCTCAGCGGCGAGACCCCGCTCCCCACCCGGGAGGCGCTGCTGCACCTGCTGAACCGGCTGGGCGCCCCCCGCGAGCAGCTCCTCTTCCGTGAGCGGTCCTCCGCGGAACAGCAGGTACGGCGGCTGGCGGAGCTGTACCACCAGCACCTCCAGGGGCTGCCGGTGACGGTGGTCCTGGACGACGCGGCGGACCCGGCCCAGGTGCGGCTGCTGGTGCCGGAGCGCTCGGACTCGCTGGTGCTGGTCACCGCGCGCCGGCCGCTGGCCCTGCCCGAGGACACCCCCGCCTGGGTGTACCAGCTGCCGGTGACCGCGCTGGCCGACCAGGACGGCGCCGAGGTGCTGCGGGAGGCGGTCGAGGCGGCCGGCACGAGCGTGTACGACGAGCAGGCGCTGGCCGCGATCCAGCGGTTCACCGGCGGCCTGCCGCTGGCGCTGCGGCTGACCGGCCCGCTGCTCGGCACGCACACGGCCCGCCGGTTCGAGCTGCACCTGCGGGACCGCGCGGGCTCGCTCGACGTGACCGAGCGGGCGCTCGACCTGTCGTACGCGCACCTCGCCGACCCCGCGCGGCGGCTGCTGCGGCGGCTGGCGCTGGCCGGCCGGGTCTCGCTCGGCGCGGCGGCCGCGGCCGCGCTCACGGAGACCAACGAGGCGGAGGCCCAGCGGCTGCTGGGCAAGCTGGCCAAGACCGGCCTGATCGACCACGTGCGCGGCGAGCGGTACCGGCTGCACGACGCGGTGCGCTCGTACGCGGCCGCGAAGCTGGTGGAGGAGGAGGACCGTACCGAGATCGCGGCGGCCCACGAGCGGCTCATCCGGAACTACGCGCAGCTGGCCGACACCGTGATCCGGATGGTCGACGGCAAGACCTCGACGCGCGCCGACACCTTCGTGAAGGGCGCGGTCGGCGGCCACGGCTTCACCTCCCTGGAGGCGGCGCTGCAGTGGCTGGACGACGAGTCGAGCTTCATCACGGCGGCGCTGCGGCACACCGAGGGCGTGGACCAGCGGGCGGTGCTGGACCTGCTCGGCGCGCTGTGTGACTACTGCCTGCTGCGCGGTGACCTCTACCGGCTGGGGGAGATCAACGAGCTGACCCAGGCCGTGGACCAGGGGCTGCTGGTGCGGTCGGTGCAGTGGCGTACCGGCATCGCGGCCCGGCAGCTGGGCGAGCTGGACAAGGCGCGCACCACGCTGGCGTCGGTGGTCGACTCGTACTTCGAGGCCCGGCACGAGTCCGGCGCGGCGCGGGCCCTGGTCTCGCTGGGCATCACCCTGCACCACCAGGGCAACCTGACGGAGGCGGCGGCGCGGATCCGCGAGGCGCTGGCGCTGCAGACCGGCGAGGAGCTGGCCGGCGACCGGGCCTGGGCGCTGCACGCGCTGGCCTCGGTGGAGCGGGACAACGCCCGGCTGGGCGAGGCGCTGGAGCTGCTGGCGGAGTCGCTGCGGCTGCACCGGGACAGCGAGAGCCTGCACGGCGAGGCCTGGGCGCACTTCCAGCGCGGCCAGGTGTACCTGCGGATGGGCGACGTGCCCGCCGCGGACGCGGAGCTGCGGCTGGCGCTGGACCTGTACGGGCGCACCCACGACGACCGCGGCCGGGCGTGGGCGATGACGCAGCTGGCCCGGGCCTGGCTGGTGGACGGCGACGCCTCGGCCGCGGTGGACCGGCTGCGTGAGGCGCTGCTGCGGCACCGGGAGGCGGAGGACGCGCGGGGTGAGGCGTGGACCCTGTACTACCTGGGCCAGGCGCTGGAGGAGCAGGGCGACGCCGACCAGGCGGTCCGGGAGCTGGAACGCGCCCGCACGATGTTCTCCCGGATGCGGGACGTGTACGGGCTGGCCTGCGCCCGGCACCACTCGGGCCGCGTGACGCGGGACCTGCGGGCGGCGCAGACCGGGAACCTCCGGAACTCGGGGTTCGCCCGGCAGCTGCTGGTGGACGCGCGGGCGGACTTCCACCGGATCGGGGTGGCCCACGGGGAGGCGTGGACGTGCCTGGAGCTCGCGGTGGTGGACGCGGGGAACAGCAAGGCCACGCAGGCGGTCGCGCTGTGCGAGGAGGCACTGGCGCTGTTCCGCTCGTACGGGGACCTGCGCGGCGCGGACTGGGCGGTGCTGCTGCGGGCCACCCTGCTGCCGTACGCGGCCGCGGGCGGCGAGGACGCGGCACGGGAGGCGCTGGCGTCGCTGGCCGGCGGCCATCCGGCGCGGGATCCGAAGCTGGCGGACTGCGTGGAGGCGTACGCCGTGATGCTGGACCGCGGCGTGGATCCCGCCGAGGGCTGGCAGGGCTACCGCCTGGGCATGATCCCGTCCCGCCACGCCCGCGAGGTCATGGGCGTCCCGGTCCCGGCACGGGACGGGGAGACGGACACGGGCGGCACCACCGGCACCGCGGACGCGGCCGGCACCGCGGACACCGCAGGCACCGGTTGAGGGGGGGCGGCCCCCCAACCGGTGTCCCGGGCGCCGGCGGGACCGGGGAACGGTCCCGCCGGCGCCCGGGGCGGGCGTCAGGCCCCGGCCGGCTTCGACGGGGCGTCGGCCGCGGCCGGCTCCGGGGCCTCCTCGAAGTCCACCCGGCCCATGTGCCGGTTCATCGACTTCATCAGGCCCCACGTCCCCAGCGCCAGCACGGCGAAGACGATGAAGCCCAGGATGCCGGGGGTCACCTTGTTCTTGTCGAAGGTGTCCCCGGCGAGCGGGAGGAGCTGGGCCAGTGCGGCGTGAGTAGCGCTCATGTCAGGCATTGTCCCGGATGCCCGCGAAGAGGTCGTCCTCGGGGAGGGTGGTGTCCACGAGCGACTTCGCCAGCTCGTACTCCTCGGTCGGCCAGATCTCCTTCTGGAGCTCCAGCGGGACGCGGAACCAGCCGCCGTCGGGGTCGATCTGCGTGGCGTGGGCGATCAGGGCCTTGTCGCGGATCTCGAAGAACTCGCCGCACGGAACGTGCGTGGTCAGGGTCCGCTCCGTGCGCTCGAACTCCTTCCAGCGCTCCAGCCACTCGCCGTACGGGGACTCCAGGCCGCGGGCCAGCAGGCCCTCGTGCAGGGCGACGGTGCGCGGCTTGTTGAAGCCCTGGTTGTAGTAGAGCTTCTGCGGCTGGTAGGCGGGGCCGAACTCCGCCTCCGGGTACTTCTCGGTGTCCGCCGCGCCCTCGAACGCCACCATCGAGATCTTGTGGGTCATGATGTGGTCGGGGTGCGGGTAGCCGCCGTTCTCGTCGTACGTCGTGATGACCTGCGGACGGAAGGCGCGGATCTTGGCGACCAGGCGGCCGGCGGCGGCGTCGACGTCCTCCAGCGCGAAGCAGCCCTCCGGGAGCGGGGGCAGCGGGTCGCCCTCGGGCAGGCCGGAGTCGACGTAGCCCAGCCACTCCTGGGAGACGCCGAGGATCTCGCGGGCCTCGTCCATCTCCTTGCGGCGCACCTCGTGGATGTTCTCCTCGATGTACTTGTCGCCCTGGAGCTTGGGGTTGAGGACGGAGCCGCGCTCGCCGCCCGTGCAGGTCACGACCAGCACGTCCACCCCCTCGGACACGTACTTGGCCATCGTCGCGGCGCCCTTGCTCGACTCGTCGTCGGGGTGCGCGTGGACTGCCATCAGGCGAAGCTGCTCAGTCAAGACTCGATCCTCAGTGTTTCGGCGCCGAACACGGGGCCGTCCCGGCCGGACGGGGGACGGCTTCTATAGTGACCGAATCGGGGGGCGGAAAATTCCACGGCCCCCAGGAGAGGAACGATCATGAGCGCGGTGCGCGAGGGCTTGCCGGAGGGCCGCTACGGCCGCACCCAGGACGAGCGCGCGGACCGGAAGCTCAAGATCATCGGCTCGGTGCTGGGCGTGGGGCTGCTGGGCGTGGTCGGCTGGATCGGCTGGGACTACGTCGCCGGGCAGTCCGTCAGCGCCGAGGTGATCAAGTTCCAGGCCTTCGACGACGAGGTCAAGGTGCACCTGGAGGTCCGCAAGGACTCCGCCGTGCGCGGTGTGTGCACCCTCAGCTCCCAGGACCGGGACCACAATGAGGTCGGCCGCAAGGATTACGTCTTCGATCAGCGGGCATCCCGTATCGACGAGGTGGTCGTGCTGAAGACGACCAGCAGGGCCACGACGGTCGAGCTGGTCGGGTGCCAGCCGGCCGCTTCCCGCTGACCTGCACTGACACACTTCATACTCGCTGCCTCCTCCCCCTTTTTCCCCCGAATTGTTAGGCTCGTGGTTTCGCCTGGCAGAGCGAGGCGGCTTGTAATCCCAGTACCGACGAGGAGCACCTGTGACCCAGACGAGCGAGAGCGTCACCTGGCTGACCCAGGACGCCTACGACCAGCTCAAGGCCGAGCTGGAGTACCTGTCTGGTCCCGCACGCACGGAGATCGCGGCGAAGATCGCGGCCGCCCGTGAGGAGGGTGACCTGCGGGAGAACGGCGGGTACCACGCGGCCAAGGAGGAGCAGGGCAAGCAGGAGCTCCGGGTCCGCCAGCTGACGCAGCTGCTCGAGTCCGCCAAGGTCGGCGAGGCGCCGTCCTCCAACGGCGTGGTGGCCCCCGGCACCGTCGTGACCATCGCCTTCGACGGCGACCCGGACGACACCATGTCCTTCCTGCTGGCCTCGCGCGAGTACGCCTCCACGGAGATCGACACCTACTCGCCGCAGTCGCCGCTGGGCCAGGGCGTGGCCGGCAAGAAGATCGGCGAGGACGCGGAGTACGAGCTGCCGAACGGCAAGAAGGCCTCGGTGCGCATCCTCGACGTCAAGCCCTACACCGGCTGACGCACGCACGGCTGACACACGCACGGCTGACGCGGGAGCCCCCGCCCGGAACGTTCCGGGCGGGGGCTCCCGCCGTGTCCGCCGGGCCGAGGTCCGGCCCGCGGGGTCAGACCGACGCCGAGCGGTACTTGCGGACCGAAAGCGTCCGGAACACCACGATGATCAGCACGGACCACATCAGCGAGGCCTCCACCGGGTGCTGCATGGGCCAGGCCGGTGAGTCCACCACGCCCGGGTTGCCGAACAGCTCCCGGCACGCCTGCACGGTCGCGCTGAAGGGGTTCCACTCGGCGACGTGCCGCAGCCAGGGCGTCATCTGGCTGGTGTCGACGAAGGCGGTCGACACGAACGTGACCGGGAAGAGCCAGATCAGCCCGCCGGAGGTGGCGGCCTCGGGGGTGCGTACGGACAGCCCGATCAGAGCGCCGATCCAGGTGAACGCGTACCCGAGGAGCAGCAGCAGCCCGAAGCCGGCCATGACCTCGCCGGCGCTGGTGTGCGTGCGCCAGCCGACCAGCAGCGCGACCATCGCCAGCACGAACAGGGTGAGCGCGGTCTGCACGAGGTCGGCCAGGGTGCGGCCGGTGAGGACCGCGCCGCGCGCCATGGGCAGCGAGCGGAACCGGTCGATCAGCCCCTTGTGCATGTCGTCGGCGATGCCGGCGCCCGCTCCCGCGGTGGCGAAGGTGACGGTCTGCGCGAAGATGCCGGCCATCAGGAACTCGCGGTAGACCGCGGGGTCGGTGGTGTCGCCGACCTGCATCGACCCGCCGAAGACGTAGCTGAACAGCACGACGAACATCACTGGCTGGATCAGCCCGAAGATGATCATCTCGGGGATCCGGGCCATCCGGATGAGGTTGCGCTTGGCGACGACCATGGAGTCGCCGATCGACTGGACCACGCCGCCGCGCGGACGCGGGGCCGGTGCGGTGCCGGTGACGGTCACGAGGCCGCCTCCTTACGGGCCTTCTGGCCCCTGGACCGGTCCGCCCCCGCCGCGCCGTTCTCCTCTTCCGCGAGCGCGGCCGCGTGGCCGGTGAGGGAGATGAACACGTCGTCGAGGGTGGGGCGGCGCAGCCCGATGTCGTCGATCTCGATCCCGCGGGCGTCCAGCTCCCTGATCACCTCGGCGAGCAGCTTGGCGCCGCCGGTGACCGGGACGGTGAGCTTGCGGGTGTGCTCCTCGACGGTGGCCGGGCTCTTGCCGAAGCCGGTGAGCACCCCGGCGGCGTCCGCGATGTGCTCCCGCTCGTGCACGACGACCTCCACGCGCTCGCCGCCCGTCTGGGCCTTGAGCTGGTCGGACGTACCGCGGGCGATGACGCGGCCGTGGTCGACCACGCAGATGTCGTGGGCCAGCCGGTCGGCCTCCTCCAGGTACTGGGTGGTGAGGAGCAGCGTGGTGCCCCCCGCGACCAGTTCCTCGATGACGTCCCACAGGGCCTGCCGGTTGCGGGGGTCGAGGCCGGTGGTCGGCTCGTCCATGAACATCACGGGCGGCCTGACCACGAGCGCGGCGGCCAGGTCGAGGCGGCGGCGCATGCCACCGGAGTAGGTCTTGGCCGTGCGGTCGGCGGCGTCGGCGAGGTTGAAGCGCTCCAGCAGCTCCACCGCGCGGGCCTTCGCCGCCTTCGCGTTCATCTGGTAGAGCCGGCCGACCATCTGGAGGTTCTCGCGGCCGGTGAGGTATTCGTCCACCGCCGCGAACTGGCCGGAGAGGCCGATCGAGCGGCGCACCTCGTTCGGGTGCTTCAGCACGTCGATCCCCGCGACGGAGGCGGTGCCGCTGTCGGGCTGGATGAGGGTGGTCAGGACGCGCACGGTCGTGGTCTTGCCCGCGCCGTTGGGGCCGAGCAGGCCCAGGACGGTTCCCTCGGGCACGTCGAGGTCCACGCCGTCCAGGGCCCGTACGTCGCCGAAGGTCTTCACCAGACCTTCGGCGTAGATCGCGCCTGGCATATGGATTCTCCCAGTATTAAAACGGGTGTTTCCTACGCAAATCCTATGGTCGGCGGGCAACGGTCGCCCGGCCGGGTGAGCGGGGCGAGCACGAGCGGGCACGGGTGGACGGCGCCTGCCGCCGCGGTCACGCCAGGACGGTGTACCCGGCGTCCCGCAGCGACCGCGCGACCTCCGCGCAGTGCTCGGGCCCCTTGGTCTCCAGGTGCAGCTCCACCTCCACCTCCGTGAGCCCCAGCCGGGGATCCGTGCGTACGTGGCTCACGTCCAGAACATTGGCATCCGCCACTGACAGCACCCCCAGCAGACCGGCCAGCGCCCCCGGCCGGTCCGGCACGCGCAGCCGCAGCGAGAGGTAGCGCCCCGCGGCCGCCATGCCGTGCCGCAGGATCCGCTGGAGCAGCAGCGGGTCGACGTTCCCGCCCGACAGCACCGCCACCACCGGCCCGCGGTACAGCTCGGGCTCGCTCAGCAGCGCCGCCACCGGGCTGCACCCGGCCGGCTCCACCACCAGCTTCGCCCGCTCCAGGCACAGCAGGAGGGCACTGGAGAGGGCGTCCTCCGAGACCGTCCGCACCTCGTCGACGAAGTCCCGCACGATGTCGAAGGGCACGTCACCCGGCCGCCCCACCTTGATCCCGTCGGCCATGGTCACCGGGTTGTCCAGCACCACCGGGTGCCCCGCCGCCAGCGAGGGCGGGTACGCCGCCGAGCCCTCGGCCTGCACGCCCACGATCCGCACGTCCGGCCGCAGCGCCTTCACCGCCACCGCGATGCCGGCGGCCAGCCCGCCTCCCCCGACGCCGACCACGATGGTCCGCACCTCGGGGCACTGCTCCAGGATCTCCAGGCCCACCGTGCCCTGACCCGCGATGATGTCGCGGTGGTCGAAGGGGTGGATGAACACCGCCCCGGTACGGTCGGCGTACTCCTGGGCCGCGGCCAGCGTCTCGTCCACGACGTTCCCCTGGAGGCGCACCTCGGCCCCGTACTCCCGGGTCGCGGCCACCTTCGGCAGCGGCGCCCCGACCGGCATGAACACCGTCGAGCGCACGCCCAGCAGGGCGGAGGCCAGGGCCACGCCCTGCGCGTGGTTGCCCGCGCTGGCCGCGACCACCCCGGCCACCTTCTCCTCGGGACGCAGGCCGGCGATGCGCACGTACGCGCCGCGCAGCTTGAAGGAACCGGTGCGCTGGAGGTTCTCGCACTTGAGGTGCACCGGGGAGCCGACCAGGGCGGAGAGGTGCCTGCTGCCCTCCATGGCGGTGACCCTCGCGACCCCCGAGAGCATCTTCTGGGCGCCTCGCACGTCGTCGAGGATCAGCGGCGGAACATGGGCGGACAGGCGGTAGTTCATGCCGCAAGTCTCGCAGCGGATGCACCGGGACGCCCGGGGCCGCGGATACCCGTACCGGGATTCCGCAGCCCCTCTACGGTGCGCCCGGCGGCCGCGTACGCTGTCCCCCATCCTGTCGACCCCTCGCGAAGAGAGCCCCAGTCCATGCCCGCTACCCCGGCCCACCCCGACCTGCCGGCCGAGGCCGGCACCGGTCTCCTCGACGCCCTCCAGCACCAGGTGGCCCTCTTCGCCCGGCGCGCCGAGCAGACCCGGCTCGGCGGTGTCGGCCAGGCCCGCAACTCGATGGACCGTGCCGCGTACCTGCTGCTCAACCGGCTGGACCGGGAAGGCCCGATGGGCGTCAAGGCGCTGGCCGCGGGCATGGGCATCGACTCCTCGACCGTCACCCGCCAGGTGGCCCCGCTGGTCGACACCGGCCTGGTCAAGCGGACCTCCCACCCGGAGGACGGCCGCGCCGTGGTGCTGGCGCTCTCGCCGCGCGGCCTGGCCCGGCTGGAGGAGGTCCGCTCCTCGCGCCGCGAGCTGATGGCACAGGTGACGGAGGGCTGGTCGGCGGAGGAGCGCGAGGCCTTCACCTCCCTGCTCACGCGGTTCAACCTGTCCCTCTCGGAACGCATGGGCGCCCCCGGCGAGGGCGGCCCCGCCTCCTGACGCGCACCGCGCGCGACCGCCGGTTTCCCGCCTCTTGACCGGGGCCGCCCACTGCCCTGAACTGAGGGGTGTGACAGGACGGTCGGACGGTCAAACACACCGCCGGGACCGGGAGTTCGAGGCATTCGTCGCGGGCGCCGCCGGCCGGCTGCTGCACGTCGCCACCCTGCTGACGGCCGAGACCGACCAGGACAACCCCGGCGCGCGGCGGCTGCTCGCGGGCGCGCTGGCACGGACGTACGCCGGGTGGGAACGCGCGCGTACGGACGACCCGTACAACCGCACCCGCGCGGAGCTGGCCCTGGCCTTCGCCCGCGGCGCCTGGCGGTGGCACCGGGGCCGGGGCGGGGTGCTGTCGCGGCTCTCCCCGCAGGAACGCCTGGTGATCACCCTGCGGGTGTACGAGGGGGTGGCCGAGGAGCAGACCGCGGCCCTGCTCGGGCTGCCTCCGGAGCGGGTACGGGCACTGGCCGGCCGGGCCACGTCGGCCCTGCGCTCGCGGGCGGGGGAAACAGCCGGGACCGGGGCGGCCGGAGCGCGTGCGGCCGGGGCGGGCGCCGCATGAGCGGGCTGCCCGACCGCAAGGAGCTGGAGGTCCGCCGGATGCTGGAGGGCCCGCATCCCGCGGTGCCCACGGATCTGGCCGCGCAGGCCGCCGTACGCGGCGCCCGGCTGCTCCGCCGCCGGCGGGCCCTGCGCCGGGCGGGCTGGACGCTGCTGGTGCTGGCCGCGATCGCGTTCGCGGTGTGGGCCTCAATCGTCCGGCCGTGGGTGGTCCCGCCGTCGACGATCGCACCGCCGCTGGACTGGTGAGACGCACCCGCGTACGCCCCCGCCGGGGGTCCGGGCCGCCGGCCGGGAGGCCGGCGCCCGGAGCCCCGTACGGAAGGGACGGGACCCGCTGCTAGCCCAGCGCCTGCGTGAGGTCGGCCAGCAGGTCGTCGACGGCCTCGATGCCCACGGAGAGGCGCACCAGGTCCGCCGGGACCTCCAGGGCCGAGCCCGCCACCGAGGCGTGCGTCATCCGGCCCGGGTGCTCGATCAGGGACTCGACGCCGCCCAGCGACTCGCCCAGCGTGAAGAGCTTGGCGCGGTTGCAGACCTCGACCGCCGCCGCCTCGCCGCCCTGCACCTGGAAGGACACCATGCCGCCGAAGTCCTTCATCTGCTTCGCGGCGACCTCGTGTCCCGGGTGCTCCGGCAGACCCGGGTAGAGCACGCGGGTGACCTTCGGGTGCCGGGTCAGCATCTCGGCGACGCGGGCGGCGTTCGCGCTGTGCCGGTCCATGCGGACCGCGAGGGTCTTGATGCCGCGCAGCACGATCCAGGAGTCGAACGGCCCGGCCACCGCGCCCATGGCGTTCTGGTGGTACGCGAGCTCCTCGCCCAGCGCCTCGTCCGCGGTGACCAGCGCGCCGCCGACCACGTCGGAGTGGCCGCCCATGTACTTGGTCAGCGAGTGGACGACCACGTCCGCGCCCAGGGCCAGCGGCTGCTGGAGGTACGGGCTGGCGAAGGTGTTGTCCACGACCAGCTTCGCGCCGGCCGAACGGGCGATGTCCGCGACCGCGGCGATGTCGGTGATGCCGAGGAGCGGGTTGGAGGGGGTCTCGACCCAGACGGCCTTCGTACGGTCGGTCAGCGCGGCCCGCACGGACGCCGGGTCGGAGGTGTCCGCGACGGACCACTCGACGCCCCAGCGGGAGACGACCTTGGCGAACAGGCGGAAGGTGCCGCCGTACGCGTCGTTCGGGATGACGACGTGGTCGCCGGGCGAGAGGACCGTACGCAGGAGGCAGTCCTCGGCGGCCAGTCCGGAGGCGAAGGCCAGGCCGCGGCGGCCGCCTTCGAGGGCAGCCAGGTTCTCCTCGAGCGCGGTGCGCGTCGGGTTGGCGCTGCGGCTGTACTCGTAGCCGCCGCGCAGACCGCCGACGCCGTCCTGCTTGTACGTGGAGACCTGGTAGATCGGGGGCACGACCGCGCCGGTCAGCGGGTCTGCGGTGTTGCCCGCGTGGATCGCGCGGGTCTCGAAGCTCTGCTGCTCGTGGCTCATGTTCAGAGCCTAAGCGGCCGCGCGTCGGTCGCGCGGCCGCAGGGGGTGGGTCGTTCAGGGACAACTAGCCCCAGGTGTGCAGGAAGTCCTCGGCGAAGTCGCCGTAACCGGTGTCCCCGGCGTGTGCGCGGGCGGCGCGCTCGCCGTCCGCGGGCTCCTCGTCGAGGTAGCCGTCCTCGTCGGCCTCCCCGGCCTGGCCGGACTCCCCGGCCTCGTCGACGGGCATGATCTGCTGCTGCTCCTCCTGGCCCTGTTCGCCCTGCTCGCCTTCCTCACCCTCCTCGCCCGGCCGGGCCGGCTCCGCCCCGTCGGCCTCCTCCGGCACCACGAAGAGGACGGACAGGGCCGGCACCTCCTCCTCGGCCCGCTCCTCGCCCGGCGCGAGCTCGAAGGCCTCGCCCTGGCAGTTCTCCCCCGCGAAGACGATGGCGAGGGCCCCCGTGGCGTTGTGCAGCCTGTGCGGGAACTGGCCCTCCTCCAGCGCGTCGAGTTCGTAGCAGGTGTCGACGTCCGGGTTTTCGATACGGACCGCCGCGGAGTCCGAGGCCCCGGGAACGTAGTAATCGAAGTTTTCCGTGTCGGCGGACGCGGTACCCGGCAGGACAACGGAAAGGGCCAGGGCACCGAGGGCGATGGTGACGGAACTCCGCATGCGCATGCGCTTTCTCCTTTTGGCTGGAAGAGACCCCGAAACGCGGGTGAAACGGGCTGCGCGGCAGATGCTAGGGCGAATTGCGCGGACGATTACCGGGCGCCATCCGGCGCGAATGGAGGTTTTCCGCACGTTCACGTGGTCGGCCGACGGAATTCCCTGGCGCGCGCCCCCGAATTCCGCGCCCCTCGCCACCGGGCCCGGGCGCATCTCCCCGCACCCGGCCCGCCCCGTCGCGGGACCCTCACGGCCCCGTACGCGCACGCTCCACCGGGCCCGCCCCGCACCCCGCCACCCCCGGCCCGTACCCGCCGGGGGTGTGGAACGCTGGGGGCATGGAGATTCTCTGGTTCCTGCTCGCGATGGGCATGCTGGCCGCCTTCCTCGTCCCCTACCTGCGGCGGCGCAGGGGCGGCATCCGGCTCGTCTCTCCGGGCGCCCCGGACGCGGCCGACCCGGCCGACTACGGCTTCGTGCGCCAGGAGGAACTGGACATCCGGGTGCCCGGACCCGACCAGGACCTGATGGACGTCCTGGACCTGGTCCAGCGCACCCAGGACTGGCGCGCGGCCTCGCAGCTGCTGGCCGGCACCCCCAAGGAGGGCGAGCAGCGCTGGCAGCGGGTGCAGGCCTTCGCCGGCGCCGCCTCCCTGGAGCTGGCCCGGCAGCCCGGCACCGGGGCCGCCTGGCTGCGGGCCTGGAAGCTGGAGTCCCCCAAGGACGCGGGCGGCGCGCAGGTGCACGCCGAGTTCCTGGTGCAGCAGGCCTGGCGGGCCTCCGGCGGCTTCGGCACCGACGACCACCGGATCATCCTGGAGGAGGCCCGTACGGCCTGCGAGGAGGCGGCGCTGCTCGCCCCCGGCGACCCGGTCCCGTACATCAGCCAGCTGGCGATCGCCCGCGGACTCGCCTACCCGGAGCCGGAGTTCGACGCGCTCTGGGCCAAGGTCATCGACCGCGCCCCCCAGCACATGGGCGCCCACCTCGCGGCCCTGCACTACTGGTGCGAGAAGTGGCACGGCTCCCGCGAGAAGGCCGACGCCTTCACGCACGCGGCCGCCGCCCGCGCACCGCGGGGCTCGCTGCTGGCCGCCCTGCCGCTGTTCGGCGTCTTCGAGCACCTCCCCGAGGTCGCCCTGGTCCAGGACTTCTACGGCAGCGCGGTGGTCTCGCGGGCCGTGGAGGGCGCCCTGTACGCGGTGCACTCGGCCCGGCCGGACGACCCGATGCTGGCGCACGTACGGCACCTGCTGGTCCTTTTCCTGGTCCGCGGCGAACGCTGGGCCGAGGCCATGGAGCAGCTCCGCCACGTCGACGGCTACGTCGGCGCCCTCCCGTGGTCGCACAGCGAGGACCCGGCCGCGGAGTACGCGGTCTACCGCGCCCTGGCCGTGGCGGGCTACGAGGCGAACGGCGGCAGCCCGGCCACCCTCCCCCGCTGATCCGGGGGGCCGCCGCGGGCGGGCAGGAATCCCCGGGGGCGGCCGGACGTTGTCCAGACACCCACCCGTCCGCAAGGAGCGAGCCCCCATGATCTTCGGCCGTCGTACCCCCGAGCTGCCCACGCCCGAGCAGGCCCTCAAGGGCCGCCCGGAGCCCGCGTTCGCGCTGCCCGACCGGCACACGGTCCTGGGCAACCCCCTGGCCGGCCCGTACCCGGCGGGGCTGGAGATCGCGGATTTTGGGCTCGGATGCTTCTGGGGCGCCGAGCGCAAGTTCTGGCAGACCCCCGGCGTGTGGACCACGCTGGTCGGCTACCAGGGCGGATACACCGAGAACCCGGAGTACGAGGAGGTGTGCTCCGGTCTCACCGGCCACACCGAGGTGGTCCGGGTGGTCTACGACCCGTCCGCGGTCTCGTACGACGCCCTGCTGAAGGTCTTCTGGGAGGCCCACGACCCGACCCAGGGCTTCCGCCAGGGCAACGACGTCGGCACCCAGTACCGCTCGGCCGTCTACACGCACTCCCCCGCGCAGCAGGCCACGGCCGAGGCCTCCCGCGAGGCCTACCAGCGGGTGCTGACCGGCGCCGGCTACGGCGCCATCACCACGGCCGTCCTCCCGGCCGCCGACCGCCCCTTCTGGCCGGCCGAGCCGTACCACCAGCAGTACCTGGACAAGAACCCGGCCGGCTACTGCGGCATCGGCGGCACGGGCGTCAGCTGCCCCGTCGGAGTGGCCCGCACCGACGCCTGACCGGGGCCCGGGCCGGACCACGCCCACGTCGCCGCCGGCCTCCCGGAACGCGTCGAGGCAGAAGCGGAACGCCTGGCGGGTCAGCCGGTCGAGCTCGCCCCCGTCGGCGTGCCCCGCCGCCGTCGTGCCCCGCCGCCGTCGTGCGGCGGGGCCGGTGCCGGGTGCGACGCGGCGGTCAGATCGTCGACGCGTCGATGACGAAGCGGTAGCGGACGTCGCTGGTGAGGACGCGCTCGTAGGCCTCGTTGATCTCGTCGGCGCGGATGGTCTCGATCTCCGCGCCCAGGCCGTGCTCCGCGCAGAAGTCCAGCATCTCCTGGGTCTCCGCGATGCCGCCGATCATCGAGCCGGCCAGCGTCTTGCGGCCGCCGATGACCGAGAAGAGGTTGAGCGAGACCGGCTCCTCCGGGGCGCCGACGTTCACCAGGGCGCCGTCCACCTTCAGCAGGCCCAGGTAGGCGCCCAGGTCCAGCGGGGCCGAGACCGTCGAGACGATCAGGTCGAAGGTGCCGGCCAGCTTCCGGAAGGTCGCGTCGTCGCTGGTCGCGTAGTAGTGGGTGGCGCCCAGCTTCAGGCCGTCCTCCTGCTTGCGCAGCGACTGCGAGAGGACCGTGACCTCCGCGCCCAGCGCGTTCGCGATCTTCACGCCCATGTGGCCGAGGCCGCCCAGGCCCACGATCGCGACCTTCTTGCCCGGCCCGGCGCCCCAGTGCCGCAGCGGCGAGTAGAGCGTGATGCCGGCGCACAGCAGGGGCGCGGCCACGTCCAGGGACAGGCCGTCGGGGATGCGGACCGTGTAGTTCTCGTCGACGACGATGTGCGTGGAGTAGCCGCCGTAGGTGGGGTCGCCGTTCTTGTCGAGGCCGTTGTACGTGCCGGTCATGCCGCGCACGCAGTACTGCTCCTGGCCCGCCAGGCAGTACGCGCACTCCCGGCACGAGTCGACGAAGCAGCCCACGCCGACCCGGTCGCCGACGGCGAACTTCGTGACGCCCGCGCCCACCTCGGTGACCACGCCGGCGATCTCGTGGCCGGGGACCATCGGGTAGATGCCCTCGCCCCAGCCGTCACGGGCCTGGTGGATGTCGGAGTGGCAGATGCCGGCGTACTTGATCTCGATCAGGACGTCGTGCTCGCCCACGGCGCGGCGCGGCACGGTGGTGCGCTCCAGCGGCGCCTTGGGCGCCGGTGCGGCGTACGCGGCTACCTGGCGGGTACCGACGGCCTGGTTCGCGATGCTGCTCATGCTGCTGGGTTCTCCTCGGCAGATTTCCTGTGATGGCCGAAACGATGCCGTGCCGGGCCGCAGGTACCCAGCCCCCTCCTGTGCCTACGCACGCCGTTCCTACCACTGGGAGGGTCAGGCTGACCGGCGGGCCGCTCCCGGATACTGGCTGACATGGACCAGCGTGCCGACCTGAGTGAGTTCCTCCGCTCCCGCCGTGCCCGGCTCAAGCCGGAGGACGTGGGGCTGCCGCAGTACGGGCGCCACCGCCGCGTGCCGGGCCTGCGGCGCGAGGAGCTGGCGCAGCTGGCCGGGGTCTCGGTCGCGTACTACACCCGGCTGGAACAGGGCCACGGCCAGAACGTCTCCGCCGAGGTGCTCGACTCGATCGCCCGCGCGCTGCGCCTGGACGAGACCGAGCGCGCCCACCTGACGCACCTCGCCAAGCCCAAGGCGAAGCGCAAGCGGCACATGGAGCGGCCCGAGCACGTCCGGCCGGAGCTGCTGGGGCTGCTGGACGCGATGGAGGGCGTGCCGGCGTACATCCTGGGGCGGCGGACGGACGTCCTGGCGTGGAACCGGATGGGGCGGGCGGTGTTCGGGGACTTCGCGGCGCTGCGGCCCGAGGAGCGGAACATGGCCCGGCTGGTGTTCCTCGACCCGGCCACGCAGGACCTGTTCGCGGACTGGGAGTGCCGCGCGTGCGAGATGGTGAGCGGGCTGCGCTGGTACGCGGGCTGCCACCCGGACGACCCGCGGCTGTCGGCGCTGGTGGGTGAACTGTCGGTGAAGAACGAGGAGTTCAGGACGCTCTGGGCGGCGCACACGGTCGCGGACAAGACGCACGGCAGGAAAGTCCTTCGCCATCCGCTCGTCGGTGAACTACACCTGTCCTTCGAGACGCTGAAGCTGCCCGACAACCCCGAGCAGTCCCTGGTCACCTATCACGCGGAACCGGGTTCGGCCTCGGCGGACGCGCTGCGTCTGCTGGCCTCGTGGGGTGCCGGGACCGAGGAGAGGGAGACCTCCGCCCGATGACCGACACGCCTGGCTACGCCATCGCCACCGCCACGGAGGCCGACGCCCCCGACGTCGCGGAGGTCTGGCTCCGCTCGTACGACGCCGCGCTGCCGGCGGTACGGCGCGCCCACTCCGACGACGAGGTGCGGGGCTGGTTCCGGTACGTGGTCGTGCCGGAGGGGCGTACGTACCTGGCCCGCGACGCGCAGGGCGCGGCCGCCGGGATGATGGTGCTGGGCGACGGGGTGGTCGAGCAGCTGTACCTGGACCCGGCGCACCGCGGGCGGGGGCTCGGTGACCTTTTCGTGGCGCTGGCCAAGGAGCTCTGCCCGGCGGGCCTGGAGCTGTGGACCTTCCAGGTGAACGGGCCGGCGCACCGCTTCTACGAGCGGCACGGTTTCACGGAGGCGGGGCGCACGGACGGGTCGGGGAACGAGGAACGGGAGCCGGACGTGCGGTACGTCTGGCTCCCGTAGTCCCCCGCGGCGCGCGTGGCTCGCGTGGCCCCCGCGGCCCGCGCGGCCGCGTCGGCGGTTCGGGCGCGGGCCGGGCGGCGGCTCACAGCTTGAGCTGGAGGACGCCGCAGGGACGCTCGCGGCGGTAGCCCAGGGCCTCGTTCACGGCCAGCATCGGGCCGTTCTCGTCGGCGACGGTGGTGGCGATCTGCCGGACGCCGGGGTGCAGGGCGCGCAGCTCGGCGAGGGCCCGCAGCTTGACGGCGCGGCCGAGTCCGCGGCCGCGGTGGGCGGGGACGACCACGGTGTCGTACTGGGTGGCGCGGACGCCGTGGGGGTCCGGCAGCACGAGTTCGGTGTAGGCCGCCATGTCGCCGGCCGGGGTGACGGCGGCGACGGTCAGGATGCGTCCGCCGCGGTCGAGGATGAGCCGCTGGGCGGCGCGTACCCGCTCGGCGTCCCACAGCGGGGTGCTCTCGTCCATGCCGCCGGTGGGGGCGTCCTCCATGGCGGAGTGGGCGACGGCGGCGGACGTGGCGTGTTCGTCGGGGACGATGCCGTTCCAGCTGACCCAGCGGTAGCCGGCGGGCAGCACCGGGTCCCCGCGTTCCACCGTGGTGTCCTGCACGTACCAGGCCATGGTGAGCACGTTCTCGAAACCCAGGCCGGTGAGGAAGGCCTCGCCCGGGCCGCCCAGGTCGGCCATGCAGCTGACGGAGGTGCGGCCGTCCGCCTCCAGTTCCTCGCGCACCCGCCGCCAGAGGGCGGTGCCCACGCCGCGCCCTCGGGCGGAGGGGCGTACGGCGGCGTCGAGGAAGGCGGTGTGGGTGTTGCCGGGGTCGGTGAACAGCAGCAGTCCGGCGACCCCGTCCCAGTCGTGCGGCTCGGCGTCCTCCGCCGCGGCCGCGAGGCACAGGGCCCGGCCGCGCACCGGGGGCACCTGGATGCGTCCGGCGACCTCGACCCGGGTGGGGCCGGGGACGCCGGGCAGGTCGTGTGCGTGGGCGGCGGCGAGGACCGCCAGCCACGCGTCGGCATCGGCGTCGGACGGCGGCGCGGGGAGCACGGAGATCATCGTCATACGGCCGACCCTACGCAGGGCCCGCGCCCGGCACCCGCCGTTTTCCGCGGAGAACGCCGACGGCGGCGGGCCCGGGTGGGCACCGCCGCCGTCGGCGTGCGAACGCGCTGCGCGGGGTCGGGTCAGACGGCCGAGCCGGCCTTCCAGTCCGCCCAGCTCAGGTTCCAGCCGTTCAGGCCGTTGTCCGGCTTGATCTGCTTGTCGGGGGAGTTCATGACCGTGACGACGTCGCCGATGAGCGAGTTCTCGTAGAACCACGCGGCCGGCTGGTCGGGGTCGTTCGCGCCCTTGACGTCGGCGAGGCCGACGCAGCCGTGGCTGGTGTTGGCGCTGCCGAAGACGGAGCGGGGGCCCCAGTAGTTGCCGTGGATGAAGGTGCCGGACGTGGACAGGCGCATGGCGTGCGGCACGTCCTTGATGTCGTACTCGCCCTTGCCGTCGTCGTCGGTGAAGCCGACGGTGGCGCCGTTCATCCGGGTCTCCTTGAACTTCTCGGAGATCACCATCTGGCCGTTGTACGTCGGGTTCTCGGGGGCGCCGGCCGAGATCGGGATGACCTTGACGACCTTGCCGTCGCGCGTGACGGTCATCGTCTTGGCCTTGGCGTCGACCGTGGAGACCTGGTTGCGGCCGATCCGGAAGGTCGCGGTGCGCTCCTGCACGCCGAAGACGCCCTCGGCGCCCTCGACGCCGTCCAGCTCCATCTTGAGCGTGACGGTGGAGTTCTCCTTCCAGTACGTCTCGGGGCGGAAGTCCAGGCGCTGGGAGTTGAACCAGTGGCCCACGACCTCCTGCCCGCTGCTGGAGGAGACGTTGATCGCGGACTGGACGGCCTTCTTGTCCTTGATCGGCTTGTCGAAGTTGATCGACACCGGCATGCCGACGCCGACGGTGGAGCCGTCCTCGGGCGTGAAGGAGCCGATGAAGCTGTTGTCCTGCGAGACGGTGGTGAACGAGGTGTTCTCGTGCGCCTCGCGGCCCTCGGCGTCCTTGGCGGTCGCGGACAGCGTGTACTTCGTGGCGCGCTTGAGCTTCGCGGACGGCTTCCAGCTCTTGCCGTCCGCGGAGATCTCGCCCTTGACCTCGGCGCCCTCGGAGGTCTTCATCTCGACCGAGGTCAGCGTGCCGTCGGCGACGGTGACCTCGGTGGAGCTGTTGATGCCGACGTTGGTCGCGCCGTTCTTCGGCGAGATCGCTATTCGGGCCTTCGAGGTGTCCTTGGCCGCCGCCGCGTCGGCTTCCTCCTGCGACTTCTTCGTCGTGTCGGCACTGCCCGCGCCGTTGTCGTCGCCGTTGCACGCCGTCAGCACCAGCACGCCGCCGAGCAGCGCGGACGCGGCTGCCAGGGCCCTGCGCCGACGCTTGCTGTCCGTCCTCACACGCTTCTCCATCGTTGCCGAAATCCCGGGGATCTCCGGGCGGGGACGTCCCGCGAGGGACCTCACCGCCTCGTTACGACAACGCGATCACGCGGGGATCCGGTTCCACGACGGGGTCAGGTGTGGGGAAGCCCACCCGGGCCTTCGTCGTCGTGTTCGTCGTCGTCGAAGGGTCCATCTTCCTCGTCGAGGTCCCACTCCAGGGACTCGGGGTCGTATCGACGGCCTCGGTGCTCCAGGAGGCCTGGGCGAGCTCGACGCCGGGGACGCCGGAGACCAGGTCAAAGGGGTCGACGAGGTAGGCGAGGGCTTCCGCTTCGTCCTCGCGGACGGCGGCCTCCGCGTGGCCGCGCTCCTCGTCGGGCATGAACTCGTCCGCCGCGACGTGGTCCAGGGCGGCGCCCGTCAGGGCTTCCGGTTCCGCGACTTCCAGCACCAAATCGACCCGAAGCCGTACGTACCGTGATGACTCAGAAGTGCTCATGGCAGGGAGAGTAAGCCTGATCACCCCCCGGCTTTCCCACGACCCGCCCCTTTCATTAGCATCGGCGCACACGGCCAATTCGCTGCTGCCACAAGGGGGATCGCACCGTGTCCGCACGTCGACCGCTTCTCACCGCCATAGGAGCGGGCACCCTCCTCACCGCCCTGTGGTTCGTCCCCTCGGCGAACGCCACCCAGGAGCACCCCACGCATTCCGCTTCCGGTGCCGGCGACGGCCCCGCGACCGCGCCCCAGGCGTCCACCCCGCAGCTCGCGCTCGCCGACACCGGCGGCGTGGACACCACTCCGTATCTGCTCGGCGGCACCCTCTTCCTGGGCATCGGGGCGGGCTTCGTGACCTTCTCCGCCCGCCGCTCCCGGGCGGCGTAGCCGCCGGTACCCGCGTACGCGCGAGGGCCGCCCCGGAATCGTCCGGGGCGGCCCTCGCGCGTCTCCTCGTCGCATGGCCGGGCGGTGGCGCACCGCCCGGCCATGCCGGGGTGTCAGGCCAGCGGGCCGGTCACCTGCTCCACCGCGGCGACCAGGCCGCCGGAGCGTACGAAGGCCTCGGCGGCGGCCAGGTCGGGCGCCAGGAAGCGGTCCGGGCCGGGGCCCTGGACGCCCGCCGCGCGGGCGGCGTCGATGGCGGCCCGGCTGGCCGGGGCCGGGGTGAGGTGCGCGTGGGTGCGGATCTCGATCGCGCGGGTGGCCGCGTACATCTCGATGGCGATGATGCGGGTGAGGTTCTCGACGGTGGTGCGCAGCTTGCGGGCGGCGGACCAGCCCATCGAGACGTGGTCCTCCTGCATGGCGGAGGAGGGGATCGAGTCGGCGGAGGCCGGGACGGCCAGCCGCTTCATCTCGCTCACCAGGGCGGCCTGCGTGTACTGGGCGATCATCAGACCGGAGTCGACACCGGCGTCGTCCGCGAGGAAGGCGGGCAGGCCGTGGCTGCGGTTCTTGTCGAGCAGCCGGTCGGTGCGGCGCTCGGCGATGGAGCCGAGGTCGGCGGCGGCGATGGCGAGGAAGTCCAGCACGTACGCGACGGGCGCGCCGTGGAAGTTGCCGTTGGACTCCACCCGGCCGTCGGGCAGGACGACGGGGTTGTCGACCGCGGCCGCCAGTTCGCGGGAGGCGACCAGCTCGGCGTGGGTGATCGTGTCGCGGCCGGCGCCGGCGACCTGCGGGGCGCAGCGCACGGAGTAGGCGTCCTGGACGCGCGGCGAGTCGTCCTGGTGGTGGCCGGTGAGGCCGGAGCCCTGGAGGACGGCGAGCATGTTGGCGGCCGAGTCGCCCTGGCCCGGGTGCGGGCGGATGGCGTGCAGCTCGGGGGCGAGGACCTTCTCGGTGCCGAGGAGGGCCTCCAGGGAGAGCGCGGCGGTGATGTCGGCCGACTTGTACAGCTTCTTGAGGTCGGCGATGGCCATCACGAGCATGCCGAGCATGCCGTCGGTGCCGTTGAGGAGGGCCAGGCCCTCCTTCTCGCGCAGCTCGACGGGGGTGATGCCGTGCTCGGCGAGCAGTTCGCCGGCCGGGCGGACGGTGCCGTCGGGGCCCTCCGCGTCGCCTTCGCCCATCAGGGCCAGGGCGCAGTGGGAGAGCGGGGCGAGGTCGCCGGAGCAGCCGAGGGAGCCGTACTCGTGGACGACCGGGGTGATGCCGGCGTTGAGCAGGTCGGCCATGGTCTGGGCGACGTGCGGGCGTACGCCGGTGTGCCCCGAGGCCACGGTCTTCAGGCGCAGGAACATCAGCGCGCGGACCACCTCGCGCTCGACGCGCGGGCCCATGCCGGCAGCGTGCGAGCGGACGATGTTGCGCTGGAGCTGGGCGCGGAGGTCGTGGTTGATGTGCCGGGTGGCGAGGGCGCCGAACCCGGTCGACACCCCGTACACGGGCTCGGGCTTGGCGGCCAGGGCGTCCACGATCTCGCGGGCGCGGGCGAGGGCGTCCAGGGCCTCGGCGGACAGCTCGACGCGAGCGTTGCCGCGGGCCACGGCGATGACGTCCTCGGCGGTGGTACCGGACGTCCCCACCACGACAGTGTGCATATCCATATTCAGCACCCTACGGACTGAATGCCTTCCTGTCACTAGGCGCCCGTCACTCGTCTCCCAGCCGCCCGCGGAAGCGGCGCCGCTCGGACGTACCGGATACGGGGGTGTCCGCCAGCGGCACCACGGCGGTGTCGCGGCCCGCGACGACGGGCTTCGGGGACCGGGCCGCCTTGGCCTTGTACTGGGCGGCGTCGGCCAGCCGGAAGAGCCGCCGGGAGGACTTCACGGGCCCGATGGGGTCCCCGGTGGAGGCGATCCCGCAGGCCACACCCTCGCCCAGCTCCAGGCCGGCGGCCCGGGCGCAGAGCTGCTCGGCGGCCTGGACGACCGCGTCCGCGGGCGGCCCGGCGGAGACGAGGCAGAACTCGTCGCCGCCGAGGCGGGCGGCGAGCGCGCCGGGGAGCATGGCCCCGCACAGGGAGAGCACGGACCCGAACCGCTCCAGCAGCCGGTCGCCCATCGCGTGGCCCAGGGTGTCGTTGACCCGCTTGAGGCCGTTGAGGTCGCACACCACGAGGCTGACCACGGTCCCGTCCACCCGGTGCCGCTCCAGCGCCTCGTCCAGGGCGAGGTCCACGGCCCGCCGGTTGGCGAGGCCGGTCAGGGGGTCGGTGAAGGCGAGCTTGCGGACCTCCTCCAGCCGCTCGCTCTGGGCGAGCCCGGCGGCGATGACGGCGGCCAGCACGGTGGCGAACTCGGTGTCCTCGCCGTCGAAGACCGGCAGGCCCTCGTTGCGCGCGACGTACAGCTCGCCCCAGGCCCGGCCGTGCAGCACGACGGGCGCGACGACGCAGCTGCCGCGCCCGCGCCGCTTGAGGCCCGCGGCGCGGTTGCCGGAGCCGCCGGCGACCTCGACCCAGGCGTGCGGGCCCCCGCCGCCGGCCCACCGTTCGTGCAGGAACTCGGTGATCTCGGGGAAGTCGTGGACGGGGTACGACTCGTCCTGCGGGAACTCCTCCTCCCCCGCGGTCCGCTCGCCCTCGTTCACCAGGACCCGGAGCCGCCCCCGCTCGCGCTCCCAGGAGGAGATCGCGGCGAAGGAGCCGTCCATGGCCAGCCTGGCCCCCCGCGCGGCGGCCCGCACGGAATCCTGCGCCGTCTGCGCCGCAGCCATCGCCTGCGCGAGTCCCACCACGGCCCGCAGCCGCCCGTCCACACCCATCACTCCAGGTTAGGGAATATTGTCCGATTTTGGAGTGATTGATAGGACATTCGGTGGCCGCGGCATCACGTGTGGTTATCCGCCCGCGCGCGAGGGGAACGCCGGACGCGGTCCGCGCAGGACACCTGGGGGCCGGCAGCCCGCCGGCCCCACCGGGTCACTCGCCGGGCCAGTCGGGCCGGCGCTTCTCGTTGAAGGCCGCCACGCCCTCGGCACGGTCGCCGGAGAAGGCCACCGACCGCCAGGCCGCGTCCTCGACCTCCAGCCCCGCCCGCAGGTCCAGCCCGTGCCCCAGCCGCAGCGCCCGCTTCGCGGCCCGCAGACCCACCGGGGAGTTGCCGGCCATGACCCCGGCCAGCTCCAGCGCACGGGTACGGTCCTGCCCCGCCGGCACCAGCTCGTCGACCATCCCGAGCGCACGCGCCTCCGCGGCCTCCACCTTCCGCGCCGAGAAGATCAGCTCGGCCGCCCGGGCCGCCCCGACCCGCCGCGGCAGCAGCTGCGTACCGCCGCCGCCCGGGATCACGCCCACCGACACCTCGGGCAGGCCCACCAGAGCCGTCTCGTCCGCCACGATCACGTCGCAGGACAGCGCCAGCTCGAAGCCGCCGCCCAGCGCGAAGCCGTGCACCGCCGCGATCGTCGGCACCGGCAGCTCCAGCACGCCCGTGTACGCACCCCGCGCGGTCGGCCGCTGGCGCACCAGCTCCGCGTCCGTGAAGGAGTTCCGCTCCTTGAGGTCGGCGCCCACGCAGAAGGCCCGCTCGTGCGTCGAGGTCAGCACGACCACGCGCACCGACGGGTCCTCGCCCAGCGCCCGGCACGCGGCCCCGATCGACCGCGCCATCTCCGAGGACACCGCGTTCATCGCCTTGGGCCGGTCCAGCGCCAGCTCCACGACATGGCCCTCGCCGTGCCGCGTCACCGCGACGAATTCGCCGAACCGCTGGTCCTCGACACGTACTGCACCCACGACAGAGCCTCCCGGTTAACGAGCGTTACCCGGGGATCTTAGGTGCCCTCCGCGTGAGCAGCCAGGGCTCCACGACACCGAGACCGCGCACCGGCCGCTGCCACATCGGCTGGAGCGCGAAGCGGTACGAGGCGCCCGCCTCGCCCTCCAGCTCCGCCGACTTCTCCGAGACCGGCGCGTCACCCGTACGCCCCAGCTCCTCGGCCAGGGCCCCGTCCACCAGCACCGAGTCCTTCGGCGCTATCGAGGTCAGCCGGCTGGCCAGGTTCACCGTCGTGCCGAAGACGTCGCCCATGCGCGTGGTCACCGTGCCGAACGCGATCCCGACCCGCAGCTCGGGCATCGACTCGTCCGCGCCCAGCGTCTCGATCAGCCGCAGGGCGATCTCCGCGGCCGTGCCGGCGTCGTCCGCGGCGTACAGCACCTCGTCGCCCAGCGTCTTGATCAGCCGGCCGCCGTGCGCGGCGACCAGGTCCGCGGCGGTGGTCTCGAAGGCCTCGACCAGCTCGCCGAGCTCCTCCTCCTCCAGCCGCCGGGTCAGCCGCGTGAAGCCCACCAGGTCCGCGAAGCCCACGGCCAGCCGCCGGTCGACCATCTCCTCGTCGTCCGCCGCCTGGACCACGCGGCCCGTGGCGGCCGCCAGCTGCCGCCGCCAGACGTAGACCAGGAACTCCTCCAGCTCCGGCAGCAGCAGCTCGACGAGCGGGTACGTGACCTCGGTACGGGTCATCCCCGGCTCCGGCGGCTCCGTGAGCCCCTCCAGGAACGAGTCGATCTGCCACTCGGCCAGCCGGGCGGTGGTCTGCCCCGTGGACCGCGCCACCTGCACGGCCATCGGCTCGCTCAGCAGCCCGGCCTCCACCAGGCCCGCCAGGCGCCGCAGCGCCAGCACGTCCGCCTCGGTCAGGGCCTTGGCCTGCCCGATGTCCGCGAAGCCCATCGCCCGCCAGAAGCGGGAGGCGAGCTCCATCGAGACCCCGGCGCTGCGGGCCGCCTGGAAGGGGGTGTACCGGCGCTCGGCGCCCAGGATCAGCTGTTCCAGCCGGATCGCGAGCGGGTCGGCGGTCGGTTCGACCGTGTGGTCGACCTCGTGGTGAGGAGTGTGCTGGTCACGCCCGATGGGGGCACCGTGGCCGTTCCCGCCGGTAACAGGAGTGTTGGACGCACCGGAAGCCGTGTCGTCGACGGTCAAGGGCCGCCTCCTGTCCATTCCGTGCGCACTGCCCCACCGAGCCGGGTGATCACCGGGAGGACCGGCGACCGCCTAAACCATACGGCAGGTGTGCCGTAGCTCACTCCTCACTCATCACGACTTCCACGCTACTTCCGGAGACCGGCCGGGAGCAGCGGGCGGACGGATCACGCCAGACCGCGCAGATGCACCACGTCGCCGGCGCCCACCGCCTCCCGGGTCCCCTCGGCCGTACGGAGCACCAGCCGGCCGTCCTCGTCCAGGGCCTCGGCCGTACCGGTGAGCGACCGGCCGCCGGGCAGCTCGGCCCGCACCTCGCGCCCGAGGGTGGCGCAGCCGGCCGTGTAGGCCTCCAGCAGCCCGCTGCGGGCCGCGTCGCCGTCCGCGGCGCGCCACCGCCCGTACCAGTCCTCGATCGACCGCAGTACGGCCCTGAGCACCGGGTCGCGGTCCGTGACGGCGGCCTTGGCGAGCGCGAGGGACCCGGCGGTGGGCACGGGCAGCTCGCCGGCACCGAGCGTGACGTTGAGGCCGATGCCGATCACCACGCCGCCGGGGTCGCCCGCCACCCGCTCGGCGAGGATGCCGCCGGTCTTGCGCTCCTCCCCCTCGACGGTGACGAGCAGGTCGTTCGGCCATTTCAGGGCCGTGTCCACGCCGGCGGTCCGGGAGACCGCGGTGGCCGTGGCCACCCCGGCGAGCAGGGTCAGCCACCCCCACTGCCCGGACGGCACCCCCTCGGGCTTCAGGAGTACGGAGAAGAACAGCCCGGAGCGCGCGGGCGCCGTCCAGCTCCGGTCCAGCCTGCCGCGGCCGGCGGTCTGCTCCTCGGCGACCAGCACGGCCCCCTCGGGCAGGCCCTCGGCCCGTCCCGCGAGGTCGGAGTTGGTGGACCCGGTGGACTCCACGACCTCCAGGGAGGTCCACAGCCCGCCCGGCCGGACGAGGGCCTGGCGCAGGGCTTGGGCGTTGAGGGGCGGCCGGTCGAGGCTGGACCAGCGGCCGTCGGGGGCGGGAGCTGAGGCATCTGAGGGCGTCATGCAAGCCACATTAGGTGTGGGAAACGCCGCACTGCCGAGCGCCATGCGCGCCACTACGCTACGTGGCAGTAGCCATCCGGTTGACCAGGCAGGGAGCCGCGACCCCGATGTCAGAACCCTCAGAGCCGATCGACATCCACACCACCGCGGGGAAGATCGCCGATCTCCAGCGCCGCATCGACGCGGCGGTGCACGCCGGCTCCGAGCGTGCGGTGGAAAAGCAGCACGCCAAGGGCAAATTGACGGCCCGTGAGCGGATCGACCTCCTGTTGGACGAGGGCTCGTTCGTCGAGCTCGACGAGTTCGCCCGGCACCGCTCCACCGATTTCGGCATGGAGCAGAACCGCCCGTACGGAGACGGTGTCGTCACCGGCTACGGCACGGTGGACGGGCGCCCCGTGGCGGTGTTCTCCCAGGACTTCACCGTCCTCGGCGGCTCGCTCGGCGAGGTCTTCGGCCAGAAGATCATGAAGGTCATGGACTTCGCGCTGAAGACCGGCTGCCCGGTCATCGGCATCAACGACTCCGGCGGCGCCCGCATCCAGGAGGGCGTCATGGCCCTCGGCATGTACGGCGAGATCTTCCGCCGCAACACCCACGCCTCCGGCGTGATCCCGCAGATCTCGCTGGTCGTCGGCCCCTGCGCCGGCGGCGCGGTCTACTCGCCCGCCATCACGGACTTCACCGTGATGGTCGACAAGACCTCGCACATGTTCATCACCGGTCCGGACGTCATCAAGACCGTCACCGGCGAGGACGTCGGCTTCGAGGAGCTCGGCGGCGCGCGCACGCACAACGCCACCTCGGGCGTGGCCCATCACATGGCCGCCGACGAGAAGGACGCGATCGAGTACGTCAAGTCCCTCCTGTCCTACCTCCCTTCGAACAACCTCTCGGAGCCGCCGGCCTTCCCGGAGGAGGCGGACCTGGAGAAGACGGACGAGGACCGCGCACTCGACACGATCGTCCCGGACAGCGCCAACCAGCCGTACGACATCCACACGGTCATCGAGCACGTGCTGGACGACGGCGAGTTCCTGGAGACCCAGGGGATGTTCGCGCCGAACATCGTCACGGGCTTCGGGCGCGTCGAGGGCTTCCCGGTCGGCATCGTGGCCAACCAGCCGATGCAGTTCGCCGGCTGCCTGGACATCAACGCCTCGGAGAAGGCGGCGCGCTTCGTCCGCACCTGCGACGCCTTCAACGTCCCCGTCCTGACCTTCGTGGACGTGCCGGGCTTCCTGCCCGGCGTGGACCAGGAGTACGGCGGCATCATCCGCCGCGGCGCGAAGCTGATCTACGCGTACGCCGAGGCCACCGTCCCGCTCATCACGGTCATCACCCGCAAGGCCTTCGGCGGCGCGTACGACGTCATGGGCTCCAAGCACCTGGGCGCGGACCTGAACCTGGCCTGGCCCACGGCGCAGATCGCCGTCATGGGCGCGCAGGGCGCGGTGAACATCCTGCACCGGCGGACCATCGCCGAGGCGGAGGCCGCCGGCGAGGGCGACGCCACCCGGGCACGGCTGATCACCGAGTACGAGGACACGCTGCTCAACCCGTACGTCGCGGCGGAGCGCGGGTACGTCGATGCCGTCATCATGCCGTCGGAGACCCGCCAGCACATCGTGAGGGGCCTGCGCCAGCTGCGCACCAAGCGCGAGTCCCTGCCGCCGAAGAAGCACGGCAACATCCCCCTGTAGGAAGCCTGGAGAGGGAGTTCACCATGATCAGGGTCGTCAAGGGCAACCCGACCCCGGAGGAGCTGGCCGCCGCACTGGCGGTGGTCCAAGCGCGCGCGGCGGCGCTGGCCTCGGCGCCGTCGGGCGCGCCCAGGGTCGCCGACGGGTGGTCGGACCCGGCCCGCGTGGCGCGGGCGGGGACGCCCCGCCCGGGTCCCCGCGCGTGGAGCCGTACGTACTGGCCCTCGTGAGCCGGCGGGGCGGCTCCGCCCCCTATCGGCGCGCGTCGTCCGTGCGGTGACGGCGCGTGCGTTCCCGGACCGGGTCCGGGGGCACCCGGACGACGTCCGGGGGCAAGACCGGTGGCGCTTGAGTACCCGTACTCAGGCGCCACCGGCGTCTTCCGGCGCAGGATCGGTGCATGCTCTGGTCCGACCCCGAGAACGAGCCGCCGGAGGACATGCGCGCGGCCCAGGCGATGCTCCGCCGGCTGGCCCTGGTCCTCGTCCTGGCGATGGTGGTGGTGGTCTACGTCCTCGGGGTGCCGTGACGGCTCCTACGATGGGCCGCATGACTGAACCCCGCCGGCTCGTGCTCGCCTCCGCCTCCCCCGCCCGGCTCAACCTCCTCCAGCAGGCGGGCCTCGCCCCGCACGTGATCGTCAGCGGTGTGGACGAGGACGCGCTGAGCGCCGACACCCCGTCCGAGCTGGCCCTGGTCCTCGCCGAGGCCAAGGCCGCGGTGGTCGCCGGGCTGCCCGAGGCCGGCGGCTCGCTGGTGATCGGCTGCGACTCGGTGCTGGAGCTCGACGGCGAGGCGCTGGGCAAGCCGGACGACGCGGCGGACGCCACCGCCCGCTGGACGTCGATGCGGGGGCGTACGGGCGTACTGCGCACCGGCCACTGCGTGATCGACACGGCCACCGGCCGGCAGGTGTCGGCCACGGCGTCCACCACGGTGCGCTTCGGCGAGCCGACGGACGCGGAGATCGCCGCGTACGTGGCCAGCGGCGAGCCGCTGCACGTGGCGGGCGCCTTCACGCTGGACGGCCGCTCCGCGCCGTTCATCGAGGGCATCGAGGGCGACCACGGGAACGTGATCGGGTTGTCGCTGCCGCTGCTGCGCTCCCTGCTCGGCGAGCTGGGCGTGTCGATCACGGAGCTGTGGACCTGAGGGCGTGACGTCCCGGGGCCGGACGGCCGGGCCGGGGCCGCGGATCTGACGGACCGAAGATCTGACGGACCGACGGCCTGATGGTCCGACGGACCGACCGGTGTTCGGCCGATCTGACGGACTCGGGTGACGTTCGGCGGGGCTCAGACCGCGGCGGGCGGGGGTACCTCCTCGGCCGCCGCGTTGTCGCCTTCCTCCTTGGCGTACGCCATGAGGGTGAGGACCACGAGCGCCAGGATGACCATCATCGCGGCGAAGGCGCCCCAGCCGACCATGCCGACGACCAGGGCGCCCAGCACACCGTGCGTGAGCGCGCAGGCGACCAGCAGGAAGCGGGCGGCCCGGCCCGGGCCCCGGTCGCGCGCGGCGACCAGCAGGAGCACGACCGCGCTGGCGGCCAGGAAGGCGCCCATGAAGGCGCCGAGGCCGTAGGTGGCGCCGGACATCAGGTCCGGGTCCATGCCCGCGATCGACATCGACTGCCGGTCGACGGCGGTGCCGAGGACGACGTTCACCAGCACGAGGCCGGCGGCCTCCAGGAACAGCACGATCGCGGCCGCGACGGCCACGAGTCTCCGTGCCACAGCGCCCCACCCCCGTCCGGGCATGTCCATGTCCGCTTGTTCGACGCCCCGGAGGCTACTAACGAGTAAACGCGGGTACAAGGGGTGCGCACGGCTTCGTTATGACTTCCCCAAGCTTCGTCCCGATGGCAAAGATTGATCAGGGCCTTCGTAGGGTCCCCACAAAGAAACCCACCGGGCCGCTGCGCGCGCGGACAGAGACCTTGGCCACACGACGGGGTTACTGTGCAGTTGGGGATTTCCCTGGTCCGTGTCGCCACAAGGGTTTTCGCGCCTCGAGAGAGCCTCGATGGACACTCCATGTGGGCAAGGTCACCGTTGGGGACGGGTCGAAAGGCCGTGTCGGCAGTCCCTAAACTCAGCTTGTTTCAAGGAGGGAGACATCGTGCGCAAGGTGCTCATCGCCAACCGAGGCGAAATCGCTGTCCGCGTTGCCCGGGCCTGCCGGGACGCCGGGATCGCGAGCGTAGCCGTCTACGCCGACCCGGACCGGGACGCTCTGCACGTCCGCGCGGCCGACGAGGCTTTCGCGCTGGGCGGTGACACCCCGGCCGCCAGCTACCTGGACATGGCCAAGGTGCTCCAGGCCGCAGCCGACTCCGGAGCCGACGCCGTCCACCCCGGATACGGCTTCCTCTCCGAGAACGCCGAATTCGCCCAGGCCGTGATCGACGCGGGCCTCACCTGGATCGGCCCGCCGCCGCAGGCCATCCGCGACCTCGGCGACAAGGTCGCCGCCCGTCACATCGCCCAGCGCGCCGGCGCCCCGCTCGTCGCGGGCACCCCGGACCCGGTCTCGGGTGCGGACGAGGTCGTCGCGTTCGCCCGGGAGAACGGCCTGCCGATCGCGATCAAGGCCGCCTTCGGCGGCGGTGGCCGCGGCCTGAAGGTCGCGCGCACCCTCGAAGAGGTTCCGGAGCTGTACGACTCCGCCGTGCGCGAGGCCGTGGCCGCCTTCGGCCGCGGCGAGTGCTTCGTCGAGCGCTACCTCGACAAGCCGCGCCACGTGGAGACCCAGTGCCTGGCCGACACCCACGGCAACGTGGTGGTCGTCTCGACCCGTGACTGCTCGCTCCAGCGCCGCCACCAGAAGCTCGTCGAGGAGGCCCCCGCGCCGTTCCTGTCGGACGAGCAGAACGCGGAGCTGTACCGCGCCTCCAAGGCCATCCTCAAGGAGGCCGGCTACGTCGGCGCCGGCACCGTCGAGTTCCTGGTCGGCCTCGACGGAACGATCTCCTTCCTGGAGGTCAACACCCGTCTCCAGGTCGAGCACCCGGTCACCGAAGAGGTCACCGGCATCGACCTGGTCCGCGAGATGTTCCGCATCGCCGACGGCGAGGAACTGGGCTACGGCGACCCCGAACTGCGCGGTCATTCCTTCGAGTTCCGCATCAACGGCGAGGACCCGGGCCGCAACTTCCTGCCCGCGCCCGGCACCGTCACCGTCTTCTCGCCGCCGACCGGCCCGGGCGTCCGCCTGGACGCCGGTGTCGAGTCCGGCTCGGTCATCGGCCCGGCCTGGGACTCCCTGCTGGCCAAGCTGGTCGTCACCGGCGCCACCCGCGAGCAGGCGCTCCAGCGCGCCGCCCGCGCGCTGGCGGAGTTCAACGTGGAGGGCATGGCCACGGCCATCCCGTTCCACCGCGCGGTCGTGACCGACCCGGCGTTCGCGCCGACCGACGGCACCCCGTTCAAGGTCCACACCCGCTGGATCGAGACCGAGTTCGTCAACGAGATCCCGGCCTTCACCGCCCCGGCGGCCGAGGAGGCCGACGAGGAGCCGGGCCGCGAGACCGTGGTCGTCGAGGTCGGCGGCAAGCGCCTCGAGGTCTCCCTGCCGTCCTCCCTCGGCATGACGCTGGCCCGCACCGCCGCCGCCGGCGGCGCCAAGCCGAAGCGCCGCGCCGCGAAGAAGTCCGGCCCGGCCGCCTCCGGCGACACGCTGGCCTCCCCGATGCAGGGCACGATCGTGAAGGTCGCGGTCGAGGAGGGCCAGGAGGTCAAGGAGGGCGACCTGGTGGTCGTACTCGAGGCGATGAAGATGGAGCAGCCGCTGAACGCGCACCGCTCCGGCACGATCAAGGGCCTCTCGGCCGAGGTCGGCGCCTCCATCACCTCCGGCGCCGCGATCTGCGAGATCAAGGACTGACGTCCGCAGCCGTACGAAGGCCCCGGCCGGGATCTCCCGGCCGGGGCCTTCGCGTACCGCTCCCCGGCTGTGGCGCCCCGGGCGGCCGCGCCCTCAGCGCCGCCGCATGTCCGCCACGCGGGGCCGGTCGGCCGCTCCCGGGTCCGGGAGGGAGACCGCGCTGCGCAGCTGGGGACCGCCGCGCCGCTGGACGGGCAGCGGTGACTCCCGGCGCGGGCGCCGGCCCGGCAGCCCCTCCCCGCCGGACGGCACCGCGGTGCCCGCGACGGTGATCTGGACGCCCTGGTCGGCCAGCGCCTGGAGCTCGGTCTGCGCCCGGTCGTCGTGCCCCGGCGGCTCGTCCGTGACCAGCCGCGTGATCACGTCGGTCGGCACCGTCTGGAACATGGTGTCGGTGCCCAGCTTGGTGTGGTCGGCGAGGACCACCACCTCCGCCGCCGCCTGCACCAGCGCCCGGTCCACGCTCGCGGAGAGCATGTTGGAGGTCGACAGGCCGCGCTCCGCGGTGAGCCCGCTGCCGCTGAGGAAGGCCCGCGAGACCCGCAGCCCCTGGAGGGACTGCTCGGCACCGCTGCCCACCAGGGCGTAGTTGGAGCCCCGCAGGGTGCCGCCGGTCATCACGACCTCGACCCGGTTGGCGTGGGCCAACGCCTGGGCAACCAGGAGGGAGTTGGTGACGACGGTCAGTCCGGGCACCCGGGCGAGCCGGCGGGCCAGCTCCTGGGTCGTGGTGCCCGCGCCGACGACCACGGCCTCGCCCTCTTCGACGAGACCCGCGGCGACATCGGCGATGGCGGTCTTCTCCGCCGTCGCGAGATGGGACTTTTGCGGAAAGCCGGACTCCCGCGTGAAACCGCCCGGCAAGACCGCACCGCCGTGCCGGCGGTCGAGGAGTCCTTCTGCCTCCAGTGCCCGCACGTCCCGCCGTACGGTCACTTCGGAGGTCTGGACGACGCGGGCGAGCTCACGGAGCGATACCGCCCCGTTGGCACGCACCATTTCGAGGATCAGTTGGCGACGTTCAGCAGCGAACACGAAACTGACAGTAACCCCAACGACCGTCTGCTTTCAGCTCTTTGCGCCGAATTACAGGAGTTGTTCGCAGGGCGGGGCAACAAGTGGTATACGCAAGCCAAAGACTGTGCGTACCGCCCGCGGCGGCTCGTCGCCCCGCCCCAATGCCCTTGCGGAAAAGGGGCGTTAGACCTCGCCGGTCGCCTTGCGGGTGTGCAGCTGGCGGGCGACCTCGGCGATCGAACCCGACAGCGAGGGGTACACGGTGAACGCGTTTGCGATCTGCTCGACCGTCAGGTTGTTGTCGACCGCGATCGAGATGGGGTGGATCAGCTCGCTCGCGCGCGGGGCAACGACCACGCCACCGACCACGATGCCCGTGCCCGGACGGCAGAAGAGCTTCACGAAGCCGTCCCGGATGCCCTGCATCTTGGCGCGCGGGTTGCGCAGCAGCGGCAGCTTGACCGTCCGGGCCTCGATCTTGCCCGCGTCCACGTCGGCCTGCGTGTAGCCGACGGTGGCGATCTCCGGGTCGGTGAAGACGTTCGAGGAGACCGTCTTGAGGTTCAGCGGGGCCACCGCGTCGCCCAGGAAGTGGTACATCGCGATGCGGCCCTGCATGGCCGCCACCGAGGCCAGCGCGAAGATGCCGGTGACGTCGCCGGCCGCGTACACGCCAGGGGCGGAGGTGCGGGAGACCTTGTCGGTCCAGATGTGGCCCGACTCCTTCAGGCGGACCCCGGACTCCTCCAGGTTCATGTCCTTGGTGTTCGGGATCGCGCCGACCGCCATCAGGCAGTGCGTGCCGGAGATGACCCGGCCGTCGGCCAGCGTGACCTCGACCCGGTCGCCGACCCGCTTGGCGGACTCGGCGCGGGCGCGGGAGATGACGTTCATGCCGCGGCGGCGGAACACGTCCTCCAGCACGGCCGCCGCGTCCGGGTCCTCGCCCGGCAGCACGCGGTCGCGGGAGGAGACGAGCGTGACGCGGGAGCCCAGCGCCTGGTACGCGCCGGCGAACTCGGCACCGGTGACACCGGAGCCGACCACGATGAGCTCCTCGGGCAGCTCCTCCAGGTCGTAGACCTGGGTCCAGTTGAGGATCCGCTCGCCGTCCGGCAGCGCGTCGGGGATCTCGCGGGGGTGCCCGCCGGTCGCGATCAGCACGGCGTCGGCGGTCAGGATGGTCTCGGTGCCGTCGGCGGCCGTGACGATGACGTCCCGGGTGCCGTCGATGCCCTGCGGGCCGCCGAGCTTGCCGCGGCCGCGCAGGACGCGGGCGCCGGCGCGGGTGACGGAGGCCGTGATGTCGTGGGACTGGGCCAGCGCGAGGCGCTTCACACGCCGGTTGACCTTGCCGAGGTCCACGCCGTGCACCCGGGCCGCCTCCTCCAGCGGAGGGGTGTCGTCGGCGACGATGATGCCGAGCTCCTCGTAGGAGGAGTCGAAGGTGGTCATCACCTCGGCCGTCGCGATGAGGGTCTTCGACGGAACGCAGTCGGTCAGCACCGACGCCCCGCCCAGACCGTCGCAGTCGACGACGGTCACCTCCGCGCCGAGCTGGGCGCCAACCAGCGCCGCCTCATACCCGCCGGGTCCGCCGCCGATGATCACGATCCGGGTCACGAAAAAGCCGCCTCACGTCAACCCGGCCGGCTGCCGCCCCGGCCGGGGTCCGGGGGTGAACCCCGGGGGATGCTGTCCGTACCCCATTGTCCCGCACGCTTCAAGGTGCTTCCGCACGGCCCGCCGCCCCTCCTCCCGGCACCCCGCCCGCACGGATCCGCGGCACACTCGGACGGCACCCACGGCCGCCCCTCCCGTACCCTCGACACCATGTCGCTCTACGCCGCGTACGCCGGCAACCTCGACGCGCGGCTGATGACCCGCCGCGCACCGCACTCCCCGCTGCGTGGCACGGGGTGGCTCAACGGGTGGCGGCTCACCTTCGGGGGTGAGCAGATGGGCTGGGAGGGCGCCCTCGCGACGATCGTCGAGGCCCCCCGCTCCCAGGTCTTCGTCGCCCTGTACGACATCGCCCCGCTCGACGAGGACTCCATGGACCGGTGGGAGGGCGTCGGCCTCGACATCTACCGCCGGATGCGGGTCCGCGTGGACACCCTGGACGGCGAGGAGCCGGCCTGGGTGTACGTGCTGAACGGCTACGAGGGCGGCCTGCCCTCCGCCCGCTACCTCGGGGAGATCGCCGACGCCGCCGAGTCCGCCGGCGCCCCCCACGACTACGTGATGGAGCTGCGCAAGCGCCCCTGCTGACGGCGCGCGGGACGGCCCCCCGCGGGCCCTCCCGCGCCTCCGGGACCCCTCCCGGAACGCCACAAGCGGCAAATCGTCGGAAACGACAAAGCAACGATCGGAACACCGTGAGCTGTGCCATCTACGCGCGTAGGGATTGAGCGGCTACCCTCGTCCGCGTGAACGCATCTGTTACCGACCCCCACGCTGCCGCCGCCGACGCCGCCGCCCGTCTGCGCGAGCTGACCGGCGCCGAGACGCACGACGTCGCCCTGGTGATGGGCTCCGGCTGGGCCCCCGCCGCCGAGGCCCTGGGCGCCCCCGAGTCCGAGTTCCCCGTCACCGAGCTGCCCGGCTTCCCCCCGCCGGCCGTCGAGGGACACGGCGGCAAGATCCGCTCGTACAAGATCGGCGACAAGCGCGCGCTGCTCTTCCTCGGCCGCACCCACTACTACGAGGGCCGCGGCGTCGCCGCCGTCGCCCACGGCGTCCGCACGGCCGTCGCCGCCGGCTGCAAGACCGTGGTCCTCACCAACGGCTGCGGCGGTCTGCGCGAGGGCATGAAGCCCGGCCAGCCGGTCCTGATCAGCGACCACCTGAACCTCACCGCGGCCTCGCCGATCGTCGGCGCGAACTTCGTGGACCTGACCGACCTGTACTCGCCGCGCCTGCGCGCGATGTGCAAGGAGATCGACCCCTCCCTGGAGGAGGGTGTCTACGTGCAGTTCCCCGGCCCGCACTACGAGACCCCGGCCGAGATCAACATGATCCGCGTCCTGGGCGCCGACCTGGTCGGCATGTCGACCGTCCTGGAGGCCATCGCGGCCCGTGAGGCGGGCGCCGAGGTCCTGGGCATCTCCCTGGTCACCAACCTGGCGGCGGGCCTCTCCGGCGAGCCCCTGAACCACGAGGAGGTCCTGCAGGCGGGCCGCGACTCGGCCGCCCGCATGGGCCAGCTGCTCACCCAGGTCCTCGCCCGGATCTGAGCCGCAGGACGCGACGCGACGTACGAGAAGAGGCGGATGTAGTGCAGGACGACCTGATCACCCGGGCCCGGGCCTGGCTGGCCGAGGACCCGGACCCGGAGACCGCGGCCGAGCTGGCCGCGCTCGTCGACGCCGGTGACACCGCGGAGCTGGCCGACCGGTTCTCCGGCACCCTCCAGTTCGGCACCGCGGGACTGCGCGGCGAGCTCGGAGCCGGCCCGATGCGGATGAACCGCGCCGTGGTGATCCGCGCCGCGGCCGGTCTGGCCGCGTACCTCAAGGCCAAGGGCCACGACGGCGGCCTCGTCGTCGTCGGCTACGACGCGCGGTACAAGTCCGCCGACTTCGCGCGCGACACCGCCGCCGTGATGACCGGCGCCGGGCTGCGGGCGGCCGTGCTGCCGCGCCCGCTGCCCACGCCCGTCCTCGCGTACGCCATAAGGCACCTGGGCGCCGTCGCCGGCGTCGAGGTCACCGCGAGCCACAACCCGCCCCGGGACAACGGCTACAAGGTCTACCTGGGCGACGGCTCGCAGATCGTGTCCCCCGCGGACGCGGAGATCGCCGAGCGGATCGCGGCGGTCGGCGCGCTGGCCTCCGTACCCCGCCCGGACCACGGCTGGCAGCAGCTCGGCGAGGAGGTCCTGGAGGCCTACCTGGCGCGTACGGACGCCGTCCTGACCCCCGGGTCCGCCCGGGGCGTGCGGACCGTCTACACGGCCATGCACGGCGTCGGCAAGGACGTGGTGCTGGCCGCCTTCGACCGGGCCGGGTTCCCCGCGCCCGTGCTGGTCGAGGAGCAGGCCGAGCCCGACCCGGCCTTCCCCACGGTGGCCTTCCCCAACCCGGAGGAGCCGGGCGCCATGGACCTGGCGTTCGCCACGGCCGCCCGCGTGAACCCGGACATCGTGATCGCGAACGACCCGGACGCCGACCGCTGCGCGGTCGCGGTCCCGGACGACGCGGCCCGGGGCGGCTGGCGGATGCTGCGCGGCGACGAGGTCGGCGCGCTGCTGGCGGCCCACCTGGTGCACAAGGGCGCGCAGGGCACCTTCGCCGAGTCGATCGTGTCCTCCTCGCTGCTCGGCCGGATCGCGGACGCCGCGGGCCTGCCGTACGAGGAGACGCTGACCGGCTTCAAGTGGATCAGCCGCGTCGAGGGCCTGCGCTACGGGTACGAGGAGGCGCTCGGCTACTGCGTGGACCCCGAGGGCGTCCGCGACAAGGACGGCGTCACGGCCGCCCTGCTGGTCGCCGAGCTGGCCTCGGTGCTCAAGGAGCAGGGCCGCACCCTGACCGACCTGCTGGACGACCTGGCCATGGAGCACGGCCTGCACGCCACCGACCAGCTGTCGGTGCGGGTCCAGGACCTGTCGGTGATCGCGGACGCGATGCGCGCCCTGCGCGAGCGGCCGCCGGTCTCCCTGGCCGGCCTGCGGGTGGTCTCGGCCGAGGACCTGTCGGAGGGCGCCGGCAAGCTGCCGCCCACGGACGGGCTGCGGTACTACCTCGACGGCACCTACAAGGCACGGGTGATCGTCCGCCCGTCCGGCACCGAGCCCAAGCTCAAGTGCTACCTGGAGGTCGTCGTCCCGGTCGCCGACGCCACCGACCTGGCCCCGGCCCGCGCACGCGGCGCCGAGGTGCTGGCGGGCATCAAGAAGGACCTCGCGGCCGCCGCGGGCATCTGACCCCGGCCCCGCGGAAGGGCCCCGGACCTGCCGGTCCGGGGCCCTTCCGCGTCCCGGCGCGCGTGCCGTGCCGGACCGTGCTGTGCTCGTAGGGGGGAATGCCCCGCGAGTACGGGAGGAACAACCATGGCGACCAAGAACCTGCGGGCCCGCGACATCATGACCGCGGGTGTGCAGTGCTGCGGCGAGCACCAGACGCTGCTCGACGCCGCGCGCATGATGCGGGACCTCGACGTCGGCTGTCTGCCCATATGCGGCGACGACCAGCGCCTCCAGGGCCTGATCACGGACCGCGACATCGTGGTCAAGTGCTGTGCCGAGGGCCTGGACCCGGCCACGATGAAGTGCGGCGAGCTGGCCGGCACGCTCCACTGGGTGTCCGCCGAGGCCAACGCCCAGGAAGCGGTGGACACGATGGAGGTCCACCAGATCAAGCGCCTGCCGGTGATCGACGTGTCCAACGGCCACCGTCTGATCGGCATGATCACCGAGGCCAACGTGGCGAAGAACCTGTCCGACGCGGAGATCGCGGCCTTCGTGAGCCGCGTGTACGTGGCCCACTGACGGGACACCGCGCCGCGCCGCCACACCGGAACCACACCCCCACGCGCCGGCCGGGACGTCCCGCACACGCGCCCCGGCCGGCGGCCGCACCGCCCGCTTTACGGCATCGGTGCGGGCCTGAGCACCGCGAAGGGCGCCCCGTGCGGGTCGGCGATCCAGGCGATCGTGCCGACGTCCGGCAGGTCCGTCGGCGGCATCATCACCGTGCCGCCCGCCCCCTCCGCCTTCGCGACCGTCGCGGCCGCGTCCGCCACCGCGAAGTACGGGATCCAGCGCGCCGGCACCGCCTCGGCGTGCGGCACCGCGTCGACCGGCGCGACCCCGCCGAAGGAGGCGTCCTGGATGTCGCCCTCGGCCGTCGACAGCACGCGGTACGTCATCCCGGGCGCGGGCATGTCCTGGGACCGCCAGCCGAACAGCGAGCGGTAGAACTCGACGGAGGCGACCGGGTCGTCGGCCATCAGCTCGACCCACACCAGGGTGTCGTCCTCGGAGGTCCTGCCGAGCCCCTGGGTCCTGCCCGGCTGCCAGACGGCGAACTGGGCGCCGCCGGGGTCGGTGAACTGGCCCATCCAGCCCTCCCCCATGACGTCCATCGGCTCGGCGCGGACCGTGCCGCCGCCCTTGGTCACGGCCTCCGCGGTGGCGCGGGCGTCGTCGGTGCCGAAGTACACCATCCAGGCCGGGGCGGCGCCCTCCTCCGTGAGCGGGCCGACCGCGGCGACCGTCTTGCCGCCCAGCTCGAAGAAGCCGTACCCCCCGGCCTCGGGGCCCGCGGAGACGAAGTGCCAGCCGAACACGGCGCCGTAGAACGCGGCCGTGGCGTCGGTGTCGGGTGAGCCGAGGTCGAGCCAGCTGGGTGCGCCGTGCACGAAAGCGGTACCGAGCATGCGGGATCCCTCCAGGGGTTCCGGGTGCGGATGTCCCCGGCCACCCTGGCGGAAACGGATCGGCCCGCACCCCCGACTCCCCGCGGGGTCATCCCCTCGGAGGACCCGCGGCCCCGGCGTCCTACGTGGGCGAGGGGGTCGCCCGTACGATCTCGCCGAGCGTCGGCACGGCCTCCGGCCGGGCCCGCACCGCCTCGGTGCACTCCCACGCCCGGGGCGGGTCGGCGTCGGGGCCGCCCAGCACCACCGGGCCCCCGGGCCGCGCGGCGGTGTCCGCGAACGTGCACACGATCTGCGCCAGCGCCAGCGGCGGCAGGTCCTCGGGCTTGCGGCTCAGCCGCAGCGTCCCCTTGGGGTCACCGGCCCGCGCGGGCGCCACGCCCAGCCCGTCCGGCACCCCGGTCGAGAACCCGGCGTCCCGCTCCTCGGCAGTCGGGTCCTTCTGCAGCTCGGCCAGCAGCGCCTGCGCCGCGCGCACCGGCTTCCTCTCGACACCCGGCAGCACCCGCTTCACGCCCACCAGCTGGGAGCCGCAGACCAGTTCCACGTCGGCCGTCACCTCGTCGCCGACCGGCCGCGCCTGGTCCGCCGGCGTGTCGCACGAGACCCGCGAAGGGGCCGCGCCCACGTCCACGGGCACGGTGGTGGCCCGGATCCCGCACCCGGAACCGAGCAGGCCCACGCCCACCACCGAGGCGACCACGCCCCACACCCAGCGGGCCCTCATCGTGCACCGGCCTCTCCGAGCGGCGGCACCGGCAGCCGCAGCGTGAACAGCGCGCCGCCCTCCGGCGCGTTCTCGGCGGTGATGTCGCCGCCGTGGATGTGGGCGTTCTCCATCGCGATGGAGAGCCCGAGACCGCTGCCGTCCGAACGCGGCCGGGAGGCACTGGCCTTGTAGAACCGGTCGAAGACGTGCGGCAGCACGTCCTCGGGGATGCCCGGACCGTTGTCCTTGACGGCGATGACCAGCGTGTCGCCGTCCCGCGCCGCCTCGGTGCGCACCGACACCCGCACCGGGGACCCGCCGTGCTTGAGGGCGTTGCCGATCAGGTTGGCCAGGATCACGTCCAGGCGGCGCGGGTCCAGGCGCACCACGATCCCGCGCTCCGCGTCGAGTTCGACCGCGTCCAGCCAGGCCCGGGCGTCGATGCAGGCCGTCACCTGGTCCGCGACGTCCACGTCGTCGACCACCAGCCGGGCGGTGCCCGCGTCGAAGCGGGTGACCTCCATCAGGTTCTCGACCAGGTCGTTGAGCCGCCGCGTCTCGCTCACCACGAGCGTCACCGCGGGCGCGATCATCGGGTCGAGGCCGTCGACCTCCTCCTCCAGCACCTCCGTCACCGCGGTCAGGGCCGTCAGAGGCGTGCGCAGCTCGTGCGACATGTCCGCCACGAACCGGCGGCTGGACTCCTCGCGGGCACTCATGTCCGCGACCTTCTTCTCCAGCGCCTCCGCGGTCTTGTTGAACGTGTGCGACAGGTCGGCGAGTTCGTCCGTGCCGGACACGTCGAGCCGCGTGTCGAGCTCGCCCTCGCCCAGCCGCCTCGCCGCGTCGCCCAGCCGCTGCACGGGCTTGAGCACGGTGGTGGCGGCGGCCTGCGCCAGCAGCGCCGAACCGAGCAGCGCCAGGGCCGTCGCGATGCCGAGCGACCAGGCCAGCGAGTTGAGGTCCGCCCGCTCCTGCGCCAGCGACTTGTACATGTAGCCGGTCGGCCCGCCGCCGACGATCCGGGTGCCGCCGACCAGGTACGGGTTGCCCCTGGGCTTCGTACGCTGCCAGTACACGTGGTACTCGGAGTCGTTCGCCGCGGTCACCTTCTGACGGTCGTTCACCGCGTGCTGGAGCGACGCGGGCACCTCGGCCAGCGAGAACGCGTCCGGACCCGCCGAGCCGAAGACCTTCCGGCCGTCCTTCTTCTCGTCCACCAGCAGCACGCTGTAGCCCGGGCTGCTGCCCGCCATCAGCTCCGCGGTGCGCTGGAGTTCCTCCGGCGTCGGGTCGCCGGGCAGCGCGGCGGCACGGTTCTGCATCTCCTGCCGGAAGTCCCCCAGGGCGGCGTCCTGGGTGCGCGTCAGCACGGCCTCGCGGTTGAGCCAGTACGCGATCCCGGAGGCGGACACCGCGGCGGTCAGCGCGACCAGCGCGAACACGATGATGAGCCGCAGTCGCAGGCTGGTCCAGCGCCTGCCCGCGAGCAGCGGGCGGATCACTGCGGGGAGTCCAGGCGGTAGCCGACTCCGCGCACGGTCCGGATCAGCGTGGGCGATGACGGCACGTCCTCGACCTTGGCGCGCAGCCGCTGCACGCACGCGTCCACCAGGCGCGAGTCACCCAGGTAGTCGTGCTCCCAGACCAGGCGCAGCAGCTGCTGGCGCGACAGCGCCTGCCCCGGCCGGCGGCTCAGCTCCAGCAGCAGCCGCAGCTCCGTCGGCGTGAGCTGCAGGTCCTCGCCGTTCTTGGTCACGGTCATGGCGGCCCGGTCGATCACCAGCGACCCGAAGACCGCGGAATCACTGGCCTCGCGCTCGCCGCGGCGCAGTACGGCACGGATACGGGCGTCCAGCACCCGGCCCTGGACGGGCTTGACGACGTAGTCGTCCGCCCCGGACTCCAGCCCGACCACCACGTCGATGTCATCGCTGCGCGCGGTGAGCAGGATGATCGGCAGCTGGTCGGTGCGGCGGATCCGGCGGCACACCTCGAAGCCGTCGATCCCGGGCAGCATCACGTCCAGCACGATCAGGTCCGGCCGCTGCTCGCGCAGCAGCTTCAGGCCGTCCTCGCCCGTCGCCGCGGTGGCCACACGGTGGCCCTGGCGTGACAGGGAGAGTTCGAGGGCCGTGCGGATGGCGTCGTCGTCCTCGATCAGCAACAGGAAAGGCACGCGCTCATTCTGTCCCATGGCCCGTCGCGCTTTCGACCGTCAGGACACCCCTTCCCGCCTCCGCGCCGCGCCGCGCGGGGACGCGCCGGCCGCTGTGACAGGCCTGTGACAGTCGACGGACACCCCGGTTAAGTCGGACGGGCAGGCTTCTGGTCAACGGAACGAAGCAGACTCCACGACGGGGGGCGCGAGATGAACACGCTGCACAGCACCACCACCAGCGCGGTTGTCACGCGGCTGCACGATGCGACCCGTCGAGCGGGTGGTGCGGGTGTCCGCACCGGCATCCGCCAGCGGTCCGCGCACGTGGTGGCCATCGACGCGAACACGTACCAGGTCCCGGCCGAGGAGCAGCTCTCCTCGACGGCCGAGGCCGAGTTCACCGCCTACGTCCAGGAGCGCCGCGCCTCGCTCTACGCGACCGCGTACCACCTGACCGGCGACCGCCACGAGGCCGAGGACCTGCTCCAGAGCGCACTGTTCTCCACGTACCGCGCCTGGGACCGGATCAGCGACAAGGCGGCCGTCGGCGGCTACCTGCGCCGCACGATGACCAACCTGCACATCAGCGCCTGGCGCCGGCGCAAGCTCAACGAGTACCCGACCGAGGAGCTGCCCGAGACGGTCGGCGAGACGGACGCGATGCGCGGCACCGAGCTGCGCGCGGTGCTCTGGCAGGCGCTGGCGAAGCTGCCCGAGCCGCAGCGCACGATGCTGGTGCTGCGCTACTACGAGGGCCGCACCGACCCGGAGATCGCGGAGATCCTGGACATCAGCGTCGGCACCGTGAAGTCGAGCATCTGGCGCTCCCTGCGCCGGCTGCGCGACGACGAGACTCTGAGCTTCGGCCAGTCCGAGGCGGAGTCCTTCGGCGAGCTGGTGGCGTAGTCGCACACGCCACCAGCTGAGTACCACCGGCCACGGGGGACCGTCCTACGGGGGTGGGACGGGGGCCATGGGGGATGAGGGAGCGGGACCGGAAGCCGTCGGGGGTCGGCGGAAGGTCCCGCTCCTTCGCGTTTCCCGTACGGGAGCGGGCTGCGCGGTCACGCGGCGGCGGCGGTGCCGGTCGTGGAGCGGTGGCGGCCGGCGGCCGCCGCGGCCAGGCGGCCCAGCGCCTCGTCCCGGGCGCACGCGTGGGCGCCCAGCGCGGTGTGCCGGGCGACGATCCCGCGCTCGGCCCGCATGAGCCGCCATCCGCGGCGCAGCAGGAACGGCACGGACTTCCGGCCCTCGCGCAGGTCGCGCAGCAGCCGGCGGCGGAACGTCGTCGACGGCCGGCCGCGCAGGCAGATCGCGTCGGCCAGCAGCCCGAGCTCCTGGCACCGGGCCACGATGTCCGCCGCGAAGATGCCCTCGGCGATGAACAGCGGGGTCCGGGAGATGTCCAGCGTCTCGGTGCCGGTGCGCGAGCTCGTCGCGATGTCGTAGACCGGCACCTCGGTGCGCCCGGTGCGGCACAGCGCGGCGACGGCGGCGACGGCCGTGTCGGCGTCCCAGGAGAGCGGCGAGTCCCAGTCGATGTCGGAGCTGCCCTCGACCAGGGGGAGGGAGGGGTCGGTGCCCTCCTTGTAGAAGTCGTCCAGGCGCAGCACGGGCAGCCCGGACCGCGCGGCCAGCGAGGACTTGCCGGACCCGGAGGGACCCGTCAGCAGGACGACACGCGTGGGAAGAGGAGATGAACAGCTCACGGAACACCAGTGTGAGGCATTACCCCGCGTAGGGGACCCACCGGAGGACCTGTTGGTATTCAGCATCACATCTCAACTACGCTGCGTGCGCATCCGATTACCCCGATCAGGTGGGATCCCATGGCACGTCACGCACTCCCAGGAAACACCCGGCGCGCGCTGCTCGGCGCGGGACTGACGGTCTCGATGGCCGGGGCGGCGCTCGGCATCGCGGGCTCGGCGGCGCAGGCGGAGGAGATCTCCGTGCCGCACGCGCTCGCGGGGGCGGTGGGTCCCGTGAAGGGGCTGCAGGTGGATCCGCTGGCCAACACCGGGGTGGACCCGCTCGACAACGGGGTGGGCACCTCCGTGGGCGGGTTCAAGCCGGTCAGCACCACGGCGGTGACGGACACGGTCACCAAGGGCGCGAAGATCGGCGAGCTGCCGGGGGTGGCGCTGCTCTCGCCGCTGCTGCCGGGCTGAGGGACGTACCCGGTACGACGGAGCCCCCGGCCGCGGTGTGCGCGGCCGGGGGCTCCGTCATAGGTCCCGCGGGTCAGTACGAGGAGCCGGAGGCGCCCAGGGAGCCCGTGGGGTGCCAGACGGTCTTCGTCTCCAGGAACGCCGTCATGCGCTTCGTGCCGGGGTCGGCCGCCCAGTCGTCCACAGGCTGTGGACGGAGAACGCGCTTCAGGTTGTCCGCCGCCGCGACCTCCAGGTCCTTGGCGAGGGCCGCGTCGGCGCCCGCCAGGTCGATCGCGTTGACGTCCTGGTGCGCGGCCAGGTGGGGGCCCATCTCCGCGGCCTTGCCGGAGAGGATGTTGACGACGCCGCCGGGCAGGTCGGAGGTGGCCAGCACCTCGCCCAGGGAGAGGGCGGGGAGCGGGGACTTCTCCGAGGCGATGACGACGGCCGTGTTGCCGGTGGCGATCACGGGGGCGATCACCGAGACCAGGCCCAGGAAGGACGAGTCCTGCGGGGCGACGACGGTCACCACGCCGGTCGGCTCCGGGGTGGACAGGTTGAAGAACGGGCCCGCGACCGGGTTGGCGCCGCCGACGACCTGCCCGATCTTGTCCGTCCAGCCCGCGTACCAGACCCAGCGGTCGATCGCGGCGTCCACGACCGCGCCGGCCTTGGACTTCGACAGGCCCTCGGCCTCGCCGACCTCGCGGACGAACTGGTCCCGGCGGCCCTCCAGCATCTCGGCGATGCGGTAGAGGATCTGGCCGCGGTTGTACGCGGTCGCGCCGGACCAGCCGCCGAAGGCCTTGCGGGCCGCGACGACGGCGTCACGGGCGTCCTTGCGGGAGGAGAGGGGAGCGTTGGCCAGCCACTTGCCCTTGCTGTCGGTCACCTCGTACACCCGGCCGCTCTCGGAGCGGGGGAACTTGCCCCCGACGTACAGCTTGTAGGTCTTGAAGACGTTCAGACGGGTCACATCAGACATCGAGGTACGCCTCCAGGCCGTGGCGGCCGCCCTCGCGGCCGAAGCCCGACTCCTTGTAGCCGCCGAAGGGCGAGGTCGGGTCGAACTTGTTGAACGTGTTGGCCCAGACGACGCCGGCACGGAGCTTGTTCGCGACGGCGAGGATGCGGGAGCCCTTCTCCGTCCAGATGCCCGCGGACAGGCCGTACTGGCTGTTGTTGGCCTTGGCCACGGCCTCGTCCGGCGTACGGAAGGTCAGCACGGACAGCACCGGGCCGAAGATCTCGTCGCGGGCGACGGTGTGGGCCTGGGTGACCTTGGTGAACAGGGTCGGGGCGAACCAGTAGCCGGCGGAGGGCAGCTCGCAGGCCGGGGACCAGCGCTCGGCGCCCTCGGCCTCGCCGGTCTCGGCGAGGGCGGTGATGCGGGCGAGCTGCTCGGCGGAGTTGATCGCGCCGATGTCGGTGTTCTTGTCCAGCGGGTCGCCCAGCCGCAGGGTGGACAGGCGGCGCTTGAGGGAGTCCAGCAGCTCCTCGTGGATCGACTCCTGGACCAGCAGGCGGGAGCCCGCGCAGCAGACCTGGCCCTGGTTGAAGAAGATGCCGTTGACGATGCCCTCGACGGCCTGGTCGATGGGGGCGTCGTCGAAGACGATGTTGGCGCCCTTGCCGCCCAGCTCCAGGGTGACCTTCTTGTCGGTGCCGGCGATCTGGCGGGCGATGGCCTTGCCGACCGCGGTCGAGCCGGTGAAGGCGACCTTGTTGACGTCCGGGTGCTCGACGAGGGCCGCGCCCGTGTCGCCGTAGCCGGGGATGATGTTGACGACGCCCCTGGGCAGGCCGGCCTGGCGGCAGATGTCCGCGAAGAACAGCGCCGAGAGCGGCGTCGTCTCCGCGGGCTTGAGGACCACGGTGTTGCCGGTGGCGAGCGCCGGGGCGATCTTCCAGGCCAGCATGAGCAGCGGGAAGTTCCACGGGATGACCTGGCCGGCCACGCCGAGGGGGCGCGGGTTCGCGCCGTAGCCGGCGTGGTCGAGCTTGTCGGCCCAGCCGGCGTAGTAGAAGAAGTGCGCGGCGACCAGGGGGAGGTCCGCGTCGCGGGTCTCCTTGATCGGCTTGCCGTTGTCCAGGGTCTCCAGGACGGCCAGCTCGCGACTGCGCTCCTGGATGATCCGGGCGATGCGGAAGAGGTACTTGGCGCGCTCGGAGCCGGGCAGCGCGGACCAGGACGCGAAGGCCTTGCGGGCGGCCTTCACGGCGCGGTCGACGTCGGCGGCACCGGCCTGGGCGACCTCGGCGAGGACCTCCTCGGAGGACGGCGAGACGGTCTTGAAGACCTTGCCGTCGGCGGCCTCGGTGAACTCGCCGTCGATGAACAGGCCGTACGACGGTGCGATGTCGACGACGGAACGCGATTCCGGCGCCGGTGCGTACTCGAATGCGGATGCCATGGGAATCAGTCCACCGTCACGTAGTCGGGGCCGGAGTAACGGCCGGTGCTCAGCTTCTGGCGCTGCATGAGCAGGTCGTTCAGCAGGCTGGACGCGCCGAAGCGGAACCACTCGTTGGTCAGCCAGTCGTCGCCCGCGGTCTCGTTGACCAGGACCAGGAACTTGATGGCGTCCTTGGTGGTCCGGATGCCTCCGGCGGGCTTCACGCCCACCTGGATTCCAGTCTGCGCCCTGAAGTCGCGAACGGCTTCGAGCATGAGCAGGGTGTTGGCGGGGGTGGCGTTGACGCCGACCTTGCCGGTCGAGGTCTTGATGAAGTCGGCGCCCGCGAGCATGCCGATCCAGGAGGCGCGGCGGATGTTGTCGTACGTCGACAGCTCGCCGGTCTCGAAGATGACCTTCAGCCGGGCGGCGCTGCCGTCCTCGCGGACGCACGCCTCCTTCACGGCCTTGATCAGCTCGTAGGTCTCCAGGTAGCGGCCCGCGAGGAACGCGCCGCGGTCGATGACCATGTCGATCTCGTCGGCACCGGCGGCGACGGCGTCGCGGGTGTCGGCGAGCTTCACCGGGAGGGCGGCGCGGCCGGCGGGGAAGGCCGTGGCCACGGAGGCCACCTTCACGTCGGCGCCGTTCAGCGCTTCCCTGGCCGTGGCCACCATGTCGGGGTAGACACAGACGGCGGCGGTCATCGGGGTGGTGCGGTCGGTCGGGTCGGGGTTGACGGCCTTGGCGGCGAGCGCCCGGACCTTGCCCGGGGTGTCGGCGCCTTCCAGCGTCGTGAGGTCGATCATCGAGATGGCCAGGTCGATGGCGTACGCCTTGGCCGTGGTCTTGATCGAACGGGTGCCGAGCGCGGCAGCGCGCGCTTCCAGGCCGACGGCGTCCACGCCGGGCAGCCCGTGGAGGAAGCGGCGCAGTGCGCTGTCGGACGTCGTCACGTCAGCGAATGCGGTGATGGTGGGCATGGTCACCAGATGAGCATATCTACGCGCGTAGCGACCTGTCACCCCCCACCGCTCCTCCGAGCCCGACGTGACACATCTGTGATGGGTGGGGGCCGCCGACGGGGCCGCTCCGCTGCGTCCCGCGGGGCGCGGTGAGGCAGAATCGCGCACATGACCACTCCCCCGCCCCCCGCCGAGCCCGTCTACGCGGACCGCACCTACCGGTCCCCCGCCGCGCTGGTGGCCGGCGTCCTGCTGCTGGGCCTGCTCGGCTGGCTGTGCGGGGACGCGATCGTGCGCGGCACGGGGCGGGCCCCCTGGTTCGCCGGGGCCTCGCTGCTGCTCGGCGTGCCGCTGATCGTCGCCTTCACCCTGCGGCCGGTGGTCTTCGCCAACGACGACCGGCTGCGCGTGCGCAACCCGTTCCGGCTGATCGTGGCCCCCTGGGGGGCCGTGGACGCGCTGCGCGCCGCCTACTCCGCGGAGCTGCTGGCGGGCGGGAAGAAGTACCAGCTCTGGTCGATCCCGGTCTCCCTGCGCCAGCGGAAGCGCGCCAACCGCACCTTCAGCCGCCGCGACGCGATCACCGGCACCTCGGCCGGGTCGGCCGCGGCGCCCAGGGAGGACCGCCGGGCCACCGCCGACCGCACCATCGCGGAGCTGAACGAACTGCACGAGCGGAACGCCGGGCGGCCCTCCGCGCAGGGTGGGATCACGGTCCGCTGGGCGTACGAGATCCTCGCGCCGCTCGCCGCGGGCGTGGTCATGTTCGTGGTGCTGCTCGCCACAGGGTGACCCGGGCAACCACCCGGAACCACGCCGGGCGGCCCCGGCGTCCCTCAAGGCGTGCAACACCGTCATGAGCTGGGCGGCAGTGCCGCCATACGACTCCGCGCCGTGAGCTGCGTGCTGCTCCTCGCGCACCTCGCGCTGGTCGGCTGGGTGACGCTGCGCCCGCTCGACGTGCCGTGGGCGGCGGCCGCGAACCTGACCCCGCTGGAGGGGATCCGGGCGGACCTCGCGTACGGGCCGGTGGAGGCGGCGCGCCGGATCGGCGAGGGGCTCGTGCTGCTGGCGCCGCTCGGTGTCCTGTTCCCGCTGGCCGGCGGGCGGCTGACCGTTTCGCCGCTGGCCTCGTTCGTCCGTACCACCGCCGCCGGGGCGCTCGTCTCGGCGGCGATCGAGCTGCTGCAGACCGGGGTGCCGGGGCAGGTGGTGGACGTGGACTCGCTGCTGCTGAACACCGCCGGGGTGGCGCTGGCGCACCTGGCCGTCGTACCGGTGCTGCGGGCCCGGCTGCGGCGCGCGCGGGCGGCGGCGCTGGCCGCCGAGCCGCCCGCCGGGCCCGGATCTCAGGGGTCGACCCCGAGGATTTCCAGGGTCGGGATCGCCCCGTGGAGCGAGGTTCTGTCCGCGGTGCCGCGGGAGTATTGAGGCATCGCAGAAAGCGACCCGACACAAGGAGTCACCATGAGCGCGCCTCTTGTCCGCCCCTCCGAAGGACGAATGATCGGCGGCGTCTGCGCCGCGCTGGCGCGACGCTTCGGCACCTCGGCGACCACGATGCGGGTGGTCTTCCTGGCCTCGTGCCTGCTGCCGGGTCCGCAGTTCCTGCTGTACCTGGCGCTGTGGGCGCTGCTGCCCTCGGAGAAGAGCCCGAAGACCGCCTGGTAGGGCGCCCGCTAGGGGGCGGTGTGGGCGAGCTTCTCCAGCTGCTTGTCCGCCACCTCGTGCGGGACCTCGGCCTTCTTGCCCGTGGCGGCCACGTTGAGCGCCATCATCCGGACGACGGTGGAACCCTTGCGTACGACGACCAGGTGCACCGGGGCGGAGACGCCCTCGGCGGCCGCGGTGGTGGTCCAGCTGATGCTCTCGTCGCCGGCCACCCGGTAGTCCGCCGCCCGCACCTCGGTGTAGGTGCCGGTCTGCTTCTCGACCGTGGCGGAGAAACCCGCGCCGCAGGCCGCCACGGCCTCGCGCAGCCGGTCGACCAGACGCTTCGCGTCGGCCTCGGCGTAGCTGCTGAGGGAGGCGGAGACCGCGAGGCCGAGCTGCTTCTGTGAGCCGATGCCGCGGTTCACGGTCTCGCCCGCGGCCGGGTCCGGCTTGTCGCCCATGACGTCCGCCAGCGGCTGGCAGGCCTTCCTGTCGGCCTGTGGCTGGCCGTCCGGCGCCGAGGGGTTCTTGGCCTGTGCCGAGATCTGGTAGCCGGCCAGGTCGCCCTGGACCAGCGCGGCCCGCTCCAGTGGGGTGCGGGCGGGGGTCGTGGCGCCCGGGGCGGTGCTCGCGCCGGGGCTTCCGGAGCTCTTGCCCTCGGGGCGGTTCTCCGTACCACCGCCGCAGCCCGCGGCGAGCAGCAGGGCGGGGACGGTGAGGAGCGCCGCCGCGCCCCTGGCCTTCACGCGCATGACGGTGACCTCATCATCCGGATGTGGAGCGGAAGTTGGGGGCGATGGTGGCACAGTGCACGGTGGGGCACACACCCGATCGAAAGGGTGCGCGCCCCGGGTGCCCGCGTTCGAACGCGGCAACGTCAGCCGAGGGGGCCGCCGAGCGGCACGCCGCCGAGCAGGCCGGTGAGGCCGGCGACCGGGTCGGAGGAGTCGCTCTGGGACACCTGACCGGCCTCGGCGTCCTGGGTGTGGTTCAGGGTGTTCTGGAGCGGACCGGCGACACCCGCGACGGTGCCGAGCGCGTCGGCGACGCCCACGGCGGGGGTCGCGGAGGCGGTGCCGGCGGCGGCCGCGGCGAAGGCGGCGCCGAGGACGGCGACACCGAGGGTCTTGGCAGCTGACTGCTTCATGAAATCCAGTCCTTGCGACGGGGAATTGAGCGGCTCCGCAAACTAGCCATGCCAAACCACGTCCCGCAAACATCCTCAAATACGAGGAAGCGCCCGGGAAGGGAATCCCGGGCGCTTCACCGCGTCAGCCGTCCGGCCGCTAGGCGGAGACAGAACCGCTGGTGGAGGCGGTCTGGCGGAAGAGCCACTCCGACTTCAGCTCGGCGTAGCCGGGCTTGATCACGTCGTTGATCATCGCAAGTCGTTCATCGAAAGGAATGAACGCGGACTTCATCGCATTGACGGTGAACCACTGCATGTCGTCGAGCGAATAGCCGAAGGTGTCGACCAGGTGCTCGAACTCGCGGCTCATGCTGGTGCCGCTCATCAGCCGGTTGTCGGTGTTGACCGTCAGCCGGAAGTGCAGGCGGCGCAGCAGGCCGATCGGGTGCTCGGCGTACGAGGCGGCCGCACCGGTCTGCAGGTTCGAGGTGGGGCACATCTCCAGGGGGATGCGCTTGTCGCGCACGTACGAGGCCAGGCGGCCCAGCTTCACGCTGCCGTCGGCGGCGACCTCGATGTCGTCGATGATCTTCACGCCGTGGCCGAGCCGGTCGGCGCCGCACCACTGGAGCGCCTGCCAGATCGACGGCAGGCCGAAGGCCTCGCCCGCGTGGATGGTGAAGTGGTTGTTCTCGCGCTTGAGGTACTCGAACGCGTCGAGGTGGCGGGTGGGCGGGAAGCCCGCCTCCGCGCCGGCGATGTCGAAGCCGACGACGCCGTTGTCCCGGTAGCGGTTGGCCAGTTCGGCGATCTCCAGGGCGCGGGCGGCGTGGCGCATCGCGGTCAGCAGGGCGCCGACGCGGATGCGGTGGCCGTTGGCCTTGGCCCGGCGCTCGCCCTCGCGGAAGCCCTCGTTGACGGCCTCGACGACCTCTTCGAGGGTCAGGCCGCCCTCCAGGTGCTGCTCGGGCGCGTAGCGGATCTCGGCGTAGACCACGCCGTCCTCGGCCAGGTCCTCGGCGCACTCGGCGGCGACCCGGAACAGCGCGTCCCGGGTCTGCATGACGGCGCACGTGTGCGCGAACGTCTCCAGGTAGCGCGGCAGGGAGCCGGAGTCGGCGGCTTCGCGGAACCAGATGCCGAGCTTGTCGGCGTCGGTCTCGGGGAGGTTCTCGTAGCCCGCCGCGACGGCCAGCTCGATGATCGTCCCGGGGCGCAGGCCGCCGTCCAGGTGGTCGTGCAGCAGCACCTTCGGGGAGCGGCGGATCTGATCCGGCGTGGGCAGGTTGGGGGTCTCGCTCGTCATCTCCGCACTTTAACGCCTACGCGCGTAGAGCACTGCGGCAACGGTGTCGGTCGATACGTAACAGTGACCGTGCGGACGGGTGGCGTACACCTCCCGGTCCGAGACTGTTCCGCCGTGACCCCACCCACCGCCGGGCGTCTCCCGGGTGACGCGGCTCTCCACGGCGACGTGTCCGCAGTGCCGCCGGGCGTCCCGGCCTTCCCACGACGCTCCGTTGTGGCGCGAGCGGTGATCGGCGAGCATCTCCGTCAGGGCTCGCGCCCGCCGGGCGGTGCCCGGATGCGCTTCCCCTCACCGACCGGGGCCGGTGATCCCCTCGAAAGAAGGTCTGATGGATCGGCACGCGACCCGTCTCGGACGGGCGAACGGCACGGCACGGGCGGTCGGCGGTGTGGTGCTCCTGCTGCCGGGCACCTCCCCCCTGCTCCCCGGTCCCGTCCGGCCACTGGCCCGGGAACTGGCGCGGGCCGGGGCGGCCGACGGGCTGGTCACCCACCTCGTGCGGTACGGGGACCGGCGCGGGGACCTGGCCCGCGACGCGGAGTGGGGCGCGGACGAGGCGGTACGGCGCTACGGCGACGTGCCGATATGCCTGGCCGGCTTCGGCGCGGGCGGACTGGCGGCACTGCGCGCGGCCGGGCACGGGGCCGTCAACTCGGTCCTGGCGCTTGCGCCTTGTGTGCCGGACGGCGAGACGGGCCCCTCCCCTGAACCGGTGAAACACCTCGCGGGGCGGCAGGTGTTGATCGTGCACGGCACCGACGACGCCCGCACGGACCCGGAGTTGTCGTTCCGGCTGGCCTCCCGGGCGAAGAAGGCGAACCGCAGCACGGCCCGCTTCGAAGTGCACTCCGACGGCCACGGGCTGCGCGAGCACCGGGCCGAAGTGGTGGCCCTGGCCGTGGACTTCGTCCTGGGTGCGGTGCTCGCCCGCCGGTACTCGCGCCCGGTGACCGACGCGCTGGCGGCGCCGCCGCCGCTGGGCCTGCGGATGCCGCTGGCCTCGGGCTTCGGGCGCTCGCTGCGGGGGTAGGGCGGGGCGGGGGTACGGGCGGGGCGGGGGTACGGCCGCCGGCGGCGCTTCTGCCGGCGGACGCCGGCGGGGACGGGGCCGCGATGCTCCGGCCTGATCCGAAAGACAGGGCCTAACGCCGGCTCCCGACCGGGTGGAGCAGGGCCGCCGCGTGGGCGAGCGTGGCGGCCAGGGCCGGGGCGGTGCGCGCCGCGGCCAGGACGTACGCGTGGTGGAAGGAGCCCGAGGGGGGACGGCGTACCGTCGCCCCGACCGGGATCCGGAGCGTCACCCGGACCACGCCCGGCACCGCGCGGGCCGCGGTCAGCTCCCGCTGCGAGATGCGGTGCCCCGGCGGGAAGTCCAGGTAGCGCAGCCCCACGTGCGGGGCGCCCGGGCGGCGTACCGGCTCGGGCAGGCCGAGGCCGGCGGCGAGCGCCAGGGCCAGCGGGTCGGTGCCGTGGGCCAGGCGGAGCAGGGCGGCCAGCTCCTCGCCGCCGGGCCGGGCGTGGGTCTCCACCAGGCGGGGCCCGTGCTCGGTGATGATCAGCTCGGTGTGCGAGGGGCCGTCGCGGTGCCCGGCCAGGTCCAGTACGGCGGCCACCAGCCGGTGGACCGCGGCGCGGACCGACGCGTTGAGGGAGTAGGGGAGTTCGTGCCCGGCGGCGGCGAGCCGGTCGTCACCCGCGGGCAGCCGGCGCGCCCAGCCGAGTATCCGGTGCCGGCCGCCGCGCGAGAAGGCCTCGACGGTCAGCTCGGGCCCCTCCAGGAACTCCTCCACCAGCAGGTCCGTGATCGCGGGGTAGCCCGGCGCGGCGGCCACCGCGTCCGCCGGGTCGAGGATCCGGCGCACCCCCTCGCCGTCGGCGCCGGCCCGGGGCTTGACCACGCAGGGGTAGCCGATGAGGTTGGCGATGAAGGGCAGCAGGTCGGCGCGCCCGCAGCGGGCGAAGGAGACCGGCCGGCCGCCCAGGCCGTTGACCCGGGCCCGCAGCGCGGCCTTGTCCATCAGGGCGGTGACGGCCGAGGGGGGCGTGCCCGGCAGGCCCAGCTCCTCGTTGGCCCGGGCCGCGGCCAGGGCGCTGGCGGCGCCGAAGCCGAACACCGCGGCGCGCCCGGCGCGCACCTCCGCGAGGCCGCCGAGCGCGCCGACCAACCGGGGGTGGTCGCGCCAGTCCGTCCGTACCCGCCGCTCCGCCCCCTCACGGTCGGATGGCACGGGCAGGCCGGGCGCGACCACCACGGGCTGTGCGCCGGCCCGGCGGGCCGCCGCCAGCACGGCGGGGCGCGGGCTGAGCAGAACCGCCACGGGCCGTCCTCGTCGCATACCGCGCTCCCCCCTCACGCCGTGCGACCACTCTGCCCCGGTGTCATATGCCGTCGTGGCGGATCCAGGCGTCAGGTTCGCGTCTGACGGGAACACGAGGGGTTTATAAAGCGTCGGATACCGGGACCAATACGCATATGCCAGCCGACCTGCCTGCCGGGGGACCCGCCGGGAGCCCTGCCGAGCGCTCTGCCGGGAACCCTGCCGAGCGCTCCTCCGTGCCGCCCACCGAGCGGTCCGTCGGGCCGTCCGTGGAGCGGTCCGTCGAGCCGCCGGGCGGGCGCTCCGGCGAGCCGTCCGCCGGTCCGTCGCCGACGGAGGACCCGGCGGAGGCGCTGCTGAGCCCGGAGGCCCGGCGCCTGTACGCCTGGGCCGTCGACCGGCACTCCTTCGGCACCCAGGAGGCGGTCTGCGTCTTCGGGGCGGACGCGGACGGGGCGCTGGCCGAGCTGACCGCCGGGCACCTGCTCCAGCGCGCACCGGGCGGCGGTGACCGCTGGAGCGCCGTGGCGCCGCGGGCGGCGGCGGCCCGGGCACTGGCCCCGCTGGCGCGGCGGGTGCGGGAGACGCAGGGCGAGATGGACCGGCTGAGCGCCGCCCTGGAGGCGCTGGTGCCGGCGTACGAGGCGGGCGCGGCGCAGCGGGACGCGGGCCGGGCGGGGCCGCTGGAGCTGGTGACCGACCTGGGCACGGTCCGGGGGATCATCGCGGAGCTGGCGGAGTCGTGCGAGCACGAGCTGCTGACCTCGCAGCCGGGGGGCGGGCGGCCGGTCGACGCGCTGGAGGAGGCCATCGGGCGGGACGAGTCGATGCTGGCCCGGGGCGTCCGGATGCGGACGATCTACCAGCACACCGCGCGCTACTCGCGGCCCACGGCGGCGTACGTGGAACGGGTGACGGCGCTGGGGGCGCAGGTCCGTACGCTCGGCGACGGACTGATGCGGATGATCATCTTCGACCGGCACACCGGGCTGATGGCGGTACGGGACACGCGGGGCGCGGCACTGGTGGTGCGGGAGCCGAACGTCGTCCACTTCATGACCGGCGCCTTCGAGCGGTCCTGGCTGGGGGCGGAGCCGTTCCCCACGACGGTGGGGCCCGATCTGGCGCGCTCGATCTCGGACGAGCTGCGGGGGACGATCGTGCGGCTGCTGTCGGAGGGGCTGGAGGACAAGGCGATCGCGCGGCGGCTGGGGATGTCGGAGCGGACGTGCCAGCGGCACATCGCGGAGATCATGCGGGGGGTGGGGGCCAGGAGCCGCTTCCAGGCGGGCTACCTGATCCGTGCCGGCTCGCCGCCGGGGCCCGTGCCGGGCGCGGACTAGGTCCCGGTCCCGTGCGGGTCCCGTGCGGGGGCTCGCTGTTGCCAGGTGCGGGTCCCGTGCGGGGGCTCGCTGTCGCCGGGTGCGGGTCGTTGCCGGGTGCGGGTCGTTGCCCTGCGGGGCCGGTTCCCCTACCCGCCCTTCCTCCGTTCCCCGGGGCTCCGCCCCGGACCCCTTCGGGGGCTCCGCCCCCGTACCCCCAGCTCCTCAAACGCCGGAGGGGCTATGTGAAGCCTCGCCGGCGTTTGAGGCGCGGGGCCGGGGCCTGCGTCAGGGGTGGGGGAGTTGGACGTCTCGGAGGAGGGAGCCCCGGCGGGAGAGGAGGAAGCGTTTGAAGGCGGCCACCGGTGGGGTGTCGGGGTGGCCGTCCAGCCAGGCGACGCCGATCTCGCGGACGGCCCGCGGGGCCGTGACGGTCAGTTCGACCACCCCCGGCCGCGGCACCGCGGGCGGCGGCAGGAGGGCGACGCCCAGTCCGGCCGCCACCAGCCCGCGCAGCGTCTCGGCCTCCTCGCCCTCGAACGCCACCCGCGGCTTGAAGCCCGCCTCGGCGCACAGGTCGTCGGTGATCCTGCGCAGCCCGTACCCCGGTTCGAGGGTCACGAAGGTCTCCTCGGCGGCCTCCGCGAGTCGGATCCGCTTGCGGCCGGCCAGGCGGTGGTCGTCCGGGACGACCAGCCGCAGCCGCTGCTCGTCCAGCCGCCGGGCCACCAGGTCGGGGGCCTCCGGCACGGGCGAGGTCAGGCACAGGTCCAGTTCGCCGGCCCGGAGGCGTTCGATCATCGCCTCGCCGTAGTTCTGCACGAGGGAGAACCGCACCCCGGGGTGGTCCACGCGGAAGGCCCGGATCAGGGCGGGTACGGTCTCGGAGCCCATGGTGTGCAGGAAGCCGAAGGCGACCTTGCCGGTGGACGGGTCGGCGTCCGCCCGTACGGAGTCGGCGGCGCGGCCGACCTCGGCGAGGGCCTTCTCGGTGCCGGCGAGGAAGGCCCGCCCGGCCGGGGTGAGGGAGACGGTGCGCCCCTTGCGGGCGAAGAGCGCCACCCCCAGGTCGGCCTCCAGGCGGACCATCGCGCGGGACAAGGTGGGCTGGGGGACGGCCAGTTCGTGGGCGGCGCGGGTGACGTGCTCGTGGCGGGCGACCGCCTCGAACCAGGCCAGGCGGGGGGCCAGCATCTGTGTCACCGCAATGTCTTCTTCGTAACGGCCCATCGACATCCACCCCTGTGACCTGTGCTCATACGTCAGCGCATCGATTATCCCGAATTCACGCATTGGACGCATGAAATGCCCCGGCCTAGTTTTGGGGCATGCCTCCCGCTCATACCGGGGCACCCAGCACCCTGGGTGCCTCCACCCCGTCGTCCCCCGGCTCGCCCGCCCCCCTCGACCCCGGCGCCCCCGGCTACCGCCGGATGAGCTTCGCGCTCTTCGCCGCCGGACTCGCCGCCTTCGCGCTCCTCTACTCCACGCAGGCGCTGCTGCCCGCCGTCTCCGCCTCCTTCGGGGTGACGGCCGGTCAGGCCAGCTGGACGGTGTCCGCCGCGACCGGTGCGCTCGCGCTGTTCGTCCTGCCGCTGAGCGCCCTGTCGGAGCGGTTCGGCCGGACCCGGATGATGACCGCCTCCCTCGCGGTGGCCGTGGGCGTGGGGCTGCTGGTGCCCTTCGCGCCGAACCTGGAGTGGCTGGTGGCGCTGCGGGCCGTGCAGGGCGCCGCACTGGCCGGGCTGCCGGCCAGTGCGATGGCGTACCTGGCCGAGGAGGTCAGGCCCAAGGCGCTGGTCGGCGCGATCGGCCTGTTCGTCGCGGGCAACTCCATCGGCGGGATGAGCGGTCGCCTGGTGACCGGCTGGGCCGCGCAGATGTGGGGCTGGCGGGCCGGGCTGGCCGCGGTGGGCGTGCTGGCGCTGGCGTGCGCGGTGGCCTTCCGGCTGCTGCTGCCCCGGGCGCGGTTCTTCTCCCCCGCCTCCCTCGACCCGCGCGCGGTGGGCCGTACCGTCACCGGTCACCTGCGGGACCCGCTGCTGCTGCGGCTGTACGGGATCGGTGCGCTGTTCATGACCGTCTTCGGCGCGGTCTACACGGTGATCGGCTACCGGCTGGTGGACGGTTTCTCGCTGCCCCAGGGCGTGGTGGGCTCGGTCTTCCTGGTCTACCTGGTCGGTACGGCGTCCTCGGCGGCGGCCGGGCAGCTCGTGGCCCGGACGGGCCGGCGCGGTGCCCTCTACCTGGCGGTGTCGACCACCGCCGCGGGCCTGCTGCTGTCCCTCTCGGACGCGCTGGCCGCCATCCTGGTGGGGCTGGTGCTGATCACCGCCGGGTTCTTCGCCGGGCACGCGGTGGCGTCCTCCTCGGTGAGCCGGGCGGCGAAGACCGGTCGCGCGCAGGCTTCGGCGCTCTACCAGTCGGCGTACTACCTCGGGTCCAGCGCGGGCGGCACGCTCGGCGCGGTGGCCTACCACGCCGCCGGGTGGGGGGCGACGGTCGCGCTGGGGCTCGGCGCGGTGCTGGGCGTCGTGTCGATCACGCTGTACGGGTCGCGGGTGGCCCGGCTGGAGCGTCTGGGCCCGCGTACCGCGTAAGTACCGGCACATCTACGGCCGTTCGCCGCGCAACTGCCCCCGCTCCCCCGCGCGTCCAACCTCCGAGACCTATCAGGGTGCGGGGACGGGAGGACGCGATGGGGGCGTTGGCGGCGATACGTACGGTACGGACGGGGCGGAAGGTACGGCTGGGACGCAGGGCCGGACTGGCGGGCGCGGTGGCCGCGCTGGCCGCGCCGCTCGTGGTGGTGGCCGGGGGCACGCCGGCCCAGGCGGCCTCGTGCAACCTGAGCACGGGCCCCTACCAGTCGCAGGTGGAGAAGTTCCTGGGGCGGCCGGTCGACGGGCGGCAGTCGCTCGCGGACTGCCAGGCCATCAGGGCCTTCCAGGCGAAGCACGGCATCACCCCGACCGTGGGGTACGCCGGGCCGCTCACCTGGCGCACGATGAGCACGATGCTGGCCCAGCGGGCGGCGGGCAACAACCCGAACAAGGCGGGCACCTGCCCGGTGAACCGCGGGCGCATCGCGTGCGTCGACCTGACCCGGCAGCTGAGCTGGATCCAGGACGGCAGGACGCTGAAGTACGGACCGGTGCCGGTGCGGACGGGCAAGGACGGCACCGAGACCAGGACCGGCCTGAAGAAGATCTACTACCGCAACATCAACCACTGGTCGACGATCTACAAGGTGTGGATGCCGTACTCGCAGTTCTTCGACGGCGGGCAGGCCTTCCACTCCACGAACAAGTCCATGTGGAACCCGCCGGGCTCCGGCGGGTGCGTGAACATGCGGCCCGCGGACGCGAAGGCGTACTGGAACCTGCTCAAGAACGGCGAGGACGTGTTCGTGTACGGGCGGAAGCCGGGCACCTGAGCCTTTCCGGCTGCCGCTGTCAGTGCCCTCGGGTAGGTTCCGGAGGAGAGGACCTACCTGGGGGACGGCAGGCATGAGCGATCTGGCGACACGACCCGAACTCGACGCCGCGATGGAGCAGTACCGGAGGGAACTGACCGGGTACTGCTACCGCATGCTCGGCTCGTCCTTCGACGCGGAGGACGCGGTGCAGGACACCTTCGTGCGCGCCTGGCGCTCGTACGACAGGTTCGAGGGCCGCTCCTCGCTGCGGTCCTGGCTCTACCGCATCGCGACCAACGTCTGCCTCGACCAGCTGAACGCGGGGAACAGGCGGGCCCGCCCCATGGACCTCACCGACCAGGGGCACCAGGCCACCGCGGTGCTCAACAGCCGGCCCGAGGTGACCTGGCTGGAGCCGGTGCCGGACGGGCGGGTGCTGCCGCAGACGGCGGACCCGGCGGAGATGGCGCTGGCCAAGGAGTCGGTGCGGCTGGCCTTCATGGCCGCGCTCCAGCACCTGCCGGCCAGGCAGCGGGCCGTGCTGATCCTGCGCGAGGTGCTGGCCTGGAAGGCCGACGAGGTCGCGGAGCTGCTGGAGACCTCGGTGGCCTCGGTGAACAGCGCGCTCCAGCGGGCGCGGGCGACGATGTCCGCGCAGCGGATCAAGGAGAGCGAGTCGGCCGACCCGCTGGACGAGGAGCAGCGGGACCTGCTGGCCCGGTACCTCTCCGCCTTCGAGTCGTACGACATCGCGAAGCTGACCACCCTGCTGCACGAGGACGCGGTGCTGTCGATGCCGCCGTACGACCTGTGGATCCAGGGCCCGGCGGAGATCGCCGCCTGGCACCTGGAACAGGGCATCGGCTGCAAGGGCTCGCGGCTCCTCCCGACGACGGCGAACGGCATGCCGGCCTTCGGGCAGTACCGGCCGAGCGCGTCGGGCAGCGGGCACGAGCCGTGGGCGCTGCAGGTGCTGGAGGTGTCAGCCGGGCGGATCACCGGGCTCAACGCCTTCCTCGACACCGCGCGGTGGTTCCCGCTCTTCGGGCTCCCCGAGCGTCTCCCGTAGGCCGGTCAGCTCCAGGAGGGCGGCCAGCGCGGGCGGGGTGCCGGCCAGGCGGAGCCGTCCGCCGTGGCGGCGGGCGGTGAGGGCCAGGCGGGCCAGGGCGTCGAGGGTGGGGAGGCCGGGGCGGGTCAGGGCGCTGAGGTCGCAGACGACGGTGTGCGCGCCGCGGCGGTAGCGGGCCGCGAGGTCCTCACACAGGCCCTGTACCGCGTCCGCGGGCACCCCGGGGCCCGGGAGGGTCATCTCTTCCGTGATCGTCACGCAGGGTTGACCGGTGGCGCCGCCGGAACTCATCGGCAGGGGCACCGGACCGTCGGCGGGCCGGGACTCGCGGGTGCGAGTCCCGGCCCGCCGACGGCCGGAGGCGCAGGACTACGCGATGCGGTCCAGGACGATCGGGGTGGCCGAGAAGGCGGTGCCGGCCGGGGAGACGTCGTACGAGCCCTCCAGCGCGGAGAGGGCGTACTCGAACTTCTCCGGGGTGTCCGTGTGGAGCGTCATCAGCGGCTGGCCGGCCGTGACGGAGTCGCCCGGCTTGGCGTGCAGCTCGATGCCCGCGCCCGCCTGCACCGGGTCCTCCTTGCGCGCCCGGCCGGCGCCCAGGCGCCAGGCGCCGACGCCCACCGCGTACGCGTCCAGGCGGGTCAGCACGCCGGAGGTCGAGGCGGTCACCACGTGCTGCTCCCGGGCCACCGGGAGGGCGGCGTCCGGGTCGCCGCCCTGGGCGGAGATCATGCGGCGCCAGTGGTCCATGGCGGAGCCGTCCTTGAGGGCCCTGGCCGGGTCCGCGTCCTTGATGCCGGCCGCGTCCAGCATCTCCTTGGCCAGGGCCACGGTCAGCTCGACGACGTCGGCCGGGCCGCCGCCGGCGAGGACCTCGACCGACTCGCGGACCTCCAGCGCGTTGCCCGCGGTCAGGCCGAGCGGGGTGGACATGTCGGTGAGCAGCGCGACGGTCTTGACGCCCGAGTCGGTGCCGAGGCCGACCATGGTGCGCGCCAGCTCGCGGGCGTCCTCGATGTTCTTCATGAAGGCGCCGGAGCCCACCTTCACGTCCAGCACCAGGGAGCCGGTGCCCTCGGCGATCTTCTTGGACATGATCGAGGAGGCGATCAGCGGGATGGCCTCGACGGTGCCGGTCACGTCACGCAGGGCGTAGAGCTTCTTGTCGGCGGGGGCCAGGCCGTCGCCCGCGGCGCAGATGACCGCGCCCGTGGTGTCCAGGACGTGCAGCATCTCCTCGTTGGAGAGCAGCGCGCGCCAGCCGGGGATGGACTCCAGCTTGTCGAGGGTGCCGCCGGTGTGGCCGAGGCCCCGGCCGGAGAGCTGCGGGACGGCCGCGCCGCAGGCGGCGACGAGCGGGGCGAGCGGCAGGGTGATCTTGTCGCCGACGCCGCCGGTGGAGTGCTTGTCCGCCGTGGGGCGGGAGAGGGAGGAGAAGTCCATGCGCTCGCCGCTGGCGATCATCGCGGCGGTCCAGCGGGCGATCTCGGCGCGGTTCATGCCGTTGAGCAGGATCGCCATGGCGAGCGCGGACATCTGCTCGTCGGCCACCACGCCGCGGGTGTACGCGTCGATGACCCAGTCGATCTGCTCGGGGCTCAGCTCGCCGCGGTCGCGCTTGGTGCGGATGACGGAGATGACGTCCATGGATGACTACCTTTCCGGCGGTACTCGTACATCGTCGTACTGATGCGCGACTCTACGCGCATAGAGACTCGGAAACCTGACGGCCCCTCCGCGCTGGGGCGGAAGGGCCGTCGGGGGTGCTTACTTCAGGTGGCCGGGGCCGAAGGCCTGCGGCAGCATCTCGGAGAGCGGCAGGATGCCCTCCGGGGTGTCCACCAGGAGTTCGGGTCCGCCGAACTCGAACAGCAGCTGGCGGCAGCGGCCGCACGGGACGAGCAGGCCGCCCTGGCCGTCCACGCAGGTGAAGTGCGTGAGCCGGCCGCCGCCCGTGGCGGCGAGGGTGGAGACGAGCCCGCACTCGGCGCACAGGCCCAGGCCGTAGCTGGCGTTCTCCACGTTGCAGCCGGTGATCGTGCGGCCGTCGTCCACCAGGGCGGCCACGCCGACCGGGAAGCCCGAGTAGGGGGCGTACGCCCGGGACATCGCGTCCCGGGCGGCGGCCCGCAGGGCCTCCCAGTCGACCGCGCCGGTCGCCGGGGTCACTTGCCCTGGCCCTTGCGGTACGGCAGACCGTCGGCCTTCGGCATGCGCAGGCGCTGCGCCGACAGGGCGAGCACCAGCAGCGTGGTGACGTACGGCGCGGCGTCGACGAACTGGCTGGGCAGCACGTCGGTGAGCGCGTACCAGGCGAAGACGCCGGCGCCGACGGCCAGCGCGATGCCGGCCTGCCAGTGCTTGCGCTTGTACAGCTGCCAGGCCGCGGCCAGCACGAGGAGGATGCCCACCAGCAGCAGCATCGCGTGGACGTTCTCGGCACCGCCGCGCAGCTTGAGGCTGTCGGTGAAGCCGAACAGGCCGGCGCCCAGCGCCATGCCGCCCGGCATCCAGTTGCCGAAGATCATCGCGGCGAGACCGATGTAGCCGCGGCCGCCGGTCTGGCCCTCCTGGTAGATGCCGGTGGAGACGATGGCGAGGAACGCGCCGCCGAGGCCGGCCAGGCCGCCGGAGACGATCACGGCGATGTACTTGTACTTGTACACGTTCACGCCGAGGGACTCGGCCGCGATCGGGTTCTCACCGCAGGAGCGCAGGCGCAGGCCGAAGGAGGTCCGCCAGAGCACCCACCAGGTGGCGGGGATCAGCAGCAGGGCCACGACGGTCAGCCACGACAGGTTGGTGACCAGGCCACCGAGCACACCCGCGAGGTCCGAGATGAAGAACCAGTGCTTGCCCTGGAGGTCGGCCAGCCAGGTCGACAGCCCCTCGATGTTGATGACGTCGATCTGCTCGATGCGCGGGGACTGCTTGGAGGAGCCGCCCTCGGCCTCGGCGAACGTGTAGTTCGAGAGGTACTGGGTCATGCCGATCGCCAGGATGTTCACGGCCACACCGGAGACGATGTGGTTGACGTTGAACGTCACGGTGATGATCGCGTGCAGCAGGCCGCCGAGCGCGCCGCCGACGATGCCCAGGGCCACGCCGGTCCAGGGCCCCCACTGGTAACCGGCCCAGGCGCCGAACCAGGTGCCGAGGATCATCATGCCTTCGAGGCCGATGTTGACCACGCCCGCGCGCTCGGCCCACAGACCGCCGAGACCGGCCAGGCCGATCGGGACGGCGAGCTGGAGCGCGCCGGACACCTGGCCGACGGAGGTCAGGTCGTTGGCGCCGCTGATCAGCCGGACCAGCGACACCAGGCCCAGGCCACCCGCGATGATCAGCAGGATCCACGGCAGGGTCAGCTTCTTGCGGCCGCCGCTCTTCTTGGGCGCGGCGCTCGTCGCGGAGACGGTGCTGGTGCTCACGCCGCGACCTCCTTATCGGTCTTCATGGCGCCACCGGCGGCCAGCTCCTCGCCGACCTTCTGCTGCTGGCGGCGGATGCCGTAGCGGCGGACGAGTTCGTACGAGACGACGACCGCGATCACGATCAGGCCCTTCATGATCGTGGCGATTTCCTTGGCGTACCCGTACTGGTCCAGGGAGGCGGACGCCTTGTCCAGGAACGCGATCAGCAGGGCGCTGAAGAAGATGCCGACCGGGTTGTTGCGGCCCAGCAGCGCGATGGTGATGCCGGTGAAGCCGACACCGACCGGGAAGGACAGGCTGTACGTGTGGGTGTCGCCCAGCAGGGTGGGCATGCCGGCCAGGCCGGCCACGGCGCCCGAGATCAGCATCGAGGTGAGGATCATCTTCTTGGCGTCCACGCCCGAGGCCTGGGCCGCGGACTCGCTGGCGCCGGTGGCGCGCAGGTCGAAGCCGAAGCGGGTCCGGTTGAGGACGAACCAGTAGACGACGCCCAGGGCGAAGGCCACGAAGGTGAAGCCGTAGATCTCGCCGGAGTCGCCCATGCTGACGGCCGGGAACCAGCCGGACTCGGGGATGTCACCGGTGGTGAGGTCGTTCGAGCCCTCCGGCTGCACGCCGAGGTTCTTCGGCAGCAGCAGCCAGGCGATCAGGCTGGTCGCGATGGCGTTCAGCATGATCGTGGAGACGACCTCGCTGACGCCGCGCTTGGCCTTGAGGACACCGGCGATGCCGGCCCAGAAGGCGCCGACGCACATCGCGACGACCACGATCAGCAGGATCTGCAGCGGGCCGGGCAGCGTCACGGAGGCGCCGACGACGGCCGAGAGCATCGCGGCCAGGCGGTACTGGCCGTCGACGCCGATGTTGAAGAGGTTCATCCGGAAGCCGATGGCGACGGCCAGGGCTGCCAGGTAGTACGTGCCGGTCTGGTTCAGGATCAGGACCTGGACGTCCTCGTAGCCGGCGTTCTCGATCATCAGCCGGATCGGCTCGATCGGGTTGACGCCGGTCGCCAGCAGCACCAGCGAGGTCAGGACGAACGCGCTGGCCAGGGCGAGCACCGGTCCGGCGGCGCCCAGGATCAGCTTGTCCTTGTCGATCTTCTTCATCGGCCCTCGTCCTCCGGCGAATCGGCGCCCGCGGCGGAGTCGTTGTTCTCGGTCTCGGTCTGGGTGCCGTTCTCGCCGGCCTCCAGGTGGCCCCGGGCCGCGCCGGTCATGGCGGTGCCCAGCTCCTCCGGGGTGATGGTCGCGGGGTCGGCGTCCGCGACCAGACGCCCGCGGTAGATCACGCGGAGCGTGTCCGACAGGCCGATGAGCTCGTCGAGGTCGGCCGAGATCAGCAGGACCGCCAGGCCCTCGCGGCGGGCATCGCGGATCGCGTCCCAGATCTGCGCCTGCGCGCCGACGTCCACACCGCGGGTGGGGTGGGCGGCGATGAGGAACTTCGGGTCGTGGCTCATCTCGCGGCCGACGATCAGCTTCTGCTGGTTGCCGCCGGAGAGGGAGGCAGCGGTGACCTCGATGCCGGGGGTGCGGACGTCGTACTCGCGCACGATCCGCTCGGTGTCCTTGCGGGCCGCCTTCGGGTCGAGGATGCCGCCCTTGGAGTTCGGGCGCTCGGTGACGTGGCCCAGGATGCGGTTCTCCCACAGCGGGGACTCCAGCAGCAGGCCGTGCCGGTGCCGGTCCTCGGGGATGTAGCCGATGCCGCCCTCGCGCCGCTTGCGGGTGGGCGTCGTCGAGATGTCCTTGCCGTCCAGCGTGATGACGCCGCCGTCCGGGATGCTCATGCCCATCAGGGCCTCGATGAGCTCCGTCTGGCCGTTGCCCTCGACACCGGCGATGCCGAGCACCTCACCCTTGTGGATGGTGAAGTCGATGCCGGCCAGCACCTCGCGGACCACGCCGTCGGGGTCGGTGGCCGTCAGCTTCAGGTCGGAGACCGTCAGCATCGGGGTGGTGGTGACCGTCGACTCGCGGGTCTCCGGCGAGGGCAGCTCGCTGCCGACCATCAGCTCGGCGAGCTGCTTGGTGGTGGCGGTCCTGGGGTCGGCGGTGCCGACCGTGGTGCCGCGCCGGATGACGGTGATGTCGTCGGCGACCTTCAGCACCTCGCCCAGCTTGTGGGAGATGAAGATGACCGTCAGGCCCTCGGACTTGAGCTCCCGCAGGTTGTCGAAGAGCGCGTCCACCTCCTGCGGCACGAGCACGGCGGTCGGCTCGTCGAGGATGAGGATCCGGGCGCCGCGGTAGAGGACCTTGAGGATCTCCACGCGCTGGCGGTCGGCGACACCGAGGTCCTCGACCAGGGCGTCCGGGCGCACGCCCAGGCCGTAGGCGTCGGAGATCTCCTGGATCTTCTTCCGGGCCTTGGCGCCGATGCCGTACAGCTTCTCGCCGCCGAGGACCACGTTCTCGAGGACGGTGAGGTTGTCGGCGAGCATGAAGTGCTGGTGCACCATGCCGATGCCGCGGGCGATGGCGTCGCCGGGCGTGTTGAAGGAGACCTGCTCCCCGTCGATGGCGATGGTGCCCTCGTCCGGCTTCTGCATGCCGTAGAGGATCTTCATCAGGGTCGACTTGCCGGCGCCGTTCTCACCGATCAGGGCATGCACGGTGCCCTTGCGGACGGTGATCGCGATGTCCTTGTTGGCGACGACGCCGGGGAAGCGCTTGGTAATGCCGTGCAGTTCTACGGCGGGGGGCGGGCTGGACGCGTTGATGACGCACTCTCCTTGGCGCGAAGGAGCGGGAAGGCAGGGTCTGGCGGTGACGGGGGGCAGGGCTGGGAGGCGGTGAGAGAAGGTATCGCGTCCACGACACCTCTACGCGCGTAGCGCTGCCGAAAAAGAAAAGATTGAGCCGCAAACGCGGCCCGGGGCCCGGGAGGCGGCACCGCCTGCCTCTCCGGGCCCCGTCCGAACGCGTCCTTACGGAGCGGTCTTGACCTTGATCTTGCCGGCGATGATGTCGGCCTTGGCCTTCTCGACGGCGGCGATGAGCTCGGTCATGCTCTTGTACTGCGGGTTGGAGTCGGCCAGGCCGACGCCGTCCTTGTCCAGACCGTAGCGGACCTCACCGGTCTGCGGCTTGCCGTCCTTGACGGACTTGATCAGGTTGTAGACCGCGTCCGAGACGTCCTTGGTGACGGAGGTCAGGATCTTGTCCTTGTACTTCGCCAGACCGGCCTGGTTGTACTGGTCCGAGTCGACGCCGATGGCCCACTTGCCCGCGGTGGACGCGGCCTCGATGGAGCCCGAGCCGGCGAGACCGGCGGCGGCGTAGACGACGTCCGCGCCCTTGGCGATCTGACCCTGGGCGGCGGCCTTGCCGAGGTCGGGCTTGGCGAAGCCCTCGAAGTTCGGCGGCTGCGACAGGTACTGGGTCAGCACCTCGGCCTTGGGGTTGGTGTCCTTGACGCCCTGGACGTAGCCGGCCTCGAACTTCTTGATCAGCGGGACCTCGACACCGCCGATGAAGCCGACCTTGCCGGTCTTGGACGCCTTGGCGGCGGCCACGCCCGCGAGGTAGGAGCCCTGCTCCTCGTTGAAGACCATGTTGGCGACGTTGGTGCCGGTCACCGAGGTGTCGTCGATGATGCCGAAGGTGGTCTTCGGGAACTTCGGGGCGACCTTCTTGATGGCCGGGGCGTAGGCGAAGCCGACGCCGATGACCGGGTTGGCGCCGGAGCGGGCCAGCTCGGTGAGGCGCTGCACCTTGTCGGCGTCGCTCTCACCCTCGGTCGGCTCGGCCTCCTTGACCTTCACCTTGAGGTCGGCCTGGGCCTTCTCGGCGCCCGCGTACGCGGCGTCGTTGAAGGACTGGTCACCGCGGCCGCCGATGTCGTAGGCGATGGCGGCGGTGGCGGCGGCGGTCGTCGAGTCAGAGGACCCGGCGTCCGTGGACTTCTTGCCACCACAGGCGGTGGCGGTGAGCGCGAGGGCCGCGGACGCGACGCCCACGGTGGCGATCCTGGTGATCCGGCGCAAGGGGAGGCTCCTTCAAAACCTGACCGAAGCGCCACTGACCGGCGCTGGTTTCGCCGCGATCGTAACGCGCGTAGATGTCAGTTAAAGGCCCCTTCAGGAGTCGTTATCGGATCGTCGCGAACCGGACAGTGACCGATCGGTAACCCAACTGGCCCGAAACCTTGTTGCACAAGGCCTTTCCCGGACGTGTACGGCCGGGAAAGGCCTTGTGCGAGATCTAGCCGTTGGCCCGGGCGCGGCGGCCGTCGAGCAGGGCCGCGGCCGTGAACAGTTCGACACCGGTGGTGATGGCGGACTCGTCCACGTCGAAGTCGCCGCGGTGCAGGTCGCGCTTCACCGGATCCCCCGGAGTGCGGACACCCAGACGGGCCATCGCGCCGGGCACGTGCTCCAGGTACCAGGAGAAGTCCTCGCCGCCCAGGCTCTGCTCGGTGTCCTCCACCGAGTGGGCCCCGCAGCGGGCGGCCATGGCGTCGCGGAGCAGCTCGGTCACCACCGGGTCGTTGACGACCGGCGGCACCCCGCGCACGTAGTTGATCTCCGTCTTGGCCCGGTGCATCCCGGCGACCTCGTCGATGGCGGCGTGGATCAGGTCCGGCGCCTCGTGCCACGCGTTCAGGTCCAGGCAGCGCACGGTGCCGCTGAGCTCCGCGGTCATCGGGATGACGTTGCAGGCGTGGCCGGAGGCGATCTTGCCCCAGGTGACGGCCAGCCCTGCGCGGGTGTCGACCCGGCGGGCCAGCAGCGCCGGCACGTCCACGGCGACCCGGGCGGCGGCCGTGACCATGTCCGTGGTCAGGTGCGGGCGGGCGGTGTGGCCGCCGGCACCCTCCAGGGTGATCTCCAGGCGGTCGCAGGCCGAGGTGATCGGCCCGGGCCGCAGGCCGATCCTCCCGGCGTCGACGCGCGGGTCGCAGTGCACGGCGATCATCTGGCCGACGCCGTCCAGCACCCCGGACTCGATGGCGTCGCTGGCGCCGCCGGGCAGCACCTCCTCCGCGGGCTGGAACAGCAGCCGCACGGGCCTGGGCAGCAGCCCCTGGCGGTGCAGCGCGGCCAGCACCAGGCCGGTGCCGAGGACCACGGTGGTGTGCACGTCGTGGCCGCATGCGTGGGCCCGGTCGGGGACGGTGGACCGGTACGGGACGCCGACCTTGGCGTCCGGGATCGGCAGGGCGTCGATGTCCGCACGGAACCCCAGCATCGGCCGCTGCCCGTCCCAGCTCCCGATGTCGCAGATCAGACCGGTCCCGGTCTCCAGTACCCGGGGCCGCAGGCCGGCTTTCTCCAGTCTGGCCTTGATCGCTGCGGTGGTCCGGAACTCCTGGTGGCCCAGCTCCGGGTGCATGTGCAAGTCCCGGCGGAACGCGATCAGTTCGGCTCGCAGGTTCTCCGGGAGCTTGCCGGGCAGCGCGGGTTCGACGGGCTTGCCGGAAAGGACGGTCTGGGACTCGCGGGACATCAACTGGTTCACCCGTTGAAGGGTAGGCGCACCCAGCACCCAACTGGCTGGAGATCAGGAAAAGTTCAGCCCGTTAGGGGAAGAAAAACCGGCTGCTGGGTGCATGACCTTTGTGTCGGGGGGGTAAACTCCGCCGCTCACTCGGCCGACGCGGCCGTTCACGAGGCCGCGCTCGCGGCGAGCCGTCGCACGTCACGGGCGGTGTCGGTGACCCCGGCGAGGAAACTGCGGGCCCTCGGCGAGGCCCCTCCGGTGAGCCAGGCGGGGTCGACGTCGCAGACCGCGACGGTCACGCCGGTGCCGCGGAGTGCGTAGGGCAGCGTGTGGACGACCGTGGACGGAAAGCTGACGATCGTACGTCCGATGGGTCCACGCCGTGCGATGAGTTCGAGCGGCAGGTCGGGGCGGACGATCTCCAGGCCGGTCGCCTCGCTCAGGGTGCGCAGCTTCTCGGGGCTCTCGCGGCGGTGCGCGAAGTACCGGGTCGCCCCGTAGGCCGCGGCGAGGGAGCGTACGGCCGCCAGGTACCGCTCGGGCTCCACGACCCCGGTCTCCACCAGGGAGGTACCGACCAGGTCGGTGCCCTGGGTGAGCCGGGGCGGCCCGAAGGCGGACCGGGTCCAGGCGAACTCGTTCACCCGCAGCTCCACGCCCTCGGGCACGGTGACCGGCATCGAGCTGAAGACCTCGACGCGCCGGCCGGTGCGGGCGGGGGTGAAGCGGCGCCGGGCGGTCGAGGAGACCGGCGCGTACGCGAGCTCCTTGACCTTCCCCGGCAGCCCCTGGGCGCCGACCCGGTGCCAGCGCACCAGCCGCTCGCCCCGGGCGATCTGGCCGGCGAACTCCATGGTGGCCGTGCCGTCGTCCACCACCACCAGCTCGGGCGCCCGCACCAGCGTCAGCAGCAGCTGGACGAAGCGCGAGAAGGGGTCGCCGACCACGATCCGGTCGGCCCGGCGCATCTGCCGGGCCATGGCCCCGACGGCCCGGAAGGGCGCGAGCCGGCCGCCGCGCGCCTCCTGCCAGCGCACCTGGTGCCCCTCGTCGCGGGCCAGCGCGGCCATCCGCCGCAGCTGGCCGCGCGACATGGGGTCCACCGGCGGCAGGACCACGATCCGCAGCCCCTGGAGCGGCGGGACGCGGCGCCCGCCGCGGGTGGGCTGGGCGGGCACGGCGCCGAGGAGCGGCCACTCCGCCTGCGCCGCCGCCTCCGCGTGGGCCCACTCCAGGACGTTCAGGAGCTGTACCGGGCTCTCCACGAGGGCCAGGGTGGACGCGCTGCTCTCACTCACCACGTTCTCCTCGTCTGCTGGTCGTGGGGGCGGGGCGGGGCGGCTCAGACGCCCGCGAGCTCGGGGACCTCGCCCTGGACCCGGCGGAGCTTCCTCATCGGGCCGAGCTCGGACTCGTACACGCGCTTGACGCCGTCGCCGAGGGCGGTCTCGATGGTGCGGATGTCGCGGACCAGGCGGGCGAGGCCGCCGGGCTCGACGGAGGCGGCCTGGTCGGAGCCCCACATCGCGCGGTCGAGGGTGATGTGGCGCTCGACGAAGGCGGCACCCAGGGCGACGGCCGCGAGGGTGGTCTGCAGGCCGGTCTCGTGGCCGCTGTAGCCGATCGGGACGTTCGGGTACTCCTCCATGAGCGTGTTGATCACGCGCAGGTTGAGCTCCTCGGCCTTGGCCGGGTACGTGGAAGTGGCGTGGCAGAGCAGGATGTTGTCGCTGCCGAGCACCTCCACCGCGTGGCGGATCTGCCGGGGGGTGGACATGCCGGTGGAGAGGATCACCGTGCGGCCGGTGGCGCGCAGGGCGCGCAGCAGTTCGTCGTCGGTGAGGGAGGCGGAGGCCACCTTGTGGGCGGGGAGGTCGAACTTCTCCAGGAAGGCGACGGCCTCGGTGTCCCACGGGGAGGCGAACCAGTCGATGCCGCGCTTCGCGCAGTGCTCGTCGATGGCGCGGTACTCGTCCTCGCCGAACTCGACCCGGTGGCGGTAGTCGATGTAGGTCATGCGGCCCCAGGGGGTGTCGCGCTCGATGTCCCACTGGTCGCGCGGGGTGCAGATCTCGGGGGTGCGCTTCTGGAACTTCACGGCGTCGCAGCCGGCCTCGGCCGCGGCGTCGATCAGGGCGAAGGCGTTGCCGAGGTCGCCGTTGTGGTTGATGCCGATCTCGCCGACGACGTAGACGGGCTGCCCCGGGCCGGCGGTGCGGGAGCCGAGGGTGCGCAGGCGCGGGGAGGCGGAGGAGGCGGTCATGGCAGGTGACGTCCTTCGTTTCGGTGCGTGGGGTGCTGGGGCGGGGTGGGGTGGGGAGGGGGTGGGCTCGGGCGGGTCAGGGGTGTGCGGGCTCGGGGTGTGCGGGCTCGGGGTGCGCGACCGGCGAGGCGGGCGGCGCGGCCGGGTCGAGGAGGGGGGCCAGGGCGCGGGCCCGGGCCAGGTCGTGCGGGTCGTCGATCTCCAGGACCCGGGCCGGGTCGGTGCGCACGGGCACGATGTGGCCGAAGAACCGGTGCCCGGAGGCCCGGAAGCCGGGTACGGACATCGCGTACGCGGCGCCGGTCTCCAGCAGGTCCTCGGGACGGTCCTGGCGGCGGGGCCGGTGGGACTCGTCGTGGTTCACGCCGTAGCCGGCGCGGCCGGCCGGCACGGCGGACTCGCGCCAGAGGAAGCCGTGGAAGGGGGCCACGGCCAGCGCGCTGTCGGCTCCCCGGACGGCCACCGCGGCGGCCACCGCGTCGACGTCGGCTGCGGTCAGGAAGGGGCTGGTCGCCTGGACGAGCAGGACCACGTCCACGCTCCGGCCGTGCTGCGCCTCGTACACGTCGAGGGCGTGCAGGACGGCGGACTCGCTGCTCGCGGTGTCGCCGGCGATGTCCGCCGGGCGCGGTACGGCCTCGGCCCCGGCCTCCCGGGCGGCGGCCGCGATGGCCGGGTCGTCGGTGGAGACCACGACGGCGTCGACGTGCCCGGCCGACCGGCAGGCCAGCACCGCGCGGGAGACCAGGGGCAGGCCGCCCACGGGGGCCAGGTTCTTGCCCGGCACGCCCTTGGAGCCGCCCCGGGCGGGGATCACGGCCAGGACGTGCGGGCGGGGTGCGGGATCGGCGGGGCTCACAGTTCTCCCATCCGGCGGATGACGGGGGCCACGCGCTGCACGCCGTGCCGGTACGCGCCGCGGGCCGCGTCGCGCAGCCAGGCGCGCACGGCGCGGCGTACGCGGGAGTCCGCGGCGGCGGGCCGGGCGGTGCCGGGGAGCGGGCGGCCGTCGGTGCCGAGGTGGTGGCGGGCGAGGATGCCGGGCAGGTACCCGGGTGCGGTGGCGAGGGTGTAGTACGGGGCGGGCGCGGGCAGGGCGGGCCGCGCGACGAGCTCGGCGAGCCGCTCGCGCGCGGTGTCGAAGGCGCGCTCGTACGGGCCCTGGGCGATGACGCCCTGGCCGGCCAGCCACGCGGGGTCGGCCACCGGGCGCAGGCCCGCGTCGAGCTGGTCCCAGGAGGCGAGGCAGCCGGAGCCGAGGAAGTGGTGGTTGCCGAGGGCCTCGCGGATGCCGAGGTCGGTGAGGACGGCGGTGGGGACACCCCGGTGCAGGGCTTCGAGCGCGGCCGTCGAGCTGACGGTGACCAGCAGGTCGGTGCGGTCCAGGACCTCGCCCATGTTCCCGTAGACCAGGCGGCAGTTGGCGGGCAGGCCGCCGGGCAGCCTCTCGACGAGGCGCTGGTAGGGCAGCTCTTCGAGGTGCGTGGTGTGCTCGCCGGGCTTGCTCCGCAGCTTGACCAGCACCTCGCGGTCCGGGTGGCGGCGGGCGTGCTGGGCGGCGCGGCGCAGCAAGTACGTGCGGTCGGCGCGGCTCTCCGGCACGGAGGGCTGCGCGGCGAAGACCACGGTGTGGGCGCGGCTGGTGCGCTGCTCGTACGGGCCGCCGCCGAGGAAGGGCAGCGCGGTCTCCGTGACGGCCGAGGCGTCGGCGCCGGCCCCCTCGTACACGGCCCGGAAACGGCCGGCGTCGTGGCGGGAGTTGGCGAGGACGAGGTCGGCGCCGTGGCGCAGCAGGAGGCCGTCGGCGAGCTTCTCGTACACGACGCCCACGTAGCCGGTGACGAGTACGGGGCGCTTCGCGGGGGTGGGCCAGAGGGCGCGGGCGCCGTGCAGCACCGCCTGGACCGCGCCGCCGACGAGGGCGAGGACCACGACGTCGTAGCCGCCCTCCTCGATCTCCGCGAGGAACTCGGCGCAGGTCACCTCGGCCAGCCGGTCGGCCCGGACGCCCACTTCGCCGAGCTGGCGCGCGGTGGGGGTGGCCCGGCCGCGCAGCAGGAATCCGGTGAGGTGGAGGTCGGGAGCGAGGCGTTGCGCGGTGAGTGCGCCCCATTTCCATCGCGTGTCGGAATCGGCGAGTACGGCAACCCGCGTCTTCCCGCCGGCAGTTACGCCGCTGGTACTTTCTGGCACGCTGCGAAGCTATGCGGGAATTCCGGTGATCGGCCCAACGAGCGCTCAACAGCGGGTTAACAGCCCGTCGACGAGATGCGAATGGGGCCGGGAAATACCGGCCGGGCGGGCAGGTTAACCGTCCTGCCATTCTTCGTTCACGCGCCGTCCGCGCACGGTCCATGGTGAATGCCGCGCCAAGTCCTAGTGTCACGCGGGTGGTCAAGCTCTCCGTCGTCGTGCCGTTCTACAACGTGCAGACATACGCACCAGACGCCATCAGAAGCCTGCGCGCGAACGCGCGGGAGGACTTCGAGTTCGTCCTCGTCGACGACCGCTCCACGGACGGGACGCCCGAGCTGCTGGAACGGGCGGCGCGCGAGCTGCCCGGCGCGGTGTACGTCAGACACGAGGTGAACGGGGGCCTGGCGACGGCCCGGAACACCGGCATCGACGCCGCCCGCGGCGAGTACCTCACCTTCATGGACGGCGACGACTGGCTGGCGCCGGGCCACCTGGCCCGCGTACTGGCCGCGATCGAGGCGCTGAGCTGCGATTTCGTCCGCATCGACCATGTGCAGTGCACGGGTACGGCGCGGCTGGTGCAGCGCATCCCGCACGGGCCGCAGGGCGAGGTGTCCTCCCCGCGGGCGGCGATCCTGCCCGCCGACCGGTCGACCTCGGTGGACTACCCGTACGCCTGGGCCGGGATGTACCACCGGCGGCTGGTGGACCGGGGGCTGCTGCACTTCACGGACGGGCTGCGCACCGCGGAGGACCGGCCGTGGATCTGGCGGCTGCACCGGGAGGCGGAGTCCTTCGCGGCGGTCGGCCTGCCGGGGATCTTCTACCGGCGGGGGGTCGCGACCTCGCTGACGCAGATCGGCGACGTACGCCAGCTCGATTTCATCCGGGCATTCGACCAGGTGCTCACGGAAACCGCGAAGGACCGCGATGCGGCCCTTCTGCTGCCGAAGGCAGTTCGAACGTATTGCGCCATCATTTCCCACCACGTGGGTTCCATCGAAAGGTTCGAACCGGCCGTGGCCAAGAAACTCCGCACCATGAGCGCGGCCGCCCTGAAACGAATGCCGCAGGACGTTCTCGACGAGGCCCTCGATTCGATGGACGTGCCCCGCGCCGTGCTGCTGCGCCGGCTGCGCCGCCGTCCCCTGGCGGGGGTGGCCGCCTGATGGCCGCGCGCACCACCCAGGTCTTCCTCGCCTCGACCCTGTACGGGGTCGCCACGCTCGCCGCGGCCCTGGACGCCGGCCGTTTCGGGGCCGCCGACCGCCGGGTGCTGCTGGTCAGCAACAACGCGGCCGTGCCCGAGACCACGCCGGGGCCGGCGGCGATGCCGGGCTTCGAGCGGCTGCGGACGCGCTTCGACGACGTACGGGACTGGAACGCGACGATCGAGCCCTTCCACCCGTCCGGCTGGCTGCCCCGCCCCGAGGACGCCCCGCTGTGGGAGCGGCAGCTGCGCCGGCTCTGGGACCTGGGCGAGGACCGGGTCGAGCTGGTCGTCGAGTCCATCCAGGTCGCCCCGGCCCAGGCGGTGGTCCAGCTCTTCCCCGGCGCGCCCGTCGAGGTCTACGCCGACGGGCTGATGAGCTACGGGCCGACCCGCAACAAGCTGGACCCCCAGATCGGCGGCCGGGTGCGCCGGCTGCTCCACCTCGACCTGGTGCCCGGACTCGAACCGCTGCTGCTCACCGAGTTCGGCGTGCCCGCGGAGCTGGTGCCGGCGGAGTCCTTCCTGAAGGTCCTGGCCGAACTCGCCGAGGACGCCGCGGACACCGACGGCTTCGGGATCGGCCGGGCCCCGGCCGTGCTGCTCGGGCAGTACCTGTCCGCGCTCGGGCTGCTCACTGCGGAGGAAGAGGAGGAACTGCACGTGGGGCTGGTCCGCGGCGCCCATGCGCTCGGCCACGGCGAGCTGGTCTTCAAGCCCCACCCCAGTGCCCCGGCCCGCTGGTCGCGCCGGGTCGAGGAGGAGGCGGAGCGCCTTGGCGCCCGGCTGACGGTGGTCGACACCCCGGTGCTGGCCGAGGTGCTGTACCAGCGGCTGCGCCCGGCGCTGGTGGCCGGCTGCTTCTCGACCGGGCTGCTGACCGCCTCCACCCTGTACGGGATCCCGGTCGCCAGGACCGGGACGGGGCCGCTGCTGGACCGGGTCACCCCGTACCAGAACAGCAACCGGGTGCCGCTGACCATCGTGGACGCGCTGCTGCCGGAGCTGGCCGAGCCGGCCGCCGTGCGCGGCTGGACCCCGCCGGGGCCGGCCGCGGTGGCCGAGCTGTCCTCGCTGGTGACGGCCGTCGGGTACGCCATGCAGGCGCAGCTCCTGACCGGCCGGCGGGCCGACGCGGAGCGGTACCTCGCGACGCGGCTGGACGAGCGGACCTGGCGGTACTTCAAGCGCCGGCGGCTGACCGCGCTGGGGCTGCCGGGCGCGGTGCCCGCGCAGCTGGCCTTCATCCCGCGCAGCCCGGCCGTGCGGCGCGTGGTGCGCCGGGTGCGGCACCTGCGACGGGCGGCGCTGGGGTGACGGCCCCGGCTCCGGCGGCGGCTGCCACCGCACCCGCGCCGATACCGGAGCGGCGGCCCGTACCCGGGCGGGGCGGCCGGCTGCGGGCCCTGGACGGGCTGCGGCTGCTGGCCGCCCTGATGGTGGCCGGGTACCACTACGCCGGCCGGGGCGGGGAGGTCGCCGGGTCCTGGGGCGCCTCGCCGCGGGAGCTGTTCCCGACGGCGTCGCCCTGGCTGGCGTACGGCTGCCTCGGCGTCCAGATCTTCTTCGTGATCAGCGGCTTCGTGATCTGCATGAGTGCCTGGGAGCGCCCGCTGCGGTCGTTCCTGGCCTCCCGGGTGGCGCGGCTCTACCCCGCGTACTGGGCTGCGGTCGTGCTGGTGACGGCCGTCTTCGCGCTGCCCTGGCTGCCGTACGAGCGGCTGGGGCTCAGCGACGTGCTGGTGAACCTGACGATGCTCCAGCAGCCGGTGGGCGCGGAGCGCGTGCTGGGGGTGTGCTGGACGCTCTGGGCGGAGCTGCGCTTCTACGTCCTCTTCGCGCTCTGTGTGGTGCTGCCGGGCGGTGGACGCCGGCGGACGCTGCTGTTCTGCGGGGTGTGGACGTCGGCCGCGGCCCTGGCGGACGCGTCCGGCCAGCCGTTCCTGACGCAGGCGCTGATGCCGGAGTACGCGCCGTTCTTCGTCGGCGGCATCGGGCTGTACCTGGTGCACCGCGACCGCCGGGACGTCCTGGCCTGGGGCGTGGCGGCGAGCGGCTGGCTGATCGGCCAGCACTACGCGGTGGCGGGCCTGTGGCACGCGCCGGACCCGCGGTTCTTCTCGTACCGCAGCGCCGCGGTGATCGTCGCGGTGGTGACGGCCGGCTTCGTGGCGGTGGCCCTGATCGCGCTGGGCGCCCTCCGCTGGGCGGACTGGCGGTGGCTGACGGTGGCGGGAGCGCTGACGTACCCCTTCTACCTGGTCCACGAGCACCTGGGCTGGGTGGCGATCCGGGTCCTGCGCCGCCACCTGGACCTCCCGCCGGCCCTGGTCTTCTGGACCACCGTCACCGGCATGCTGGCCCTGGCCTGGCTCCTCCACCGCTGGGTGGAACGCCCGCTGACCCCCCGCCTGCGCAAGGCGCTGGGTTAGGGGGCGTCCGGACCCTCGCCGTCGAGCAGCCGGTCCACCGACAACTCGACGCTCACCCCCAGCGATTCGGGCAGGAGGACGGCCATCCCCCGCTTGAAGACCTCCCTGGACTTGTACGCCTTGCCGCGCGGCTGCGTGTACAGCAGGACCTCCTGGTGCCGACGGTCGGCGACCAGGTACACGGGAACACCCGCTTGGGCATAGGTGTCGACCTTGGTCCCGAGATCGTCTGCCCAGTTCGACGAGGTGATCTCGATGACGAGGCGGAAGACGTGGGGCGCATAACAGTTCTTCTGCACCTTCGCGTCCAGGAAGTCTTCCTCCACCAGAGCGAAGTCCGGGACGGCGTAGTCCTCCGGTCCGGTGGGAAGCCAGAGGCCGACGCCCTGGACGGAGCGGAGCCCGGCGTCCTCGTCACCCGCGGCGAAGAACTTCCTCATCACCCAGGTCAGAGAGAGCGCGTGCTCTCCGTCAGCCGGCGGTGTCGCAGTGAGCCTCCCTTGGAGGATCTCCACTCGGTGCCCCGGCAGCGCGCTGGAGAGCTGATCGGCGGCCTCGCCGATCGTCATCTCGTGCTGGATCACGGCCATGGCGTCCTCCTTCTGGGGGCTCATCCTTCACGAGCGTATCCGCGCCCGTCGGGGTTCCGCCCCTGTTCACCCGTACGGGATATGCCGTTGGCGCATGCCCCGCAGGGGCGTCAGCCCGTGGCCAGCTTGGCCGCGAAGCCCAGGAACAGGACGCCCACGGCGGAGGTGGCGCCGGCGGACAGGCGCTTGCGGCGGCGGAAGGCGGCGGCCAGCCGGGTGCCGCCGAATATCAGCACCGAGAGGTAGAGCACGCTGGCCGCCTGCGTCAGCACGCCGAGCAGCAGGAAGGACAGCGCGGGGTAGGCGTAGTCCGGGTCCACGAACTGCACGAAGAAGGACAGCAGGAACAGGATGGCCTTGGGGTTGAGCAGGCTGATCAGCAGCGCGCGCCGGTACGGGCGCTCGGAGTCGGCCGGCGGCTCGCCGGTCATGATCTCCTCCTGCCGGGCCCTCCGCTCCCGCCACATCGCCCACGCCCCGCGCATCATGCCCACGGCCAGCCACGCGAGGTAGCCCGCGCCGAGGTACTTCACGATGCCGAACAGCACCGGGTTGGCCTGGAGCAGCGAGGCCGCGCCGGCCGCGGCCAGCACCATCAGCACGGTGTCGCCGGTCCACACGCCGGCGGCCGCCTTGAAGCCCGTCCGCACGCCGCGGCGGGCGGCCACGGACAGCACGTACAGCGAGTTGGGCCCCGGCAGCAGAATGATCAGCACCAGGCCGGCGAGATAGGTCGGAAGATCGGTCACACCCAGCATTCCGCGAGTGTCGCACGCGGGTACGACACCTCCGGAGACATTTCCATAACGTGAGACGCACCTGTACAGCCGCGGGCCCGGCCGTGCGTCGGAGCGCCGGCGCCGCCCCGTGCCGCCGCCTCAGAACGCGTCCGCCGGGACGTACGTGCCCCACACCTCCCGCAGCGCCCCGCACACCTCCCCGACCGTGGCCCGGGCCCGCAGCGCCTCCCGCATCGGGTAGAGCACGTTGTCCGTGCCGGCCGCCGTGCGCCGCAGATCCGCCAGCGCCGCCGCGACCGCACCCCCGTCCCGCCCGGCGCGCAGCCGGGCCAGCCGCTCGGCCTGCCGGGCCTCGATGGCCGGGTCGACGCGCAGCGGCTCGTACGGCTCCTCCTCGTCCAGCGTGAAGCGGTTCACCCCGACCACCACCCGCTCGGCGCGGTCGGTCTCCTGGGCGATCCGGTACGCGCTGCGCTCGATCTCGCCCTTCTGGAAGCCGCGCTCGATGGCGGCGACCGCCCCGCCCATCTCCTCGACCCGCTCCATCAGCGCGAGGGCCGCCGCCTCCACGTCGTCCGTCATCCGCTCGACCACGTAGGACCCGGCGAAGGGGTCGACGGTGGCGGTCACGTCCGTCTCGTACGCCAGCACCTGCTGGGTGCGCAGCGCCAGCCGCGCCGCCTTGTCCGTCGGCAGGGCGATGGCCTCGTCGAAGGAGTTCGTGTGCAGGGACTGGGTGCCGCCGAGCACCGCCGCGAGCCCCTGGACCGCCACCCTGACCAGGTTCACCTCCGGCTGCTGGGCCGTCAGCTGGACCCCGGCCGTCTGGGTGTGGAAGCGCAGCATCTGCGACTTGGGGTCGCGCGCCCCGAACTCCTCGCGCATCAGCCGGGCCCAGATCCGCCGGGCCGCCCGGAATTTGGCCACCTCCTCCAGGAGGGTGGTCCTGGCCACGAAGAAGAAGGACAGGCGCGGGGCGAAGTCGTCGACGTCCATGCCGGCGGCGAGGGCGGTGCGCACGTACTCCACCCCGTCGGCCAGCGTGAAGGCGATCTCCTGCGCGGGCGTGGCCCCGGCCTCCGCCATGTGGTAGCCCGAGATGGAGATGGTGTTCCACTTCGGCATCTCGGCCCGGCAGTACCGGAAGACGTCCGCGGTCAGCCGCAGGGACGGCTTGGGCGGGAAGATGTACGTCCCCCGCGCGATGTACTCCTTGAGCACGTCGTTCTGTACGGTGCCGGTCAGCCGGTCGGCGGGCACGCCCTGCTCCTCCGCCACCAGCTGGTAGAGCAGCAGGAGCACGGCGGCGGGCGCGTTGATGGTCATCGAGGTGGAGACCCGGTCGAGCGGGATGCCGTCGAAGAGCACGGCCATGTCCTCGACGGAGTCGACGGCCACGCCCACCTTGCCGACCTCGCCGTGCGCGATCGGCGCGTCGGAGTCGTGGCCCATCTGGGTGGGCAGGTCGAAGGCGACGGACAGCCCGTGCGTGCCGGCCTCGATCAGCCGGCGGTACCGGGCGTTGGACTCGGCGGCGGTGCCGAACCCCGCGTACTGGCGCATGGTCCAGGGCCGTCCGGTGTACATCGTCGGGTAGACCCCGCGGGTGAACGGGTAGGCGCCCGGCTCGCCGAGGCGTTCCGCCGGGTCCCAGTCCCGCAGCGCCTCCGGCCCGTACACCGGCTCGATGGGGATGCCCGACTCCGACTGCCGCGCCATTGTTATCGCTCCTCCGTAGAGCTCATGAGCCGCGTACTGGTACAACCTGTCCCGCTACGGCGCCGTTCGCAACCACGCGCGCCCGGGAAGCATCCCTACGTACAAACACGCAGAAATCGGGGGGCAACACATGCACCGCCAGAGAGTCATGGGAAGAGCGCTCGTCGCGGCGGTCGCCGTCGCGGTCGCGGCCGGATGCGGACCGCAGAAGGCGGAGGGCGCGGGCACGGCGACGCCGAGCGCCGGCCGCAGCGGGACGGCGGCCCCGAGCGCGAGCGCCTCCCAGGACGACAAGCCGGGGCCCTCCGCGTCCGCCGACCCCTCCGAGTCGGCGTCCCCCTCCGCCTCCACGTCCCCGGCGCCCAAGGCCCTGATGGCCGAGGGCACGGAGAACGAGCAGGTCCGCGAGCTCCAGGCGCGGCTGAAGCAGCTGGACTACTTCAAGCGCTCCCCCACCGGCTTCTACGGCTCCATCACCAGCACCGCGGTGCGCGGCTTCCAGGAGAAGCGCTCGCTCCCGGCCACCGGCAGCGTCGACCAGGCCACCTGGGACAAGCTGGTCGCGATGACGCGCAAGCCCACCGCGAACGAGCTGCGCCCGCCGACCACCAACGAGCTGGACACGCCGGACCCGCGCTGCATGACGGGCCGCGTCATGTGCATCAGCAAGGAGAGCCGGACCCTCGCCTGGATGATCGACGGCAAGGTCCAGATGGCCTTCGACGTGCGCTTCGGCTCCGAGAACACGCCCACCCGCGAGGGCCAGTTCAACGTGGAGTGGAAGGCGCGGGAGTGGACGTCGACGCTGTACCACACGCCGATGCCGTACGCGATGTTCTTCAGCCGGGGCCAGGCGGTGCACTACTCGGCCGACTTCGCGGCCCGCGGTTACGCGGGCGCCTCGCACGGCTGTGTGAACGTGCGGGACAAGGCGAAGCTGTCGTCGCTGTTCGACCAGGTGAAGGTCGGCGACAAGGTCGTCGTCTACTGGTGACGGAGACGGTCTGAAGGGGTGGCGCGGACGGGGCCGGGGGAACGTGCCCCGCCCGCGCCGGGTGCGCGGAGCCCAGGGGTACGGGGGGAACCCCGGCTCACGCGCCGCCGATGACCAGTCGGCTCGTTATGTACTGCGCCGGGGGCTCGAAAAGTGTTACAGCCCCTCGTCACCGGCTCGCGAAAGCCGGCGCGGAGGACGTGCGGGCGCTCGGTTCCGGGGCCGGGCGGGCGGTGTTGTCCGCCGTGGCGCCCGCGGCCCCGGTGCCTTCGCGCACCGTGGACTTCGTGAGCTTCGTGGAGAAGCCGAGGGTGGTGGAGCCGCCCTTGCCGCCGCCGGTGTCGCCCGTACCGCCGGTGTCGCCCGTGCCGCCGGTGCCGCCGGAGCCGCCGCCGGTCTCGCCGGTGCCGCCGCCGGGGCGGCCGCGGTCGTCCTCGCCGTCACGGTCGCCCGTGCCGCCGGTGCCGAGCAGCTTGGCGCAGTAGTTCTCCAGCCGGGTGCCGCGGGCGGCCTTCTCCAGGTCGAGCCGGTTGGCGCGGTCGAGGCGCCCGGCCTGCAGGTCCTTGCAGCTGGCGCGGAGCCTGGTGGTGGACTGCCCGGTGGTGTCCCCGCCCTCGCCGCCGTCCTTCTTCTGGGGGTCCTCGGTGCTCGGGGTGCCGGCCGTCGCGCCGGGTCCCGTGGTGGCGCCGCCGGCGGACGGAGTGGCGGTGGGGTCCGCGCCGGGGGTGTCGGGGAGCAGGCGCGGGGTGAGCGGCTCGCCCGTGCCGCCGATGGTGTCCGCGGTGGGTCCGGTCAGCTCCGGCGAGGGCTCCAGGGAGACGGAGACCGAGGGCGCGGGGCCGGCGATCACGGGCATGTCGGGCAGCAGACCGGTGGTCGCGGCCGCGGCGACGCCGCCGATCGTCAGTCCGGCGACGGCGGCGGCGAGGCCGAAGCGCAGGGAGCGGCGCGCGGAGCGGGACCGGGGGCGCCGGTCGCCCGCGGGGCGGCCGGTCAGCGGGGTCAGCTCGGCCGTCTCCACGGGGCTCGCGACCGGGCGTACGGCCTGGTGGCCGGGCGTGTCCTGGGCGCGCGCGGCCAGGAAGGCGGCCACGGCGGCGGCCTCGCCGGGCAGTTCGGTGCCGGGGCGGGCGGGCGGTACGAGCGAGGCGAGGGCGTCGGCCAGACGGGCGGCTTCGGCGCGGCCGCGCGCGTCGCCCCCGGGCAGGACGGGTTCGCCGCGCAGCAGTTGTTCCGCCGCGGGCCCGTCGAGCCAGTCGTAGCGATCGTCGGCCATCACATGTCCTTCTGCGTCCGCCAACGGGAATGCGTCACACCGGTCCGCTCCCCGTCGCCGCGGCCGGGGCCGCGCTGCGCCGGTACGGCGTCCAGGTCCCCGGCATTATCGCCGAACTCGGTGCCCATCAGTTCGGCGAGCTTCTTCAGCCCGCGGTGTGCGGCGGTGCGCACGGCTCCGGGGCGCTTCCCGAGGGTCTCGGCGGCGCTCTTGGCGTCCAGTCCGACCACCACGCGCAGGACGACGGCCTCGGCCTGGTCCTGGGGCAGCCGGGCGATCAGGGCCATGGTGTTGCCGGTGGCGAGCGCCTCCATGGCCTCGCCGGCGGTGTCGCAGTCGGCGGCCCGGCCGGTCAGCTCGGTCTCGTCGCCGCCCACCGCGGGGCGTCTGCCCCGCATGCGTATGTGGTCGAGGGCCCGGTTGCGCGCGATGCGCGCGGCCCAGCCCCGGAAGCGGTCGGCGTCGCCGCTGAACGTGGCGAGGTCGCGGGCGATCTGGAGCCACGCCTCCGACGTGACGTCCTCGGCCTCCGCGTCCCCGACGAGTGTGCGTACGTACCCGAGCAGGCGCGGGTGCACCGTGCGGTACACAGTCCGGAACGCGCTCTCGTCGCCGTCCTGTGCCGCGAGCACCGCGGCGGTCAGCTCCGCGTCGTCCCCCAGCAAGTCCCCAACCCGTTCACTGTCCTGTACGTCCTGCGCAAATCAGCACGTTACGGCTTTCAAGTACCTCTCGTCCACGACTTGTACAACCAGCAACCATCTGTGCGCGAAGCGAGGTGTGACACAAAACGCAGTCCGGACGCTGACAGGTATACGGGCTTGTCGCACGAGCCCGTAACGGACGGCGGCCGGGGCCTCTCCTGTGGGGGGTGGCGGCCTCGGTCGCCTTCCGGACCCTCTCACGTCCCGCCGGACCCTCTCACGTCCCGCGGGGACCACCGTACGGACCCGGCCATGATCGCGGCCACCCGGGCAGGTTCCCCCGCTCCAGCGGACCTCCGGACTCTTCCGAGTGAAATCCCCGGATCGGGCGCATGACCTCCTCGGGCCCTCGATAGCGTTGCGGCACACCCCCGTCTCGCCCTGAGGAGCCCCCCGCTGTCCAGTCCGATTCCGGCACAGGTCCGCGGCGCCCCGGGGCTCGCCTGGTTCAACACCGCCCCCGCCGCGGCCGCCGAGGCCGCGCTGCTGGAGTGCTGCGGCAGCCGCCGCTGGGCGCACCGGGTGGCGGCGCACCGCCCCTACCCGGACCTGGAGGCGCTGCTGGCCGCCTCCGACGAGGCCGGGTACGACCTCTCGCAGGCCGATCTCGCCGAGGCGCTGGCCGACGAGGCCTCGGCCGACCTGCACCACGGCGCCCCGCCCGCGGCCCACCTGGCGCTGCGGGCGGCCCACGCGGCGTACGAGGCGACCTTCGGGTACGCCTTCGTCATCTGCCTGGACGGCATCCCCGCGGCCGAGCACCCGGCCCAGGTGCTGGCCGGGATCAGGGGGCGGCTCGGCCACGAGAAGGACGAGGAGCGGTCGGTCGCGGCGGACGAACTGCGGCGGCTGGCGCGGGGCCGGCTGCGGGCGATGCTCGGCGCTGACCTGACCTTCTGCGGACCTGACACACCGGCACGCTGACCTGACGGACTCGCGTGGCGGATTCCCGGGCACCTTGCCCCGGAAGTGACCGTTATGCACCGGTCGGATGGTCCGTCCGGGGCGCTTTGGCTGCCGGTTTGATCACACCGTCGGACCCCGGGCGAGGGAACCGACAACTCGTCGCTACGATGTCGGGGGCCGGTGGACCGTACCCGGCCGGGCCCGACCGACAACGAAGCCGGCGGCCCTCGCCTCGCTTCCGGAGGGTTTTCCGTGCCGGCTGGAACGTTGTACCGCGGCCGGGAAGGCATGTGGTCGTGGGTGGCTCACCGAGTCACCGGCGTCCTCATCTTCTTCTTCCTGTTCGTACACGTCCTCGACACCGCTCTCGTCCGCGTCTCCCCCGAGGCGTACGACGATGTCGTGGCTACCTACAAGACCCCGATTGTCGCGCTGCTGGAGTACGGCCTCGTCGCCGCCATCCTCTTCCACGCGCTCAACGGACTCCGTGTCATCGCCGTGGACTTCTGGTCCAAGGGCCCCCGCTACCAGAAGCAGATGCTCTGGACCGTCGTGGGCGTCTGGGTCGTGCTGATGGCCGGGGCTCTGTACCCCGTGCTTGGTCACGCAGCTGCCGAACTGTTCGGGAAGTGACACTGATGTCTGCTGACACCTCTTCTTCCGCGCTCGGTGACGTCGAGGCCGTGAGCCTGTACGACGCCGAGAACCCGGCCCCGTACATCGAGGCCCCGCGCAAGCGCACCTCCAAGACGCCCCGCGCCACGCGCGGCAACTTCGAGATGGCCGCCTGGCTCTTCATGCGCCTCTCGGGCATCGTCCTGGTCGTCCTGGTCATCGGCCACCTGCTGATCCAGCTGGTGCTCGACGGCGGCGTCTCGAAGATCGGCTTCGCGTTCGTCGCGGGCCGCTGGGCCTCGCCCTTCTGGCAGGTCTGGGACCTGCTGATGCTGTGGCTGGCGATGCTGCACGGCGCGAACGGCCTGCGTACCGTCATCAACGACTACGCGGAGCGCGCCAACACGCGGCTGTGGCTGAAGGGCCTGCTCTACACCGCCACGGTGTTCACCATCCTTCTGGGCACGCTGGTGATCTTCACCTTCGACCCGAACATCCGCTAGGCAACGGGGCTGAGGCGAAAAATCTCATGAAGATCCACAAGTACGACACCGTCATCGTCGGCGCCGGCGGCGCCGGCATGCGCGCCGCCATCGAGGCCACCAAGCGCAGCCGCACCGCCGTGCTGACGAAGCTCTACCCCACCCGCTCCCACACGGGCGCCGCGCAGGGCGGCATGGCCGCCGCGCTGGCGAACGTGGAGGAGGACAACTGGGAGTGGCACACCTTCGACACCGTCAAGGGCGGTGACTACCTGGTCGACCAGGACGCCGCCGAGATCCTGGCGAAGGAGGCCATCGACGCCGTCCTCGACCTGGAGAAGATGGGCCTGCCGTTCAACCGCACGCCGGACGGCATGATCGACCAGCGCCGCTTCGGCGGTCACTCCCGCGCCCACGGCGAGGCGCCGGTCCGCCGGTCCTGCTACGCCGCGGACCGCACCGGCCACATGATCCTCCAGACGCTGTACCAGAACTGCGTCAAGGAGGGCGTGGAGTTCTTCAACGAGTTCTACGTCCTGGACCAGCTGATCACCGAGGTCGACGGCGTCAAGCACTCGGCCGGTGTGGTCGCGTACGAGCTGGCCACCGGCGAGATCCACGTCTTCCAGGCGAAGGCCGTCATCTACGCCTCCGGCGGCAACGGCAAGTTCTTCAAGGTGACCTCCAACGCGCACACCCTCACCGGTGACGGCCAGGCGGCCTGCTACCGGCGCGGCCTGCCGCTGGAGGACATGGAGTTCTTCCAGTTCCACCCGACGGGCATCTGGCGCATGGGCATCCTGCTGACGGAGGGCGCCCGTGGTGAGGGCGGCATCCTCCGCAACAAGGACGGCGAGCGCTTCATGGAGAAGTACGCGCCGGTCATGAAGGACCTCGCGTCCCGTGACGTCGTCTCGCGCTCCATCTACACGGAGATCCGCGAGGGCCGCGGCTGCGGTCCCGAGGGCGACCACGTCTACCTGGACCTGACGCACCTCCCGCCGGAGCAGCTGGACGCCAAGCTCCCGGACATCACCGAGTTCGCGCGTACGTACCTCGGCATCGAGCCGTACACGGACCCGATCCCGATCCAGCCCACCGCGCACTACGCCATGGGCGGCCTCCCGACCAACGTCCAGGGTGAGGTCCTCTCGGACAACACCACGGTCGTCCCGGGCCTGTACGCCGCCGGCGAGGTGGCCTGCGTGTCGGTGCACGGCGCCAACCGCCTGGGCACCAACTCGCTGCTGGACATCAACGTCTTCGGCAAGCGCTCCGGCATCGCCGCCGCGAAGTACGCCGCCGAGAACGACTACGTGGAGCTGCCGGAGAACCCGGCCCAGCTCGTGGTCGACCTCGTCGAGCGGCTGCGCTCCTCCACGGGCCACGAGCGGGTCGCCGACCTGCGCAACGAGCTCCAGGAGACGATGGACGCGAACGTGTCCGTGTTCCGCACCGAGCAGACCATCAAGACCGCGGTCGAGAAGGTCGCCGAGCTGCGCGAGCGGTACAAGAACGTCTCGATCCAGGACAAGGGCAAGCGGTTCAACACGGACCTGCTGGAGGCCATCGAGCTGGGCAACCTGCTCGACCTGGCCGAGGTCATGGCCGTGTCCGCCCTGGCCCGCAAGGAGTCCCGCGGTGGTCACTACCGCGAGGACTACCCGAACCGCGACGACGTCAACTTCATGCGCCACACCATGGCGTACCGCGAGGTCGGCGACGACGGCACGGACTCGGTCCGCCTCGACTACAAGCCGGTCGTCACCACCCGCTACCAGCCGATGGAGCGTAAGTACTGATGGCTACCCCGACCCTGGACAAGGTTGAGGCGGAGTCCGCCGCCTCCCCGTACATCACGGTCACCTTCCGGATCCGCCGCTACAACCCCGAGGTCTCGGCCGAGGCGGAGTGGCAGGACTTCCAGATCGAGATCGACCCGAAGGAGCGGGTGCTCGACGGCCTCCACAAGATCAAGTGGGAGCTCGACGGCACGCTGACCTTCCGCCGCTCGTGCGCGCACGGCATCTGCGGCTCCGACGCGATGCGGATCAACGGCAAGAACAGGCTCGCCTGCAAGACGCTGATCAAGGACATCAACCCGGAGAAGCCGATCACGGTCGAGGCCATCAAGGGCCTGACGGTGATGAAGGACCTCGTGGTCGACATGGAGCCCTTCTTCCAGGCCTACCGCGACGTCATGCCGTTCCTGGTCACCAAGGGCAACGAGCCGACGCGCGAGCGCCTGCAGTCCGCCGAGGACCGCGAGCGCTTCGACGACACCACCAAGTGCATCCTGTGCGCCGCGTGCACGTCCTCGTGCCCGGTGTTCTGGAACGACGGCCAGTACTTCGGCCCGGCGGCGATCGTCAACGCGCACCGCTTCATCTTCGACTCGCGTGACGAGGCGGGTGAGCAGCGCCTGGAGATCCTGAACGACAAGGACGGCGTGTGGCGCTGCCGCACGACCTTCAACTGCACCGACGCCTGCCCGCGCGGCATCGAGATCACCAAGGCGATCCAGGAAGTCAAGCGCGCGCTGATCACGCGCCGCTTCTGACCTTCCCGGTCCCGCTCGTACGAGGGCCCCGCACCCGGCTTCAGACCGGGCGCGGGGCCCTCGCCCGTTCGGGCGAACGGGCGAGATCCGGCCTCTGAGCCCCTCACCGCCCTACGATGATGGTCACCCTGCCGGAGTCGATCGGCGCCGAGGTCACCCTCGACGTCGCGGAGATCCTGCAGGCCGCGACCCCGCGCGCCACGTAGCGGCCCCTGACGCAACGCGAAGGCCCCGCCCCCGGTGTGCACCGGGGCGGGGCCTTCCGACTGACCGTCAGGCCGCCGGCTTCGGCGGGACCGTGAAGGTGTAGAGGTGCATGGTGTTGGCGTACCCGCAGGTGTTGCCCGAGGTGATGTAGCGGCCCGCCTCGATGGCCTCGCCGAGGCCCTCTCCGGCCCCGCCGGCGACCTTGATGCGCATCTTGACGTCCTTGACGGCGCCCGCCTTCACGGAAACCGGCACCGCCTGGAAGGCCAGGTGGCTGATGGTCAGCGGCTGCCAGCGGCGGGCCGTCCCGTCCCACCACTGCACGGCGGTCTTCCGCTGCTCGCGGACCGGGCTGTACTGCGTGGCGCCGGCGTCCACCTGTACGCCCACCGCCTTCAGCCTGCCGGCGGAGGTGTTCTTCACCCGGAAGGTGAACGGGGTCCAGGTGCCGGCGGGCACCACCTCCGGCAGGCCCACCAGCTCGGTGGTCATCCGGGTCTTCGGGTAGGCGTCGTGCGCGGTGCAGGCAGCGAAGGGATCGACGGGCGGCTCGGGTGCGCCGGCGGCGCCGGCCGCGCCGGGCGCTCCCAGGAGCAGGGCGGGCGCGGCGAGGGCCGCGAGGGCACGGCGAAGGTTCATGGTTCCCCCCAGGGGTGTGGATCGGTCGGCCCGCGCGTGGTCGGCGCGCGAGGCGGGTTGATCATATGCATCCCGGTTCCGCCCCTTCTGCGACCCCCTCCCCTGAACATGCTCAACTCCAGGCTTGAACGTGTTCAAAGACGGGGCTAGAGTCCTTCCTGCAAGCACTTTGAACACGTTCAAGAGGGGGGTGGGGTCATGGACCTCACTGTGGTCGCCTACATCGCCTACCTGCTCATCAGCGTCGGCCTCACCGTCTGGGTGGCACGCACGCTCAGCCGCAACGGGCGGATCTTCATCGCCGACGTGCTGCACGGCAACGAGAAGCTCGCGGACGCCGTGAACCACCTGCTGGTGGTCGGCTTCTACCTGGTCAACCTCGGCTTCGTCAGCCTCTACCTGAAGGCCGCGGAGGACATCCCCGACGCCGCGAGCCTCTTCGAGGCGCTCTCGGCCAAGCTCGGCGTCGTCCTGCTCGTCCTCGGCGTGATGCACCTCGGCAACGTCTGGGTGCTCAACAGGATGCGCCGCCGCGGGATCATGGAGCGGGACAACACCCCGCCGGTGCAGCCCCAGGGCTGGACCGCTCCGGCCGGGGCCTGAGCCGTGACCACGGCCCGGGTGAGGCCCGTACGGAGCCTGACGGTCCTCTACGACGCCCAGTGCCCGCTCTGCGTGCACCTGCGCAACTGGCTGCTCGCGCAGCGCCGCCTGGTCCCGCTGGCCCTGGTGCCGGCCGCCTCCTTCGAGGCCAGGCGCCGCTTCCCGCGGCTCGACCACGAGGCGACGCTCCGCGAGATCACGGTGGTCAGCGACCAGGGAGCCGTCTACACCGGCACCCACGCCTTCATCATGTGCCTGTGGGCCCTGGCCGAACACCGGCCCCGGGCCCGCTGGCTGGCCACCCCGGCCGGCATGCCCTTCGCCCGCGCGACGATGCTCGCCGCGGCCAAGGTGCGGGAAAGCACGACGCGCTGTGATGATCGGTGCGCGGTACCCGGATAGGCTCGGACACCGTGACTGAAGCAAAGCCCGCCAAGAGCGAGCAGACCCGCACGCTCATCCTGGAGACCGCGCTCCGGCTCTTCCAGGAGCGCGGTTACGACAAGACGACGATGCGGGCCATCGCCAAGGAGGCCGGGGTCTCCGTCGGCAACGCGTACTACTACTTCGAGTCCAAGGAGCACCTGGTCCAGGGGTTCTACGACCGGATCGGCGCCGAGCACCAGGCGGCGGTCCGGCCGATCCTGGAGCAGGAGACGGACCTGCAGACCCGGCTCACCGGGGTACTGACGTCCTGGCTCGACATCGCGGCGCCGTACCACGAGTTCGCGGCGCAGTTCTTCAAGAACGCCGCGGACCCGGAGAGCCCGCTCAGCCCCTTCTCCCCGGAGTCGGAGCCCGCCCGCAAGCAGGCGATCGACATGCACCGGGAGGTGCTGGCGGGCGCGAAGACCAAGGTGCCCGAGGAGCTCGCCGACGTACTGCCCGAGCTGATGTGGCTCTCGCAGATGGGCCTGGTCCTCTACTGGGTCTTCGACCGGTCCGAGAACAGCGAGCGGACCCGCCGGCTCGCCCAGCGCGGCGCCCAGCTCACCACCCGCGGCATCGTGCTGGCCCGCTTCCGGGTGCTGCGGCCGCTGGTGCGCGAAGTGCACGAACTCTTCACGGACTTCCTCCCGGGGATGGCGCAGGCCGCCACCGCCCGGAAGGGGTCCGCGAAGGACTGAGGGCCGGTCAGAGCCAGTTCAGGTCCCACAGGCGCCACACGCCGGTGCCGTCGGAGAGGTTCTGGGCGCCGGTCACCGCGTCGCGGCTGATCACGTAGTCCTTCTTCTGCCAGATCGGCATCATGGGGACCTTCTGCGCGATCAGCCGCTGCAGCTCGCGGAAGTCGTTCGCGGCCATGCCGCGGTCGCTGTAGGACTGGGTGCGCGTGATCAGCTGCTGGACGGCGGGGTCCGAGAAGCCGTTGTTCATGCTGGAGTCGGCGCCGACGAGCGGGGCGGTGAAGTTGTCCGGGTCCGGGAAGTCGGCGATCCAGCCGATCGTGTACGCGTCGAAGCCGCCGGCCGCGTACTTCTTCTGGAAGGCCGTCCAGTCGGGCTGCACGTCGATGGTGACCTTGAACAGCCCGGTCTCCTCAAGCTGCTGCTTGATCTCCTCGGCCTCGGCCACGTTGGCGCCGCGCTTGTTGATCCCGAGGGTGAACGAGACCGGCGTCTCCACGCCCGCTTCCTTCAGCAGGGCCTTGGCGGTGGCCGTGCTGGGCTGCGGGTAGGTGTCGTAGAACGGCGTGGTGTGGCCGCCGATGCCCTTCGGGATCAGCGAGTACAGCGGCTGGACCGTGCCCTCGAAGGTCAGGCCGGCCAGCTTGTTGCGGTCGATGACGGCCGCGACGGCCTGCCGCACCTCGCGGTCCGCGAACGCGGACTTCTTGCGGACGTTGAACACCATCGAGCGGATCTCGGAACCACCGGACTCGTGGTAACGCGTGTCCTTCATGCCCGGGTTGAGACCGGCCAGCACCTTGGGCGGCAGCTCGCGGTGGGCCACGTCGACCTCCCGCTCCTCCCAGGCGCTGTTGAGCTCGTCGGAGTCCTCGTAGTACTTGATGGTGACCGGGACCGGCGGCTGCTTGGCGTCACCCTTGTAGGACTCGTTCGGCGTCAGCTCGATCTGGCCCTTCGTGGAGGCCTTGAGCACGTACGGACCCGAGCCGTCCAGGGCGCCGCCGGTGCGCAGCGACTTCGCCGGGTACTTCTCCTTGTCCACGATCGAACCGGCACCGGTCGCGATCTTGAACGGGAAGGTGGCGTCCCGCGCGCTGAGGTTGAAGGTGACCGTACGGTCCTGCGCCGTGACCGACTTCAGCGTGTTGAGCAGCGGCAGCGGACCCTGGTCCGAGGCGATCGCCTTGATGCGGTCGAAGGAGAACTTCACGTCCTCCGCCGTCACCTCGCGCCCGTTGGAGAAGGTGAGGCCGGGGCGGAGCTCGCACTGGTAGGTGGTGAGCTTCGTGCCGATGAACTTGCACGAGCTGGCCGCGTCCGGGACGGGCTGGTCCGCGCCGCCCTTGATGGTCAGCAGCGACTGGTACACGTTGCTGTACAGCGCCCACGAACCGGCGTCGTACGCGCCGGCGGGGTCGAGATTGGACACGACGTCGGTCGTGCCGACCACGATCGCGTCCTTCTTGTTCCCGTCTGAGGGCAGGAGTTGCCAAGCCCCCACGCCCGCGACCAACACAACAGATCCGGCCGCGAGGGCCCCTATAGCCACACGTCGCATGACGCGAAATCCTCCATGCCCCACCGAGCCGGCGGCCCCCTATTGCCGTCGGCTCCTGCAAACGCCGCTCACTCAATCACGGAAATTTCACAAGTGGAAGGGCGTGTCGGCACAGGTTCCGGCAGATTACGTCTGATAAGACGCAAGCTCTACGACGGTGATGTCCGAGGGCGCACCGACACGAACCGGCGGCCCCCAGGCGCCGGCACCGCGCGACACGTACAACTGTGTGTCGCCGTACCGCTCCAGACCGGCCACCGTCGGGTTGGCGAGATCCGCGAGGTACTCCCCCGGCCACATCTGGCCGCCGTGGGTGTGCCCGGACAGCTGCAGGTCCACGCCGTACCGCACGGCGTCGTGGATGACGACCGGCTGGTGGGCCAGCAGCACCGAGGCGCGGGCGCGGTCCCGGTCGCCGAGGGCCCTGGCGAAGTCGGGGCCGTGGCCCTCGCGCTCGCCGGCCACGTCGTTGACCCCGGCGAGGTCGAAGCCGGGCATCTCGGTGCGGGCGTTCTCCAGGGGGTGCAGGCCGAGTTCGCGGACGTGGTCGACCCACTGCTGGGCGCCGGAGAAGTACTCGTGGTTGCCGGTGACGAAGAAGCTGCCGTGCCGGGAGCGGATCCGGGCCAGGGGCTCGGCCGCCGGGCCGAGGTCCGCGACGTCGCCGTCCACCAGGTCGCCGACGACGGCGACGAGGTCGGGCTGGGTGGAGTTGATGGTGTCGACGATGCGCTGGGTGTGGGCCCGGCCGAGCACCGGCCCGAGGTGGACGTCACTGACGACGGCGATGCGGAAGCCGTGCTGGGCGCGGGGCAGCCGGGCCAGCGGGACGGTGACCCGCTTGACGCGGGGGCCGCGCAGCACGCCGTACGTTCCCTGGCCGACCGTCGCGAGGGCCGCCGCCGCGGCCACGCCGCCCAGCGTCCGGGCCACGAACACCCGGCGGGTGGTGCCGGTCGCGCCGGCCGGGGTCTCCTCGGGCGCCGGCGGGGCGGGGGTGGCGTCCGCTCCGGGGCGGCCGGGCTCCGGTGCCGCCTCCGGCACCCGGACCGGCTCGGGGGCGGGGGCGGGTACGGGCGCGGGGGCCGCCGCCCGCGACCGGCGGAGCCAGACGGCCCGTACCGGTTCCAGCGCCAGCATGGCCAGCGTCAGGTACAGCAGGACCGCCAGCCAGAGGTAGCCGGGCCAGGAGACGACCTGCTGGAGCAGGAAGGGCGCGCCGGCGCGGCCCGCGGTCAGCGCGGCCAGCGAGAGCAGCGGCAGCGCGATCAGGGCGGTCGTGCCCGAGCGGCGCGCCCATCCCGTCAGGCCCGTGTCACGGACCAGGCGGATCCACAGCCAGCGGTGCACCAGCGCCAGGAGCGCCAGGACGGCCAGCACGACGAGGACGACCACGACGACCGTCATCGTGATTCACGCCGCAGAGCGCGGACCCCGCGCAACCCGATCAGACCGACGCCCGTCCCCAGGAGAAACGACGTGATGGCCAGCGCCAGGTGCACCCAGAAGTAGCCGGTCGGGTCACCCGCGTCGTCGAAGGCGAGGCCACTGCCGTCCTTCCACAGGTTCTTGACGAAGGTGATCCAGATGACCCAGCTCCACGCCCCGAAGGCGAGCAGGAACCAGGAGGCGGCTCGGCTCAGTCTCATGGGCCCAGTATCGGCTCCGTCCCCAGGACGGCGGCGTCGGGGTGGGCTGTCCCGGCGGCAGTTCCGGCGGTTTGGACCGAGCGGGTCGGCAAGCACGCGGACTGCATGTACTTTCACCTGCGTGTCTGCCAAGAAGACCGCGCTGACGGTCCTTTCCGCCGCGCTGCTGCTCCCCGCCCTCACCGCGGGTCCCGCCCTCGCCGACGACAAGCCCGGCAGCAAGGGCCAGGGGAAGCTGCAGCCCGCTCCCCCCGCCTCGATGTCCACGGTGGGCGGGACCCTGCTGGGCAAGCCGGGCACCCAGGTGCAGCTCGGGCCGGGCGCGCCCGCGCTGCCCAAGCAGCTGTCGGGCCGGTCCTGGATCGTGGCGGACGCCGAGTCGGGCGAGGTGCTCGCCGCGCACAACGCGCACTGGCGGCTGCCCCCGGCCTCCACGCTGAAGATGCTCTTCGCGGACACCGTGCTGCCCACCCTGCCCAAGGAGCAGGTCCACAAGGTCACCGAGCAGGAGCTGGCGGGGGTGGGCCCGGGCAGCAGCACGGTCGGGCTCAAGGAGGACCTGGAGTACTCGGTCCACGACCTGTGGCTCGGGGTGTTCCTGCGGTCCGGGAACGACGCGGTGCACGTCCTGTCCGCGATGAACGGCGGGATCCCCAAGACCGTCGACGACATGCAGGCCCACGCCGAGGAGCTCCAGGCCCTGGACACCCAGGTGGTCTCGCCGGACGGGTACGACGCCCCCGGCCAGGTCTCCAGCGCGTACGACCTCACGCTGTTCGCCCGCTCCGGGATGCAGAAGAAGGACTTCCGCGAGTACTGCGCGACGGCGACCGCCAAGTTCCCCGGCGACCAGAAGCCGGGCAAGCCCCGCGAGACCTTCGAGATCCAGAACACCAACCGGCTGATGACCGGTGCGCTCGGCATGACCCCGTACCAGGGCATCGCGGGCGTGAAGAACGGCAACACCACCATGGCCGGCTCCACCTTCACCGGCGTCGCGCAGCGCGGCGACAAGAAGCTGCTGGTCACGGTGATGAACCCGAGCGAGGGCGGCGGCAACGCCGTCTACGAGGAGACCGCCGCCCTGCTGGACTGGGGCTTCGCGGCCGCCGGGAAGGTCACCCCGGTCGGCGAGCTGGTCCCGCCGAAGAGCGCCGACACCACCAACCTCGGCGCCCCCGCGCAGAGCCACGAGTCCAAGCCGGCGGCCGTCGGGGCGGACACCCCCGGCGGCATGGGCACGGCGGCGGCGGTGACCGGCGGCGCGCTGGCCGTGCTGGCGGGCGGCGCCTTCCTCGTCAACCGCCGCTGGCCGCGCCGCCGTCGGGACCCGCGCCCCGACGCCTGACCGTCGGGCCGCCCGGGTCCGGCTCGGTACGGGCCCCCGCGGGCCCGCCGGGCGGCTCCGCGCCGTCCGCCGGGGCCGCGGGCGCCTCCGGCTCCCCCGGGGCCTCAGAGGGCTCAGGAGCCTCCGCCGGCCCTTCCGGCCCCGTGGCCGTCCAGGCCGAGCAGTACAGGAGCAGCTTCGCGGTGAAGTTGATCCACAGCAGCAGGGCGACGGGCACGCCGAAGGCCCCGTACATGCTCTTGGTCGCGACCCCCTGGAAGTAGCCGCTCAGCAGCAGCTTCAGGAGCTCGAAGCCGACCGCGAAGATCAGCGCGGCCACGATCAGGCGGCGGCGCGGCGGCTGCACGCCGGGCAGCAGCGTCAGCACGTAGAGCAGCAGCAGGAAGGCCGCCAGCACGCCCACCAGGAAGGCGGCGGCCCGCAGCACCACCCCGCCCACACCGCCCTGGGGCACGCCCAGCCACTCGGCGGTCCTGCCCACGGCGCTGGACCCGAAGACCGACGCGGCGGCCGAGACGAGGCCCGCGGCGCCCAGCCCGAGCAGCACCAGCCCGTCCTTGCCCTTGCGGACGAACGGGTTGCCCTCGTCCTCGTCGTCCTGCTCCCAGACGGCACGCAGGCAGTCCCGCATCGAGCCCACCCAGCCGATGCCGGTGAAGAGCAGCAGCGCGCCGGCGACGAGGCCGACCGTGCCGGCGTTGTCGACCAGTCCCCCGATGTTGAGCTGCTCGGAGATGCCGGGCACCTGCTCGGAGAGGCTCTTCTCCAGCTCGTCCAGCTGGTCGTCGCTGAGCAGGGCCGCGCCGACCGCGGCCGCGACGGTGATCAGCGGGAAGAGCGCGAGGAAGCTGATGAAGGTGATCGCCGCGGCGAGGCGGGTCCAGTGGACCCGGTCGAGCCGCTCGTACGAGCGCCACGCGTGCGTCCGCATCAGGCGGCCGGCCGCCGGCCCGACGACGGGAAGGTTCCTCAGCCAGTCCATGCGCTCACCGTAGGGGCGGGGGCACGGAAAAAGAACGAAGGGTGATCACCGGCCCGTCGTGTGAAATCACCCGAATCGTCACTTTGGGTGGATACGTTCGGTGCCATGACCACCACCGGCCGCACGCGCCCGTTCCGTTCCCTGGTGCTGCGGAGCCTGAAGTTCCGCGCCCGCAGGTTCTCCGGCTACGCCTGGAGCGTCGGTTCGTCCCGGTGGGCGCACTGCGCGGGCACGCCGGCCGCGCCGCTGCCGAAGGGGTACTCCCGCAGCTTGCGCCAGACGCCGTCCGAGCCCTGCTCGTACAGCGCGAAACCGGTGGAGACCCACTCGGCCTCGAAGTCCGCGAGCTCCGCGTAGGCCCGGTCCATCGCCTCCTCGGCGATCCCGTGGGCCACGGTCACGTGCGGGTGGTACGGGAACTGCAGGTCCCTCCGGAGGGGGCCGTCCGGGTCCCGGACCTCGCCCTGGATCCGGGCGCAGGCCTCGCCGCCCTCGGCGACCTTGACGAAGACCACCGGCGACAGCGGGCGGAAGGTGCCGGTGCCGGCCAGCCGCACCACGAAGGGACGGCCCGCGGCGGCCACCTCGGACAGGTGCGCCCGGATCTCCGCCAGCCGGTCCGCCTCGACCTCGGTGGGCGGCACGAGGGTGATGTGCGTGGGGATGCCGTGCGCGGCGGCGTCCCCGAAGCCGGCGCGCCGCTCCTGGAGCAGGCTGCCGTACGGCTCCGGGACCGCGATCGAAACGCCGAGCGTTACGGTCCCCACGTGGTCTCCTCGTGATCGTCTGCTGTGTGCGGCCTGTGGGCCGCGGGGTGTGCCGACCCCAGTGTGGGGCCAGCACCCCCGATCCGGCCAGGGGCCTTGGTCGCCAGTGCTGTCCCGCCGGCGTACCAGGGCTGTATCAGTGCTTCGCCGGGAGGAACCCGAGCCGGTCGTAGGCCTGCGCGAGCGTCTCCGCGGCGACCGCGCGGGCCTTCTCGGCGCCCTTGGCCAGGATCGAGTCCAGCGTCTCCGGGTCGTCCAGGTATTCCTGCGTGCGCTGCTTGAAGGGTGTGACGAAGTCGACCACGACCTCGGCCAGCTCCGTCTTCAGCGCGCCGTAGCCCTTGCCCTCGTACTTCTGTTCAAGCTCGGCCACGGGGGTGTCCGTGAGCGTGGAGTAGATGGTCAGCAGGTTGCTGATGCCGGGCTTCTGCTCCGCGTCGAACCGGATCACCGTGTCGGTGTCGGTGACCGCGCTCTTGATCTTCTTCGCGGTGGCCTTGGGCTCGTCGAGGAGGTTGATCAGGCCCTTGGGGTTGGCGGTGGACTTGCTCATCTTCGCCGTCGGGTCCTGGAGGTCGTAGATCTTCGCGACCTCCTTGACGATGTGCGCGGCCGGGATGGTGAAGGTCTGGCCGAAGCGCTGGTTGAACCGCTCCGCGAGGTCGCGGGTCAGCTCGATGTGCTGGCGCTGGTCCTCGCCGACCGGGACGGCGTTCGCCTGGTAGAGCAGGATGTCCGCGACCTGGAGGATCGGGTACGTGAAGAGGCCGACGGTGGCGTTGCCCGCGCCCTGCTTCGCCGACTTGTCCTTGAACTGGGTCATCCGGCTGGCCTCGCCGAAGCCGGTCAGGCAGTTCATCACCCAGCCGAGCTGCGCGTGCTCGGGGACGTGGCTCTGCACGAACAGGGTGCACCGGTCCGGGTCGAGGCCGGCCGCGAGCAGCTGCGCGACGGAGAGCCGGGTGTTCTCGCGCAGGGCCGCGGGATCCTGCGGGACGGTGATCGCGTGCAGGTCGACGACCATGTAGAAGGCGTCGTGCGACTCCTGCAGGGCGACGTACTGGCGGATGGCACCGAGGTAGTTCCCGAGGTGGAACGAACCGGAGGTGGGCTGGATACCGGAGAGCGCGCGAGGACGGTCGAAGGGCATGGAGCCATTCTCTCAGGTGCGGGGCGGGTCCTCGGCCGTCCGTGGCCTGATCCCCGCCGGCCCGGCGGTGGCGTGAGGCGGGGATCACACCGGGGGTCCGGACGGTGGACGGTGCCGGTGCCGGTGCCGGTCCCGTGCCGGGTGCCCACCGTTGCCTGCCCGGCTGCCGCTGGGGGTGCTCCAGGCGGTAGGTGCTCCCCGCCCCGCCCTTTCTCCGTTTCCCGGGGCTCCGCCCCGGCCCCCGCTCCTCAAACGCCGGAGGGGCTGGACTGCCCGCGGTGCGGGGGTGCCGGCGGGGGGGTCCCGGGGTCAGGCGGGGAGGCCCGGGGCCGGGAAGGCCGACATGAGGTCCGCCACCTCGGCGCGGACCGCGGCCAGGGCCTCCTCGTCGGACTTCGCGGCCGCCGCGACGCCCCGGTCGATCCACTCAGCCACCAGCGGCATGTGGTCCGGGGTCAGGCCCCGGGAGGTCAGCGAGGGCGTACCGATCCGCACCCCGGACGGGTCGAACGGCTTCCGCGGGTCGTACGGCACCGTGTTGTAGTTGACCACGATCCCCGCCCGGTCCAGCGCCTTCGCCGCCACCTTGCCCGGCACGGCCTTCGGCGTCAGGTCCATCAGGATCAGGTGGTTGTCCGTACCGCCGGAGACCAGGTCGAAGCCCCGCTCCAGCAGCCCCGCGGCCAGCGCCTTGGCGTTGGCGACGACCTGGGCCGCGTACTCCCGGAAGGCGGGCTGCGACGCCTCGTGGAGCGCGACCGCGATGCCCGCGGTGGTCTGGTTGTGCGGGCCGCCCTGGAGGCCCGGGAAGACGGCCTTGTCGATCGCCTTCGCGTGCTCCTCGCGGCACATCAGCATGGCGCCGCGCGGGCCGCGCAGCGTCTTGTGGGTGGTCGTGGACACGACGTCCACGTGCGGTACGGGCGAGGGGTGCGCGCCACCGGCGATCAGGCCCGCGATGTGCGCGACGTCGGCGACCAGCACCGAGCCCGCCTCCTTCGCGATCTCCGCGAACGCGGCGAAGTCGATCGTGCGGGGCAGCGCGGTGCCGCCACAGAAGATCACCTTCGGCCGCTCCTTGAGCGCGATCTCCCGGACCTGGTCGAAGTCGATCAGACCGGTGTCGGCGCGCACGCCGTACTGCACGCCCCGGAACCATGAGCCGGTGGCCGAGACGCCCCAGCCGTGCGTCAGGTGGCCGCCCATCGGCAGCGCCATGCCCATGACGGTGTCGCCGGGCTGCGCGAAGGCGAGGTAGACGGCGAGGTTCGCGGGCGAGCCGGAGTACGGCTGGACGTTGGCGTGGTCCACGCCGAAGACGGCCTTGGCCCGCTCGATGGCCAGGGACTCGACCTGGTCGATGTTCTGCTGGCCCTCGTAGTAGCGGCGGCCCGGGTAGCCCTCGCTGTACTTGTTCTGCAGGACCGTGCCGGAGGCCTCCAGCACGGCGGCGGACACGTAGTTCTCGCTGGGGATCAGGCGCAGGGTCTCGGCCTGCAGCCGCTCCTCGGCGCCGACCAGGGCGGCCAGGGCGGGGTCGGTGGCGGCGAGTGCGGGGTGGCGCGTGCTCATGGCGCTCCTCCGTGGGGTCGATGGCGGTTCGTCCCCGCGGCGGCCCAGGCGAGCGGCCCGCTGGTGCGGTCGTACGCGCACGGCTCCCCCGGAGTTCCTTCTCCGTACGCCAGTCGCCGCGCGTGCGCACAGCCTAGCGGGCACGACGCGCTCCAAGGTTTCTTCGTCCAGCATCCGAGCGACGATAAGAAAGGAGGCCCACCCCCCTCACCCGCAGCAGGACGAACGGAGACCCCGTGTCGACTACAGCAGACGCCATCCGCTCCGCCGAGGCGCACAGCGCGCACAACTACCACCCGCTGCCCGTCGTCGTCGCCTCGGCCGAGGGCGCGTGGATGACGGACGTCGAGGGGCGCCGGTTCCTCGACATGCTCGCGGGCTACTCCGCGCTCAACTTCGGGCACGGCAACCGCCGTCTGCTCGACGCGGCCAGAGCCCAGCTGGAGCGGGTGACGCTCACCTCGCGCGCGTTCCACCACGACCGCTTCGCCGAGTTCTGTACCGAACTCGCCGCGCTGTGCGGCAAGGAGATGGTCCTGCCGATGAACACGGGGGCCGAGGCGGTCGAGACGGCGGTCAAGACCGCCCGCAAGTGGGGCTACGAGGTCAAGGGCGTCCCGGACGGCCACGCCAAGATCGTGGTGGCGGCGAACAACTTCCACGGCCGGACCACGACCATCGTGTCGTTCTCCACCGACCACGAGGCCCGCGACCACTACGGCCCCTACACCCCCGGCTTCGAGATCGTCCCGTACGGCGACCTGACCGCGCTCGACGCGGCCGTCACCGCGCACACGGTGGCCGTGCTGCTCGAACCGATCCAGGGCGAGGCCGGCGTCCTGGTGCCGCCGCCCGGATACCTGGCCGGGGTGCGGGAACTGACGCGGCGGAAGAACGTGCTGTTCATGGCGGACGAGATCCAGTCCGGCCTGGGCCGTACCGGGAAGACCTTCGCCTGCGAGCACGAGGACGTGGTGCCGGACGTCTACGTCCTGGGCAAGGCACTCGGCGGGGGCGTCGTACCGGTCTCCGCGGTGGTCGCCGACCGGGACGTGCTGGGGGTCTTCCGGCCCGGTGAGCACGGCTCGACCTTCGGCGGCAACCCGCTGGCCTGCGCCGTGGGGCTGGAGGTCATCGCGATGCTGCGCTCGGGCGAGTACCAGCAGCGGGCCGCGGAGCTGGGGGACCACCTGCACCGCGAGCTGAACCTGCTGGTGGGCGGCGGCGCGGTGACCGCGGTGCGCGGCCGGGGCCTGTGGGCGGGCGTGGACATCGCCCCCGGGCACGGCACCGGGCGCGAGGTCTCCGAGCGGCTGATGGAACGGGGCGTCCTGGTCAAGGACACGCACGGGTCGACGATCCGGATCGCCCCGCCGCTGGTGATCGCCAAGGAGGACCTGGACTGGGGCCTGGACCAGCTGCGGGCGGTCCTGGCCTGAGCCGTACGGCGCGCGGTCCGGGCCCGAGCCGTACCGCGCGCGGCCCGGGCCCGAGCCGTACGCGGTCCGGGCCCGGTGCCGGCGGGCCCGGTGCCGGCGGGCCCGGTGCCGGCGGGCCCGGTGCCGGCGGGCCCGGTGCCGGCGGGCCCGGTGCCGGCCGGCCCGGCCGCGCGCCGGGTCAGCGGATGACGTGGGGCAGGAAGCGGGCGTACTCGTCCGTGACCAGCCCCGCGGACTCCCGGATGCCCAGCCCCGCCGCCTCGTCCTCGACCACCCACGCGCCCAGCACGGTGCGGTTGCCGTCGAAGTCGGGCAGCGCCGCCAGCTCCTGGTAGACGCAGGGCTCGTCCTCGCGTACGACCGGCTCGGCGCCCGGCTCGTGCACGGAGACCCCGGCGCCCTCCCGGCCCAGCAGCGGCTTGGACACGTACCCGGTCGTCGACGCCAGCTCGCGCGGGCCGTCGAGGTAGGCCGGCAGCAGGTTCGGGTGGCCGGGGAACAGCTCCCAGAGCACCGCCAGCAGCGCCTTGTTGGACAACAGCATCTTCCAGGCCGGCTCGATCCAGCAGGTGGTGCCCGAGCCGCCGCCGTTGTCCAGGGTGTCCAGCACCTGCGGGCCGAAGGCGTCGGTGGCCAGCCACTCCCAGGGGTAGAGCTTGAAGCAGCTGCGGATGAACGCCAGCTGCTCGTCCACGAACCGGCCGCTGAGCCGGTCCCAGCCGATCCGCTCCACCGAGAGGGCCTTCGTGACCAGCCCGGCCTGCTCGGCGGTCTCGCGCAGGTACGCGACCGTCATCAGGTCCTCGCCGAGCTCGTCGGTCTCGGAGTGCGCGAAGTGCACCGGCCCGGGCGGGAGCAGCTCGGCCTGCCGGCGCCAGGCGTCGACCAGCCGCTCGTGCAGCGAGTTCCACTGGTCGGCGCCCGGGAAGCGGTCCTCCATCCAGAACCACTGGGGGCTCGCCGCCTCCACCAGCGAGGTCGGGGTGTCGGCGTTGTACTCCAGCATCCTGGCCGGGCCGGTGCCGTCGTACCGCAGGTCGAACCGCCCGTACAGCGACGGGAGTTCGGCGCGCCGCCGCCACGACTCCGCGATCAGGTCCCGCAGCCGGGGATCGGTGATCCCCAGGTCAGCGAAACGATCCTGCTCGACGATGTGCTCCGCCGCCCTCAGGCACATGGCGTGCAGCTCCTCGACGGTCTCCTCCAGGGCCTCGACCTCGGGGAGGGTGAAGGAGTAGTACGCGCTCTCGTCCCAGTAGGGCGTGAGCGAGCCGTCGGGCTGGCGGGTGAGCGGGTAGATCAGGCCCTGCTCCTCCACGATCCGCTGCCAGTCGGGACGCGGGGTGATGCGATGGCGCTCCACGGTACGGTTCAGCCCCCGCTGGAGCCGGACTTGCCCGAGCCGCCGCCGGACTTGCCGATGCCGCCGCGGGAGACCGCGGACTTGTCGAAGCTGCCGCCGCTCAGCTTGCCGTCCTTGGTGCTGCCGCCGTAGTAGTACGAGCCGCTGCCGCCCTTCTTGCACTGCTTGCCGGGCAGCACCTTGAGCGTCTTCCGGTCGGCGCAGCGGCGGTCCGGGTCCGCGTCCGAGCCGCAGGCGACCAGAGTCGCCGCGAGCAGGCCCATGCCGCCGAGCACGACGGCGCCGGAGCGCATCCGCCGGCTGTTCTTGCTGTCCATCCTGTCCTCCCCCTGGGGTGTCTCGCCCACAGGGTAGAACCGTCCGGGGGGCGATGGAATCCGGCCGGTGCGCAGGCGCTGCACTAAGGTCTCTTTGTGCTCATTGGGATGCTTTGCGCCCTCGGTTCGGCGGTCTGCTTCGGCACGGCCTCGGTCCTCCAGGCCGTCGCGGCCCGTGCCACCGGGCCGGGAACTGGCTCGGGAGTGGATCCGGCGCTGATGCTGCGCGTGCTGCGGCAGTGGCGGTATCTCGCCGGTCTGGGCCTGGACGGGCTCGGCTTCGTGCTCCAGATCATCGCCCTGCGGTCCATCCCCATCTACGCGGTGGGCGCGGCCCTCGCCTCCAGCCTGGCCGTCACGGCGGTGGTGGCGGCCCGGCTGATGCACACGCGGCTGACGCGGACCGAGTGGGCGGCCGTCGCGATGGTGTGCGCCGGGCTGTCGATGCTGGGCATGTCCTCGGGGCCGGAGGGCGACCGGCCCGGCACCCCCGCCCTGGAATGGGCCCTGCTGGCCGCGGCGGTGGCGGTACTGGTGCTGGGCGCGGCGGCCGGGCGCCTGCCGGACCGGCCGCGGGCGCTCGTCCTGGGCCTGGCCTCGGGCACCGGCTTCGGGGTGGTCGAGGTCGCGGTGCGGCTGGTCGACGGGTGGTCGGCGCTCACCAGCCCCGCCCTGTACGCGCTGCTGCTGGGCGGGGCGGCGGGCTTCCTGCTGCTGACCTCGGCCCTCCAGCGCGGTTCGGTCACCACCGCCACGGCCGGGCTGGTGCTGGGCGAGACGATCGGGCCGTCGGTGGTGGGCGTGGTCTGCCTCGGCGACGAGCCGCGGGAGGGCCTGGCCTGGCTGGCCGTCCTGGGCTTCGCGGTGGCCGTGGCGGGCGCCCTGGCCCTCACCCGCTTCGGCGAACCCCCGGAACCGGAGCCGGCGGGGGCGGGGTGAAGTGGCCCGGGCTGCCGTACGGCGGCGCCGCGGCCGTGGCGGGGGCGGCGCCGTGAGGCCCACCGCCTGAGGCCGGGCCACCGGGTCCCGGTACCGGGCGCCCCACCGGCCGGCTCGTGCACTTCGTGGGGGGGTGCCCGGCCGACGGTGCGGGTGCCGGCCGGCCGTGCCGCAGCACCTGCGCCCGGTGCCGGGTGGCCCCGCACCGCGTGGCGGCCCCCGCCGGTCGCTTCGTACGCGTCGTGTCGGCCGCCCGGTCGGCCGGCGTGGGGGCGGGGCGGTGCCCGCACCCCCTCACTCCGCACTCGGGCCGGTTGTCAGGGGGTCGGGGCGAAGTCCTTCAGGGCGGCCGCCTGGATCTCCCGGTGCACCGGCCACCCGCTCGCGGGGGCGGCGACCAGGACGGCGTACATCCGCCCGTCCGGGGTGGTCAGCACCCGTTCGACGCCGCGTCGGCGGCTGCCGGTCTCCGCGCTGTCGTACTCGTACACCAGCTCGGCCGAGCCGTCACCGCGGTCGCCGATCTCGATCTGCGTGAACCCCGGGTTGGCGGAGAGCTGTTCGGACGCGCCCCGGACCGCTTCGAGCGGGGTCATACCGGGCTCGTTCACGCGGAACACCTGCACGAGGGAGGTCCGGTCGGCCGACCGGTAGAACACCCCGGTCTTCAGCTCCTCCCGCTGCCAGCCCTCGGGGACGGTGATGCGGAAGCCCGCCGGGTCGTCCACCAGGCGGTAGCCCGCGGGGGCGGAGGGCGAGGACGAGGGAGAGGGCGAGGGCGAAGCCTGGTCCGACGGCTGGTCGGAGGGCGTCGGCGAGGCCTCCCCCGCGTCGCCGGTCGGGCTGACCGGTGCGGAGGAGAGGACCGGGCTGGGGCGCGGGGCGGGCGTCTCGTCGCCGCGCTGTACGAACCACACGGCCGCGGCACCGGCCGCGAGGGCCGCCACCGCGACGGCGGCGGTCAGCGGGGTCAGCCAGCCCTGGCCGGCGGGCCGGGGCGGCGGCGGAGGCGGCGGCGGAGAAGGGACGAAGGGCCCGCCGGTGGGCCCGTACTGGGGCGGTACGGGCGGGTGCGGCGGCAGCGCGGGAAGGGCGCCGGGGTGGCCACCGGGCGTACCGGGCCACGCCCCGGCCGCCTGGGTCTCGGCGTCGGCCACCGACGCGGCGGCCCCGCCGAGCGGATCGTACGCGGGCCCACCCGCGACGACCGCCCCGAACCCGCCACCCGCGGCCTGCCCGACACCGTGCCCGGCGCCCGCCGCCGGTCCGACACCAGCCCAGGCCCCCGGCGCCTGACCCGAGGTCGGGGCCGGGGCAGGAACCTGACCGGCGCCGCCCGACGACCCACGTGGGGCCGAGCCCTCGGCCGGGGCCGAGCCATCGCCCGGGGCCGAGCCATCGGCCTGGGGCGCGCCCTGGCCCGGGGTCGGGCCTTCGTCCGGGACCGTGCCCTGGCCCGGGGCCGGGCCCTCGGCCGGGGGTGGTGGTGTGGGGGCGGCAGGTGGGTGGTTCGGCTTGTGCTCCGCCGGGCCGGCCGGCTCCTCCGGCGGGCCGAACTCCCAGCGCTGCGTCCGGGGGTTCCAGCGGGGACCGCTCTCCGGCACGGCTCAGCCCCCCAGCAGCTGCGCGACGGCCGCGGCCAGCGCGCCGCCGGAGGCCAGCAGCTCCAGGACCGGTCCGGAGTCGGCGAGCGCGTCGCGCAGCCGGGTCAGCCGGCCCCGCGTGACCTCGCCGGAGGCCTCGTACTCGTCCTCCGCACCGACCAGTTCGGCCTCCAGCACCTCCGTGTGCTCGCTGCGCCGCACCCGCGCCAGGTCGGCCCGCAGCTCCCGGACCGCCCGCAGCAGCTCCTCCTGGGCCGCGTCGCGCGGGGCGCCGTGGAAGACGTTGGTGTTGTTCGCCGTACCGCCCGCGCCGAAGTTGACCGCGCTGCCCTCGATCCGGCCGATCCGGACCGGGCCCGCGGGCTCGGCCCCGTGCTCGGCCCCGTGCTCCGCCCCGTGCGTCCCGTTACCTGCCGCCACCCTTGGCCCCCTTGGCTCCGCTCGCGGTGTTGGTGTTGCTCGCGGTGCCCTTCTCCCCGAAGTTGACCGCGCTGTGGCTGACCGAGTCGACGTACGTCGCGCCCGCGCTCAGGTTGACGATCTTCTGCTCGAACTCGCCCGTCTGCCAACCCGCTTCGTACAGCGCCAGTTTCACCCCCTCCGTCACCCGGTCCTGGATGGTCTTGCGGTACCGGTCGTGGTCCATCTTCTGGAACAGCGACAGCCTGAAGTCGGTGGCCAGTTCCCGCACGGCCCGCTCGGGCCCCGCCGGGCGCGCCCCGCCGTGCCCGGCGGTCAGCACCCGCCACAGGCTCACCACCCCGCGGCCCAGCGTGGCGAGGGCCGCGGTCAGCGAGCGCGGGGCGTGGGCGAGCGCCCAGACCAGCTTCCCGAAGCGGTTGTTGTTCCGGTGGCGCTGCGCGATGTCGTCGGCCTTCTGGAAGGCCTCGCGCACCGGCGGCAGCACGTGCGGGGCGAACTCCAGCATCAGCATGCCGCCCTGGGTGTGCACCCGTACGTACACGGTGACGACCACGTCCTCGTCCCAGCCGCCCACCCGGATGCGCAGGAAGTGGCGCCGCTTCTCGCCGCCCTCCTCGACCGCCCCCGCCCGGTGCAGCTCGAAGTCGCCCTGCCGGGTCGGCGCGGACCCGCGCGTGGGGAGTCCGGCGGCCGGCAGGAACACGCACTCGTCGACCACCAGTTCCCGCAGCCGGTCGAGCACGGCCGCGGCGATCGCCGGGTCCCGGCGCGGCGACGGCACCCGCAGCGCCTCCACCTGCTTCACGATCCGGCCCAGCAGCTGCTCGTTGTCGAGCTGCTCCGGTTTGCGGGTGCCGAAGTCGGTGCGCGGCCTGAGTTCGACGGAGAGGTGCCAGACGTCCCAGGGCCAGCCGGCGCCGCGGAAGGGCGCCGCCGTGTCGTACATGATCAGGGGCGAGTGCTGCTCCGCGCGGATCTGCCGCTGGATGCGGCGGAAGCGTACGCCGACCGCGTGGTCGGCCGGGTCGGAGCGGACGTCGGGGTAGCGCCGCGGGGACAGCTCACCGGCCATCATCCGGGAGAACCGGCCGCGCTGGAGCCCCGCGAGCACGGCCAGCAGCAGGAAGAACAGCACGACGCCCCACGCGTTCTCCAGGAAGCCGCCCTCGTAGTCGGTGTACCAGTACTGCCAGTCGTCCGGGAGCACGAGCTGCTCCAGGTCGACCATGCGGCCGTTCTCGAAGACGAACGCGACGAGCGCGTTGTCGTACCGCTCGTAGTGCGTGCCGGCGTACAGGTTGACGCCCAGGCCGAAGAAGGCGAGGGCCATCAGCAGCCGCGCGTACCAGCGCACCAGCCCGCCGACGAGACGCAGCGGCGGGTTCTTCCTGTCGCGGCTGATCAGCGCGGCCAGGGCCAGCAGCAGGCAGGGCAGCAGGAAGTACGCGAGGAACAGTCCGCCGGTGAGCTTCCAGGCCAGCAGCCAGACCGCGACGACCCCGGCGGCGTACCACAGTTCGGTCCGTCTGGCGCGCAGGGCGTGGGCGAGGACCCGGGCCGCGTCGAAGCCGTGGCTCGGCGCGACCAGGCGCTCCTCGTGGACGTACAGCTCGTCGATGACCTGGTCCCGGAAGGCGGGGTCGAGGTAGACGCCCGCGCACATGAGGCGGCCGGCCTCGCTGGCGGCGGGGGCGACCGGTGGTTTGCCGAGCAGCAGCGGGTCCGGCGGGCGGGGCGACTGGGGCGGTAAGTGGGCCGACTGGGTCATCCGCGCACCCTAGGACCGGCCCTCCGGGCGGTGACAGCGTCAAACGCGCCAAACGCCCCGGCAGGGTTTGCCGGGGCGTTCGGTGGTTCCGGTTCACGGCGCGTCAGCGCGCCGGGGGCCGGGTCAGAGCAGGCCGAGCTCGCGGACCGCGTCGCGCTCCTCGGAGAGCTCCTGCACCGAGGCGTCGATGCGGGTGCGGGAGAACTCGTTGATGTCCAGGCCCTGGACGATCTCGTACGTGCCGTCCTTGCAGACGACGGGGAAGGAGGAGATCAGGCCCTCCGGGACGCCGTAGGAGCCGTCCGACGGGATGCCCATGGAGGTCCAGTCGCCCTCGGCGGTGCCGTTGACCCAGGTGTGGATGTGGTCGATCGCGGCGTTGGCGGCAGAGGCGGCCGAGGAGGCGCCACGGGCCTCGATGATGGCCGCGCCGCGCTTGGCGACGGTCGGGATGAAGGTGTCGGCCAGCCACTGCTCGTCGTTGACGACCTCGGCGGCGTTCTTGCCGGCGATCTCCGCGTGGAAGATGTCCGGGTACTGGGTGGCCGAGTGGTTGCCCCAGATGGTCAGGCGCTTGATGTCGGAGACGGCGGCACCGGTCTTGGCGGCCAGCTGCGAGATCGCGCGGTTGTGGTCCAGGCGGGTCATCGCGGTGAAGCGCTCGCGCGGGACGTCCGGCGCGGCGGCCTGGGCGATCAGGGCGTTGGTGTTGGCCGGGTTGCCGACGACCAGGACCTTGATGTCGTCCGCGGCGTGGTCGTTGATGGCCTTGCCCTGCGGCTTGAAGATGCCGCCGTTGGCGGAGAGCAGGTCACCGCGCTCCATGCCGGCCGTACGCGGGCGGGCGCCGACCAGGAGGGCGACGTTGGCACCGTCGAACGCCTTGTTGGCGTCGTCGGTGATCTCGATGCCGCGCAGCAGCGGGAAGGCGCAGTCGTCGAGCTCCATGGCGGTGCCCTCGGCGGCCTTCAGGCCCTGCGGGATCTCCAGGAGGCGCAGGTTGACCGGCACGTCCGCGCCGAGCAGGTGACCGGAGGCGATGCGGAAGAGCAGCGCGTAGCCGATCTGGCCGGCGGCGCCGGTGACGGTGACATTCACGGGAGTGCGGGTCATGGCCTTCTCCGTTAGACAGCTGGCGGTGGAGCCTCCTGGCCCCATGTGCTGGAGGACGCCGCTTCCCTGTGAATCTTGACGTGAAGAGACATCCGCGGGTCAGGCTATCCGACCCGGGACACGTCCAACCCCCGACCCCGTGTGGTCCGTCGCACACGAGTCGGGGGTTCGAAGGAATGGCGTACGTTCCGCCGTCGATCAGAAGATCAACGCACCGTGAACCGGACGGCGTCCTCCAGGAACGGCACCTCCAGCAGCGGTTCCGGTTCCACGACGAGCGCGAGCAGCACGATCGCCGTGCCGAGCACCCCGTACGTCACCATGTCGGTGAACCGGGAGCGGACGGCCAGCATGCCCACCGAGGGCAGCACCCGCCGCAGCACCGCGGCCGCGATGAGCGCCACGCCGATGATCAGGCAGCCCGCCCGGAACTGGTCCAGGGCGGTGAGCAGCAGCCCGACCGCGGTGGCCCCGAGCACGCTGAGCATCGGCCACTGCCGTGCCGGGGCGGGGGCGTCGCCGGGCGCGGCGCGGCCACCGCCCTCGGGCCGGGCGGTGTCGCGCGTGACCTGGGGGAAGCGGCGGGAGGCCTGCTGCCCCTGCTGCTCCCCCGGGTCCTTGCGCTCAGCCAGCACGGTGCTCGTCCCGCTCCGCCTGTTCGGCCGCCTCCGCCTCGTCGTCGCGCGCCGACCGCTCGGCCGCCTCGACCACGTTGACCAGCAGCTGGGCCCGGGTCATGGGGCCGACGCCGCCCGGGTTCGGGGAGAGCCAGCCGGCCACCTCCGCGACGCCCGGGTGGACGTCGCCGACGATCTTGCCGTTCTCGTCGCGGCTGACGCCGACGTCCAGCACCGCCGCACCCGGCTTGACGTCCTCCGGCTTGACCAGGTGCGGGACCCCGGCCGCGGCCACGATGACGTCGGCCTGGCGCAGCTGCGCGGACAGGTCGCGCGTACCGGTGTGGCACAGGGTCACGGTGGCGTTCTCGGACTTGCGGGTGAGCAGCAGGCCGATGGAGCGGCCGACCGTGACGCCGCGGCCGACGACCGCGACGTGCGCGCCGTTCAGCTCGACGCCGTGGTGGCGGAGCAGGTGCACGATGCCGTAGGGGGTGCAGGGCAGCGGACCCGGCTCGTTGAGGACCAGGCGGCCGAGGTTGGTCGGGTGGAGCCCGTCGGCGTCCTTGGCGGGGTCCATCAGCTCCAGGACGCGGTTGGTGTCGATGCCCTTGGGGAGCGGGAGTTGGACGATGTAGCCCGTGCACTCGGGGTTCGCGTTGAGTTCACGTACGACCGCTTCGATGTCCTCCTGCGTGGCGGTGTCGGGCAGTTCGCGCTGGATCGACGCGATGCCGACCTCGGCGCAGTCCCGGTGCTTTCCGTTGACGTACCAGCGGCTGCCCGGGTCGTCGCCGACCAGCAGCGTTCCCAGGCCGGGGGTGATTCCGCCGGCCTTGAGAGCCGCTACGCGGGCGGTCAGTTCGGACTTGACAGCGGCTGCGGTGGCCTTGCCATCGAGAATCTGGGCAGTCATGACTCCATCCTCCCGGATGGACCCGCCCCGGTTCCACTTCCGCCCGCACACGGGATGGGGGCGGTGTGAAGGGAGGTTGCACTTGCACAACGGGAGCTGCAACCGACTGGACAAGAGCGAGCCGCTCCGACCACGATGGCCGGATAGTAGTGCCGCGGGCAGTGCCGGGGGGGCCGACCGCTCAGATCGTTATTTCCTCCTCGCGCGGCCTTGCGTCCCCGCACTTCCCAACGGAGGAACTCGCAAGATGAGCTTCGGCGACCCGAACAACCCGTACGGGCAGCAGCCCCAGCAGCCCCAGGGCCAGCCCGGCTACGGCTACCCGCAGCAGGCCCCCCAGGGTGTCCCGCCGCAGGGTGGCTACGGCTACCCGCAGCAGGGCCAGCCCGCCTACGGCGCCGTGCCTCCGCAGGCCCCCGGCACCCTCCAGGCCAACAACGGCTACATCAACGTCGCGGGCCTGGGCACCGTCCAGGTGGCGACCATGGGCCGCCGCTTCGGTGCCCGTCTGATCGACGGCGCGATCATCGGTGTCCTGTACTTCATCCTGAGCTCCGTGGTGTTCGCGGGCGCCTTCAGCGCGGCCAACGACATCAAGGACTGCTCGGGCATCGACCCGCTCTCCCCGTCCTACCAGACCTGCGTCAACGAGGCCGCGACCCAGGCCGGCGAGGCCGCGGGCGGCATCTTCGCGGCCTTCTTCGGCGGTCTGCTCATCCTCAGCCTCGCCACCCTCCTCTACGAGTGGCTGATGATCGCGTTCGTCGGCGCGACCGTCGGCAAGATGGCCCTGGGCCTGAAGGTCGTCAAGGAGAACACGGGCCAGGTTCCCGGCATCGGCGGCGGCTTCATCCGCTGGATCATCCCGATGGTCGGCGCCTTCCTCTGCGGCATCGGCCAGATCCTGGTCTACCTCTCCCCCTTCTTCGACAACTCGGGCAAGCTCCAGGGCTGGCACGACCGCGCCGCGGGCACCCTCGTCGTCAAGAAGTAACGCAGTACGGCGAAGGCCGCGTCCCGCAGTGCGGGGCGCGGCCTTCGCCGTTTTCCGGGTCCGTCAGTGGAAGAAGTGACGGGTGCCGGTGAAGTACATGGTCACCCCGGCCTTCTTCGCGGCCTCGACGACCTGCTCGTCACGGACCGAACCGCCCGGCTGGACCACGGCCTTCACGCCGGCCTCGGTGAGGATCTCCAGGCCGTCCGGGAACGGGAAGAACGCGTCGGAGGCGGCGTACGAGCCCCGCGCGCGCTCCTCGCCCGCCCGCTCGACCGCGAGCTTCGCGGAGTCCACGCGGTTGACCTGGCCCATGCCGACGCCGACCGAGGCGCCGTCCTTGGCCAGCAGGATCGCGTTCGACTTCACCGCGCGGCAGGCCTTCCAGGCGAAGGCCAGCTCGGCGAGCTCGGCCTCGGAGAGCGCCTCGCCGGTCGCCAGGGTCCAGTTCGCCGGGTCGTCGCCCTCGGCCTGGAAGACGTCGGCCTGCTGGAGCAGCACACCGCCGGAGACCGGACGCAGGTCGCCCGCCGGGCGGCCGTCGCCGTCGACCTTCAGCACGCGGATGTTCTTCTTCTTCGCCAGGACCTCCAGCGCGCCGTCCTCGTACGCCGGGGCCGCGATGACCTCGGTGAAGATCTCGGCGACCTGCTCGGCCAGCTCCACCGTCACCGGACGGTTCACGGCGATCACGCCGCCGAACGCGGACAGCGGGTCGCACGCGTGCGCCTTGCGGTGCGCCTCGGCGACGTCCGCGCCGACCGCGATGCCGCACGGGTTGGCGTGCTTGATGATCGCGACGCACGGCCCGTCGTGGTCGTAGGCGGCCCGGCGGGCGGCCTCGGTGTCCACGTAGTTGTTGAAGGACATCTCCTTGCCGTGCAGCTGCTCGGCGTTGGCGAGCCCGCCCGGCTGCCCGTCGGTGTACAGCGCGGCACCCTGGTGCGGGTTCTCGCCGTAGCGCAGCGACGCCTTGCGCTCCCACGCGCCGGCCAGGAACTCCGGCAGCACGGCGCCCTCTTCGGGGGCGTACGCGTTCGTGAACCACGAGGCCACGGCCACGTCGTACGCGGCGGTGTGCTGGAAGGCCTCGGCCGCCAGCCGCTTGCGCGCGCCCAGCTCGAAGCCGCCGCCCCGCACGGCCTCCAGCACGTCGCCGTACCGCTCGGGGCTGACCACCACGGCCACCGACGGGTGGTTCTTGGCCGCGGCGCGCACCATCGAGGGACCGCCGATGTCGATCTGCTCGACGCACTCGTCGGGGGTCGCGCCCGAGGCCACGGTCTCGCGGAACGGGTACAGGTTGACGACCACCAGGTCGAACGGCTCCACGCCCAGCTCGCCGAGCTGCTCGCGGTGGCTCTCCAGCCGCAGGTCGGCCAGGATGCCGGCGTGCACGCGCGGGTGCAGGGTCTTGACCCGGCCGTCCAGGCACTCCGGGAAGCCGGTCAGCTCCTCGACCTTGGTGACGGGCACACCGGCGGCGGCGATCTTCGACGCCGTCGAACCGGTCGACACCAGCGTGACGCCCGCCTCGTGCAGCCCGCGGGCCAGCTCTTCCAGCCCGGTCTTGTCGTAGACGCTGACGAGCGCGCGTCGGATGGGCCGCTTGTTCGTACCTTCGGCGGTCACTGGATCGTTACCTTTCGTCCCTCGATGCGGTAGCCGTTGCGGGCCAGACGCCCCACGACATCGACGAGCAGCTTGCGCTCGACTTCCTTGATGCGCTCATGGAGAGCGGCTTCGTCGTCCCCGTCCCGGATCTCGACCACACCCTGGGCGATGATCGGACCGGTGTCCACGCCGTCGTCCACGAAGTGGACGGTGCAGCCGGTGACCCTGGCCCCGTAGGCCAGCGCGTCCCGCACGCCGTGCGCGCCGGGGAAGGACGGCAGCAGGGCGGGGTGCGTGTTGACGAACCGCCCGCCGAACGACGCGAGGAACTCCTTCCCCACGATCTTCATGAACCCGGCGGACACCACCAGGTCCGGCTCGTACGCGGCGGTGGCCGCGGCCAGCGCCGCGTCCCATTCCCCGCGGCTCGCGTAGTCCTTGACCTGGCACACGAAGGTGGGGATCCCTGCGCGCTCCGCACGCTCCAGACCGGCGATACCGGGACGGTCGGCCCCGACGGCCACGATCTCGGCGCCGTATCCCTCGGGGTCGGCGGCGATGGCGTCGAGCAGGGCCTGGAGGTTGGTGCCGGAGCCGGAGACCAGCACGACCAGGCGGGAGGAGGCCATGACAGGCCCTTTCTCACGGGGTGCGTCTTGTGTGGTCGTACAAAAACGTAAGACCCCGTTTTACGGGGAACCATACGAAGCGACCGACCGCCTGCAACGATACCGGCACACCGGACGGCCCCCGAGGGACGGGGGGATGGCCGGGCGGTAGCGTCTGGCGTACAGCGCTCACCCGACCAGTCGCCCAGGGGAAGAAACTCACCCGATGCCGGACCCACGCCAGTCCCCCGCCCAGCCGCCCGCGCCGCAGGGCGAAGACAACCCCTTCGCGGCGCCGCCGGAGGGACGTCCCGACCAGCCGTGGGAGCCGCGGCGCGTGACGGACCCCGGCAAGGGCGGTGGCCCCGAGGGTCCCGGCAACGACCCCGACCAGCAGCGCGGCCGCTGGGACCCGACGGACCCGGTCCAGCGCCGCGCCCGCTACGCACTCCTGTCGGGCATGTGGGCCTTCTTCTTCACCCTCTTCGGCATCCCGGCGATGGGCCTCCTGCTGGGCTCGCTCGCCCTGTACTGGGGCATCAGCTCGCTCCGCGCCAAGCCGTCCCCCGGCACGCCGGCCGCCGAGGGCCCGATCCGCCCCCAGACGACGGCAGCGGTCAGCGGCCTCCTGACGGCGGTCCTGGCCCTCCTCCTCACGGCGGGCACGTACGCGATGCAGCTGGTCTACAAGGACTTCTACGTCTGCCGGGACGACGCCCTCACCAAGTCCGCGGAACTGAAGTGCAACGACCTCCTCCCGGACCCCCTCCGCGACCTCATCGGCGTCAAGAAGTAGCGCCCGCCGGCCCCACTCGTCCGCCGAGGTCTTCACCTCCGGGACGCGCCGGGCCGGCCGCGGCTACGGCGCGTCGCCGGGCAGCGGCCCCTCGGCCTCCGGCACCCGCTGTACGCGCGGGACGATCCGGGTACCGGTGAGGCCGACCGGCGTCAGTGGCGGGAGCACACGGGCCCGTACCTCCTCCAGGGCCTCTTCCAGAGCAGAGGCCTCCACCCCGGCCCCACCCCCGACCCGGACCGCGCCCTCACCCTCGATCTCCGGAATCAGATCCCCCGCCGACCTCCGCAGGGCCTCCCAGCGCACCTCCCGCACCCCGCTGTCGTGCCAGGTGCCCGCGTCCCAGGTGCCGCCCTCCCCGTCCTCGTCCTCCCCGCCCACCAGCTCGGCCGGGAGCAGCCGCCAGGCCCGTACCCCCAGCGCCACGGGTACGCCGAGCACCGCGGTCCAGCCCGCGGCGGCAGCACCGACGGCCCACCACACCGGCCCGAAGGCCGCCAGCCGCCCGGAACCCAGCGGGCCCGCGGCCGCCGCGGCCAGCGCCGCCAGCGCACCGCCGCACACCAGCGCCCCGTAGAGGGCGGTCAGGGCGGTCTCCCCCCAGGTGTCCTCGTCCGCGTCGCGCCCCACGAACCACCCCAGTACCACCCCCGCGACCACCGGCACCCCGAGCGCCGCCCAGGTGGCCGGGGACCCGGCACCGGCCGGCGGCAGCGCGGAAAGCAGCGGGAAGCCGGGCAGCGCGGGCGCGCCCGCGAAGGCCAGGGGCGTCGCGGTCGCGGTGGCCCCGAGCGCGAATCCGGGCCCGAGCCCGTACGCGGCCCCCCAGACGGCGGCGTTCGGAATCAGCGCGAGGGCCAGCAGCAGCACCGCGAAGCGGCCCGACCAGACGCCGGTCAGTTCCAGGAACGACCGCTGCGCGTCACCCGCGTGCCACACCAGCGAGGCACCGACCAGCAGGGCGCCGCCCCCGGCCAGCACGAGGGTCGCAGCGGCGCCCGAACGCAGCGCGGTCTCGAAACCGGGGCGCATCAGATGGCGGCGCACGCCCCTCGGCAGCCAGCCCGGCGGCGGCCCGTACGGACGCCCGCGTGAGCTCCACACCCCGGCGGCGGCGGCGCACACCACCACCAGCGGCACGTGCCAGGCCGCACTCAGCGGGTCCGCCGGCATCGGGCCGCCCGCGGCGTACACCGTGGCCGCCGCGGCGACGAGCAGGTACCCGCACACCACCGCCGAAAAGACGGCCCCACCGGACAACCGCTCAGCTCGCGCACCGGCACCCGCACCCGCGCCGGGGCCGGCCCCCGCCCCATCGGCCCCGGCCCCGGCCCCGGCCTCCCGCTGCTCGCCCTCCCCCAGCTCGCCCTCACCCTCGCCGTCGTCCTCGTAGAGAGCGATCCGCACCGCACGCCGCACCAGCCACACGGGCAGCGCGACCAGCAGCAACGGGGTGAGCCCGACCGGGGCCGGCACCCCGGACAGGGTGTCGTACCTGATCAGCTCGGTGCCGTGGGCCAGCAGCCACACCCCCGCTGCCACGTGCAGCGCGGCGCCGGGTCCGCTGTCGGGGTAGGGCGAGCTGATCCACAGCACCATGACGAGGACGGCCAGGGCACCCAGGCCCAGCCCGGCGGCGAGTACGCCGCCCAGTACGCAGGCGGCGGCCGCCGGGGAGCGGCGGCGACGGCCGGACGACGACACGTGGGTCACGCGGACATGGTCCCAACGACACGCGCTGAGGCCGCGTAACAGGCGAATGATCGTAGTGTCTCGCAATATACGGTTATGTACTTTTTCGGCCAAGGGAGCGTTACGGGGAGTCCGGCATGACACAAAGCGTCGACACCGCCTCCGACCTGTCCCTGCCCTCCCCCAAGGAGCGGCGGCGGCTGCGCGAGTCCGGGGACCTCACCCCGGAGGAGCTCGCGGCGGCGCTGGGCGTGACCCCGACGACGGTCCGCTCGTGGGAGACGGGCCGCACCGAGCCCCGCGGCCGCAAGCGCGAGGCGTACGCGAAACTGCTGGCCCGGCTGGGCTCGCCCGCGGAAGAACCAGAGCACCCCGAAGCAACGCACCCGGAATCAGCGCACCCCGAACCAGCGCATCATCCCGAACCAGCGCACCCCGAGTCCGGGCACGCGGAACCCACCCGCCCCGAACCCGCCCATCACCCCGCACCGATCCATCACCCGGAGCCGGCCCACCACCCCGAATCCCCGATGTCCGGTCCCCCCACCGGGCGCGGCAGGCCGCTGCCGCCCGCCAAGCCGGCCTCCCCCAGCACCCGTCCCAAGCCGGCCGCCAAGCGCGCCGCGAAGCCGCCCACCCTGATGGCCCGCCACACCCCGCTCCGCAGGGACCAGTTGGCGGCGGCCTTCGCGGCGGCCCGCGAACGGGCCTCGGTCGGCACGTCGCCGCCATCCCCCGCAGAAACGTCCCGGCAGACGGCACCGGAGGCCCCGTCGGCCGCGCCCGCCCCCTCCCCGTCCTCCAGCTCCCCGGCAGCCCCCTCGCCGGCCGCACCGGAGGCCGCCGAGGAGCAGCAGGCGCCCCCCACCGACACGCCTTCCGTCACCGAACCGTCCCCCGCCCCCGAACCGCCCACGCCCCCAACCGCCCTGACCCCGGAACAGACCTTCGACGCCCTGTACGCCTACTGCTCCGGCGCCCTCACCCGGCAGGCCTACCTGCTCACCGGCCGCCGCGCACTGGCCCAGGAGGCGGTCGAACGGGCCTTCCAGCAGGCCTGGGGGCGCTGGCCCGAGGTCGCCACCGACCCGGACCCGGTCGGCTGGGTGCGTGCGGTGGCGTACGAGTACGCGCTCTCCCCCTGGCACCGGTTCCGGCGTGCCCACAAGCACCCCGACCAGCCCCCGGCCTCCCCCGCGGACCGGGCGCTGATGGACGCGATGCTCGAACTGCCCCCCGTACACCGCAGGACCGTGCTGCTGTACGACGGCGTGGGCCTGGACCTGCCCGAGACGGCGGCGGAGACCGAGGCCAGCACGCCGGCCACGGGGCAGCGGCTGCTCAACGCGCACGCCCGGCTCACCGAGCGGCTGCCGGAGCTGTCCGCACCGGGGGCCCTGCACCACAGGCTGGGTTCCGTCGTGCCGTCCGTACGGCTGGAGCCACGGCCGGCGGCGGTGGTCCGGGCGGCGGGCGAGCACCGCAGCCGGCGGTGGACCCGCGCCGCGATCGGGCTGACGGCGGTGATCGCGGCGGCCACCGCGTACACCACCGCCACCGCGCCGAGGGAGTACGTACCCAAGGAGGCGCCCGGAACGGCCGTCTCCGGCGTCCCCCCGCACAGCGGTCCCCAGCAGCTCACCGAACAGGACGTGGAACTGCGCGAGAAGCTGCGCTCGGAACCCGCCCCGGGCCCGGAGCGCCTGGTCCCGAGCAGCGCCTGACCCCGGCCACCTGCCCGTCACGTCCCGCTACGGAAAGCGGCCGCGGGGCGCCCCCCCCCCCCGGGGGGGGGGGGGGGGCCGGCCGGGGGGCGGCGGCCGCGGGGGGGGGGGGGCAAAAAAACCGGGCCCCCCGCCCCGAAAGCCCACCCGCGGGACTAGCCCCCCCCCAACCCCG